>CAZGJV010000024.1:47803-49639 GCA_964525715.1 uncultured Conexibacter sp. | reverse complement strand
GCCCACGCGCACAACGAGGTCGGCTTCGCGCCGGCCGACGAGCTGCACGTCGGCGCGGCCTGACGCTTCCTGCGCGAATCGGGTAGGACTCGCCCCATGCGGGTGACGGTGACCGGAGCGACGGGGCTGATCGGCACACGGCTCGTCGCCGCGCTGGCGCGCCGCGGCGACGAGGTGACCGTGCTGTCGCGCGAGCCGGCGCGCGCGAGAGAGCGGCTCGGTTCCGGCATCCAGGCCGAGCGCTGGGACCCGCTGCACGAGCCGGCGCCGGCAAGTGCGCTGGCCGGCCGCGACGGCGTGATCCACCTCGCCGGCGAGCCGGTCGCGCAGCGCTGGAGCGCCGCCGCGAAGGAGCGCATCCGCACGAGCCGCGAGAGCGGCACCGCGAACCTCGTCGCGGGCCTGCGCAGCGCCGAGCCGCGCCCGCGCGTACTCGCGTCCGCCTCCGCCGTCGGCTACTACGGGCCGCGCGGCGAGGAGGAGGTGCCCGAGTCCACCCCGCCCGGCGAGGGCTTCCTCGCCGACGTGTGCGTCGCGTGGGAGCGCGCGGCGCAGGCGGCGAGCGAGCTGGGCGTGCGGGTGGCGGTCGTGCGCACCGGCGTCGTGCTCGACCCCGCCGGCGGCGCGCTGGCGAAGATGCTGCCGCCGTTCCGCGCCGGCGCCGGCGGTCCGGTCGCCGGCGGGAAGCAGTGGATGCCGTGGATCCACGCCGACGATCTCGTGAGCCTCTATCTGGCCGCGCTCGACCGCGCGGAATGGAGCGGCCCGCTCAACGGCAGCGCACCGCAGCCCGTCACCAATCGCGACTTCTCAAAGGCGCTCGGTCGCGCCCTGCACCGTCCCGCGGTCGCGCCGGTTCCGCGGCTCGCACTGAAGGCGCTCTACGGAGAGATGGAGCAGATCGTCACGACCGGCCAGCGCGCCGTGCCGATCCGCCC
This sequence comes from uncultured Conexibacter sp., assembly GCA_964525715.1. Classification (GTDB taxonomy): domain Bacteria; phylum Actinomycetota; class Thermoleophilia; order Solirubrobacterales; family Solirubrobacteraceae; genus Conexibacter. The sequence continues at coordinate 48,701 of CAZGJV010000024.1, read as the reverse complement.
GCTCGCGCTCGGTTTCGCCTTCGCGCACCCCGAGCTGGACGAGGCGCTGCGCTCAGCGCTCGCCTGAAGGGCCGTCGAGCGCCGCCACCAGGCGCAGCTCGCCGTCCACCACGTCGAACACCCCCCAACGCCGCAGCGACGTGTCGCCCGCCGCGTCGATCGCGTACGGACCGAGCACGCTGGCACGCGGAGCCGTGCGGAAGTAGGCGTGCACGACCTGCGCGCGCGTGATGCGGCCGCCCCTCACGTCGGCCTCGGCGCGGCGGATCGCCGCCAGCACGCCGCGCATCGCCTCGTAGCCGAAGCGCGCCTGCGGCGACGGCACGTAGCCGTAGCGCGCCGCGAACGCGCGCACGAAGCGGCGCGCGACTGCGCCGCCGTCGCCGGGCAGCGGCTGGGTCACGTGCGCGACGGCGGCCGCCGGCCCGAGGGCCGCGACGAAGCTTGGGTCGGCGAGGCTCGCGGGCGCGTAGAGCTGGAGCAGCGGGTCGGCGGCCGTCAGCTCGCGCCACAGGCGCGCCGCGCGGGGCCGCGCTCCGGTCGCGTCGAGCGCGGCGTCCGGTCTGGCGGCGAGCACCTGCGCGATCGAGCCGTCGTCTCTCAGCGCCTGCTCGTCGATCTCCTGACTGACGACGATGGCGATCCCAGCCGCACGAGCCTTCGCCTGCAGGTCGGTCGTGAGCGCGCGGCCGGTGGGGTCCTCGTCCGTCAGCAGCGCGAGGCGCCGCACGCCGTTCTCCCGCATTGCGGCGAGCAGCGCGTCCACCTCGCTGCGATCCGACGGCACGACGCGCGCGAACGTGCGCCCGCCGTCCTTGATCTTCGGATAGAAGCGCTCCGGCGACCCGGCGATCGCGAGGCTGCCCGTCGTGAGCGCCATCGCCGGGTCGAGCGGGCT
>CAZGJV010000024.1:0-47703 GCA_964525715.1 uncultured Conexibacter sp. | reverse complement strand
TCGTGAGCGCCATCGCCGGGTCGAGCGGGCTCACCTCGAGGATCCCCGCCTCGTTCAACAGCGGGATCGCGATCGCGGACGTGCCCGTCGCCATCTCGCCGAGGTAGGCGACGGTCGACGGGTCTTGCGCGGCCAGGCCGGCGTTCTGGGAGATCTGGCCGGGGTCGGAGCGGCCCGCTCCGACCGTCGAGGCGTCGAGCGCGTCCAGTTGCACGCGATACCGGCCGACGCGGCCGCCGTCCTGCGCGAGCGCGAGCCGCTCGGCCGCAAGCGTCTCGGCGGCGAGGGCGCGCAGCGGCCCGCGCCGCGGCAGCGAGCTGTAGATGTCCAGACGCGTGCCGGGCAGCGGCGGCTCTCTCTTCACCGAGCTCCCGCAGCCCGAGAACGCGACCGCGCACACGGTCAGCGTCAGCGCGAATCGGAGCAGGACGCGACCGGACACCGGCGGGCATTCTAGGTTGCCTGACCTGCCGAGGGGTTAGGCTGCCTCACGATGCGGGTCGGGATCCTCACCGCCGGCGGCGACTGCCCCGGCCTCAACGCGGTCATCCGCGCAGCGGCCCGGCGGCTGCTGCTGCACAGCCACGAGCCGATCGGCCTGCGACGCGGGTACCGCGGCCTTGCGGAGCGCGACCACGTCGTACTCGACCAGAGGGGCGTTTCGGGGATCCTGCCGCTCGGCGGGACGATCCTCTCGACCTCGAACTACAACCCGTTCCGCGAGCCGGAGGGGCTGGAGAAGGTGCGCGCCGCGCAGGCTGCAGATCCGCTCGACGCGGTGATCGCGATCGGCGGCGAGCACACGATGATGATCACCCGCCGCCTGTCGGAGGAGTTGGGCCTGCCCGTGATCGGCGTGCCGAAGACGATCGACAACGACGTCGTCGGCACCGACTACACGTTCGGCTTCGACACCGCCGTGCAGACGGTCACGTCGGCCCTGGATCGCCTGCACACGACCGCGCAGTCGCACGACCGCGTGATGGTCGTCGAGGTGATGGGCCGCAACACCGGCTGGATCGCCGTCTTCGCAGGGATCGCCGGCGGCGCCGACGCGATCCTCATCCCCGAGCTGGAGAGCACCGTCGAGGAGGTCGCTGCGGCGATCATGCGCCGCCACGAGCGCGGCAAGGACTTCTCGATCATCGTCGTGGCCGAGGGAGCGCAGCTCGCGTTCGCGTCGGGCGAGCGACGGCAGGTCCGCGCCTCCGACGAGGTCGACACCTACGGGTACCCGCGCCTTGGCGGCATCGGCACGGCGCTCGCGGTCGAGATCGAGGCGCTCACCGGCTACGAGACGCGCGTCACGACGCTCGGCCACGTGCAGCGCGGCGGCACTCCGACCGCGACCGACCGCGTGCTGGCGACCCAGTACGGCGTGCACGCGGCCGATCTCGTGATGGCTGGCGAGACCGGCCGCATGGTCGCGCTGCACGGCACCGAGATGACGAGCATCCCGCTCGAGCAGGTCGACGGCATCAAGACCGTCGACCTGCGCTACCTGGAGATCGCACGGACGTTCTTCGGTTAGCCGCGTTCCGTCCTAGGCTTCCCCGGACACCGGTATTTGGAGGATCGGGGTGGTGTTGCTTGCCCCCCACAGTTCGACCGTCGCGGCGTAGTTGCCCGCCGCCGTCGGTCTGAATCTGATGCCGAAGCTCGAGCTGCTCAGGGCACGGATGCGCAGCTGCTCACCTGGGCCGAGCGTGATCGCGGTGGTGAATCTGCTGGCGCCCCCGCCGCTCACCGTTATTCTTCGTATGTGAATCGCCCGGTCGGCGTAGCTGTTTTCGAGCGACGTCGAGAGGCTGGTTTCCGAATCGACCGCCCGGGTGCCGTACGAGAGCGAGCTGGGGGTCGCGGCGAATCTGCCCGTACCGCCGTTTTCGCCTGCGTATAGCGCGAGGGTCATCGTCGGACTGGTGCTGAGCGTCCCGGACACCGTCTCGGTTCTGGGACAGAGCGAGCCTTCCTTGAGCGAGAGCGTGCTTTCGGAGATCGTGACCTGCGTCGCTCTCGTCCCGTTCAACGTTCCGTGCAGCGTCCCTTCGTATAGGCACCTGATCCCGAGCACAGTCCCGCTGCCGGAGACTCTCGGGATTTCGAACCTGACGCCGGATATCGCCGGTAGCGTGCCGGAGAACGAGGTGTACTCGAGTTCCCATGGGAAGCTCGCGGCTAGGAACGAAACCGTGCCGCCTTCGCACGTTCCCACTGCTGATTCCAGAATCGCCCCTCCGACCAGGCCCGCCGATTTGGCTATCACTTCGTCGACCTCGCCTCTGAGCGTGAGCGGGCATCTGATCGTGAACGCTTCGGCCCTGAAGGTGACCGCCGAGGACGTCAGCGTCTGTTCACTCGCTTCTCTGCCCACTTCGATGCCCTGACTGGCGTGCGCCAGCGAGCTGATCGCCAGCAAGACGAGCGCTCCCGCGAGCGCCGGCAGCATGATGCGTCGTCGCATGTCTCATCCTTTCGTCGGCCGCGGATTGGCCGCGGCACCGGTCCCGATGGGCCCGTCGGATGACAGGCGGCGCGGTACGCGCCCCCGTTCGGTCAATGGCATCCCCCGATCCACGTGGTGACCGTGTGACTAGCAGTCACACAGCAGGAGCCATATTACGCAAAAATGCGGTGTGACTACCAGCCGCCCGACGAGCCCTTGCGGCGCTGGGAGGCGCCGGGCAGGAACTGGCCGAGTGACTTGACGGTCGCGCCGATCACGAGGATCAGCAGCGTGACGAGCATGCCGTCGAGGCCGCTGGTGCCGAGCCCCCACATGAGGACCCACAGGCAGAAGGCGAGTGCGGCGGTGAGTGCGAGGCCCATAGCGCGCGAGATCCTAGCGAATGGCCTCGGCGGAAGGCGCGCCGAGCGCGGTGGCCATCGCGGCGACGATCTCGCGTACCTCGGCGGCCGGGTCGGCCGCCTCCCCCGCGGCGCGCACGAGCCGGCTGCCGACGATCACGCCGGCGGCGCCCGCGTCGACCGCCGCCGCCGCCTGCTCGGACGTGCCGATGCCGAAGCCGACCGCGACCGGCACCTCGCTCGCCGCCGCAGCGCGCTCCAGGAAACCCGCGAGGTCCGCGGCGAGTGCGCCGCGCTCTCCCGTCGTGCCGACGAGCGAGACGGCGTAGAGGAAGCCGCGCGCGAGCGCTCCGATGCGCGCCAGCCGCTCCGGCGGCGTCGTCGGCGCGACGAGCGGCACGAGCGCGATCCCCTGCGCGTCGCAGGCGACGCGCAGCTCGGGCGCCTCCTCGAGCGGCAGGTCGGGCACGATCAGGCCGCTGATGTCGTGCTCGCGCAGCGCTGCGCAGAAGGCCTCGAAGCCGCGCGCGTAGACGATGTTGGCGTAGCACATCAGCACCACGGGGACGCGCGGCGCCAGCGCCGCCCCCAGCTCAAGGATCTGCCCTACGGTCGCTCCGTTGCGCAGCGCCTTGACGCCCGCGGCGTGGATCACCGGCCCGTCCGCGAGCGGGTCGGAGAAGGGCACGCCCAACTCGACGAGGTCGGCGCCGCCGTCGGCGTACGCCTCGCCGATCGCGAGCGAGGTCGCCATGTCGGGGAAGCCACCCATCAGGTACGGCATCAGCGCCGCGCGCTTGCCGCTCGCCGCGAACGCGGCCGCGATCCGCTCGATCCCGCTCACGCTCACGCCTCTGCCGGCCCGCCCGGCACGCTCGCATCCGCGTCGAGTCCATGCGCCCGCTCCGGCTCGATCCGCCGGATCACCTCGGCGAGGTCCTTGTCGCCGCGGCCCGAGAGGCACACGATGTCGAGATCCGAATCGCCGCCGTTCACCAACGCCCACGCGATCGCATGCGACGACTCGAGCGCCGGGATGATCCCCTCCAGCCGCGCCAGCCGCTGCAGCGCAGCCAAAGCCTCCGCGTCGGTGACCGCCTCGTAGCGCGCGCGGCCGGTGTCGCGCAGCCACGCGTGCTCGGGCCCGACGCCCGGGTAGTCGAGCCCGGCCGAGATCGAGTGCGCCTCGAGGATCTGCCCGTCGGCGTCCTGCATCACCGCCGAGTAGGCGCCGTGCAGGATCCCCGGCCGCTCGCCGACCGTCAGCGGCGCGCCGTGGCGACCGGTGTCGATCCCCTCCCCCGCCGCCTCGACGCCGATCAGCTCGACGTCCGCGTCGGCCAGGAACGGCGTGAAGATGCCGATCGCGTTCGAGCCGCCGCCGACGCAGGCGATCACGCGCTGCGGCAAGCGCCCCTCGCGCTCGAGCAGCTGCGCGCGCGCCTCCTCGCCGATCACGCGCTGCAGGTCGCGCACGAGCGCCGGGTACGGCGCCGGGCCGGCGGCCGTGCCGAGGATGTAGTGCGTCGTGGCGACGTTCGTGACCCAGTCGCGGATCGCCGCCGAGCAGGCCTCCTTGAGGGTTCGCGTGCCCGCCTCGACCGGCTCGACCCGCGCGCCCAGCAGCCCCATCCGCTCGACGTTCGGCTTCTGGCGGCGCATGTCCTCGGTGCCCATGTAGACGACGCACTCAAGGTCGAGCAGCGCGCAGGCGGTCGCGGTTGCGACGCCGTGCTGGCCGGCGCCCGTCTCGGCGATCACGCGCGGCTTGCCCATCCGCTTGGCGAGCAAAGCCTGCCCGATCGCGTTGTTGATCTTGTGCGCGCCGGTGTGGTTGAGGTCCTCGCGCTTGAGGTAGACGGTGCGTCCGGCCGCCTCGGACAGCCGCTCGGCGAGATACAGCGGTGTCGGACGGCCGACGTAGTCGTGCAGCAGCTCTCTCAGGCGCTCGGTGAAGGCGGGGTCGCGCTGGGCGTCGAGCCACGCGGCCTCCAGCTCGGCCAGCGCGGGCATCAGCGTCTCGGGCACGTACTGGCCGCCGTAGGGGCCGTAGCGGTGCTCGAGCCCGGCGCTCACGCGGCGTGCTCCGGCTGGGCGACCGGGTCGGTTGCCCGCACGGCCTGAGCGAACGCCGCCATCTTCGCCTGGTCCTTCACGCCCGGCGCCGACTCGACGCCGCTGGCGACGTCGACCGCGAACGGCCGCACCGCCGCGATCGCGTCGGCGACGTTGTCCGGCGTGAGGCCGCCGCTGAGGATCAGCGGGCGGTCGCGCGGATGCTCGCGCGCGAGCTCCCACGCGAACGTCTCGCCGGTCCCGCCCTGCTTGCCCGGCACGTGCGCGTCGAGCAGGTGGAAGTCGGTCTGGAAGGCGCGCAGGTCGCGCACGTCGGCGCGCCCGGCGACGCGCGCCGCCTTGATCACCTTGGCGCCGGTGCGGCGCGCGGCCTCGCCGCAGTAGACGGGGCCCTCGTCGCCGTGGAACTGCAGCAACGTGAGCCCGAACGCGTCTGCGGCCTCGGCGACCGTGTCGAGGTGCGCGTTGACGAACACCCCGGCGAGCTCGGTGCGGCGGTGCAGCGCGGCGCCGATCGCCTCGGCCTCCGCGCGCGAGCAGCGTCGCGGCGACTGCGGCCAGAAGATCATCCCGACCGCCCAGGCGCCCAGCTCGGCCGCCTGCTCGGCGTCCTCCAGGCGGGCGATGCCGCAGAACTTGATGCGCGTCGGGTCCTCGGACACGCCCCTATCGTAGGCGCCGCCGGCCGCGGACGGCGCGACCCTACGGCGACGTGGTCTGCGTCTGCCCCGGCGCCTGTCTCGGCGCCGTGCCGAGCGTCACCGTCAGCTGCTTCGCGCTGCCGCTGCGCAGGATCCCGACGCTGACGCGGTCGCCCGGCTTGTGCGACGCGATGTCGCCGGTGAGATCGCTCATCGAGCCGATCGCTCGCCCGTCGAACGACTGGATCACGTCGCCCCCGAGCATGATGCGCGCGCCGTTGACCTGGCTGTCGACCGTGCCGCCGCGCAGCCCGGCGGTGGCGGCCGGGCCTCTCGGCTCGACCGTCTGGACGAGCACGCCGCGGTCGACCTTGAGCTGCAGGTCGGCGAGCGACGCGTCGATCGTCGCGCCGGTGATGCCCAGATAGGCGTGCACGACCGAGCCGGACTGCTTGAGCTGCGGCAGCAGCTTCTTGGCCGTGTCGATCGGCACCGCGAAGCCGATCCCGACGTTGCCGCTGCCCGACCCGCCGCTGATGATCTGCGAGTTGATGCCGATCACCCGGCCGGCCGCGTCGAGCAGCGGACCGCCGGAGTTGCCCGGGTTGATCGGCGCGTCGGTCTGGATCACGTGCTGGATCGCGAAGCCGTTGGGTGCGGTGATCTGGCGCTGGAGCGCCGAGACGACGCCGGTCGTGAGCGTACGGTCCAGCCCGAACGGGTTGCCGATCGCGAGCACCGGGTCGCCGACCTGCGCGGTCTTCGAGTCGCCGAGCTGCAGCGGGACGAGCTTCAGCCCGGAGGGGTCGACGTGCAGCAGCGCGAGGTCGTTCGTCGGATCGGTGCCGAGCACTCTCGCCGGCACGACGCGCTGGTCGTCGAAGCCGACGCTGACCGACGTCGCACCCTCGACGACGTGGTAGTTGGTGAGGATGTTGCCGCTACTGTCGATCACGAAGCCGGTGCCGGTCGCCTCGCCGCCACCCTGGTCCGTCCCGAACGGCGAGTTGGACGAGCTGGAGCCGAGCACCGAGCGGACGTAGAGGACGCCGGGCGCGTCGCGAATGTAGATGTCGTGCGCGGTGAGACCCGCGTCGCCCGCGCTCGACGACGAGGCCTGCGTGCTCGCTATCGGCGCCTGCTGCACGATCGTCGTCGTCGTGCCGCCGCCACCGCCGCCGTCGAGCACGAGCAGCGCGACGGCGACGACGGCGCCGCCGATCAGCGCGGCGACGAAGGGAGAGCGGAGGACCGTTCGCATGCGACGGAGTCAGTGTGTCTGGTGGGACTCAATGCGGGCTAAACCGACGCCTCGCCCTGCCCGGTGAGCGTGCGGCAGGCGGCTTCGACGTCGTCCGCGCGCATCAGCGCCTCACCGACGAGCACCGCGTCGACGCCGACGCGTTCGAGCTCGTCGAGCTGGTCGCGCGTCGCGATGCCCGACTCCGAGACGACGGTCTTGCCGGCGGGGATGTCGACGAGCAGCTCGAACGTGCGCGCCAGGTCGACGCTGAAGTCGGTCAGGTCGCGATTGTTGATGCCGATCACATCGGCGTCGAGCTCGAGCGCGACCTCCAGCTCGCGCTCGTCGTGGACCTCGACGAGCACGTCGAGGTCGAGCGCGAGCGCCTCGTGGTGCAGGCGCGCCAGCTCGCGCGGCTCCAGCGCCGCGACGATCAGCAGGATCGCGTCGGCGCCGACGGCGGCCGACTCGAACAGCTGGTACTGGTCCACGACGAAGTCCTTGCGCAGGATCGGCAGGCGCGTCGCCGCGCGCGCCGCGCGCAGGTCCTCCAGCGAGCCGCCGAAGTGCGGGCCCTCGGTGAGGATCGAGAGCGCCGCGGCGCCGGCGCGCTCGTAGGCGCAGACGACGTCCTCGACGCTCACGCCGTCGCGGATCGCGCCGGCCGACGGCGAGCGGCGCTTGTGCTCGGCGATCACGGAGATGCCCGGGTGGACGAGCGCCTCGGTGAAGGGGCGGTCCTCCCCGCGCGCGATCAGCTGCTGCTCCAGCGTCGCGAGCGGGATCGCGTCGCGGCGCTGCTGCACCTCGCGGCGGGTCGAGTCGACGATGCGCTCGAGCGTGTTCACGCTGACGATGCCTCCCTCGCGGCTTCCTGGGTGAACGCGACATAGCGCTCCAGCACGGTCGCGGCCGCGCCGGAGTCGATCGCCGCCTCGGCCGCGCGCACGCCGGCCTCCAACGTCTCCGCATGCCCGCCGGCGTACACGCCGGCGCCCGCGTTGAGCACGGCGACGTCGCGCGGGGCGCCGCGCTCGCCGGCGAGGATCCGCCGCGCGATCTCGGCGTTGACCTCGGGCGTGCCGCCGTTCAGCTCGTCCGGCTGGGCGGCGTCAAGACCGGCGTCGGCGGCGGTCACCGTGAAGTGCTCGATCGCTCCGTCGCGCACCTCCACGACCGCGCTCGGCGCGCACGTCGACAGCTCGTCGAGCCCGTCGTCGCTGGAGACGACGAGCACATGCGTGGCGCCGAGCTGCGCGAAGGCGCCGGCGATCGCGTCGAGGTAGCGGCGGTCGGCGACGCCCGTCAGCTGGCGCGTGACGCCGGCCGGGTTCGTGAGCGGACCGAGGAAGTTGAAGATCGTGCGCACGGCGAGCTGTCTGCGCACCGGGATCACATAGCGCGTGGCGGCGTGGTGCGTGGGCGCGAACATGAAGCCGAAGCCGATCTCGTCCACGCAGCGGCCGACCGCGGCCGCGTCGAGGTCGATGCGCGCGCCGAGCGCCTCCAGCACGTCGGCCGCGCCCGACAGGCCGGTCGCCGAGCGGTTGCCGTGCTTGGCCACCGTGCAGCCGGCGCCGGCGGCGATCAGCGCGGCGGTCGTGGAGACGTTGAACGTCTGGCGCCCGCCGCCCGTTCCCACGACGTCGAGCAGGTCGTCCTGCGTGTGCTCGATCGTGACGTGAGCCGCCAGCTCGCGCATCGTGCGCGCCAGGCCGGCGATCTCCTCGACCGTCTCGCCCTTCGTGCGCAGCGCGATCAGGAACGCGGCGATCTGCGCCTCGGTCGCGTTGCCGGCCATGATCTCGGCCAGCACCGCGCCAGCGCCGTCGGCGCCGATGTCCTCGCCGCTCGCAAGTGCGTCGATCGAGCGCGTGATCACGTCGCGTTCGGGGCCGCTCATGTCAGGCGATCCCCCCGACCGCCGCACGCGTCCCCGCAGCGAGAAAGCTGCGCAGCAGCTCCATGCCGTCGGGCGTGAGGACCGACTCGGGGTGGAACTGGATCCCCTCGGCCGGCAGCGTGCGGTGGCGGATCGCCTGGATCACGCCGCCGCCGCGCGCGCTGACCTCCAGCTCCGCCGGCAGCGAGGACTCCTCGGCGACGAGCGAGTGGTAGCGCCCGACGGTGAGTGGGTTCGGGAGTCCTTGGAAGATCGTGCGCCCGTCGTGCTCGATCTCGCAGATCTTGCCGTGCACCGGCTCGTGGCGCACGACGCGCCCGCCGAATGCCTGCGCCATCGCCTGGTGTCCGAGGCAGACGCCGAGCGTCGGGATCCCGGCCTCGGGGAACGCGCGCACCGCCTCCAGCGAGATGCCCGACTCGTCGGGCGTGCACGGGCCGGGCGAGACGACGACGGCGGCATAGCCGCGCAGCAGCAGGTCGCCGACGGTCGCGTGGTCGTTGCGCACGACCTCGACGTCCGCCCCCAGCTCGCCCAGGTACTGGACGAGGTTGTAGGTGAACGAGTCGTAGTTGTCGAGGACGAGGACCCTCATGGCCATTCAGGCTGCGCCACCGCCAGCTCGATCGCCTGCTTGACCGCACGCGACTTCGCCTCCGACTCGCGCAGCTCGTAGTCCGGCTTCGCGTCGGCGACCGTGCCGCCGCCCGCCTGCACGTGCGCGACGCCGTCCTTCACGACGACCGTCCGGATGTGGATGCACGTGTCGAGATCGCCGGTGTAGGACAGGTAGCCGATCGCGCCGCCGTATCCCCCGCGCTTGACGGGCTCGAGCTCGTCGATGATCTGCATCGCACGGACTTTCGGCGCGCCAGAGAGCGTACCCGCCGGCAGGATGGAGCGCAGCGCATCGAGCGGCCCGACGCCCTCGCGCAGCCGTCCCGACACGCGCGAGACGATGTGCATGACGTGGCTGTAGGCCTCGATCTCCATGTACGCGTCGACGCGCACGGAGGCGTACTCGCTCACGCGCCCGACGTCGTTGCGGCCGAGGTCGACAAGCATCACGTGCTCGGCGCGCTCCTTCTCGTCGGCGAGCAGCTCCTGGGCGATCCGCTTGTCGTCTTCGACGCTCGTGCCGCGCGGACGCGTCCCGGCGATCGGGCGCGTCTCGATCCGCCCGTCGTGGACGGTCACGAGTGGCTCGGGCGACGCGCCGGCGATCTCGAAGTCGCCGAAGTCGAGGAAGTACATGTACGGGCTCGGGTTGACGGCGCGCAGGCCGCGGTAGATCGAGAACGCCTCGACCGGCACCTCGGCCGACCAGCGCTGGCTCGGCACGACCTGGTAGGCGTCGCCGGCGTGGATGTACTCGACGATCCGCTCGACCATCCCCTCGAACTGCTCCGGCGGCATGTTGCTCGTCCAGGTCGGCGCGGTGCGGTCGTGCCTCGGCGCCTGCGCCGGCTGCGGCACCGGCCCCGCGAGCCGGCGCCGCACGTCGGCGATCGCCTCGACCGCTTCGGCGTAGGAGCGCTCGAGGTCGTCGTCGTCCGCGTAGACGTTCGCGAGAATCGTCAGCTCGCGGCGCAGGTGGTCGAACGCGACCATCACGTCGGTCAGCATCAGCGCGAGATCGGGCAGGCCGAGCGGGTCGGGGTTCGGCTCGGCCAGCGGCTCGACGGTGCGCACGAGGTCGTAGCCGAAGCAGCCGACGGCGCCGCCGGAGAACGGCGGCAGATCCGGCAGCGGCGCCTGGCGCTGGCGCGCGACCTCTTGCGCGGCCAGCTCGTACGGGTCGCCCGAGTCGCCCAGCGACCAGCGCAGCACGCTGCGCGGCTTGAAGCCGATGAACGACCAGCGCCCGACGCGGCCCTGCTCCGCCGACTCCAGCAGGAACGCGGGCCCGTCGCCGCGCAGCTTCAGGAACGCGGAGATCGGCGTCTCGCAGTCCTCCACGAACGTGTGCCGCAGCGGGATCAGGTTGTGCTCGGCCGCCAGCTCGCGCACCTCGTCGAGCGAGGGCGTCACGTGCACGGCGGGCGCGGGCGGTGCGTCGGAGGGCGCCATCGGGTCAGCGGCTGCGCGCGTCGAGCACGCGCTCGGCGTCGGCGAGGCTCAGCCCGCGGCTGCGCAGCAGGACGGCGAGGTGGTAGAGCACGTCGGCCGCCTCGTTCGCGACGCGCTCGTCGCTCTCCTCGCGCACCGCGCGCACGACCTCCTCGGCCTCCTCCTCCACCTTCTCGCCCGCGAGCCCGGGATCGGCAAGCAGCTTGGCGGTGTAGGAGCTGGACGTGTCCGCGGCGGCGGCGCGCTGCTCGATCGTGCGCTCCAGGGTCGGCAGCGTCTCGTACGGCGCGCCCGGCGTCAGGTCGCCCGTGAAGAAGCAGGTGCGCTCGCCCGTGTGACAGGCGGGGCCGGCCGGCTCGACGAGCGCGAGCAGCGCGTCGCCGTCGCAGTCGACGCGCAGCGCGCGCAGCTTCTGCACGTTGCCGCTCGTCGCGCCCTTGTGCCACAGCTCGTTGCGCGAGCGGCTCCAGTAGTGCACCTCGCCGGTGGCGCGCGTGCGCTCGAGCGCTTCCCTGTTCATGTAGGCGAGCGTCAGCACCTCGCCCGTCCGCCAGTCCTGCGCGATGCACGGGACGAGGCCGCGGTCGTCGAACGCGATGGCGGAGTCGGACATCAGTCGGGAGATTGTAGGGCGCAGTCACGCAGCGGCGGGCGACCATCGCCAGCAGCGCACCGCGCACGGGCCGCCCTCGACGGCAAGCGCGGAAGCCGCGGGGTCGCCGATGTCGAGCTGCTCGACCCACGGTTCCGGGCCGCCGGACGGCGCGCCGGCGCCGCCGATGCCCGTCCCGCGGCACTTGAGGACCGCCTCCCAGCGCACCCACGCGCGCAGGAACTCGCGCTCGCGCTCATGCGGATCGAGCGCTTGCAGGCGCTCGGCCTCGTCGTCGCCGAGGATCCGGCGCGCGATCGCGACGTGGTCGACCGCGCGGCGCGGCAGCTCGACGTCGACCCCGACCTCGCGCTCGAGCGCGATCGCGTAGAGCGCGACGTCGCCCGAGTGCGAGAGGTTGAAGCGCAGCCGCTCCTCGCCGGCGAGCCGCGGCTTGCCGTGCGGGCCGGCCTCGAAGCGCAGCTCGCGCGAATCAGCGCCGGTATAGGCGGCGAGCAGCGCGCGCAGGATCCCGCGCCCCGCCGCCCAGCGCTCGCCGTCCTCGGGGCGTGCGAAGCGCGCCGCGCGCTCGCGCTCGTCGTCGGACAGCGCGGCGCGGCCGTCGCCGCGCGCGACTGCCGCCGCAAGGTCGGCGTGCCATACGTCCACCGCCGCATCGGCGAGCCGCGGGTGCGACGGTCCGGGATCCCATCGGGTCCGCCCCATCGCGCGGACGCTAGCGTGCCGGCGATGGCCTCGCCCGCCGCAGCCGAGTCGCCCACGCGCGTCCCACCGCGCGCGCTCGCCGCGATCCTGCTCGGGACCGTCCTGAACCCGATCAACTCGTCGATGATCGCAGTCGCGCTCGTGCGCATCCGCGGCGACTTCGACGTCAGCGTCGTGTCGTTGTCATGGCTCGTGTCGAGCTTCTACCTCGTGACGGCGGTCGGCCAGTCGGTGCTCGGCCGGCTCGCCGACCAGCTCGGCCCGCGCCGGATCCAGTGCGCCGGCTTCGTCCTGATCGCGATCGCGGGCGTGCTCGGCCCGCTCGCGCCGAGCTTCGGCTGGCTGATCGGCGCTCGGCTGCTGCTCGCAGCCGGTACCTCGGCCGGGTTTCCCGCGGGGCTCGCGCTGCTGCGCAACGCCTCCGGCGGTCGTCCGCCGGCGCCGCGCACGCTGGCGGCGATCACGATCGCCGGCTCCTCGAGCGCGGCGCTCGGGCCGGCGCTCGGAGGGGCGCTCGTGGCGCTCGCCGGCTGGCAGGCGATCTTCCTCGTCAACGTCGCGCTGGGCATCGTCGCGCTGCCGCTGTCGCTGCGGTGGCTGCCGCGCGACCCGCAGCACGCGCGTGGGCTCGGCCTCGCGACCGTGCGACGCACCGTCGACCTGCCCGGGATCGCCGCCTTCACGCTGCTGCTCGCCAGCGTGCTGGCGCTGCTGCTGTCGCTCGCGGGCACGCCGCTGTGGGAGCTGGTGCCCGTCGCGCTGCTGGCGGGTGCGGCGCTCGTCTGGAGCGACCGCCGCCGCGAGGACCCCTTCCTCGACGTGCGGATGCTGGCGGGGAACCGCGCGCTGCTCGGCGTCTGCGTCCGCTACCTGCTCGTGAACGTCGTCGCGTTCGGCGTCTTCTTCGCGCTGCCGCTGTGGCTCGAGGCGGTGCGCGGGTACGGCTCGGGCGGGGCGGGCGTGCTGATGATCCCGCTCGCGGGCATGGCGGTGTTCGCCACGCCCGTCGCGGCGCGCATCGTCGCCCGGCGCGACGAGCGGCCCGCGCTGCTGATCGGCGCAGCCGGCTACCTCGCGGGCACGCTGCTGCTGCTCGCCTTCTCGCCGAGCACGCCGCTGTGGACGATCCTGCTCGTCACGGTCGTGCTCGGCATCCCGATCGGCTTCAACAACCTCGGCCTGCAGTCGGCGCTCTACAGAGCGAGCGATCCCGCGCGCACCGGCGCCGCCGCCGGCATCTTCCAGACCTGCCGCTTCGTCGGCGCGGTCCTCTCCACCTCACTGCTCGGCGTCGTGTTCGCCGGCGGCGTCGACACGGCCGGCCTGCACGAGCTGGCGCTGGTGCTGGCGGGCGTGAGCGTGGTGGTGCTGGTCGCGAGCGTCCGCCCGGCCCGACGCTCACGCCTCACGCGAACGAGGTGAACTGCCACGTCATGGCGGGCGTCGCGACGAGCAGCTCGCCGGCCCGCGGTATCCGTCGCCGAACGACCGCGTTGTGGTACTCCGCGAGCCACCGGTACTTCGCCCAGCGGCGCTTGCTCGCGCGACTACGGTGCAGGCGATCGACGACCGTGTCTCGATGGAACCTGAGCATCGCAGTCGGATCGTCAGGTTCCTCGACCACGGCGCCCAGGTAGTCGATGAACGTTTGGCCGTCGTCGTCGCGCAGAAGCATCGAACCGCCTGCCGCTCCCCGTTGCGTCTCGGCCGCGGCGCGACTCAGGACGATGCGCGGGTGAACGGCGGCTCTGCTCTCCAGGTCGTATGCCTCGACGAGCGCCGGCCCGAACAGCACATGATCGCTGACGTGCAGGCTCCCGAGACTGAGGCCGCCGCGGACGAAGAAGCCCTCGGCGAGGAGATTGGTCTGGAGCCAGAGCGCCTGCCACATCAGATCGCCGACCTCCGTCGTGTCGTCGGTGTCTCTGTCAACCGGCGCCGCAAGCACGAGCGTGTCCGAAAAGAACGCCGACCGGTAGTGCGATGCTTCGCCAAAGAAGTCGCGATGCATGATGCTCACCGCGTTGTGCAGCGCGATGAGATTCCCTGCTGCGTATGGGCTCATGTTCATCTCGCGCACGCCGATCAGGTCGATGAACAGCACGGCACAGCGGACGAACAGCGGCCGCCCGCTGCGGGTCAGGAACGGGTTCGCGCTCCGCATGGCCCTCATCAGTTTGCCGGCCTGCTGGCTATGCAACGCCCGTGTGCCGACTCCGGCCGCGCGGACCGAGCGAGTACGTCCATGGACGGCGACGAGGGGTACTGCGATCCACCTCGATCAGCCCGCGCCACCGTGCCGACGTGATCCAGCCAGACAGCGCGGCGGACGTCTTGCGATCGTCGAGTCGCGCCACGATGTCATCGAACGTCGCAGGCTCGATCTCCCCGAGGACTGCAACGATCACGTCGTCGTACGCCTCGAACTCCCGCAGGTGCAGCGGGTACCGGCGTCCGTCTAGCGTTCGGGGACGCTTCCAGCCGATAGTCCGCGGGTCGAGATTGCTCATCGCCCCGTCAGTGTCCCGACAGGCGACGGGGTCGTCTACAGCGTATGCATAGGATCGCTCACTCGATCCCCAGCCGGTCCAGCAGGCGGTCGTCGCTGCGCCAGGCCTTGCGGACGCGGACCGCGAGGTCGAGGTGGACCTTGCAGCCGAGCTCGCGCTCCAGTTCGCGGCGGGCGGCGGTGCCGATCGCTCTGATCATCGCGCCGCCGGCGCCGATCAGGATGCCCTTCTGCGAGTCGGCCTCGACCCACATGACGGCGCGCACGGCGATCAGATCGCGGCGGCGCTGTTCGATCTCCTCGACCTCTACCTCGACCGCGTGCGGCACCTCCTGTCGCGTGCGGCGCAGCACCTGCTCGCGCACCAGCTCGGCGAGCATGACCTCCTCGGCCTGGTCGGAGCTGTCCTCCGCCGGGAAGAAGAACGGGCTCGCAGGCAGCAGCGAGCCGAGGTGCGCGACGAGCGGCCCGAGGCCCTCGCCCGTGCGCGCGGAGATCGGGAAGAAGTCGTCGCCGACGCCGAGCTCGGCGGCCGCCTGCAGCGTCGCCGCGATCTGCGCGCGGGTGCAGCGGTCGACCTTGTTGACGGCCACCACGACCGGCGTCTTCGCGCCCGCCAGCAGCGACGCGATGAAGCGATCGCCCGGGCCGATCCCCTGGACCGCGTTCACGAGCAGCAGCGCCGCGTCGGCGTCCGCCAGCTCGGATTCGACGCGCCGCTGCATGCGCGCCGTGAGCGCGTCGCGCGGGCGCTGCACGCCCGGCAGGTCGACGAGCACGAGCTGCGAGTCATCGGTCGTGGCGACGCCGCGGATCGCGCGGCGCGTCGTCTGCGGCTTGTCGGAGACGATCGCGACCTTGCGCCCGACGATCGCGTTGACGAGCGTCGACTTGCCGACGTTGGGGCGTCCGGCGAGCGCGACGAACCCGCTGCGGGTGCTCACTCCTGCACCCAGCGCAGCAGCTCGGCCTGCAGCGCGAGCATCTCGCCGTCATCGACCTCGTGGTCCATCCCGGTGAGATGGAGCGCGCCGTGCACGACCGCCTCGCTGAGGTCCTCCGTGCAGGGCGGGCAGATGACGACGTCGCCCAGCTCGCGCGGCGCGCCGTTGGATCTCTGAGCCGGCGCATCCGCGTCGATCCCGTCGATCGGGAACGACAGCACGTCGGTCGGCGCGTCCTTGCCGCGGTGGTCGCGGTTGAGCGTCTGGATCGTCTGCTCGTCGACGAACGCGACGGCGACGTGCCCGTCCTCGATCCCCGCCGAGGAGAACGCGAGCATGCACAGCTCCTCGACGTCGAGCGCCGTCAGCTCATCGACGACGCCGTCGTCGAGCCCGATGACCTCGACTTCGAGCATGACCGACTCCCGCCCGCCTATGCCCGGCGGCGGTCGGCGGGACGCAGCTCCGGCGCCAGCCGCTGCTGATGATCCGCGTAGGCGGCGACGATCCGCTGCACGAGCTTGTGGCGCACGACGTCCTCGCCGCCGAAGCGGATGAACTCGATCCCCTCGACCTCGTCGAGCACCTCGCCGACGGCGACGAGGCCGGACTGCTGGTCGGTCGGCAGGTCTATCTGGGTGACGTCGCCGGTGACGACCATCTTCGAGTTGAAGCCGAGGCGCGTGAGGAACATCTTCATCTGCTCGGGGCTCGTGTTCTGCGCCTCGTCGAGGATGATGAAGCTGTCGTTGAGCGTGCGGCCGCGCATGAACGCCAGCGGCGCGACCTCGATCACGCTGCGCTCCAGATACTGCGACACGCGCTCGGGGTCAATCATGTCGTGAAGCGCGTCGAACAGCGGCCGCAGGTAGGGATCGACCTTCGCCATCAGGTCGCCGGGCAGGAAGCCGAGCCGCTCACCGGCCTCGACCGCGGGGCGCGTGAGGATGATGCGGTTGACCTCGCGGCGCGAGAGCGCGGCGGCAGCCATCGCGACCGCCAGGAAGGTCTTGCCGGTGCCGGCCGGACCGACGCCGAACGTGATCGTGTTGCGGCGGATCGAGTCGACGTATCTCTTCTGGTTGACCGTCTTCGGCGCGACCTTCGTCGAACGGTGGCGCCAGACGACGTCCTCGAGGATCCGGCCGGGCGACTCGTGCTGGTCGAGCGCGCCCTGCACCGCGTCGATCGTGCCGGGCGCGATCTCGTGCCCCTGCGCGATCAGGTCGCTCAGCTCGCGCACGACCTGGATGCCAGACTCGACCGCGGCGTCGTCGCCTTCGAGCGTGAGCATGTTCCCGCGCAGGAAGACGTCGCAGTCGAGATGGCCCTCCAGCGTGCGCAGCACCGCGTCCTGTGTGCCCGCGAGCTCCGCGGCGACGGCGTTGTCGAGCTCGACCTGGCGCTTCACTGCGATGTCAACGCCCCCTGGACCCGCGCGGAGACGCGCTTGCCGTCGGCGCGACCGGCGACGGTCGCCATCGCGGCCTTCATCACCTGGCCCATGTCCTTCGGCGAGCTGGCGCCCGTCTCGGCGACGGCCGTCGCGACGATCGCGTCGATCTCGTCGTCGGACAGCTCTTTCGGCAGGTAGCCGGAGATCAGCTCCGCCTCGCCCTCCTCCTGCACGGCCAGCTCTGCGCGCCCGCCGTCGCGGAACTGCGTGGCGGCGTCGAGGCGGCGCTTGCGCTCGCGGCGCAGCACGGCCAGCTCATCGCCGGCGCCTTCCTTCGCGTCCTTCTGCAGCTCGGACAGGATCAGCCGCAGCGCGCCGACGCGATCCTTCTCGCCCGCCTTCATAGCGGCGGTCAGGTCGGTCTTCAGCTGCTCTGCGACGGTCACGTACGTCAAGGATAGCTGGGCGGACGACGACTCAGGCGCGGACGCACACGACGTTCACGAGACGACCACGACCTCGCAACGGACGCCGGGCGCGCGCGACAGACGCGCGTCAGCGGTGAACAGCGGCGCCTCCATGACCTCGGCGAGCGCGACGTATGCGGCGTCGTACGGGGTCACGTTGTCGCGCAGTTCCCAGATACGGCCCAAGAACGGCGTATGCGTCACGCGTGAAATGGACAGCAGTGCGAGGTCGGCGAGCGCCTGGATCGCCCGCTCGGCGCCCATCCGCCCTGTCTGATGGGCACGGCGGATCACGGACGTGACCTCCAAGTCGACGAACTCCGGCGCCAGCAACCGCGCCCCCGCCAACCGCTCGCGGGCGCGCCGGCCGCTCTCACCGCCGCCGATGACGTTCGCGAGCACCGAGGCGTCGACGACGATCACCGGGAGTCGCGATCGGCGCGGATCGTCTCGGCTGCGAAGGCGAGCGAGATGCCGCCGCCGGTCCGCTGCTCGACCCGCTCGAAGATCTCGTCGAGCGTCGGCGTCCGCGCGGCGTCGACGAGCAGCGCGAGCAGGTACTCCTGCTGCGACTGCCCCGCCTTCGCGGCACGCTCACGCAGCACGCGATGGGTTTCAGGTGGGACGTTCTTGATCTGCACGTTGGGCATGGAAGCACATGCTACTTCCATTTTGGAGCCAATGCATGCGTTCTGGCGCTATCTTTCCGCAGCTTCGCCGCCATCCGCGACGACGGCGTGCTCATCCAGCACCGGCGGGTGCCCGAGCTGGCCGAGCTCGCTCGTGTCGCGGCTGAACAGCAGCGAGACGGTCCAGTCGACGACGAGGCGCAGCTTGCGCTTCGTGCCCGGCATGTTCGCCAGGTGGTAGGTGCGTGCGAGGAACCACGCGGGGAAGCCGCGCCATCTGATCCCCATCGTGCTGGCGACCGCCTGGTGGCGGCCCATGTCGACGAAGACGCCCTTCGTCTTGTACGTGAACGGCTTCACGCTGCCGCCGGCGCCGAGCACCGCCGCGACGTTGCGCGCGACGCGGCGACCCTGGCGGATCGCGTGCTGCGCCGTCGGCGGCGACGGCTGGCCCTTGCGCGCCGGGTCGGGCACGGCGGCCGCGTCGCCGATCGCCCACACGTTCTCGTGGCCGCGGACGCGCATCGTGCGGTCGACGTCGAGGCGGCCGCCGTCGGTGAGCGGCAGGCCGAGTCTCGCGACGACCGGGTTCGGCTTCACGCCCGCGGTCCAGGCGATCGTGCGCGTCGGGACGATCTCCCCGCCCTTGAGGCGCACCCAGCGGTCGGAGACCTCCTCGACCGTCGTGTTCGTGCGGATCTCGATGCCGCGCCCCTGCAGCTCGCGCTCGGCGAAGTGCGCGAGCCGCGGCGCGACCTCGGGCATCACGCGCTCCTTCGCCTCGACCAGCATCCAGCGCATCCCCTGCACGCGGCAGCGCGGATAGAGGTCGATCACGTCGCTCATGAAGTCCTGCAGCTCGGCGAGGCCCTCCAGCCCGGCGTAGCCGGCGCCGACGAACACGAACGTGAGGAGCTCCGCGCGCGTCTCGGCGTCCGGCACCGTCTCGGCGATCTCCAGCAGCGACAGCACGCGGTTGCGCAGCGCGATCGCCTCCGACAGCGTCTTGAAGCCCATCGCGTGCTCGGCGAGACCGGGGATCGGCAGCGAGCGCGTCGTCGATCCGAGCGCGACGATCAGCTGGTCGTAGTGCAGCTCGTGGCGGCGGCCGTCGAGCGAGTCGACGATCAGCTGGTCGCGCTCCGGCGCCGCGCCGCTGACGCGTCCGAGCCACAGATCGGTCGTGGTGAGCTGCTCTCGCAGCGGGACGACGACGTGGCGCGGCTCCAGCGTCCCGGCCGCCGCGCCCGGCAGCAGCGGCGTGAACAGCAGGAAGTTGACGTCACTGACCAGCGTGACGCGCGCGCTGTGCGGCGGCAGCTGCTTCTCGAGCGTGCGGGCCGCGTAGTAGCCGCCGAAGCCGCCGCCGGCGATGACGATGTCCCATGCCATGTCCACGAGGCTATGCCCGCACGCGCGTTGAGGCCAATCGCACAACGTCCGCGCCTCTGCTTGAGTTCTGCCGATGGACGACCTCCGCCTCCTCTGCTTCGGCGACTCGTTCACGGCCGGCATCGGCGACCCGCTCGGCCAGGGCTGGGTCGGGCGCGTGGTCGCAGCCGCCTACGCGGCCGGCCGTCCGCTGACGGCGTACGCCCTCGGCGTGCGGCGCGAGACCTCGGTCGAGGTGGCGGTGCGCTGGCGCTTCGAGGCGATGGCGCGACTGCTCGCGGGCGCCGACTGCCGCGTCGTCTTCGCGGTCGGCGCGAACGACACAACGGTGGAGGACGGACGCGTGCGCGTGACGCCGGACCGCTCGTGCATGGCGCTCGACAAGATGCTCGACCAGGCCGCCATGCTCGGGCTGCCGGCCGCGGTGGCCGGACCGCCGCCGGCGGGCGACGCTGCGCAGCAGGCGCGCGCGATCGCGCTGTCGGACGCCTTCGCCGAGGTCTGTGCCGCGCGCGGCGTGCCCTTCTGGCCGGTCGCCGAGGCGCTGCTCGACTCCCCCATATGGCTCGAGGAACAGGCCGCCGGGGATGGTGCGCACCCGGCCGCCGCCGGCTACGACCTGCTTGCCGACGCGCTGGTCGAGACTGGGCTGCTCGCCTGGCTGCTGGCGCCCGCCGTCACGCCGCGCGCGTAAGCAGGAGCGCGGCCCATTCGCCGCGCTCGCGCCGGTCCTGCTCGCGCAGGCCGTGGGCGGCGAAGGCGGCGGCGATCTCGTCGGCCTCGTGGACGAGCAGCCCGGAGGCGATCAATGTGCGCGGCGGCTCGGCGAGCACGCGCGCGTAGTCGAGCAGCAGGGGGCGCAGCAAGTTCGCGAGCACGATCGGCGCTCGCGGCACCGGGTCGCTGCGCAGGTCGCAGCGCGCGACATCCAGCGTCACGTCGTTGACGAGCGCGTTCGCCGCCGTCGCCTCGACGCTCAGCGGGTCGAAGTCGACCGCCAGCACCGGCGCGAAGCCGAGCTTCGCGGCCGCGATCGCGAGCACGCCCGAGCCGCAGCCGAGGTCGAGCAGCGGGCCGCGCTCCTCGCCCGCGTCGGCGACCGAGAGCAGCAGCTCCAGGCACAGCCGCGTCGTCGCGTGCGCGCCCGTCCCGAACGCCTGCGCCGGGTCGATCACGATCTCCGTCGCCGCGCCGATCGACGCCTCCCAGGGCGGGCGCACCGCGAGCCGGTCGTCGAGCACGAGCGGCTGGTGGAACTGCTTCCAGCGCTCGGACCAGTCGTCCGGCAGCTCGCTCGTCGTGACCTCCACGAGCGCGCCGCCGACGGCCGCTTCGAGATCCGGCAGCGCCGGCAGCTCGCCCGGCGGCCCGTAGACCGCGTACTCGACCGCGTCGCCGAGGTCGACCTCCTCCACCCCACCCGGCGCCAGCTCCAGCAGCTCCGCAAGCGCGATCTCGGCATGCGCGCGATCGACGCGCAGCGCGAGCCGGATCATTCGCCGGGGCCGTGGACGACGAGGCCGAGCCGGCGCGCGAGCTTGGCCTGGCCGACGTCGCGCGTGTGCAGCACGTTGTCGGTAGCCGCCGCCGTCGCCACGATCAGCAGGTCTGCTGCCTTCTCGCTGCGACCCTCGTCGCGCGAACGCGCAAGCGCCCGGCCGTAGTGGTCGGCCACTGGCTCGTCGATCGGGAGCGCGACGAACAGCGACCTGACGTCGCCGAGTCGTCTCGCACGCTTGGTGCGCTCGGCGGCGTCGCGGGCGCGGAGCACGCCGGCACGCAGCTCGCCGAGCGTGATGACCGAGATCGCCGCGTCGTCCGGAAGCACGGCGTCCCCGTCAGCCGCGGCGATCACGAACGACGTGTCGAGCAGTGCCCCGCTCACCCGTCGTTCCACGGGTCGTCGATCGGCGGCTCAGCAGCTCGCATCTCCGCCAGATCGGCTGCCCAGCTCTCGTCCGGCGGATTCTGGGCGAAGAACCGGCGCAGCGTCTCTCGATCCACGTAGCGTCTCGGTCTCGGCGCTTCGTCGATCGGCACGACCTTCGCGACCGGACGGCCGCGCACCGTCACCGTGAACTCCGTGCCGGCCTCGGCCTCGCGCAGCACCGCAGCGATGTCGTTGCGCAGCTCGCGTTGGGGGATCGTCTTGCGCCGCATACTGCTACGCAGCGTAGCAGTCGGCCTGCCGCCCGCCTACTGCCCGCCGAACGCCCGCCTGAGCTTCGAGAAGACGCCGTCGTCGGAGCGCAGGTTGTCCTCCGTCAGCGTGCCGGCGAGGCGCTCGAGCAGCTCTCTCTGCTCCGGCGTGAGGCGGTGCGGGATCACGACGTTGACGACGACGCGCAGGTCGCCGTGGCGGCCGCGGCGGAGCGCGGGCATGCCCTTGCCGCGCAGCGTGAGCGTGTCGTGCGGCTGGGTGCCGGGCGGGATCTCGAGCGCGAACGGCTCGTCGAGCGTCGGCACGTCGAGCGTCGTGCCGAGCGCGGCGAGCGGCGCAGGCACGTCGACGACGGTCACGAGGTCGTCGCCGTCGCGCACGAAGCGCTCGTCCTCGGCGACGCGCACGAGCACGTAGAGATCGCCGGGCGGTCCGCCCTGCTCGCCGGCGTGGCCGCGGCCAGACAAACGGATGCGCTGGCCATCGGCGATCCCCGAAGGGACGTCGACCGACAGCGACAGCCGATCGACCTTGCGCCCGCGCCCCCGGCACTCCTTGCACGGCTGCTTCGGCACACGCCCGTCGCCGTGGCAGACGTCGCAGACGGTTGCGCGCACGACCTGGCCGAACGGGGTGCGCGTGACCGCGCGCAACTGCCCGGCGCCGCCGCAGCGCTCGCACGTCTCGATCGGCGTGCCCGGCTCGGCGCCGTTGCCGTGGCACGCGCCGCAGCGCACGACCGCCTCGTAGGAGACGTCGACCGTGCGCCCCGTCGCCGCGTCCGCGAGCGAGACGGTCGCCGTGACGCCGACGTCGCCGCCTTGAGCAGGTCCCGCCCGCCCCGGCCCACCGCCGAAGACGTCCCCCCCGCCGCCGCCGAAGAACGCGTCGAAGATGTCGGCGAACGAGCCGAAGCCGCTCGGCTGGTAGCCGCCGCTGCGCAGCCCCTCCGCGCCATAGCGGTCGTACGTCGCGCGGCGCTCGGGGTCGGACAGCACCTCGTACGCCTCGGCGGCGGACTTGAACTTCTCCTCCGCCTCGGGGTCGTGCGCGTTGACGTCCGGGTGCAGCTCGCGCGCGAGCCGACGGAAGGCCTTCTTGATCTCCGCCTCGCTCGCGTCGCGCGCGACGCCGAGACGCTCGTAGTAGTCGGTCGACATCGGTCCGGCGCTCATCGTTCGTAGACGCCCTCGACGAAGCGCGACAGCTCGGTCGCCGCCGCGCGCACGGACGCGATCGCGCGGCCGTAGTCCATCCGCAGCGGCCCGATCACCGAGACGGTGCCGAGGTTGCGCGCGGGCAGCCCGTAGCCGGAGCCGACGAACGCGAGCGAGCGCAGCGCCGGCGCCTCGTTCTCGCGCCCGATGCGCACGTAGACGTCGCGCCGGTCGAGCGCGGAGCGCAGCACGCCGAGCAGCGAGACGCGCCGCTCGAGCATCTCCATCACCTCGTTGAGCTGCTCGTGGTCCTCGAAGCGGTAGCTGCTCACCAGCCGCGAGGCGCCGTCGACGTAGAGCGCCTCGTCGGCCGTGTCGGTCAGCTCCGTGAAGGCCGGCGCGACGGCCGCGAGGAAGCCGCGCTCGCGCGCACCGAGCGTCGGATCCTCGAGCCGCTGGTGCAGCAGGCGGGCGCCGAGCCCGAGCCCGACGAGCTGCTCGTTGAGATAGCTCGCGCCCCAGCCGGCGAGGCCCGCGTCGATCGGCGACTCGAACGTCAGCATCCGCTTCGTCACGCCGCCCGTCGAGGTGATCACCACGACCATCAGCACCTGCGGCTGCAGCAGCAGCACCTCGACGTGGCGGATCGTCGCCGTCTCGATCGGCGGCGCGGAGACGATCGCGAGCAGGTTCGTCACCTGCGAGAGCGTCTCGGTCGTGACGCGCATCGCCTCGTCGACCTCGCGCCGCACAAGCGAGAGCGACAGCGGGCGCTCGGCCTCCGCCGCCCGCGACGCCGGCAGCAGGCGGTCGACGAAGTAGCGGTAGCCGGCGTCGGTCGGCACGCGCCCGGCGGACGTGTGGGGGTGCGCGAGCAGGCCGTGCTCCTCCAGCATCGCCAGCTCGTAGCGGATCGTCGAAGGCCCCCACTCGAGGTCGTCGTCGGTGGCCAGCGCCTTCGAGCCGACCGGCTGTCCGGCGTCGAGGTGGACCTCGACGAGCTTGCGGAGGATCAGCTCCTGGCGCGGCGTCAGCATTCCCCAGAGTCTAGGAGGGGTTGGCGAAACCCGCGTGAGCGGCTGGCGGATGGGCGACCAAGCGGGGCGAGGACGCAGGGCGGCAGCCATAGCGGAGCTATGGCGCCGACCGAGGACGACGCATCCGCGCAGCGTCGCCCGCCGCCAGACGCCGCGGGGGTTTCGCCAACCCCTCCTGGGCGGAGCGACCGGCGGTCCGGCGCGCCCCCGAACGCGTGGCCGGGGCGGCGTCCCTGCCGCCCCGGCTTGCGCTTGCGTCCGATGCGTCAGTGGCCGTGACCGTGGCGAGCGTCGCGGCCCCGGTGCCCGTCGTGGCCGTCCACGCCGGTCACCTCGCCCGTCGAGGGCGCGAGGAACACGCGCGGTGCGTGGCCTCCATGCCGACCGAAGTCGAACATGTTCTGGAGCGTCCCCGCGTTCGCGTCGGTCGACTGGTCGCCGATGCGGCCCAGCTGCCAGTTGTCCTCGATGAAGCGCAGGATCGAGGACTGGTCGGTGAGCGTGTTGTCGACGAAGTTCTGCTTCGCGTAGGGGGAGACGACCATCAGCGGCTGGCGCGGGCCGAAGCCGCAGCGGTCCGGGTAGGCGTTGGGGTCCTTCACGCTGCCGCACTTGCCCGGTCCGTTGAGCGCGTCGCTCGGCGCGGCGGAGCCGCTGAGGATCGGCGACATGACGTGGTCGTACCAGCCGTCGGAGTCGTCGTAGGCCAGCACGATCGCCGTGTCCTTCCAGTCCGGCGAACGCTCGATCGCGTCGATCTCGTTGGCGACGAACGTCTGCTCGTCGAGCGGGTCCGAGTTGCCCGGGTGGGCGTCCTGGTAGGCGGCCGCCTTCAGGAACGACACGGCCGGCAGGTCACCGTGCGCGAGCGCGGTGTCGAAGTCCGACATGTCGTACTGGTGGTTGGCCTGATCGGTGCGGCCGATCATGCCCGCCGAGCTCGGCGGCACGTGGTGCGGGTTCGCCGTCGAGGCGTAGTACTCGAACGGCTCGTGGTGCGGGACATAGTCGTTGCTGACGCCGCCCGCGACGTTCGCGTGCGTCGAGGCGCAGACGGCCGTGCCGCCGCTCGTGCCGGTCGGCCGGAAGCCGCCCTCGAACCAGCCCCACGTGATGTGCTTGGCGTTGAGCAGGTCGCCGATGTTCTTGCCGGACATCGTCGTGTTGCCCTTCGCGCAGTCGTCGAGCGTCGTCGACGGGTCGGGGTCGCCGATCACGGTGCCGTTCTCGACGCCGCTGCCGGTCGTCGGCGTGGCGCCGTGCGTCTGGCCGCTGATGAGGTTGATGGCGCCGACCGTCGAGGGGCCGAAGTTCGTGCTGAACGAGTTGTCGTTGAGCGCGAAGTGCTGCGCGAGGTTCCACATGCCGGTGACGGTGTTGCCGTCGTAGTAGTCCATGACGATGGACTTGTCGGTGCAGCTGCCGCCGGCGGTGAACTCGACGAATCTGTCCATCGCGCCGCTGTCGAACGCCTTCTGCTCGGCGGTGTAGCCGTGGTTCTGCGAGCAGGTGACTGCCTGCGTGCGATCCAGACGCGACGGGTTGTCCGTGTTCGGATTCGCTCTGAGCAGGTTGTCCGTGAGCCCGTTGACGGTCGGGGTGCCGGGAGCCGCGTGGAAGGACGGCTCGCCGGCCGGGTTCGTCGCGTTCGGGTACGTGCCGAAGTAGTGGTCGAACGAGATGTTCTCGCCGAAGATCACGACGACGTGCTTGATCGGCGTGCTCGTGGCCGGATCCGACGGCCCGTGAGCGCCGGCGACCGTGATCCCCACGGCCGCGAGCGCGACCACGAGCAATCCGGACGCGAGCAGCTTGAGCTTGCGCAAGGTGCCTCCGCCTGAGGTTGCGGGCGGCTCCGTTATCCGTGCGCCGCCGGCCGCCCATGGCACGACGCAGCCGGATGCTTCACGGCCGGCCGCCGGCGGATGTCTCCGTCGCGTGACGCACATGTGTCCGTCCGTTCCCAGCTCGATCACCGTCGCTTCACAGCCGGCCGGGAGCCCGTGCCTACGATCGCCGCGCACGATCTCCATGACCCGCCCCCTCCCCCGCACATCCGCCGGCGTCCTGCTCGGCCTCACGCTTGCCGTGCTCGCGGGCGGCTGCGGAGGCACAAGCGGCACGGGACGCTCCAGAGCCTCCGCGACGGCCGTCTCGACGCATCCGGCGATGACGATCGCGGGCACGCACGCCTCCGCGCAGGAGGTCGCCGACGCGGCTGCGCAGAAGCCGACGGGCGCCGGGCCGCGCTCGGAGCTGAGCCCGCTGCCGACCAGCGCGTTCACGCGCCCGCTCGCGCGCTACCGCGCCTACGCCGGCGCCCAGGCCGATGCGATGCAGGGCGACGTCGCGCGGCTCGCGGCGGCGCTGCGGCGCGGCGACCGCACGGCCGCGCAGGCGGCATGGCTCGCCGCCTACGACCGCTACCTGCGGCTCGGCGCCGCCTACGGCGCGCTCGGCGCACTCGACGACGCGATCGACGGGACGCCGGGCGGCCTGCCCGGCGGTGTGACCGACCCTCATTTCAGTGGACTGCACCGGATCGAGTACGGGCTCTGGCGCGGCGCGCCGCTCGCGACGCTCGTGCCGTGGGCGGACCGCCTCGCGCGCGACGTCACGCGGCTGCGGGGCGTCGCGCGGACGGTCGCGATCACGCCGCTGGAGTACGCCACCCGCGCGCACGAGATCCTCGAGGACGCGCAGCGCGACATGCTGAGCGGGCGGGCGGCACCGTGGAGCGGAGCCGCCGTGATGGCGACCGCCGCCTCGCTCGCCGCCACCGAGGAGGTGATCGGCACGCTGCGGCCGCTGCTCGACGGGCGCGGCGACGCGCTCGGCCCGGTGCAGGTCGAGATGGCGCAGCTCGCCGGCGTGCTGGCCGCCGTGCGGCGCGCGCACGGGGGCGCCTGGCCACCGCTCACGGCACTGCGACCGGATGAGCACGAGCGACTCGACGGCACGCTCGGCGCGCTGCTGGAGGCGCTCGCGGGCATCCCCGGCTCGCTCGAGACGACGTTGCCGCCGACGATCCCGACGATCGCGCAGCAGGCGAGATGAGCCTCGACCGCCGCACCTTCCTGCTGCGCTCCGCCGCGACGCTCGGCGCGGGCGGGCTCGCGGAGGCCGGTGCGCACGGGCTGCTCGGCAGCAGCGAGGCGCGCGCCGCATCCCCGGCGGCCGGCGGCATCGACCCCGGTCTGTCGTCGCGCGTGCCGTTCGACGGCGATCGCCAGGCGGGGATCCTCACGCCGGCGCCGGAGCAGGCGACGTTCGTCTCACTCGACGCGATCGCGCCCGACCGCGCGACGCTGGCGATCGGGCTGCAGGCGCTCAGCAGCCGCGCGCGCGAGCTGACGCAGGGCTCCTCGATCCCCGTGCAGGAGGTCGACGACCCGCCGGTCGACTCGGGCACGCTCGGCACGACGATCGCCCCGGACGCGCTGACGGTGACGATCGCCTTCGGCGCTTCGCTGTTCGACGACCGCTACGGCCTCGCCGGCCGCCGCCCGGCGGGCCTCACGACGATGGCGCCGTTCCCGCACGACGACCTCGACCCGGCACGCTGTCACGGCGACGTGCTGCTGCAGATCTGCGCCGGGCGGCGCGACACCGTCGTCCACACCGTGCGCGAGCTGCTGCGCCCCGTTCGAAGCGCGTTCGCGCTGCGCTGGACGATCGACGGCTTCCAGGGCGCACACCGCGGCCCGAGCGCGCGCAGCTCGCGCCGCAACCACTTCGGCTTCCGCGACGGCACCGGCAACCCCGACGTCGGCGACGACGCGCTGATGCGCCGGCTGCTGTGGGTCGGCGACGGCGACCCCGGCCCGGCGTGGACGACCGGCGGCACCTACCAGGTGCTGCGCGCGATCCGCATGCACGTCGAGTTCTGGGATCGCGTCGGCCTGCGCGAGCAGGAGAACATGATCGGCCGCACGCGCGACAGCGGCGCCCCGCTCGGCGGCACCGACGAGTACGAGGACCCGCACTACGACGTCGACCCGAAGGGCGAGCGCATCCCGCTCGACGCGCACATCCGCCTCTCCAACCCGCGCACGGCGAAGACCGACGACGAGCGGATCCTGCGCCGCGGCTACGGCTACCACCGTGGCTTCGACGAGGCCGGACAGCTCGACATGGGGCTCGTCTTCGTCGCCTTCAACCGCGACGTCGAGCGCCAGTTCGCGACGATCCAGCGCCGCCTCGCCGACGAGCCGATGATCGACTACATCACCCCCGTCGGCGGCGGCTACTTCTTCGCGCCGCGCGGCACGCGCGACGCGGCCGACTGGGTCGGTTCCGGGCTGTTCGCCTGAGCTGCGCCTACGCGCGCAGCACGACGAGGCCGACGGCCAGCAGCACGAGCGCGAACCACATGACGCGCAGCGTGCCCTCCAGCGGAGCGAGCAGCCGCGCGGCCGTCAGCTCGACGACGCGGCCGTCGGCGAGGCGCTGCTCGCCGACGACGTCCGTCGTGCGGCGGCGCAGCTCGCGCACCGGGACGCTGAGCCGCCGCTGCGCGACGCTCAGCAGCGTGCAGGCCACGGCGACCAGCAGCCCCGGCCACTCGAAGCGCAGCGCGCAGACCCAGAAGCCGACCAGCGCCGGGAAGCCGCCCCAGCCGAGCGCGAACGTCCACTGGCCGTGCAGGCGGCCGTCGAACAGCTCGAGGTCGTAGGCCACCACGAGGAACGCACCGACCAGCACGAACGGGATCAGCGTCGCCGAGACGGTGACGATCCCCGCGACGCCGATCGCGCAGGCGCCGCCGAGGCCGAACACCGCGAGCGCGATCAGCGTGCGGTCGCTCAGGCGCGTGCGCAGCGGGCGCCCGTGCAGCTCGTCGAGCGCGTGCGCCGCGACGCCGACCGCCAGCAGGAACGCGCCGAGCGCCCACCACAGCCGCGACAGTTCGAAGTGGGTCGCGGCCGCCGCCCCCAGCGCGACGTAGGAGAGGTGCCAGGCCGTGTAGGGCGGGTGCAGCAGCGTGACGAGGTCGCGCCAGCCGCCGCCGCGCAGGGCGTAGAAGGCCGGCCGTTCCGCTGGCCGCTCCGCCTGCGCGGTCATCGCCGCACGGCCGTCATCACGACGCCCGCGCCGAAGCTCATGCGCCGCACGCGCACGTCGCGCAGGCCGGCCTCCTCCCACAGCTCCGCGAGTCGCGGCAGCGGCCAGCGCGCGTAGAAGCCCTCGATGTTCGGGCCGAGGAACGCGCCGACCTCCTGCCACTCGCGCGACAGCAGGCGGCCGAGCACGGGCATGAAGGCGCGCGTGTAGATCCGCCACAGCGCTCGCAGCAGCGGGCGCGGCGGCACGCCGAACTCGACCATCCCGACCGCTCCCCCGGGCTTGACGACGCGCGCCAGCTCGCGCAGCGTCGCGGCGGGATCCTCGACATAGCGCAGCAGGTAGGTGAACGTGAGCGCGTCGAACGAGGCGTCGGCGAACGGCAGCGCCTCGGCCTGGCCCTGCACCGGCTCGATCGCCGCCGCCAGCGCCGGGTCGGCCGCCAGCCGCGCCCACAGCCCGCCGAGCATCTGCGCGCTCTGATCGAGCGCCGTGACATGACAGCCGCTGCGCCGCACGAGCGCGGCGGCGACCATGCCGGTGCCGGTCGCGACGTCGAGCACGCGCTCGCCCGGTCTTGCAGGCACCGAGCGCACGAGCGCTGCGCGCCAGCGCGGGTCCTGCCCGAAGCTGAGCGCCGCGCCGGCGCGGTCGTAATGGCGCGGCAGGCCGGCGAAGAGCGTCAGCGCGTGCTGCTTGCGCACCGTGCCGTCGAGCGTGGACGAGGAGGCCATGACGCCAGCCTCCCCATCCGCGGCCCGGCGGAACCGCACGGTTCTCAGCCCAGCGCGATCTCGGCGACGGCGTTGCGGACGATGCGCGTCTCGCCCTGGCGCGCCTCGGCGTCGACAGTCGCGACGCCGTCCTGCACCGAGCGCACGGTGCTCGTGACGACGACCTCCTGCTCGAGCACGCCCATGCCGCGGAACTGCACCGACAGCGCCTTGAGCTTGTCGGGCCCGCCGGCGGCCTCGGTCTGCGCGCGCGCGACCTGCGCCATCGACCACAGGCCGTGCAGGATCCGCCCCGGCAGCCCGACTGACTTGGCGAACTCCTCGTCGATGTGGATCGGGTTGAAGTCGCCCGAGGCGCCCGCGTAGCGGACGGTCAGGAAGCGGTCCGGCGTGACCTTCAGCTCCGGAAGCTGGGCGCCGGCCTCGTAGTTCGCAGCCATCGTCATACCCCTCGCACGATGATCTTCCAGATGCCGGTGCAGACCGTCGCACCGCCCGCGTCCTTCGTGACGACCTCGAAGTCGTAGAAGCCCATGCCGCCCTTCTCCGAGATGCTCGCGACCTTCGCCTGCGTGCTCAGCTCCTCGCCCGCGACGACGACGCGCTCCCAGCGGAAGTCCTGCCCGCTGTGGACGAGCATCGCGAAGTTGATGCCGACCTCCGGGTCGAACATCCCCGGCATCACCGACGGCGCCTGATAGACGACGGCGAACATCGGCGGCGCGACGACGTCGTCGTGGCCGGCGGCGCGCGCCGCGGCCGGATCGAGATGCAGCGGGTTCGTCTCGCCGACAGCGTTGGCGTACTCCTTGACCTTCTCGCGGCCGACCGCGTAGGCGACCGGCGGATATTCCTTCCCAACGGCAGATGTGTTGACTGGCATGGCGCGGCAGTCTCTCAGAGGATCACCGGCACCGCGCCGCCGTCGACCGACCACGCAACGCCGACGACGTCGCTCGCGCGCTCGGAGCAGAGGAACGCGACCACCGACGCGATCTCGCCCGGCTCGGCGAAGCGGCCCAGCGGCACGCTCGCGGCGGCGGCGGCCAGCGCCGCTCTGCGGTCCTCAGCACGGCCGGCCGCGACGGTCTGGTCGGCGAGGCCGCCCTTCCCCTTCCACAGATCGGTCCCGGTCAGGCCGGGCGCGACCGCGTTGACGAGCACCCCGCGCGCGGCGTAGGCGTCCGCGTAGGCGCGCGAGAGCGACAGCTGCGCGGCCTTCGTGACGGAGTAGGCGGCGTTGCGCAGCGACGGGCGCTTGCCGGACGTCGAGACGACGTTGACGATCCGCCCCCAGCCCTGCCCAGCCATCAGTGGCGCGGCCGCCTTCATCAAGCGCTCCGGACCGCGCACGTTGAGCTGCCACTGGCCGTCCCAGTCGTCGTCGCTCAGCTGCTCGAGCGGCTTGACGAACGACGTGCCGGCGTTGTTGACGAGCACGTCGATCCCGCCGAGCCGCTCGACGCAGGTGGCGACGATCCGCGCGCCGGCATCTGGCTTCGTCACGTCGGCGGCGAGGATCTCCGCGTCGCGCGGGGCCGCCTCGGCCAATCCGTCGCGGTCGCGCCCGACGAGCAGCAGCCGCGCGCCCTCGGCCGCGAGCAGCTCGGCCGTGGCGCGGCCGATGCCGCGGCTGGCGCCGGTCACGACGCAGCGCTTTCCGCTCAGGCCAAGGTCCATGACGCCCGCATCATCGCGCCTCCCGCGCTACCGCGCGGCGCGATACGGCGAGCCGCCGAGCAGCTCGCCGATCGTCACCGGCCGCAGGCGCATCCGTCTCAGCAGCGCGAGGATTCTCGGCAGCGCGATCGAGGTCGGCGGGTAGTTGCCGTGCATCAAGATGATCGCGCCCGGTCTCGCCCAGTGTCTGATCGCGTGCAGGATGTACGGGATCGTGCGCAGGCTGGAGTCCGCGACCGTGCCGGACCACATGATCACGTGCGTGTAGCCGGCCGCGCCGGCGGCGGAGAGCGTCCCGCCGTCGTAGGCGCCGTAGGGCGGGCGGAAGAACGGCCGGCCCGTGAGGCCGAAGGTGCGCTCGATCCACTGCTCGTTCTCCTGCAGGTCCGCCGCGAAGGCGGCCGACCCGACGACCGGCGAGTCGACGTGGTGGAACGTGTGGTTGCCGACGATCAGCTGGCCGCGCTCGACGAGCGTGCGGATCTTCGCCGCCTGCGGATCCCACGAGGCCGAGTAGCGCCCGTTCGGGAAGAAGGTCGCGTGCGCGCCGGTGCGCAGCAGCACGTCGACGATGCGCGCGACGCAGCTGGCGCAGAAGCCGTCGTCGAACGTCAGCGCGACCCGCCGGCCGGACGTGGGGCCGTGAGTGAAGACGTGCGCCGGGCCGGGCTGGGACGGAGGGATCGCGCCGAGCGTGACCAGCTGCCGTGGCGTCGGCGTCGTCGGCGTGTCTCGGTGCGCTCCCGAGCCGTCGATGTTCACGCCCTCAACGCGCATCCAGACCCGCGGTCTCGACGATCCGCCGCCCGCCGCAACTGCGATTGCCACGCCCACGAGCGCCACGACGAGCACGAACGCCGCCAGCCCCATCCGGCGTCGCAACCGCTGGCGCCTCCGCGCCGCCGCCCGCCGCTCCCGACGCTCCTGCTCCCCGAGGCCCGCCATTGGTCTGCATCCTGGCAGACCGATTGTTGGCTATCTGTTTGAATCGCCCAGCTCGAGCACGGCGAGGAAGGCCTCCTGCGGGACCTCGATGCGGCCGACCTGCTTCATCCGCTTCTTGCCCTCCTTCTGCTTCTCGAGCAGCTTGCGCTTGCGCGAGATGTCGCCGCCGTAGCACTTGGCGATGACGTCCTTGCGATACGCCTTCACCGTCTCGCGCGCGACGACGCGCGACCCTATGGCCGCCTGGATCGGCACGTCGAACTGCTGGCGCGGGATCTTCTCGCGCAGCTTCTCGGCGAGCGTGCGACCGATCAGGTGGGCCTTGCTGCGGTGCACGACCATCGACAGCGCGTCGACCGGATCGCCGCTCAGCAGCACGTCGAGCTTGACGAGGTCCGACGCCTTGAGCCCGATCAGCTCGTAGTCGAGCGAGGCATAGCCCTTCGTGCGCGACTTGAGCTGGTCGAAGAAGTCGAGCACGATCTCGGCGAGCGGCAGCTCGTACTCGAGCTGCACGCGATCGGAAGACAGGTAGTGCATGCCGGCGTGCGTGCCGCGCTTGTCCTGGCACAGCTCCATGATCACGCCGACGAACTCCTTCGGCGTGAGGATCGACGCGCGGATGTACGGCTCGCGCACCTCGCGGATCTTCGACGGGTCGGGCATGTCGGTCGGGTTGTGGACCGGCACGACCTCGCCGTTCTCCAGCTCGACCTCGACCTCGACCGACGGCATCGTCGTCAGCAGCTCGAGGTCGTACTCGCGCTCGAGCCGCTCGCGCACGATGTCCATGTGCAGCAGGCCGAGGAAGCCGCAGCGGAAGCCGAAGCCGAGCGCGTCGGAGGTCTCGGGCTCCCACGACAGCGCGGCGTCGTTGAGCACGAGCTTCTCGAGCGCGTCGCGCAGGTCCGGATAGTCGTCGGAGTCGATCGGGAAGAGGCCGCAGAAGACCATCGGCTTGACGTCGCGGTAACCGGGCAGGGGCTCGGTCGCGGCGCTGCGCTTGGTCGTGAGCGTGTCGCCGACGCGCAGTCTCGTGACGTCCTTGATGCCGGTGATGACGTAGCCGACCTCGCCGGGACCGAGATGCTGGGCCGCGGTCATGCGTGGGTTGAAGAAGCCGATGTCGTCGATCTCGGCCTCCGTGCCGTTCTGCATCGCGCGGATCGCCTCGCCCTTTCTGAAGGTGCCGTCGACGACGCGCACGTAGGCGATCACCCCGCGGTACTGGTCGAACTCGGAGTCGAAGATCAGCGCGCGCGGCGGGGCGTCCGGGTCGCCGTGCGGCGGCGGGACCTTCTGCACGAGCCGGTCGAGCACCTCGACGACGCCCGCCCCCGTCTTTGCGCTGATGCGCAGCACCTCGTCGGCCGGCTCGCCGAGCAGCTCCGCGACCTCGCCGGCGACGCGCTCGGGCTCGGCGCCCGGCAGGTCGATCTTGTTCAGGCACGGGATCAGCTCGAGCCCCGAGTCGATCGCGAGGTAGGTGTTGGCGAGCGTCTGCGCCTCGACGCCCTGCGACGCATCGACGACGAGCAGGGCGCCCTCGCACGCCGCGAGCGAGCGGCTGACCTCGTACGTGAAGTCGACGTGCCCGGGCGTGTCGATGAGGTGGAGCTGGTACGTCTCGCCGTCGGACGCTTCGAACAGGACGCGCACGGCCTGCGCCTTGATCGTGATGCCCCGCTCGCGCTCCAGGTCCATCGAGTCGAGCAGCTGCGCTCTCATGTCGCGCAGCTCGACCGTCTTCGTCAGCTCGAGGATCCGATCGGCCAGCGTCGACTTCCCATGGTCGATGTGGGCGATGATCGAGAAGTTGCGGATGTGCGCCTGGTCGGCCATGGGCGGGCTACAGGGTAGAGCGGAGCCCCGCCCCGCCGCCGCGCGAGCCGCCGACGCCGGCCGCCGCAGCCGATCGCGACCCGCGTTCCCCCAAAAAAAAGCCCGGCGCACGAAGGCGCCGGGTGGTCCAGGCACAGAGCCTAGCACGCCGGGCCCCGTTCACCAACCTTCCGGTCGGCAAAGCGCGCCGACGCGCTTCGGCATCTGACACGCCCGGTAGTCCGCCTTCTCGAGGCGCCGCCACCAGTGGCCCTTGACCCCCTCGAACGGCAGCCCTCTGAGCCGACCAGCGAGCGGACCCGTGCCCGGGTTGACGACGCCGACGGGGACGTTCCCGCGAGCGACGCGGATCGGCAGCGCAAGATCGCTGTCGTTCGAGATCACGATCGCGGCGTCGACGTTCTCGTCGAGGACGTCGACCAGCAGGTGCGTCGCAAGGTTCACATCGGTCCCCTTCTCCTCACGATCGAGGTAGGAGACCATGAATGTCGCTCCCGGCATGTCCGCGCCGTTCGCGTCGCGCATCTGCACCGGCCAGCGTGCCCGCGCAAGCTTCGGGCGGCCGCGCTCGTCTCGCTCGGCCAGCGGCGCGACCTTCGCGCGCGTCACGAACGTGCCGAAGGCGATCCAGTCGACGCTGCCCGAGGCGCGCAGCGCCCGCAGGTACACCTCTTGGTCGGCTGGGCTGGAGCGATCCTCGGCGCCGCTCACGCGGGCGGTGCAGTAGACGACCCGATCGACGTAGGCGCCGCGATCGAGCCAGGGAAGCGGGATCAGCCGCTCGCCGAGCGCGCGGATGTCGAGCCAGCGCCAGCCGGGCGTGCCGCGCCCGCACACGGACCGCGCGCCGAAGTAGAGGTTGAAGCCATCGACGTAGACGCCCACTCGCATCCGCAGGACGCTACGCGGCGTCCTGTGAAATGTGGCACGCGCTTCGCAACAATTCCGCGGCCTGTCAGGCGCGTCTCAACCGACCGGCGATCAGCGTGCGGATCTGGCGCGCCTCCGGGATCCCCATCGCGAGGACGGCGACGGTGTAGACGGCGATCGCGGTGGCGAGCGCGGCGCCGACGGAGACGATCTGGGCGAGCAGCGAGCGGCCGAGCAGGTCGTCGAGGATCCACCAGACGCCGTAGGAGGCGATGCCGAGCAGCGCGCTCGCGGCGAGGATCTGCAGGACCGCCGTCAGCGTGCGGCGCCCCTCGAGGCTGCCCCCCAGCAGCCTGCGCAGCCGCCAGGTCTGGCCGGCCGTCATGACGACGTTGCCGGCGACCGTGCCGAGCACGAGGCCGGGGATGCCGAACGGCTTGTAGAGCGCGACGCTCACTGCCACGTCGACGGCCATGTTCCCGACCGCGAGCGCCGTCGGCAGCCACGGCCGCTGCAGCGAGAAGAACGTGCGCGTCAGCAGCAGGTTCACGCCGGCGAACGGCAGGCTGAAGGAGAACCAGAAGAGCGCCGAGGAGACCAGCTCGGTGGAGTGCGCGTCGAAGTCGCCGCGCTGGTAGACGAGCCGCACGATCGGCGTCGCCAGCACGGCAGTGAAGACTGCGGCCGGGATCAGCAGCAGGTAGATCTGCCGCGCGCCCGAGGCCATCGTGCGGCGCAGGCCCGGCAGGTCGTGGTTGGCGGCGAAGCGCGACAGCGTCGGGAACAGCACCGTCGCCAGCGCGACGCTGAACATCCCCTGCGGCAGCATGTAGATGCGGAACGCGGCGTCGATCGCGCGCGGCGCCTCCTCGGAGACGAGCGTGCCGAGCGAGGAGTTGATCAGCAGGTCGAAGTTGATCACGCCGAGCCCGATCGTCACCGGCAGCATCAGCCGGAAGACGCGCGCGACGTGCGGGTCACGCCAGTCGAACGCCCACTCGAAGTGGAAGCCGACGCGCGGCAGCATCGGGATCGACATCAGCAGCTGCACGACCGTGCCGCCGAGCACGCCGATCGCGTACGCGTACATCTGGTTCTGGCCGTGGAACAGCGGCTTGAGCACCACCAGCAGCGCGACGATCACGACGTTCCACACGAGCGGGGCGATCGCCGGGATCGTGAAGTGCTCGTACGAGTTGAGGATCCCGACGACGAGCCCGTTGACGCCGAGCAGCAGCACGATCGGGAACAGCACGCGCGACAGGCCGATCGTCAGCTCGTTGAGCTGGGGCGTGAACGTGTCGCCCGTGAAGAGCGGCATGATCACGCCCGCGAAGACGATGAACAGCGCCGTCAGCGCGCCGAGCGCGGCGAGCATCACGAACAGCAGCGTCGAGGCGAGGCGGGCCGCGTCGCGCTTTCTGCCGTGCGCGATGTGCTCCATGAAGACGGGCACGAACGCGGCCGACAGCGCCGCGTCTGCGAACAGGCTGCGCACCAGGTTCGGGACCTGGAAGGCGATCGTGAAGGCCGAGAACGGACCAGAGGTGCCGAAGTAGCTCGAGGCGATCACCTCGCGCACGAGCCCGGCGATGCGCGAGAGCCCCGTCGCGACCGAGAAGATGGCCGTGTTGCGGGCGAGTCCCCGGGCTCGTCTGGTCGGCTCGGCGGGGGGCGTGGCCGGGGTCTCCGTCTCGGTCGTCACGAGCGCGCTATAGTACGGCGCGCCGCGGCCCTGACCGCGGCCTCTCTACGTCATGGCCAACATTCACTCACAGAAGAAGCGCATCCTGCGCGCCGAGCGTGAGCGGCTCGAGAACCGCCGCTACACGTCGAAGGTCAAGACCCTCTTCCGGCGCCTCGAGGCCGCGGTCGGCGAGGGCGGCGACGCCGCCGACGCCGAGCCCGCCCACCTCGAGCTGGTCAAGACGATCGACAAGGCCGTCAAGCGCGGCGCGCTGCACAAGAACACCGGCTCGCGCAAGAAGTCACGCGCTGCGCGGACACTCGCCTCGCGCGAGTCCTAGCGGCTCCCGGCATCCCGCCAGGCTGCGTCTTCGCCGGTTCGCGTACGAAGTACGCCACACCGGCTGCATCCTTGCCTGACGGGCGCCGGAACCCGCTAGGAGGCGATCTTGGAAATCGCCTCGATGGCCAGCGTGTCCTCGGTGAGGCCGCCGCGGCTGCCGCCGCGTGACGCGAGCTCGAGGTCGGCGACGATCGCGAGCGCGTTGCGCAGGCCGGGGACGTCACTGCGCTGGACGTCGGCGAGGAAGCGCTCGGCCGCCTTCGGCGGCATCCGCAGGCCGCGTCGCACCTGCGCGGCGGACTCGCCGGCGGCGAGGCGCGTGGCGACGTCGAGCGCGTCGCGCAGGCGGCGGGCGATCGTGAACAGCAGGCCGGCGAGCCGCTCGCCCTGGTCGCGCAGCTCCAGGTAGGCGCGCGTGGCGGCGGCGCCGTCGCGCGCGACGAGCGCATCGGCGAGCGTCCAGCTCTTGCGCTCTGCCGATCCGGCCGTCAGCTCCTCGATCTGCTCCGCGTCGAGCGCGACCGGCTGCGCACGGTCCGCGCTCAGCTCGAGCGCGAGCTTCTCCAGCTCGCGCAGCAGCCGCTGCTGGCGCTCGCCGACGTGCTGGACGAGCACGCGCGCGGCGGACGGATGCAGCTCGATCCCGAGCTGGGCCGCCTGCGCCGAGGCCCACTTCGGCAGGTCCCACGGCTTGACGTTCTGCTCGGTGCTGACGTCGCCGCCGGCCTTGCGCACCGCGTCGGCGAGGCCGTCGGGGATCTTCGCGCGCCCCTCCTCGCGGCCGAAGAAGACGACCGTCGTCTCCGGCGGCAGGCCCGCGAGCGCGGGCACGATCAGCGCCATGTCGGCCGCCTTCCAGCGCTCGACGCCGTCGACAATCAGGAAGCGGCGGCCCATCGCGAACGTCATCGCCGACAGTGCGCCGGCGACCGCCTCGGAGGTGGCCGTCTCGCCCTCGAACAGCTCGATCCCCTGCGCCCCGCTCTCGGCCTCGGCGAGCGCGCGCAGTCTTGCGCGGCGCTCGGAGAGGCGACCGTGGTCGTCGCCGTGGATCAGGTAGGCGGGCTTGAAGGCGAGCACGGGGTGTTGCTCGCGAGTGTAGATGTGGGCGTGGCTGGTACGCCTCGAGGCGCGAGTCTCGCCCTGCGAGGCGATGAAACATACGCCTCGCAGTGCAAGCTCGCGCCTCGGGCTGCGCGGGCGCTCGTGCTGGACACCGCGGCGCCGCGCGATCCCGCGGGGCTCGCTCGCTGCTGGGTGCGGCTTCACAGCGGGATGCGTGCGTGGGGGATGGTCGCTGCTGTGTGGGCGACCCAGGCGACGTAGGCGAGCAGGTAGGCGTTGATGGCGTTCAGGGGTTGTGCGAGCGCTGGCGTGAGCTGGCCGAGCGCTGCGGCGAGCATGCCGAGCCAGGTGATCGGTGCGACCGCGGGTGCTGCGAGCAGGTTGGCGGGGACGCCGACAAGCGAGAGCTGGTGGAAGTGCAGCGCGAGCAGCGGCGCGGTGCCGAGCGTCGCCGCGAGCGAGACGGCGAGCGCCTCGGCGACCGGCTTTGGCACGCGACGCGCCTGCAGTGCCGTGCGCATCGGCGCCGCGAGCAGTGCGATCGCGACGACGGCGGCGAAGCTGAGCTGCCAGCCGATGTCTGAGCTTGCGCGCGGGTTCAGCGCGAGCGTTCCGGCGGCGGCGAGCAGCAGTGCGTACCAGCGCGACGCGGGTCGACCGGCGAGTGCGGCGACCGTCGTCGCGGCGCCCATCAGGCCCGCTCGCTGGATTGACGGGCCGGCGCCGGCGAGCGGCACGTAGAGCGCGATCAGTGCGAGCGAGCCGAGCAGCCGTCCGCGCAGGCCGAGCCCCGTCCAGGCCAGCAGCGGCAGCGCGAGCGCGAGCAGCAGCGCGACGTTCTGCCCGCTCGCCGCCAGCACGTGCGCGAGCGAGGAGGTGCGGAAGTCCGCGCGCGTGCGCGCGTCGAGCGCCTCGTCCTGGCCGAGCGTCATGCCGCGCAGCAGCGCGGCCTGCGGCGCCGGGAGCCCCGTGCTCAGCGCCCGCTCCGCGCGCGCGCGGACGGCGTCGACGAACCGCATCGGCCCGCCGCGCACGGTGCCGGTCACGGCCGCGGCTTCGAGCGAGATCGCGGCGTGCGCTCCGCGCAGCGCCTCGTACTGCTCGAACGGGCCCAGCGCGCGCAACCGCCCACGCACGTCGACGATCGCGCCGGTCGGCGCGGCCGGCCAGGCGACGCGCTGACCGATCCGCAGCATCACGCGCTCGCTCACCCCCGTGCCGCCCCCCGCTGCCAGCGCGCGCACCTGCACGAGCGCGACGTGCCCGTAGCGGACCGGCCGCGGCTGCTCGAGCAGCACGACGCGCGCGACGACGGTCGTGCCGAACAGCGGCGGCAGCTGCGTGCGGTCGAGCGCGTCGAGCCGCGCATGCGCGCCGATCGCACCGGCCAGCACCGCCACCGCGCTCAGCAGCCCAAGCGCCGGGCGGCCGGCGCTCAGCGCCGCCGCGAGCGCGAGCAGCAGCACGAGCGACGGCGCGAGCGGCGCGGCCAGCAGCCCCGCGACGAACGCCCCGAGCAGGAGGTGGCGCGGGTGCGCGCGGAGCCGGTGAAGCGCCGCGCGCGCGGCCGCGTCCACGCGCCGCTCACCGCCCGAGCTGCGCGCGGATCGCGGCGAGCTTGGCGGGGCCGATGCCGCTGACGTTGTCGAGATCGTCGACCGACGAGATGCCGCCGTGCTGCTGGCGGTAGGCGACGATCTTCGCCGCCAGCGCCGGGCCGACGCCGTCGAGCTGCTCGAGCTGCTGCTCGCTTGCGCTGTCGAGGTCGAGCGAGAGCGGCCCGGCCGACCCCGCGCCGCCGCCGCTCGAAGCGGTGGTCGTCGTGCCCGCCGCCGCGCCGCTCCCGCCCGCTCCGCGCACCGGCACGACCACCTCTCCCCCGTCCACGACTCTTGCCGCGAGGTTCACGCCGATGCGGTCCGCGCGGCCGGTCAGCCCACCCGCGCGACGAACTGCGTCGTAGGTGCGCGCGCCCGCGGCGAGCCGGTAGACGCCGGGATGGCGGACCGCGCCCTTCACGTCGACGACGAGCTGCGGCCCGGCGGCGCCGGCAGCGGCCGATGACGTCCCGGTCGCAGTGCCACCGCCCGCCGCCAGCCCGTCCGGCGCGCCCGCCGACGAGGTCGTCGTCGCGAACGCAGGCGCCGCGCCTCCGCCCGGCGCTCCACCGTCGCCGTGGCGCAGGAAGCGCGCCCCGATCAGCAGGACCGCGATCGCCAGCGCCGCGTAGATCGCGAGCTGGGGCCTGGACGGCGAGGGCGACGGCATGCCCGTGACGCTACGGGCGACCGTTGCCACAGCGCACGCGCGCTTCGCAAGAAAAGCGCGGAACTGCGGTCGCTTTGGCGCCGGTTGCTAGCGAATGACGAGGTTCACGAGCTTGCCCGGCACCACGATCGCCTTGACGACCTCGTGGCCGTCGACGTGCGCCTGCACGTTCGGCTGCGCGCGCGCGAGCGCCTCCAGCTGCTCGCGCGAGGCGGTCGCTGGGGCGGGCACGCGGTCGCGCACCTTGCCGTTGACCTGGCAGACGAGCTCGAACGTGTCGGACTCCAGCAGCGCCGGGTCGGGCGTCGGCCACGGCTGCTCCCACACGCGGCGGCCCGTCGTCAGCTCGTAGACCTCGCTCGCCGCGTGCGGGGCGAACGGGAACACGAGCGACGCGGCAGCGGCGGTCGCGAAGCGCAGCACCTCCGGCGAGGCGGTCTCGCGGTGGCGGTAGCACTCGTTCACCAGCTCCATCACCGCGCTGATCGCCGTGTTGAAGGCGAAGCGGCCGGCCATGTCGTTTGTGACCTTGTCGATCGCCCAGTGCGCCTTGCGCATGACGACGCGGTCCGCGTCGGCGAACGCCGCTCCGTCCGGCGGCAGCTCGCCGCCGCCCAGCTCGACGCCGAGGCGCCACAGCCGCGCGAGGAAGCGGTGCACGCCCTCCACGCCCTCGTCGGACCAGTCGGCGTCCTGGTCGGGCGGGCCGATGAAGAGGATGTAGCAGCGTGCCGTGTCGGCGCCGTATCTGTCGACGTACGTCGCCGGGCTGATGACGTTGCCCTTGGACTTGGACATCTTCGCGCCGTCGCGCGTGATCATCCCCTGCGTGAAGAGCGCCTGGAACGGCTCGTTCGCGTCGAGCAGCTCCATGTCCGCGAACGCCTTCGTGAAGAAGCGCGCGTACAGCAGGTGCAGGATCGCGTGCTCGACGCCGCCGATGTACTGGTCGACCGGCATCCACTCGGCGAGCACTCTGCGGTCGAACGCGGCCTCGTCGTTGTTCGCGTCGCAGTAGCGCAGGAAGTACCAGGACGAGTCGACGAACGTGTCCATCGTGTCGGTCTCGCGCCGCGCCGCGCCGCCGCACGACGGGCAGTCGACGTTGACCCAGTCCTCGACCGCGGCGAGCGGAGACTTGCCTCTCGGCTTGTAGTCCGTCACGTCGGGCAGCTCGACCGGCAGGTCCTCCTCCGGCACGGGCACGGTCCCGCACTTCGGGCAATGGACCACCGGGATCGGGCAGCCCCAGTAGCGCTGGCGCGAGACGAGCCAGTCGCGCAGGCGGTAGTTGACGGAGGCGTGCCCCTTGCCCTCGCGGTCGAGCCACGCGACGATCGCCTCCAGCGCGTCGCGGTTGCCCATCCCGTCGAAGTCAGGATGTGAATTGACCAGCGGCCCGTTCCCGGAGTACGGCAGCTCGCCGCCCTCGGGGTCCTCGATCACGCGGCGGATCGGCAGGTCGTACGCCTGCGCGAAGGCGAAGTCGCGCTCGTCGTGGCCGGGGACGGCCATGATCGCGCCGGTGCCGTACTCCATCAGCACGTAGTCGGCGACGTACATCGGGATCTGCTCGCCGTTGACGGGGTTCGTTACGGTGCGGCCGAGCGCGACGCCGGTCTTCGTCTTGTCGACGTCGCCGCGCTCCTCGTTGGACTCCGTCAGCGCGTGGTTGACGTAGTCGCGGACGGCCTGCTCCTGCGGCGTGCCCGCGACGAGCTTGAGCACGTCGGGGTGCTCGGGCGCCATCACGAAGAAGGTCGCGCCGAAGAGCGTGTCGGGGCGCGTCGTGAAGACGGGGTAGTCGATCCCCAGCTCCTCGCAGCGGAACGTCACCTCGGCGCCCTCGGAGCGGCCGATCCAGTTGCGCTGCATCGTCTTGACGTGCTCGGGCCACTGGATCGTGGCGAGGTCCTCGAGCAGGCGGTCGGCGTAGTCGGTGATGCGGAAGAACCACTGCTCGAGCTGGCGCGCCTCGACGACGGCGCCGCAGCGCTCGCAGGTCCCCTCGGCCGTGACCTGCTCGTTGGCGAGCACCGTCTGGTCGTTCGGGCACCACTTGACGGCCGCTTCCTTGCGGTAGGCGAGGCCGCGTTCGTAGAGCTTGAGGAACAGCCACTGCGTCCAGCGGTAGTACCGCGGTTCGTGGGTGCCGAACTCGCGCGTCCAGTCGATCGAGATGCCCCACCGGCGGAACTGGCGCTGGAAGGACTCGATCGAGGAGGCGGTCGAGTCGCGCGGGTGGACGCCCGTTCTGATCGCGTGGTTCTCGGCCGGCAGGCCGAACGCGTCGTAGCCCATCGGGTGCAGCACACGGCGGCCGATGCGGCGGTTGAAGTGCGCGACCGCATCGCCGAGCGCGTAGTTCTTCAGGTGCCCCATGTGCGGCTCGCCGCTCGGGTAGGGCAGCATCTCGAGCACGTAGTAGGAGTCGCGGCCGTCGGGTGTGTTGGACACCTCCCACGTGCGCTCGCGCGCCCACAGGTCCTGCCATTTCGGCTCGATCGCCTTGGGGTCGTAGCGCAGCTCGCTCATCGGAGCGAGGAGGTTACCTGGGGACCCGTCGGCGACGGCCCGTCGCAACTACGATCGACCGATGCGACGGCTCCTCCTGCTCGTCGGCGCGATCGTCTTCGTCGACACGATGTTCTTCTCGGCGATCACGCCGCTGCTGCCGCACTACGCCGAGCGCTTCGGTCTGTCGAAGACCGGCGCGGGGATCCTGTCGGGCTCGTACGCCGCCGGCGCCGTGATCGGCACGGTTCCGAGCGGCTGGCTCGCGACGCGCGCCGGCTCGCGCCGCGCCGCGCTGGTCGGCCTGCTGCTGATGGCGACGTCGAGCGTCGGCTTCGCCTTCGGCCACACGTTCGTCCTGCTGACGGCGCTGCGCTTCGTCGACGGCGTCGGCGGCGCCTGCGCCTGGGCCGGCGGGATGGGCTGGCTGCTCGCGGTCACGCCGGCCGAGCAGCGCGGCGCGACGATCGGCGCGGCGATGAGCGCGGCGCTGGCCGGGGTCCTGCTCGGCCCGGTGGTGGGAGCGGTCGCGCAGGGCGTCGGGCCCGAGCTGCCGTTCACGACGATCGGCGCGTTCGCCGCGCTGCTCGCGCTCGCGGCGCTGCGGATGCCGGCGCCGCCTCCGCTGGTGACGACGGCGAAGCGCCCGTATGCGACCGCGCTGCGCGACGAGCGCGTGCGGACCGGCGCGTTCCTCGTGCTGGTGCCCGCGCTCGTCTACGGCACGATCGAGGTGCTCGCTCCTCTGGCCCTGAACCGGCTCGGGGCGAGCGGCATCGCGATCGGAGCGACGTTCCTCGCCGCGGCGGCGATCGAGTGCGTCGGCCAGATCGCGATCGGCCGTGCCACCGACCGCCTCGGGCGCGGGCTCCCGATCCGGATCGGCTTCATCGGGGCGATCGCGTCCCTCCTGCTCCTCCCGCTCCCCGCAACCGCCTGGCTGTTCGCCGTCCCGGTGGTGTTCGCGTGCGTCTTCAGCGGAATCGTCAACACCCCCGCGATGACGCTCCTGTCGGACGGCGTCGAGCAGACCGGCCTCGACTACGGCCTCGGCTTCGCGATCGTGAACCTCGTCTGGGGCGGCGGACAGGTCCTCGGCGCGATCGGCGGCGGCACGCTCGCATCCGTCACGAGCGACACCGCGGCCTATCTGCTGCT
The DNA here is from genome assembly GCA_964525715.1 of uncultured Conexibacter sp. Classification (GTDB taxonomy): domain Bacteria; phylum Actinomycetota; class Thermoleophilia; order Solirubrobacterales; family Solirubrobacteraceae; genus Conexibacter. Next base: position 3,783 of record CAZGJV010000024.1, on the reverse strand, counting down.
CGCCGGGATCTGCACGGCGACGCTGCTCACCGTCGCCGCCCGCCTCCGCGACCGCCCGGCCGTGCCGACGCGGGCAGAGTGATGTCGCGAGCTCCGCGCGATACACTTCCCGGCGACCTTGGGGCTATAGCTCAGCTGGGAGAGCGTCGCGCTGGCAGCGCGAAGGTCGTCGGTTCGAGCCCGACTAGCTCCATCTAAACCTTGCGTCGCGCAAACGCCGGGCGCGAACGGTCAGTCCAGATCGAACGCGGCGCGGATCGCGTCGCTGAGCGTCTGTTCTTGACGGTCCAACAGCACGCCGATCTGCTCGCCCAGTGCGCTGGTGGGAATCGTGGTGATGTTGTCGCAACTGACGACCGAGGGTCCTGCCAGACCGTTGGCGCGGTTGACAGCCACCTCGGTCGAGAGCCCACGGATGGTCGTGGTGATCGGCGCGATCGTCACAGCCGACATGTGCGGGCGCACCAGTTCGCGCGTGAGGATCAGCACCGGCCGCGCCTTGTCGAGCCGAGCGATGTAGATCGGCCGCATCAGGCAGGCTCGGACGGCAGCCCAAGCGCATGCTCGGCAAGACCGGCAAGCTCGGGATCCTGACCCGTTCGAGCAAGAATTTCAGCGTCGCGCGCAGCGATCGCGCGTCGCCGCTCACGCTCAAGCGCACGGGTCACGACCGCTGCCCGGCTGGACTCGGTGCCAGCCCCGACGAGTTCGTCGACAAACTCGACCAACTCGTCAGAGAGACGCACAGCGATCTGCTTGCTCATACCGTCATGGTACCGCTTTGGTAGCAAGTGGCAAGGCTCAATGGCGAAGCGATCACGACGCGGTTTGCGCGACGCCAAGTTCTCTCCACTGAACTGGTCGTCGCGCGAGCCAGCCTGGGCACTGGCGGCGACACATCGCCGCTCGCCCGAGGCTCTTGAGTCGGCTGCACGTCAACGTGCCAACCTGCCCAAGAGCCGCTCGGCCAAGCGCACGCTCGCCTCGATCTCCACTCTTCGGATCGAGACGGACTCGACGTTGAGCCCGAACGGGACGCCCAGGCGGCGGCAGAAGGACATCAGCTCGAGTGCGGTTGCCTCGGCATGCTCGAGGGATGCGTCGAGGGTGTCGTCGGCGTGGCGCAGGTCGTTTTCGATCCAGCGCGGGACGTCGACGCCGAGCCATCGGAGGAACTCCAAGGTCTTCATCGAGCCGCACGCCGACAAGGTGAACACGATTGGGACCGGATCGAGACCGCGCTCGCGGCACTCGTACGCATAATCGGATACCAGATTCTTGGCGGCGTTGACGTCGTAAACGACCTGGGTGACGAAGTAGGAGCAGCCAGCCTCCTGCTTGGCGACCAGGCTGAGGTGCTCGTCGCCTTTGCGAGTGTGCCGCTCGGGAATCGCGACGGCGCCGAGGAGCAGAGCGGGGTTGACCTCGGTGCGAAGCTGCTGGGCCCTGCGGAGCGTCGTGGCAACACGCCTCTCGCGCGAAGCAGCACCGACGAAGACGGCCATCCGCTTGGCGGTGTCCTGAGACCCCATCCAGTCGCGAAGGTCTTGCTCGGTGTACTTCGCCGTCGCGCGGTAGACCACGACCGGCGTGCGCCACGTCTTGAGGTGCCGGTCCAGATAGTCCGCCGGGTCCATCGTCGGCAAGAACGGGAACGGCCGTTCCTCGGGGTTGCGGTCGGACTCGTCATCGATGTCGTAGAGGATCAGGCCGTCGACATCAAGGGGCCCCAGGCGCTCGAAGGTGACATCAGCGATCTCCTGGGCCTTCTCCGGAGTGGTCGACAACCGTGGCGGCGTCAGCGCGAAGAGCAGGAACTCCCCCTGGAGGGAGACGATGCGACGCTGGAGATCCACGCTCGCAAAGGTTATCCCACGTAGGGCGCGCCGCATGAGGATCCACCGTTCACAACGGAGTCACACGTGCGCCACAGCTCAGTTACAGGCGCGTCGTCGCACCGCGGATATGGTCGGCAGCCTTCCAATCCCCACCTAGGAAGGGGCACCATGCAGGTACGCGCCAAGGTCGCATCCATGGCCGTCGTCGCTGCTGCGATCGGGGGGACCGTCGCCATGTCGGCGGCGCCCGCATCCGCCCTTCACAAGGGCCAAGTCAAGCATGTGCTGCTGATCTCCGTCGACGGCATGCACCAGTCCGACCTCGACTGGTACATCGCCAACCATCCGAGCTCAGAGCTCGCCAAGCTCGCCTCCGGCGGTGCCGAGTTCACCAACAACCACACGGCGGACCCGTCGGACTCCGATCCGGGCGGCACCGCGATCATGACCGGCGGCGACCCGCGCGCGACCGGCGTGTACTACGACGTCGAGTACAGCCACGACGTGTTCCCTCCCGGCACCACCGACTGCTCGGGCCCAGTTCCGGGTGGCAACGTGATCTACGACTCGCCGGACGACAAGGTCCCGAGCCTGCCTGACCTGATCGCCCCGGCGAACGGCTCGTTCCCGGCGTTCGACGCCGACGGCTCGCTCCCGGGCGTCGAGCAGAACCCGGCCCTGATCATGAACATGACGGCCCACCCGCAGAGCGCGCTGAACCCGGCGACCTTCCCGGTCGACCCGAAGACCTGCCAGCCGATCATGCCGTGGGACTACCTGAAGGTGAACTCGATCTTCCAGGTCATCCAGAAAGCCGGCATGCGCACCGCCTGGTCTGACAAGCACGCGATCTACACGTCGTTCAACGGCCATGGCTCTGGCGGCAACAGCATCGACGACTTCTTCGGCCCGGAGATCGACTCGCAGGCGATCATGCCGAACGGCGTGCCGTACCCGCAGGACGACGACTGGGCCCACATCGACGCCGCCACCAAGCAGTACGACGGCTACAAGGTCCAGGCGATCGTCAACGAGATCGACGGCCACGACCACAGCGGCAGCCAGCAGGTCGGCGTCCCGGCGATCTTCGGGATGAACTTCCAGACCGTGTCGGTGGCCGAGAAGGTCGACGGGCCCGCCACGCTGATCGGCCCCGACGCGAGAGGCAACTACACGACCGGTCCGAAGGAGCTCGCCGGCTACTACCCGGGCACGACGACGCCGCGTCCGCTGCTGGCCAGTGCGTTCGACTACGTCAACGACGCGCTGCAGCGGATGGTCGCCGAGCTCCAGAAGAAGGGGCTCGCCAGCTCGACGGCGATCATCGTCACCGCCAAGCACGGCCAGTCGCCGCAGGATCCGTTGCTGCTGCAGCGGATCGACGACGGCCCGATCATCGCCGCCGTCAACGCGGCCTGGACCAGACAGACGGGCGATCCGAACAACCTGATCATCGCCGGCACCGACGACGACCTGTGGCAGAGCTACCTGTCGGTCACGACGCAGGCCGCGGCCGACTTCGTCAAGAGCTACCTGTGGAACCACAGCGCGACGGCGGTGCTCTACAACAACGACGGCGTGAATCGCGGCACCGAGCAGGTCGCGCACTCCGGTCTGGCGAAGATCTACGCCGGTCATGAGGCCGCCGACTTCTTCGGCGTGCCGTACTCGGACCCGCGCCACCCGGACGTGTTCGGTCGCGTGCAGGTCGGGACCGTGTACACCGGCGGCAGCAAGATCGCCGAGCACGGTGGCGACAACCCGGGCGATCGCGACGTGCCGCTCGTCGTCTACGCGCCGGGGGCGGTTCCGCACTCGCGGCCCCACGCTTGGGTCGAGACGACCCAGGTGGCGCCGACGGTCCTCGACCTGCTGGGTCTGGATCCGAACGCGCTCAAGGCCGTGCAGGAGGAGGGCACGAAGGTCCTCCCCGGCATCGGCTGAC
>CAZGJV010000023.1:0-50012 GCA_964525715.1 uncultured Conexibacter sp. | reverse complement strand
TCGCCTTCCTGATCGCCGGGCTCGGGCTGTCGAAGGCCGCGTTGAGCAGATCCGCGCAGCAGCAGGGGGCGAGAACGACGATCAAGGCGCCCGACGCCAGACGGCAGGCGTCCGGCAGCGGCAAGGCGGTCGGGCAGGTGTACCAACTGCCCGACGGCACGCTCGTGCTCGTCGGCCCGAACGGCAGACGCGGCACACCGTGAGCGTCGGTTGGAGCGAGTGCCCCTTGGAGCGCTCAGCGGTGCACGTCCGCTCAGCGCACATCGACGTGGTCTATCGTACGACACCTGAAGGTGGGCTTCCGCTGTAAATAGACCACTTCCAGGAAGAAAACAGCCATGTGTACAGCGGCCTGCGAAGCGTGTATGGTGCGCTCAGCTGTGAACGCCGGGGACGACAGGAGGAGAGCGTCATGAATGGGCAGTCGCTTCGGCGCCGGGGAACCATCGCGGCGACGGTCGTGCTCGCGGTCCTGCTGGCCGGCCTGCTGGCCGGCGGCGTCAGCTCCGCCGCACCGTCCGCGCACGCCGCTCGCCGGTCGCTCAACCTGCACGGGACGGCCTACCTCCACCTCACGCGCAAGAGCGGCTCGACGCTCTACGAGCGCGGGACGGCGACCGGCACGCTGCCCGGGACGGTCTCGGCGCGCTTCGTCACCGGCATCACGAAGGTGACGGGGACGGTGACGTTCTATCCCTACAGCGGCGGATCGCTCACGCTTACCGCCGTCGGCTACCCGCAGTCGGCTGCCACGATCGTGCACTTCACCGGCAACGTGGCCGTGCGCAGCGGCACGGGCCGCTTCAAGCACGCGCTCGGCAGCGGGACGTTCAACGGCACCGCCAACCGCCGGTCGTGGGCGATCACCGTCCACGCGAACGCGCACCTGACCTACTAGGCATCCAGGTCGCTGCAATGACCCGCTCGTCGTGCCGCGCCGCGGCGCTCGCGCTGCTGGCCGTGCTCTGCGCGGCCGGCTGGCCGGCGGTCGCGGTGGCGGCGCCCGCGCCGAACCCGGTCAGCGTCACGGCTTCGTTCGACCGCGGGGCGACGCTCGGCGGCGCCACGCCGCTCGACGTCACGCTGCGCCTCGACCCGAGCCGCCTCACGAGGGCGCCGCTCACGCACGTGACGCTCGCCTATCCGCAGGATCTCGGGCTGGTCTCCAGCGGCCTCGGCCTCGCGAGCTGCACGCGCCCGGCAAGCGACTTCGCCCAGGTGCTGATCTCGGGCCCGAGACTGGGCGGCTGTCCGCCGAACGCGGTGATGGGCTACGGCGATGCGGTCGCGATCGTGCGGCTCGTCAACGGCGGCCAGGTGATCCCCGAGTACGCCGCGGTGACGCTGCTGGCGGGTCCGATCGAGCACGGCCGGCTCGGGCTGGTGGTGTACGTCGACGGGCAGCGTCCGTTCGGCGCAAAGCTCGCGTTCGAGGGCGACGTCGGCGATGCGCCGGCGCCCTATGGCGGAGCGCTGACGGTGCAGATGCCGGTCGTTCCGGGCCTGCAGGATCTCGCCACGGTCTCGCTCGTGGAGCTGCGCATCGTGATCGGGTCGCGCGCGATCCGCTACTACGAGCGGCGCCACGGCCGCACCGTCTCCTATTACCCTGGTGGCATCGATCTGCCGGCGCGCTGTCCGCGTGCCGGCTTCCGCTTCCGCGCCGAGGTCGGCTTCGCCGACGGCAGCCGCAGATCCGCCGGGACGGCGACGCCGTGCCCGAGAGCGCTTGCCGTGCGAACCGGCTCCCGCTAATCTGCCATAAGTTGGTGTGTCGTTCGGGGGACGGATGCACCGCGCGTCGTCCTGCGCGAATTCATCACGAAGCACCAGTACCTTAATGGGTGAAAGGACCGGCCTTAAAAGCCGTTGATGCGGGTTCGAGCCCCGCCTGGTGCATGCATGCTCCGCACGGGCTACAGCGATCCGTCGACGAACCTGCTCGACCGCCTCGACGCGTCCCTCGCCGCGCGTGGTGCGGACACGGCGCTGCTGCCGATCGTGCCGTTCCGCCCCGCGCCGGTCGACGTGCGCCTGGAGCTGCGCGACGCCGCGTGGGGCGACTCCGCCGCCGCCCGGCGCACGCTGTCGGAGCTGGCGGCGACGGACCAGCCGCTCGGTGTCCGCTTCGCCGACGCCGACCTCGCCGCGCTCGGCGCCGCGCTCGAGCGCGGCGAGCACGACCCGCTCGCGACGCGCGCCGTCGGCGCCGGCCGGCGCTGGGTCGTCAACTTCGGCGATCCCAACACGACGAAGGCGCTGCACGTCGGCCACCTGCGCAACGTGGCGCTCGGCAACGCGCTCGCCGCCGCGGCCGAGGCGCTCGGGGTCGACGTCGTGCGCCAGAGCCGCGTCGGCGACTTCGGCCGCAGCATGGGCGAGGCGATGGCCGGCTACCTCGCGCACGGCGGCGGTCGCACGCCCGAACGCGACGGCGTCAAAGGCGACCGCCTGATCGGCGAGTGCTACCTGCGCTACGTGCAGAGCCTGCCGACGCGCGCTGCCGCGAGCGAGGAGGACGACGATGCGCGCGGCGATGCGGCGCTGGCGCGCGAGCGGGTGCTGCACCGCGACGCGGCGGAGGAGCTGCTGGAGGGCTGGCGGCAGGGCGACCCGGCCGCGGTCGCGCTGTTCGAGCGGCTGCGCGACTGGGTGCTCGCCGGTCACGACGAGACGTACGCGCGCCTCGGCGTGCGCGTCGACCGCACGCTGCTCGAGTCCGACTACCTCGCGCACGCCGAGGCGCTCGCCCAGCAGGCGCTCGCGGCCGGCGCGATCGAGCGCGGCGCGGGCGCGGCGACGGTGTTCCCGACCGGCGAGGAGGCCTATCCGCAGCTCCTCCTGCACCGCCGCGACGGCTTCCCGACACAGCACCTGCGCTATGTCGCCACGTACGACGCGACGCGCCCGCTGCTCGCCGGCTCGCGCTCGATCGCCGTCTTCGGCAGCGAGTGGCGAGGGCTCATACGCGCCTGCGAGGCGCTGCTGCGCCGCCTGCGCCCGGGCGAGGAGATCCACCCGACCGACAACCTCATGCACGAGATGGTGCTCGGGGAGGGCGGCGACGCGGTCAAGTCGAGCAGGGGCGGCGCACTGCTCGCCGACGAGCTGCTCGAGCGGGTCGCGGCCGCCGGGCCGGTCGCCGGGCTCGCGCGGCGGCACGGGCGCGACGCGGAGGAGCTGGCGCGGATCGTGCTGCTCGGCTGGTTCCTCGGGCGCCCGCTGCAGCAGCGCGTGACGGTCGCGCTCGAGGAGCTGCTGGACCCGCTGCGCAACGCCGGCTGGTCGCTCGCGCAGGCGTGGGCGCGCGCGTGCGACCCGCGCCACGACGGCGAGCCCGATCCGGAGCCCGGCGACCCCGGCTACCGCTTCGTGCTCGTGCAGTCCCAACGGCATCGCCGCCTGCTGGAGAAGTGCGCCGGGGAGCTGGACCTGCTGCCGTTCGTGCGCTTCCACTTCCACCTGACGCGCTGGTTCGCGGCCGTCCCGGCGACGCCGCGGGTCGCGCGGGCGCTGCGCGGCGTGCTCGGCGAGGGCCTCGGGGCGCTCGGGCTGGCGCCGGCGGGCGCGCTCGCCGCGGCCGGGACCGCAGGGGAGGCCGCGTGCCGGTCGTGAGCGAGCTCGCGTGGGTCGACGGCGCGCTCGTGCCGCGCGAGCAGGGCGCGCCCTCGCTCGCCTCCAGCACGTTCCACATGGGCACGGGCGTCTTCGACGGGATCATGGCCTACTGGAACGAGGACCACTTCCACCTGCACCGCGGCCGCGAGCACCTCGTGCGCTTCAAGACCGGCGCGGAGCGCATGGACCTGCCGTTCCCCTGGGAGCCCGAGCAGCTCGAGGAGGGCATCCGCGCGCTGCTCGACACGTGCCCGCAGCGGACGCAGTACATCCGCCCGATCGCCTTCCGCGGCGCGCCCGAGATCATGCTCGTCGCGAGCAGAGACCTGCCGGTGAGCGCCTGCATCTTCGCGGTCGAGGTGGAGCGGGACGTGCCCGACCCGATGCGCGGGACGATCGTGCCGGTGGAGCGCGTCTCCAGTCGCGCGATCCCGGTGTCGTGGAAGGTCTGCGGCACCTACGCCAACAGCTTCCTCGCGCAGCGGCGCGCGTTCGAGCGCGGGGCCGACGTCGGCGTGCTGCTCGACGGTGCCGGCCGGCTCGCGGAGGCGAGCACCTCGAACCTGTTCCTGATCCGCGACGAAGCGCTCGTGACGCCGTCGATCGAGGCCGACGTGTTCCCCGGCATCACGCGCCGCAGCGTGCTGGAGATCGCCGCGCGGATCGGCGTCGACGCCGTCGAGCGTGAGGTCGACCCGGCCGAGCTGGCGCGCTGCGAAGGCGCCTTCCTGGCCTCGACGATGCTGGAGCTGCGCCCCTTCAGCGCGATCGACGACGTGCAGTTCGCGACGGCGAGGCACCCGCTCTACCGGCGCGTTCGCGCCGAGTTCGGCGCCACGACGCACGCGTGAGCCGGCGCGCCTCAGGCGGTGTGCGGCGGCGGCTCGATCCCTGCGAGCAGCGCGGCCGCCTGCGCCGCGAGCGCCTCGCGGTGGGGGCCGAGCAGCGCGCCGGCCTGCGCGACGAGCTGCTCGGCGCGCTGCGGGTCGTCGTCGATGGCGGCGTCGTCGAGCTGGGCGAGGCCGGCGGCGAGCGCGGCGCGCGCCTCGGCGCCGAACGGGTTCGCGCGCTGGATGTCGGCGTACGTCTCGGGGCCGGCGCTCGCGATCCGCGCCAGCAGCGCGAGCAGCGCCAGGAACGGCGGCGGCGCGACCGCGAGCAGCGCGTCGAGGTCGGCGTCGAGTTGCGCGAGGCCGAGCGCGAAGCCGAGCACGCTCGCGTGCGTCGCGACCTGCAGCGCCGCGGTCATGCGGTCGTGCGCCGCCGCGTCGGGAACCGTCGCGACCGTGCGCGACAGCGAGCGCAGCAGCGCGAGCAGTGCATCCGAGCGGGGACCCGGCGCCAGCTCGATGGCGAGCACGGCGTGGCCGGCGAAGCCGAGCGACGGCGCGAACATCGGGTTGAGCGACAGCAGCTCCAGCCGCGGGGCAAGCGCGAGCGCCGCCTGCGCGAACGGCGTCTTGACCGACAGCGTGTCGGCCAGCAGCGCGCCGGCCGGCAGCGCCGCGGCCACGTGGGGGAGGGCGGCGAGCGCTGCCGCCTCCGGCAGCGCGAGCAGGGCGCAGTCGGCGGCGGCGAGCGCGCCGTGCAGCGCCGGCGAGGGTCGCGTCGCGTCGAGCACGACGTAGCCCGCGCTCGGCGGCAGCTCGGGGTGCGCCCGCGGCGCCGCGTCGAGGATCGTCAGCTCGCTGCCGGCAGCAGCGAGCGCGCCGGCGAGCAGCCGGCCGACGGCGCCGTTGCCGCCGACCAGCGCGCAGCGCGCGAGGCCGTCGGCGGGCGCGTGCGCGTCCTTGGCGGTCGATCCCACGTTGCGGCCGATGTTCGCAGATGGAATTCACCGCGGAGCCCGCAAACGCGTTAGGCTCCAATATCAGGTGTAACAACACACCAGTAATAAGAACCGAGGAGGGGGACCTCGATCATGGGCACGAGCACGCAGACGGACGCTCTCGCGTCGTTCCGCGAGCGCATCGACCGCGTCGACGAGCGGCTGCTGAGCGCGCTCGCCGAGCGCATCTCGATCTGCCGCGAGGTCGCCGATCACAAGCGCGAGCAGGGCATCGCGATGATGCAGCCGGATCGCGTGGCGGCCGTCGAGGAACGCTGGGCGGACCTGGCGACCGAGCGCGGGCTCGACGCCGGCTTCGCACGCGCGCTGGCACGCACGGTGATCGGCGAGGGCTGCCGCGTCGAGGACGCGATCATCGGGAGCGCCGAGAACGGGGAGGCCGGCGAGCCGCAGAGCGTCTTCGCCAGAGCGGCCGTCGGGATCGACCACGTCGCGATCGCCGTGCGCGACCTCGACGCCGCGATCGCCTACTACGGCGACGTGCTCGGCATGGAGCTGCGCGAGCGCCGGCAGATCAGCGGGCGCGTCAGCGGGATGGACTCGGCCGTGATGGAGGCCGGCGGCGTCAAGTTCGTGCTCGTGCAGGGCGACTCGCCCGAGTCGAACGTCTCGCGCTACATCGAGGCGTACGGGCCGGGCGTGCAGCACGTCGCGATCGAGATCCCCGACGCGCAGGAGGCGATCGACGACCTGCGCAGCCGCGGCGCCGACCTGCTCACCGGGATCATCAACGGCCCCGGCCTCGACCAGATCTTCACCAAGCGCGAGCCGAACTCCGGCATCCAGCTCGAGATAATCGCGCGCGCCGAGAACGAGGGCTTCGACCCGAGGAACGTGCAGGAGCTGTTCGAGGCGATGGAGCGCGAGAACGTCTACTGATGGTGCGCGGGACCGTCGGCATCTACGGCGCTGCGGGGGCGGTCGGCTCGGCGACCGCGTTCGCGCTGGCGCATGCGGGTCTGCGGCGGCTCGTGCTGGCCGACGCGGCCGCGCCGCAGCTCGCCTGCCTCGCGATGGACCTCGAGCTGCTGGGCGCGGCGCTGCCGGGGCTTGGCGTCGCGACCGGCAGACCGGGAGCGCTGGCCGCGTGCGACGTCGTCGTCGCGTGCGCGTCGGTCCCGCATCGCGACGGCGCGCCGCGCAGCGCGTTCCTCGATGACAACGCCGCGGTCCTCGCACCGCTCGCCGAGGCGCTCGCGGACGACGGCGCCCGCTGCCGCACGGTCGTGCTCGTCAGCAACCCGGTCGACGCGCTCGCGACGCGGCTGCAGGAGCGGCTCGGCGAGCGCGTGCGGGTGCTCGGCCAGACGCTCAACGACACGCTGCGGCTGCGCGTCGCGATCGCGCGCGTGCGCGGCGCCGAGCCGGCCGACGTCGAGGCCTGGAGCGTCGGCGAGCACGGTCCGCATGCCGTGGCGCTGCTGAGCCGCGTGCTGGTGCGCGGCGAGCCGGCGACGCTGTCCGCGCCCGAGCGTGCGCGTGTGCTCGACGAGGTCGGCGGCTGGTACGCGCGCTGGCAGGCCCACGCGACCGGCCGCACGAGCGCGCTCAGCTCCGGCTGGGGCGCCGCCGCCGTCGTGCGGGCGCTGCTGGCGGGCGACGCGCGCCCGTGGCCGGTCTCGCTGCTGCTGCGCGGCGAGTACGGCGTCGAGGGCGTGTGCCTGACCGTGCCCGCGCTGCTCGGCCCGGACGTGCGGCCGCGCACGCTCGCGTGGGAGATCGACGCCGGTGAGCGGGCCGCGATCGCCGCCGCGGCCGATGCGATCGGAGGGCTCGCATGCGCTGCGTGCTGATCGACAACTACGACTCGTTCACCTTCAACCTCTTCCAGATGCTCGCCGACCTGCACGGCGAGCCGCCGCTGCTGCTGCGCAACGACGACCCCGTCTCGTGGCCGGCGCTGCGCGCGCAGGGCTACGGCGCGATCGTCGTCTCGCCCGGCCCCGGGCGACCCGAACGCGCGCGCGACTTCGGCATCAGCGCCTCGGCGATCCGCGAGAGCGGGATGGCGGTGCTCGGCGTCTGCCTCGGGCACCAGGGGCTGTGCCATCTGCACGGCGCGCCGGTCCTGCCCGCGCCGGAGCCGATGCACGGGCGCACGAGCGTCGTGCACCACGCGCAGATCGACCTGTTCGAGGGGATCCCGTCGCCGTTCGAGGTCGTCCGCTACCACTCGCTCGTCGTCGGCGAGCTGCCGGCGGGGCTGCACGCGCTCGCGTGGTCCGACGACGGCGTGCTGATGGGCGTGCGCCACCTCGAGGCGCCGCTGTGGGGCGTGCAGTTCCACCCCGAGTCGATCTGCTCCGAGCACGGCGCGCGGCTGCTGCGCAACTTCCGCGACCTCGCGCTGGCCGCCTCGACGCGCGGCCGCGCGCGGCTGCGCGGCGACGAGCAGCGGCTCGTGCACCGCCAGCCGGTCGTGCGCTACCGCAGGCTCGCGCTGGCGCTCGACGCGGAGGCGGCGTTCGCGGCGCTGTACGCGGAGCGCGAGGTCGCCTTCTGGCTCGACAGCAGCGCGTCCGGCGCTAACGGCTGCGGGCGCTTCTCGTTCATGGGCGACGACAGCGGCCCGCTCGCCGAGCTGCTGACGTACGACGTGAGCAGCGGCCGCGTGACGACACGCACCGCCAGCGGCGTCGAGCAGGCCGACGGGCCGCTGCTGGCCTACCTCGACGACCAGCTCCGTGCGCGACGCACGAACACCACCGCGCTGCCCTTCGACTTCAACGGCGGCTACGTCGGCTACCTCGGCTACGAGCTGAAGGCGGAGTGCGGCGGCGAGCCATCGCACCGCGCCGAGGCGCCCGACGCGGCGCTCGTGTTCGCCGACCGCTTCCTCGCGTTCGACCACGAGGCGGGCGAGGTGTGGCTCGTCGCGCTGGAGGCGCACGACGCGCCGGCGGCGCCGTGGCTCGACGAGATGACGATGCGTCTGACGGCGCTCGCGCACGGCGACGCCGACGGCGACGGAGCCGGCAACGGCCACGTGCTGCCGCCGCTGCACGCCGGCGGCGGCCGCGCGGTGGACATAGAAGACGCGTGGCCGGCCGGCTGCGCGGCGCGCCACGACGACGATGCCTATCTCGCGCTGATCGCGCGCTGCCAGGAGGCGATCGTCGCGGGGGAGACGTACGAGGTGTGCCTCACGAACCATGTCCAGGTCGACGGCGCGATCGACCCGTGGCCCGCCTACCGCCGCCTGCGCGCGGTCAACCCGGCGCCGTTCGCGGCCTTCCTGCGCTTCCCCGAGGTGAGCGTGCTGAGCGCCTCGCCCGAGCGCTTCCTGCGGGTCGGGGTCGACGGCGAGGTCGAGGCGAAGCCGATCAAGGGCACGGCGCCGCGCGGCGCGACGGTCGAGGCCGACCTCGCGATCCGCGAGCGGCTGCGCGCCAGCGAGAAGGACCGCGCCGAGAACCTGATGATCGTCGACCTGCTGCGCAACGACCTCGGCGCCGTCTGCGAGATCGGCAGCGTCGAGGTGCCGGTGCTGTTCGGCGTCGAGTCGTTCGCGACCGTCCACCAGCTCGTCTCGACGATCCGCGGGCGGATCGGCCGCGGCGCCTCGGCGCTCGACGTCGTGCGCGCCGCGTTCCCGGGCGGCTCGATGACGGGCGCGCCGAAGAAGCGCACGATGGAGATCGTGGACGAACTGGAGGCCGGTCCGCGCGGCGTCTACTCCGGCGCGCTCGGCTGGTTCGCGCTGGGCGGAGCGGCGGACCTGTCGATCGTGATCCGCACGATCGTCGCGACCGAGTGCGGCGCCAGCTTCGGCGCCGGCGGTGCGATCGTCGCGCTGTCGGATCCGCACGAGGAGCTGCGCGAGGTGCGGCTGAAGGCACGTGCGCTCGTCGAGACGCTGCTGCCCGCGGCGGCAACGGCACGCGACGGAACCGGTCCGGCCGTCAGCGCGGCGGGCCGGCCCTAGACCGACGGCGCCGCGTCGCTCGGCGACGGGTGCGAGGCGTCGCGGAACTCCTCGAACTGCCCCGTCAGGACAAACCCGAGCTGCTCGCCGACGTCGACCGACAGGTCGCCCATGCGCTCGACCGCGCGCGCCGCGAGGATCATGTGCATCGCCCATTCGCGCGCGTCGGGGTCGTCGCCGCTCTCCCACGCGAACTGGAAGACGCGGCGGTTGAGCTCGTTGACGTCGCGGTCCTGGTGGATCAGGTCGCGCGCGAGCGCGAGGTCGCGCTCGGCGAACGCGCGCTTGGCCTGCTCGATCTCCTGGCTGACGAGCCGGCCCATCACGCCCAGCTCCTCCAGCAGCGTCGGATGCGTCGGCGGGTGGTGGCCGTCGAGCGGGATCAGCTTCGCGACGTTGACGCACTGGTCGCCCATCCGCTCGACCGAGCGGATCACGTGCAGCAGCGCGGCCGCGAGGCGCAGGTCGCCGGCCACGGGCGCCTGCAGTGCGAGCAGCGCGAGGATCCGTTCGTGCAGGTCGCGGTAGAGCTGGTCGAGCGCGTCGTCGCCGCCGACGACCTCGGTCGCGAGCGCGACGTCCTGGTGCTCGACCGCCTCCAGCACGCGACGGAGCTGCTCGCGAACCATGTCGAGGCCGCCGAGCGCGGCCTGCTCGATCTGCGACAGCTCCTCCTGGAAGCGCACGCGCAGCTCGCCCTCGGATGCAGATGGAGCCATGGCAGGAAGCATCCTCGCACACCGGTTGCCGGGTTGTTACCGACTCGTGAAGGTGCCGTGAAGCGATGGGGAAACGGCGACATTCGCTGCATCCGCTTCACCGTCTGATAACAGGCATGTGCGCAACGTGCGGGATCCTCGGCAGCCATGGAGGCTGCACCCCACGACGAGACGATACGCGCCGGGGGCCTCGAGCTGCGCCGATCCGACGGCCTCGTGCTCGCGGGCGGGCAGGTCGTGCAGACGTCTGTGCGCGAGCTGCGCCTGCTCGTCGCGCTGGTCGACCGCTGGGGACGGATCGTCTCACGCGAGGAGCTGTACCGCCTCGCCTGGGGCGGCACGCTGCGCGCCGGCGACCGCTCGGTCGACGTCTACGTCCACAAGCTGCGCACGAAGCTCGAACAGGCGCTGCCGGACACGGCGTTCATCCACACGCACCCCGGGTTCGGCTACCGCTTCGACCCGGTTTCACAAGCTTTAAACAGATCGGCCACAGAGCGATAACAGAATCCGTCCGGTGCCCTGTGACCCTGCCGAGCACAGTCGCATAGGAGAAAGGATGCAGATGAGGTACTCGAAGGTCCTCGCGCTCGGCTCAGCCGCAGCGATCGCGTTGGGCGCCGCAGCATGTGGCAGCAGTAAGAGCAACACCAGCTCCACCGGGGGATCGAGCTCATCGTCGGCGACCGTGAACGGCGCCGGCTCCACGTTCCAGGCGCCGCTCGTCAGCGAGTGGGCGAGCCGCTTCAAGAGCAGCTCCGGCACGACGATCAACTACCAGCCGGTCGGTTCCGGCGCCGGCATCGCGCAGTTCACGGCGGGCACGGTCAACTTCGCCGGCAGCGATGCCGTCATGAAGCCGGAAGAGGTCGCGGCGGGCAAGGCCAAGGGCACGCCCGTGCACCTCCCGATCGCGCTCGGCGCGGTCACCGTCTCCTACAACCTCAGCGGCGTCAGAACCGGCCTGAGACTCGACGGACCGACGATCGCGCAGATCTTCCTCGGCAGAGTCACGAAGTGGAACGACCCCGCGATCGCCGGGCTCAACCCGGGCGTCACGCTGCCGTCCACGGCGATCACGGTCTGCCACCGCTCCGACGCGTCGGGCACGACTGCGAACTTCACGAAGTTCCTGGCCGACTACTCGACCACGTGGGCGAGCGGCCCGGGCACGGACAAGAGCGTCCAGTGGCCGACCGGCACCGGCGCCAGAGGCAACGACGGCGTCGCCGGCTGCGTCAAGCAGACGCCCGGCGCGGTCGGCTACGTCGAGCAGGCGTACGCGCTGCAGAACAACTTCACGACCGCGGCCGTGAAGAACAAGTCGGGCGCGTGGGTGCAGCCGACGCTGGCCGCCACCTCGGCCGCCGGCGTGGGCGCGAAGCCGCCCGCGAACCTCGAGTTCTCGACGATCAATGCCGACGGGGCGCAGAGCTACCCGATCACGGCGGTGACGTTCCAGATCGTGTGGCAGGACTCGTGCAAGGCGGGCATCTCGAGCGCGACGGCCTCGGCCCTGAAGGCGTGGCTGACGTACATCCTCGGCGATGGCCAGAGAGTCGCGCCGCAGCTCGACTACGCGCCGCTGCCGACCGGCATCCAGAGCATGGCGCAGGCGAGAGTCGCCGCGCTCGAGTGCAACGGATCGCCGATCTCGTAAGGCATCGATGGAGGCTGGGACGATCACACCCGCCGGCGAGCGCGGCACTGCGCTGCACCGCTCGCCGGCGGCCCGGCTCCCGGATCGGATCCTCAAGTGGGGGCTGACGGCGCTGTCGGTCGGCGTCATCGTCCTGATCGCGTACTTCTTCGTCCGGCTCGTGATCGAGTCCGAGCCGGTCTTCAAGCAGGTGGGCGTCGCCCACTTCCTCTTCTCGGCGGACTGGGTCCCCTCGAAGAACCTCTACGGCGCCCTGCCGCTGCTCGTCGGCACGCTCATCACCTCGGTCATCGCGCTGCTGCTGGGCATCCCCGTCGCGGTCGCGACGGCGCTCTACATCACCGAGCTGTCGCCGCGCCGGATCCGCGGCCCGCTGACGGTCGTCGTCGACCTGCTGGCGGCGGTCCCCTCGGTCGTCTACGGCCTGTGGGGCTTCTTCTTCCTGATCCCGAAGCTGCAGCCCGCGGAGAGATGGTTCGCCGACACGTTCTCGTTCATCCCGTTCGTCGGCGGCATGGTCACCGGGCCCAACTACTTCATCGCCGGGCTGATCCTCGCGATCATGATCCTCCCGATCGCCTCGGCGATCTCGCGCGAGGTGATCTCGACCGTTCCGCGCGAGCACAAGGAGGCGGCGCTCGCGCTCGGCGCGACGCGCTGGGAGATGATCCGCATGTCGGTGCTCCCATATGCGCGCGGCGGGATCGCCGGCGGCGCGATGCTCGGCCTCGGGCGGGCGATCGGCGAGACGATCGCCGTCACGCTCGTGATCGGCAACGCGCCGGTGATCGGCCACACGATCTTCCAGCAGGGCTACACGCTGTCCGCCGTGATCGCGAACGAGTTCGGCGAGGCGGCGTCCGATCCGCTGCACCGCGCGGCGCTGATCGCGGCCGGGCTCGTGCTGTTCGTGCTGACGCTCGGCGTCAACGCGGTCGCGCGCGCGTTCGTCGTGCGGGCTGAGCGCGGACGGCGCGCGACGCACACGCCATCGGGGATGGCGGCATGAGCAGCATCGCGTTCGAGCCGATCAGCGCGCGCCGGCGGCGCGTCGACAAGCTCGCGCGCGGCAGCGTCGCGCTGCTGACGGCGGCCGCGCTCGTGCCGCTCGTGTTGATCCTGTACTACCTCGTCAAGCAGGGGATCGGCGCGATCTCGATCGACTTCTTCACGACCGATCCGACCGGCTCGTTCCTCGGCGACCCGGGCGGCATCAAGAGCGCGATCGTCGGCACCGTGCTGATGGTCGGACTGGCGGCGGTCGTCGCGGTGCCGGTCGGCGTCGGCGTCGCGATCTGGCTGGTCGAGTTCGGCCGCGGGTCGAAGCTCGCGCACACGGTGCGCTACTTCATCGACGTGATGACGGGCGTGCCGTCGATCGTCTTCGGCCTGTTCGTCTACATCACGCTCGTGCTCGCCGGCGTCGGCGGCTCGTCGTTCGCCGGCTGGAAGGGCTCGGTCGCGCTCGGGCTGCTGATGCTGCCGATCGTCACGCGCTCGGCCGAGGTCGTGCTGCTGCTCGTGCCCAACTCGCTGCGCGAGGCGGCATACGCGCTCGGCGCGCCGCGCTGGCGGACCGTCTTCAGAGTGGTGTTGCCGACGGCGCTGCCGGGAATCGTGACCGGCGTCCTGCTCTCGATCGCGCGCGCCGCCGGCGAGACCGCGCCGCTGCTGTTCACAGCCGCCGTCGTCAACGCGACCGCCTTCAACTACAACGACCGCATGAACTCGCTGCCCGCGCTGATCTTCCAGAACGTCGGGCAGGCACAGGACCGTTTGGTCACGATCGCTTGGGGGGCAGCCTTGACCTTGGTCGCGATGATCCTCATCCTGACGTTGATCGCACGGATGATCCAGAGAAGGAGCCGTCTGTCGTGAGCGATCCCGCCCCCAATGCCCTGCGCCGCGACGTGACGCCCGATCAGATCCCCTCCCACGAGCCGCCCGTCGCGCCGGCGCGACCGGTGCCGCGCAGCGGCGGAACGACGACGACGCAGCGTGCCGCGCGCTCGGTCACGGTCGAGCAGCTGAACGCCTGGTACGGCGACCAGCAGTCGATCAAGGACCTCACGCTGTCGTTCGCGCCCAACAAGGCGACCGCGCTGATCGGCCCCTCCGGCTCGGGCAAGTCGACCGTCGTGCGCTGCATCAACCGCATGCACGAGGAGATCCCCGGCGCGCGCGCGAGCGGCCGCATCCTGCTCGACGACGTCGACGTCTACGCCTCCGGCATCGACGTCGTCGCCGTGCGCCGCGCGATCGGCATGGTCTTCCAGAAGCCGAACCCGTTCCCGACGATGTCGATCTTCGACAACGTCGCCGCCGGGCTGCGCCTGACGACGCGCAAGGTCGGCCACGAGCAGGTCGAGACGGCGCTGCGCGGCGCCGGCCTGTGGGAGGAGGTCAAGGACCGCCTCTCCAAGCCCGGCATCGGCCTCTCCGGCGGCCAGCAGCAGCGCCTCTGCATCGCGCGCGCGCTCGCGGTCGAGCCGGACGTGCTGCTGATGGACGAGCCGGCCTCGGCGCTCGACCCGATCTCGACGCTGAAGATCGAGGAGCTGGTCGAGGAGCTCAAGAGCCGCGTCACGATCGTGATCGTCACGCACAACATGCAGCAGGCGGCGCGCGTCGCCGACGAGACGGCCTTCCTGCTCGACGGCGAGCTCGTCGAGGTGGGGCCGACCGAGAAGATCTTCACGAACCCGGACGACTCCCGCACCGAGGAGTACGTCACCGGCAAGTTCGGGTAGGCGGCTCCCGCCCGTCGCCGGGCGCGGCGCGCCGGCGTTCAAGCTCCGGCGCCCGCATGCCGACTCGGAGGAGGATGGCCGAGTCGCGAGCAGGCAGTTGGACGGTGGGACGCTCCGCCGCCGCGTTCCGCTGGCTCAGCCGTCTGCGCGGCGCGGAGCTTCCGGGCGAGGTGGCGGCCGTGGTCGTGATCGCGCTGCTCGCCGCGGCCGGGTGCTTGCTCGTGACGCGCGTGCGCGTCAGCGGTCAGGAGCCGGTGGGGCTGCTGGTCGCGGTGTCGGCAGCGTATGCCGTGCTGGCGGCGGTCGTGTTCGCGACCGGCCCGCGGCTCTCCCGCGCCGGCCTCCACGTCGCGATCGTCGCACTCGTGCTCGGGATCGCCGTGCTCGGCACCCACGCGCGCACGGTCGTGGGCCTGATGACGCTCGCGCGCGCGTTCCAGTGGCTCGCCGTCTACGCCGCGCTGTTCCTGCGCCCGCGCGAGGCGCGCTGGCACGCGCTCGGCATCACCGTCGCGTGCGTCGCCACGTTCGGGATCGCCGGCCTGCCGGACACCGCGATCCAGGCGGTGTTCGTGTGCGCCACGGTGTGGGTCGGGACGCTGATGCTGAGCGCGCTGAGCGAAGGGCTGCGCACGCAGGCCGACACGGACAACCTCACCGGCCTGCTCAATCGCAGCGGCTTCACGAAGGCGGCCGACCGCGAGCACGCGCTCGCCGGTCGCACGGGCGCACCGCTGTCGCTCGCCCTCCTCGACCTCGACGGCTTCAAGCACGTCAACGACCGGCACGGCCACGTCGCGGGGGACCGCATGCTCGCCGACGTCGCCGCGGCGTGGACGCGCACGCTGCGGCCGGGTGACGTGCTCGCCCGCTACGGCGGCGACGAGTTCGTCGTGATGTTCCCGGCGACCTCCGCCGAGGAGGCGCACCAGGCGCTCGCGCGCCTGCACGACGCGCACCCGGCGCGCTGGTCGGCCGGCGTCGCCGAGTGGGCGAGAGGAGAGACGCTCGCCGACTGCATCGCCCGCGCCGACGGTCGCCTCTACGAGGCGAAGGCGGCGGGACGGGACGGGCAGGCCTCGGTGATGGAGATCACGGCCGCGCGCGCGTGATCTGCGCGAGCCGCTCGAGCGACTGGCGCAGCAGGCGCGAGATCTGCATCTGCGAGACGCCGATCTCGGCGGCGATCTCGCTCTGCGTCAGGTCCTCGACGAAGCGCAGCTGCAGGATCCGCTGCTCGCGCTCCGGCAGGCATTTGACGGCCGAGCCGAGCAGCGCGCGCGCCTCTGCGAGCTCGTAGCCGTCGTCCGCGTCGCCGAGCGTGTCGGCGATCGTCGTGTCGCTGCCGCCGTCGTCGTGGCCGCCCGTCGGCGCGGCGAGCGACAGCGCGGTGCGGTTCGAGAGCGCCCCGAGCGCCTCCACGACCGCCTCGAGGCTCGCGCCCGTCCGCTCGGCGAGCTGGCTCGGCGTCGCCGCTCTGCCGCTTTCCGCTTCGATCGCCTCGGCGGCGGAGCGCACTCTCAGCGCCAGCTCCTGCGTGCCGCGCACGACGTGGACGCCCCAGCCGGTGTCGCGGAAGTGGCGCAGCAGCTCGCCGACGATCGTCGGCTGGGCGAACGTCGAGAAGCTATGGCCGCGCTCGGGGTCGAAGCGGTCGACTGCCTTGATGAGCCCGAGCGACGCGACCTGCACGAGGTCGTCGAGCGGCTCGCTGCCGCGGCGGTAGCGGCGCGCCAGCGCACGCGCCAGCGGCAGGTGCTCGGCGATCAGCGCCTCGCGCGCCTGGCGATCGCCCTTGCGTGCACGCGTGGCCAGGGCCCGCGTGCGGAGTCCGCTGCTTGTCGCGCCGCCCCCGTGCAGCAGCTCGAGCTGACGGGCGATCCCGGTTCGGTGGCTCATGCGCTTCGTCCGTACCCGCTCCGCACGCTCGGCAATCGCGGGTTCGTCGGTGCGTCGCGCGCGCGTGCGCGGGAAGCGCCTATATCGCCCGCCGCGCCTCTACACTCCAGTAAATGGTAAGACTCTATTGATGGCGTCCAGAAATCCCTCGCGCGCAGGACCCGCCCCGGAGCCGACGCGCCGGCGGCTGCCCGCGGCGCAGCGGCGCCTGCTGATCCTCGACGCCGCGCTGGGGGCCTTCGCGGCCAACGGCTACGACGGCGCCTCGATGGACGAGATCGCCGCCGCTGCCGGGATCTCGAAGGCCGTCGTCTACGACCACGTCGCGTCCAAGCGCGATCTCTACATGCAACTGCTCGACGCGATCCGCCGCGACGTCGAGCGCGCCGTCGAAGTCGCACTGGAGCCGCTCGGGATGGACGAGCAGCAGCGCCTGCACGCTGCCGCGGACGCCGTCTACCGCTACGTCGAGGAGCAGCCGGAGGCGTCGCGCCTGCTGCTGCTCGAGCTGCAGCGCGCGAACGTCACGCCGGTCGGGCGCGAGCTGGAGCAGCGGATCACCGACGGCCTCGCCAGGACCCTCGTCAGCGATCCCGTGGTGTTCGACGGCCACCCCGACCGCGCGCGGCAGGTGTCGATCTTCGCGGAGCTGCTGAAGTGGGCCGTGCTCGGGCTCGCGCGCTGGTGGCACAGCAACCCGGACGTCCCGCGCCAGTTCCTCGTCGACAGCACGGTGGCGCTCCTGTGGCCGGCGATCGAGTACGCCCGCACGGGCCTCGTCGCCGACCTCTGAGCGCCTACCAGGCCTGCGCGCCGCCGCAGTGCGGGCAGCCGACCGTCGTCGAGACGGGCGCCTCGAACACACAGCCGCACGCGCAGCCGTACGCGGCGAGATCCTGCGGACCGCCGGCGTCGCGCTCGCGTGCCTGCGGCAAGGGCTGCTGCGCGGCCTCGGCGGTCGCGCCCGGCGCGCGCTCCGGCGTCCTGCGCCCGATGCGCGGGCGGGTCCTGCGACGCTGGGGGCGGGTGCGCACGGTCATGAGCTTCAACGCAAGGATCGAGTAAAGGTTTCGGTGTCGATCCCCCGATTCCTCGTGGAGGCGGGGCTATCCTCATCGGCAAGGGCGGCCGTGGGCATGAGCGGTCTGTGATAATCGGCAGCGGATGAACCCGTCCCGCAAGCGCCGCATCCGCCTCGTCGCCGCGCTCACCGCGGCGCTGCTGGCTGCGAGCGCGCTCGTCTACACGAGCTTCAGCGCCGGCAGCGACGAGCAGACCGCGAGCCAGCTGCTCGACGGCGCCGTCGCCGGCAGGACCTACACGCTCGCCGGAACGGTCAAGGACCACTCGGTCACGCGCAGCGGCGGCGTCGTGTGGTTCAGCGTGCTCGACCCGCACAAGCCGGTCGCCGTGCGCGTGCGCTACACCGGCATCGTGCCCGACCCGTTCCGCGAAGGCCGCGGCGTGATGGTGCAGGTCCGCCGCCAGGGCGACCTGTTCGTGGGGGAGAAGGACTCGATGGTCACGAAGTGCCCGTCGAAGTTCCAGGTCGCTCCCCCGAGATCCAGCTCCAGTCCCGCCGCCTCCATCACCTAGGGAGCGCTGATGGCAACCGTCGGCCGCGCTCTCCTGATCATCGCGTTCGCCGTCGCGCTGTACGGCCTCGGCGCCTCGCTCTACGGCGCGTTCGCCGGCGGGCGGGCGTGGGTCGACTCGGGCCGCCGCGCGGTCTACGCGCTCGCCGGGGTGCTGACGCTCGCGTTCGCGGTCATGGAGGCCGCGTTCCTGCGCTCGGACTTCTCCTTCAGCGTCGTCGCGTCCCACTCGAGCACGACCACGCCGACCTTCTACAAGGCGACCGCTGCGTGGTCCTCGCAGGAAGGGTCGCTGCTGCTGTGGGTGTGGCTGCTGTCGATCTGGTCGAGCCTCGCGCTCGCGCTCACGCGCCGCCGCGTGCGCGAGGTCGCGCCGGTGGCGACGGCCGTGCTGATGACGTTCGGGGCGTTCTTCCTGATGCTGACGGTCTTCTGGGCCAACCCGTTCCAGACGCTCGCCCAGCCGCCGTCGGAGGGCACCGGCCTCAACCCGCTGCTGCGCCACCCGGCGATGATGTTCCACCCCCCGATGCTCTACTCGGGGTACACGCTCTTCTCGATCCCGTTCGCGTTCGCGATCGGCGCCCTGGTGACGCGTCGCCTGAACGCCGAGTGGATCGTCTCGACGCGCCGCTTCGCCTTGGCGGCCTGGCTGTGCCTCGGGATCGGCATCGTGCTCGGCGCGCGCTGGTCCTACACCGAGCTGGGCTGGGGCGGCTACTGGGCCTGGGACCCGGTCGAGAACGCGTCGCTGCTGCCGTGGCTGACCGGCACCGCGTTCATCCACTCGATCATGATCCAGGAGCGGCGCGGGATGCTGAAGGTGTGGAACGCGTCGCTCGTGCTGGCGACCGGCACGCTCGCGATCCTCGGCACGTTCCTGGTGCGCTCGGGGATCCTCGACTCGATCCACGCGTTCGGCGCCTCGACGCTGGGCGTGCCGTTCCTGATCCTGATCGGCGCGATGGTGCTCGGCTCCGTCGCGCTCGTCGTGTGGCGGCGCGCCGATCTCAGATCCGAGCACCAGCTCGACTCGCTGCTGTCGCGCGAGGCGGTCTTCCTGCTGCAGAACGTCGTGCTCGTGGCGCTCGCGTTCATCGTCTGGTGGGGGACGTTCTTCCCGCTGATCTCGGAGATCTTCACCGGCACGAAGGCGTCTGTCGGGCCGCCGTGGTTCGACAAGTACATCGTGCCGCTCGCGTTCGTGATCGTCGCGCTGTCCGGCATCGGTCCGCTCGTGCCGTGGCGGCGGCTGACGCTCGCGAGCGTGCGCCGCGGCTTCGTGATCCCGCTCGCCGCGGCGCTCGTGACATGGGGCGCGCTGCTGCTCGTGCCCGGCGCGTGGGCGCAGCCGAAGCCGGCCGCGTTCGCCGGCGTCGTCGCGTTCGTGCTCGCGAGCGTCGTGCAGGAGCTGTGGCGCGGGATGCGCGCGCGGCAGGCGTCCGCGCGCGAGTCCGCGCCCGTCGCGCTCGCCGGCGTGATGCGCCGCAACCGCCGCCGCTACGGCGGCTACGTGATCCACGCCGGCTTCGCGGTGCTGCTGCTCGGCGTCGCGATCTCGTCGTCGTTCCAGCATGCGAAGGACGTCTCGCTCACGCCGGGGCAGAGCACGCGCGTCGACGGCTTCGACATCAAGTACGTGCGCGCCACCGCGAGCGCGACGGCGGAGAAGATCTCGCTCGGCGCGGTGCTCGACGTCTCGAAGGGCGGCAAGCAGGTCGCGACGCTGCGCACGACGCGCGGCTTCTACCCCTCGCAGGACGTCACGCAAGGGATCGTCGGGCGCTTCTTCGGCGGCGAGTCCGAGAGCCAGGTCGGCCTGCGCGCCGGCTTCGGCCGCGACATCTGGACCGTCATCAACCCGAACCTGACGCCGCTGGCCGGCATCATCGACCAGGGCAACCGCACGTTCGCCAGAGCGATGACGGGGATCGTGAGAGGCGGCGCCAGCCAGCAGGCGCTCACGGAGCTGTACGCGCTGCGCGACCAGGCGATCGCCGCGGTCGCGCACCGCTTCGTGTCGAACCCGTGGCCGGCCGACTTCCGCTTCATCGTCTCGCCGCTGGCGACGTGGATCTGGATCGGCGCGATCATCACCTTCCTCGGCGGCCTGCTCGCACTGTGGCCGGCGCCCGCCGCGGCGCGGCGCCGCGTGACCGCCGGCTACGCGGCGCGCGTCGCGCGCGAGCTGGCGCGCACGACGCAATAGCGCCATGGACCTGCTGATCGTCTTCGCGGTGGTGCTGGCGGTGGTGGCCTTCGTCGGCGCGCCGCTGCGCGGTCGCGCACGCGGGCTCGACCCGGACGCCGCCGCGCGCGCCGAGCTGGCCGACCTGGAGGCCGCGAAGGACGCGAAGTACCGCGAGATCCGCGACGCGGAGCTGGATCAGCGGACCGGCAAGCTGTCGGAGGAGGACCACCGCGCGCTCGACGCGGAGCTGCGCGTGGAGGCGATCGCGCTGCTGAAGCGAATCGACGTCGCCAGAGCGCGCCTCGGCGCGGCGGCGGCGGACGCATCCGACGCGCCGGAGGCGGCCACCCCGCCGTCTTCGGTCGGCTAAGATCGCTCCGGCATGTACACGATCCTCGGAGTTCTCCAAGTCGGCATCGCCATCGTGCTGATCCTGCTCATCCTGATGCACTCGGGAAGAGACACGGGTCTGTCGGGCGCGTTCGGCGTCGGCTCCGGTCAGGGTCCGTTCGGCGGCGGCTCGCTCGTCGAGCGCAACCTGAACCGCTGGACCGTGTTCTTCGCGATCCTGTTCGGCCTGAACACGATCGTCCTGCTCAAAATCTAGACCGCTCTCGCGGTCGCGCTTCACGCCAGCGCGACGCGGATCTCGTCGAAGCGGGCGTCGGTGATGTCGTCGAAGGCGTCGGCGACGGTCGGGTCGAACTGCGTGCCGGAGGCGTCGGCGATCACGCGGCGGGCTTCGCGGAAGGATGCGGCGGCGCGGTAGGGGCGGTCGCTCGTGAGCGCGTCGAACGTGTCGGCGACGGCGAACACGCGCGCGGCGAGCGGGATCTCCTCGGCGGCGAGGCGGTCGGGGTAGCCGGCGCCGTCCCAGCGCTCGTGGTGCGAGCGCACGACCTGCCGCGCGCCCGCGAGGAAGTCGATCCCGCGCACGATCTCCTCGCCGATCAACGGATGGCGGCGCATCGCGTCGCGCTCGTCGTCGGTGAGGCGGCCGGGCTTGTAGAGAATCGCGTCGGAGATCGCGATCTTGCCGATGTCGTGCAGCAGGAAGCCGAACTCGAGGTCGGGCCCGCCGCCCGTGTCCATCCCGCAGGCGCGCGCGATCTCCAGCCCGTAGGCGGCGACGCGCTCGGCGTGGCGGGCGGTGTAGGCGTCGCGCGCCTCGACGGCGTCGGCCAGCGCCCGCACCGTCGCCTCGTAGGAGGCGCGCAGCTGCAGCTCGCGCTGCTGCGCCTCGTGGTCGCGCGCGGCAAGCTGAGCGCGCAGGCGCGTCAGCTCCACCTGCAGCTCCTCGATCTCCGACATCTCCACCGTGAGCGTACTGGGGCGGTCCGCCGGGACTCTCTGCGCGACGTCGTCCATGGAGGTGTGGACTTCCACGCGCACGGCGCCGATCCTGTCTCCGATGCGTGCGCGGGCGGTTATGCTCGCCCCCGTGCCCGACTTCCCGACCGTGCGCGTCGCCGCCGTGCAGGCGACGCCGGTGGTGCTCGACGCCGAGGCGAGCGTCGCGAAGGCGATCGCGCTCGCCGAGCGCGCGGCCGACGATGGCGCGCAGCTCGTCGTCCTGCCGGAGACGTTCGTCTCGCTCTATCCGTCGAACGCGTGGGCGAGAGCGGCGTCCTCGTTCGGCGGTCTCGACGAGCTGTGGGAGCGGATGTGGGAGAGCTCGGTCGACGTGCCGGGACCGCTCGTCGACGAGCTGATCGGCGTTTGCGAGCGGCGCGGGATCCACCTCGCGATCGGCGTCAACGAGCGCGAGTCCGAGCGCCCGGGATCGCTCTACAACACGCTGCTGCTGCTCGGCCCGGGCGGGCTGCTGCACCGCCACCGCAAGCTGATGCCGACGATGCAGGAGCGGCTGTTCCACGGCGTCGGCGCCGGCGACGACCTCGCCCCGGTGCAGACGCCGCTCGGCCGCATCGGCGGCCTGATCTGCTGGGAGAACCGCATGCCGCTCGCGCGCTGGGCGGTCTATCAGGGCGGCCCGCAGATCTGGGTCGCGCCGACCGCCGACGACAGCGACGGCTGGCTTGCGACGATGCGCCATGTGGCGATCGAGTCGGGCGCGTTCGTCGTCTCCGCGCCGCAGTACATCCCCGCAAGCGCCTTCCCAGCCGACTTCCCGCTGCCGCTGCCGGAGGGCAAGGACGTGCTCGGAAACGGCGGCGCCGCGATCGTCGAGCCGACGTGGGGGAAGGTGATCGCCGGGCCGCTCTACGGCGAGGACGGGATCGTCGTCGCCGACTGCGACCTGCGCGCCGGCCTGCACGCGAAGCGCTGGTTCGACGCGGTGGGGCACTACAGCCGCGCGGACGTGCTGGCGGGGCGGCTGTTCGAGCGGCCGGTCGATCCGGCGGCGTCCGACCCGCCGCTCGCGGACTGAGTTGCCGATGGTGTGGCTGAAGACCATGCCGAAGGTGTGGTCGATTCGTCCACGATGAGCTAGCGTGATCGTCGTGATCGACGAGGCGACCATCATCGAGGCGGGGCGTCGGCTCTCGGAGGCGGCGCCGGGCGCGCGTGTCGTGCTGTTCGGCTCCCAGGCGCGGGGCGACGCCAGACCACAAAGCGACTTGGACTTCCTGGTGGTGGAGCCGGAGGTCGAGAACACGGCGGTGGAGTCGGTGCGTCTGCGCCGTGCCCTGCGCGGGATGCGGATCTTCGCCGACGTGGTGGTGGTCCGCGAGCGTGACGTCGAGGACTGGCGCGAGGTGCGTGGCAGCCTCATCCACGCGGCGCTTGCCGACGGGCGCGTCCTCGTCGCTTGATGGCGAGCGAGCACGATCTGGCGGAGCGGCTGCTGCGTCTCGCGCGTGACGACGAAGCCGCTGCGCGGGCGATGCTCGACGTGGGAGCCGTGACCGATGCGATCGTTGGCTTCCACGCGCAGCAGGCGGTCGAGAAGGCGCTGAAGGCCGTGCTCGCATTCCACGGCGTCGAGGTCCCGTTCGCCTTTCGGCGTTCGCCTTTCGGCGTTCGCCTGCGGTACGGCGAGCTTGACGAGATGGTCCCGGTGGCCCGAGGGTTGGCGCTTGGCTGGGCCGAGCAGTCCATCGTCTGGGCGCGCCTCGTCCTCGACGGGACGGCCTGACTCCGCACGGAGGTCCCACCGAGCCGTCCAGCGGTGCACCAACGGCAACCGGGCTGTTTGCACAACGTCCGGCACCCCCTGGGGAATGCGCTCGAGTGGACTCGAACCACCACGGGAGAAACCTCCCACAAGGCCCTCAACCTTGCGCGTCTACCAATTCCGCCACGAGCGCGAGCGTGGGGCGGAAGTATAGACCGGGGCGCTGGTTGCGCGTCCGTCCGGTGGGCCGGTACACTGGCAAGTAAGTAGGCACGACACGTACCAAATGGGGGTTCGTCGCGCCTATCGTTCCCGGTGTCGAACAAGATCGGCCCCGGCGCGGTTGCAGCCGACACCGGGGCCTGCACCGAAAGGATGTGGCCTTCCGATGCCCGACCAGGGTACTTCTGCTGCCGTCTACGACGACGATGCGATGACGGACGGCGAGATCATGACCATGCTGCTCGTGTCCGGTGGGCGGCCGTGGTCGCACGACGAGATCGTCCGCGAGTTCGGGAGCGAGCCGGCCGTGACGGACAGCCTGAACCGCTTGTATGGCGGCGGGCTGATCCACCGCCTCGACCGCTTCGTGTTCCCCACGCGCGCGGCGGTGTGCAGCCACCAGCTCGCGCGGTAGCCAGTCGCGGCCTACGTGCGGATCATCGCGGGCGCTGGTGCCGGCACAGTGCCGTTGTGCAGCGGATGCGCTTGGACGGTCGAGGGTCCAGGCGGAGCTACCTGGATCATGCGCGCCTCGGCGTCCGCGGGCACCTCGGAGTCCGCGCCCTTTGGCGCGGACTCCTCCGCGTCACGGTCAAGGGGCGCATAGACGCCACGCTGGACCTTGCGGATGTTGCCTCTATCTGCGGCATACCACAGGGCGTTGCTGACGCTGTCGAGCGGGAAATCGTGGCCTCTAGCGGCGAGATATGCGGCAAGGCCGCTGGACTTGATCGGTCTTCCGATCTCTGCCATCGCCTCAAGGATGAAGCCCTGCATCTGAGCGCGCCCTCCCGCGCTGGCAGCCTGTGACGCTGTCGCCGTCGCTGCGCCACTGGCTGCCGGTGCCATTGCGGCAGGGGCAGACGCGGGCAGGCCCGCAACTGAGCGAAGCCCTTCGACGAGGGCCTTCCACCGATCCACGCGCGCCTGCATGTCGGCGATCTCGCGCTCCATGTCGGCAAGCGCTCTCTCCGCGCGGGGAAGCTTCTCCCGAACGTCCTTGGGATTGGCAACGTCCACCTGGAGCTGGAAGGCGACGAAATCGGTCATGGATGGAGCGTACCGCTTCCCTGGGAAAACACAAGACGGAATCGGTTTGTGGTTCCGGGACGCGACCGTGTAGTATCCCGTCTTGCCGCCGGTCGGCTAAGGCAAGCCAACTAGCTACTCACACTAGGAGACGTAGAGGTTCGATCCCTCTACCCGGCGGCCATATAGCGCTGTACTCGAAATCGTGTTCCCTAACTGCTACGCTTCCAAGCGTGAGTAGCTAGATGGCTACGGCCCTGCCGGAGCCGAAGGTCTTCAGAAAAGGCCCCGCACTGCGGGGTCTTTTCTTTGGCGGGATACGATGTGGCGGAGCGGTTGGAACGCATCATGAGCCCTGTACGCAAGCGCCCGAAGAAGACTGCCCCCACGCCGCCAGAGCGCGACGTGGAGGACCAGCAGGTCCCCGGCTTCACGAAGGCGGACTTCCTGCGCGACCTGAGACGGGCCAGCTCGAACAGAGCTAAGCCGTTGCCGATGCGGCCGTCGCGGCCGGCTCAGTCTTCCTGATCCGCTCCATCATCGCCCAGAACATGGGCGTGGGGCTGTTGCGGCGGTTGTAGCGGAAGGCGTACTCGTCCAGGTATCTCTGGAGGTACTCGCCGCTGATGGAGTGGTAGACGCCGCGCACGCCGTTCTTGAACAGGCCGAAGAAGCCCTCGACGGTCTGGGTGTGGCAGTCGCCGTCGACGTAGATTCTCGCGATGTGCTTGATGCGTCTGTGGCCGCGGTAGCCCTCGGCGAGCTTGACGTAGGTCGTGTACTCGTCCGTGTAGAGCATGGAACTCGGGAGGACGTGCGTCTTGACGGTCGAGTGGATCGCCGGCGTCGTGCGGCCCTCGATCACGCGCGGGCGCACACGGCCTCTGCGTTCCACCATCGCCAGCATCGTCGGGCGGTAGCTGCGGCGCAGGTTGCTGAGTCTTCTCCGCATCTCGTAGGCGCGCGGTCTGCCGCCGTAGAACGACTCGTCAACCTCCACGTCGCCGGACAAGGGCGGCTCGCCTTCGTCTGAGAGCAAGCTTCGGATCTGCTTGAACATCCGGTGTGCGGTCTTGTACGTCACGCCGATCTCGCGCTCGAGCTGCTTGGCGGAGATTCCGCAGCGCGTTGAGGACATCAGGTAGACGGCGAAGAACCAGAGCTGGAGGCTCACGCTGCTCTTGTGGAAGATCGTCCCGGCCGTGGGGTAGGCGTGGTGCCCGCAGTATTGGCACGAGTAGGCGGAGCGGCCCGTGATCCGGTGGAACTTCGACGCCTTGCCGCACTTCGGGCACTCCGTCCCATCCGAGTAGAAGCGCTCCTTCAGGTACTCCAGGCAGGTGTCGTTGTCCGGGAACGTCTCAAGGAACTCCCGGTACGTGAACGTGGACTCGCTAGAAGGCGAGCGCTCGACGGAATCGCGGGACCGGGCCATGCACGCATGGTACCAGACACACGTACATGTGTGAAGTATCGACGGGAGATGGTCGGGCAAGCGCGCGGCACCGACCGCTGCTCTCCTCGCCGCGCCACTCGACCATAGCCGAAATTTCCCGCCACATAAGGGATTTCGAGGGGAACAGGGGTTCTACGTGTTTTTCCGACATAGTTGCCGGTACACTGTGCGAACACACGTTCGTCTTGGAATCCGCCCTAGGAGCGCGTTGCGCGAATGGTCGACCTCACGAAGCGCCAGCAGGAGATCTTCGAGTTCATCAAGCGCTACTCGGCGCGCCACGGCTATCCGCCGACGGTGCGCGACATCGGCAAGGCGGTCGGGCTTGCCTCGTCCTCGACGGTGCACGCGCACCTCGCGAACCTCGAGAAGGTCGGGCTGCTGCGGCGCGACCCGACGAAGCCGCGCGCGATCGAGCTGCTCGACCGCGCGGTCGAAGGGGTCCGCAACGCGGTCCGTCCGCCGGGCCTGCCGCTCGTCGGTCAGGTCGCTGCGGGCCAGCCGATCCTGGCGGAGGAGAACGTCGAGGAGTACGTGCAGACGCCGGGCATCGTCGGCGGCGAGATCGGCGAGTACCTGCTGCGCGTGCGCGGCGAGTCGATGAAGAACGCCGGGATCCTGGAAGGCGACCTCGTCGTCGTCTCGCCGCAGGACACTGCGCGCGACGGCGAGATCGTCGTCGCGCTCGTGGGCGAGGAGGCGACCGTCAAGCGCTTCTTCAGAGAGCCGGACCACATACGGCTGCAGCCGGAGAACGAGGCGATGGAGCCGATCCGCACGCGCGAGGTGCGGATCCTCGGCAGAGTGATCGGCCTCATGCGGAGCATGTGATGACCGTGCTGATGGCCGAGCGCATCGAGCGGCCGGCCTCGCTCTTCGGCCCGGCGCCTCCGGCGCCCGCGCCGGCGACCGGCGGCGTCGCACGCGAGCACGGCTGTGGCCTGGGCGGCGGGCTGACGCTCGACGAGGCGATCGTCGGGGCCTGGGAGGGCCTCGCCGCCCTGGCCACCGTTGCCTGCCCGCTGTGCGGCGGCGCGCTGCGGCCGCGCTCGACGGAGCACGGTGCCGGCGGCCGTTGCGGCGACTGCGGCACGACGCTGACCTGACGCCGAACGGCAGCTTCGCTTGCACGGCTTGCACGCGGGGCGCTTCGAGCTACTCTGCTCCCTCGCTGACCAAGCAGTCGCGGAGGCTCGCCTTCGAGGAAAGTCCGGACATCACAGGGCAGGGTGGTCGGTAACGCCGACCCGGGGAAACCCGCGGGACAGTGCCACAGAAATGACACCGCCTACGTCCGCCTCTCGGGGCGGGCCGGTAAGGGTGAAATGGTGCGGTAAGAGCGCACCGGCGTCGCGGTGACGCGGCGGCCAGGCAAACCCCACCCGATGCAAGGCCAAGCCGGACCGTTTGCAGGTTGCCCGCCGAGGTCCAGGTCGGCCGCACAGATGGATGGCTGCTCACGACAGAATCCGGCTTACCGGTCAGCTACGGAAAAGCCCCGCCCCGGCGGGGCTTTTCTATGGGCCGACTCGCCGGGAAATCGACACGGTCACGGACCACCGACCTGCCATGCGATCTGATTGCAACCGCCCGACGCGGGCGCCCGGCCACTGGCCGGCAGCGTTCCACGCCGCTGTCAAGACGCTAACACGCTCAGCCGACATACGAGCAGGCCACGGCTCCGCGGCAGTGGCCTCAGGTGCGTGGTCGAGGTCGCGGTGCGTCCGGCGGCGTGGCGTCCCGGAGACTTGGCGGCGTGGATCGCGCCGCTTCGGGGCTTCGCCTGCGTTTGACGCTCGCCGTCACGCTGGTCCATGCGCTGCTGCTCTACTGGTTCGTGATCTTCCCTCGGGCGCGGCGGGAGCTTCGGCGTTGGGAGAAGCGCGCCCGCGCGATTCCGAGTCCGGAGCTGCGCTGTCATGCGCTTGGCAAGCTCAGCGAGGAGCACATGAGCGCGGAGGGGGCGGCGGCGTTCGCGATCCTGGCTGACCCGCCCGGGCGCAAGCACGTCGTGCGTCTCTGCGTGGCGTTCGAGGTCATGTACGACCTGCTCGACGCGCTCTCAGAGGAGCCCGTCGACGATGTGCTCGCGAACAACCGTCAGCTTCATGAGGCGTTGCCGGACGCCTTCGGGCCATCGCGCGAGGGGGTCGACTACTACGCGCACCATCCCCATCGAGACGACGGGGGATATCTGGACGAGCTCCTGAGAGGCTGCCGCGTTGCCTTCCTAGCGCTGCCGGCGCGCCGGAAGGTCGGTGGCGCACTGATCCGCTGTGCAACCCGGGCGAGTGAGGCTCAGACCTTGAACCATGCCTCATTGGCCGGGAGCGCCGGCCCACTCGCCGCTTGGGCGACGGAGCAGGTCGAGAGCGAGCGAGGACTCTTGCACTGGTGGGAGGCCGCGGCTGCGGCTGGCTCGCCGCTGGGGATCTTCGCGCTGATCGCAGCCGCCTCCAATTCCTCGACCGACGAGCACGATGCCGCGGCGATCGAGGCGGCGTACTTCCCATGGATCGCGGCGCTGCACTGGCTGCTGGAGAGCCTCGTCGACCAGGAGGACGACGAGGTCTCCGGCAACCGCACCTACGTGCGCGAGTACGGCTCGAAGGCGGTCGCGTGCGAGCGGTTGGGCTGGATCGCGTGCGTCGCGCTCGCCGACACGCGGAAGCTTCCGCAGGCCGACCGGCACTCGCTGCTGCTCGCCGGCATGGTCGCCCTGAACCTCGCGCATCCGGGTGCTGCCTCCGATCAGGCGCGGGAGGCCGCTGCGATCGTCGAAGCGCAGATGGGCGGCCTTGTCGCTCCGCTGCTCGCTGTCATCCGGATGCGGCGGCGGCTGGGATCGGCGTGAGCGCGGCGACACGGGCGAGCGCTAGCTGCGTGCGCGCGGCCGCGCCGCGCCGCGGCAGCAGGGGTGCGCTTCGAAGTCTCCCGACTGGCGATCGCGTACGAGCTGGGCACCACGCTCGGCGATGTCTTCGCCGCCGCAGAGTCGTGACCGGACCTGGCCAACGCGCCTGGGACCGTTACCGAGCTTCTCCAGGTTTTCGCCGATGCCGGGAAGGCGCTTCAGTTGCGGGCGAACCTACGCGCCGTCGGGATGTGCGCCACTACCGTCGGTCGCGGTGAAGTGCGTGTCGCGGCGCTGACATCCGGGTGCGCGTGCGTTCGTTGGGATCGGGAGGCGTGATGGATCGGTCTGAACCGTCCGGTGTGGTGCTGGATGTTCGGGATCTGAGCAAGGCGTATGAGACGGCGAGCGGCGAGGTGGTGCGTGCGCTCGATCAGGTCTCGTTCGAAGTCGCGGCCGGCGAGTTGGTCGCGGTCTATGGGCCGAGCGGGTCGGGGAAGACGACGCTGCTGAAGCTGCTTGCGCGTGTGCTCGTCCCGGATGGCGGTGTCGTGCGCGTGCGGGGCACTGACATCGCCGGGCTCAGGGGCGCCGCGTTGGACCGCTACCGCCGGGAGGAGCTCGGCCTCGTGCTGCAGTCCGCGCAGCTCGTTGCCGGTCTGAACGTGGCTGGGAACGCTGCCTTGCGGCTGATGGAGGGTCGTCTGCGGTGGCGTGAGGCGCAGCAACGGGTGGTGCCGCTGCTCGAGCGGCTGGACCTCGGCGGCGAGCTCGAGCGAATGCCGTCCGAGCTGTCGGTCGGGGAGCGCCAGCGCGTGGCGATCGCGAGCGCGCTGTGCACCGATCCGGGGTTGGTGTTGGCCGATGAGCCGACGGGCGGGCTGGATCGCCGGCGTGCGCGGGTGGTGCTGGAGCTGCTGGCGGAGGTCTGTCGCGAGCGCGGCACGGCGGCGTTGATCACGACGCATGATCCGTTGGCGACGTCGGTTGCCGATCGGGCGTGGGCGTTGCTGGACGGCAAGCTCGTCGAGCACGGTCCGGACCTGCTCGATCCTGCGTCTGCGCCGACGGCGGGCTGAGGTCCGGGAGCATGCGCTGGGGGAGCATCGTGCGCCTCTACTGGCATCGTCTGCGTGCGCGGCTGCTGCGCGAGCTGTTCGCGTTCGCCGGCGTGGCGGTCGGTGTGGCGTTGCTGTTCGCGGTGCAGGTGTCGAACGCGAGCCTCGGTCATTCGGTCGCGGACCTGATGCACGCTTTCGTCGGTCGCGCGCAGATGCAACTGCTCTCCCGCAGCGCGCAGGGGTTCGACGAGCGGCTCGTCGATGTCGTCGCTCGAGATCCCGAGGTACGGGCTGCGGCGCCGGTGCTTGAGCTTCCCGCGAACTTGGTGGGTCCGGCCGGGCAGGAGGGCGTGACGATGCTCGCGGCCGACGGCCGCGTGGCTGGACTCGGCGGCACGCTGCTCGGCGGCGTCGGCGTTGCGGCGCTGCCGGGCTTGAGAGCGGTCGTGCTGCCGGCGGCGGTCGCCCGGCAGGTCGGCGCGCATCCGGGCGGGACGGTCGCGTTGCAGATCGCGGGCCGCTCGGCGCGCGTGCCGGTCGCCGCGACGCTTTCGGCCGCGTCGGTCGGCACGCTCGCGGCCACCCCGGTCGTGCTCGTCCCGCTGCGCTACGCGCAGCAGCTCGCGCACGCGACCGGGCGCGTCTCACGGCTCTACGTGCGTGCACTGCCGGGCGCGGAGCCGCAGGTCCGCCGGCTGTTGGCGGCGGTCGCCGGCGATCGGCTCGACGTGCGCGGAGCGGACTTCGACGAGCGGGTCTTTGCGCAGGCGAATGGCCCCAACGACGAGTCGAGCAGTCTGTTCGCGCAGGTGACGGCGCTGGTCGGGTTCGCGTTCGCGTTCAACGCGATGCTGCTGATGGCGCGCGACCGCCGGCGCCTGATCGCCAAGCTGCGCCTCGACGGTCACAGCACGTGGACGATCGGGCGCCTGCTCGCGCTCGACGCGCTCGTGCTCGGCGTGGTGGCGTCCGTCGCGGGGTTGCTGCTGGGCCAGTGGCTCTCGATCCACGTGCTCGGGCCGGCGCCGGGTTACCTCACGCTCGGGTTCCCGATCGGGACCGCCCGCACCGTCGACACAAGCGCGATCCTGACCGCCCTGTTGGCCGGCATCGGCGCCGCGTTCCTGGGCACGTTCGCGCCCTTGGTCGTGGGGGTCCGCGGCCCGATCGGCGACGACGTGCTGGAGGCCGACGACGGCCGCCATCTGCTGAGATACCGTCCGCGCTGGCTGGTCGCGGGCCTTGTCCCGCTCGCCGGCGCGGCGGTCGTCTGGCTCGCGATCCCGCAGGCGGCGACGGCCGGGATCGTGCTGCTGGTCGCGGCCTGCGTGCTGTGGCTTCCGACCGCGCTCATGCTGGTCCTCGCGTCGGTGACGCGGCTGACCCGCAACGCGCGGACGCCGGTGCCGGCGCTCGCGGTCGGGGAGCTGCGCGCCAACGGCGCCCGCTCGATCACGATCGCCTCCGTCGCCGCGATCGCCGTCTTCGCCAGCGGCGGGGTCGAGGGCGCTCGCCACGATCTCCAAGCCGGCCTGGACACGGTCACCCACGCTGTCAACACGATCGCCGACGTCTGGATCACACCAGCCTCATCCAGCAACCAGCTCGGCGCCGACACGTTCCCCGCGGCCCCGCGCGCCGCGGTGGCCCAAGTACCGGGTGTGCGGCGCGCCGACGTCTACCGCGGCGAGCTGCTCACGATCGGCACCCGGCTGATGTGGGTCTTCGCCCCAGCCGGCGCCTCGCGCGAGCTGGTCCCGACAAACCAGATCCTCGACGGCAACCCGGCGACGGTCCAGCGACAGGTCCGCAGCGGCCCGTTCGCGTCCGTCGCGCACGCCTTCGCCGTCGAGCACCACCTGCACATCGGCAGCAGCTACACGATCCCCGCCCCACGACCACAGACCGTGCGGGTCGCGGCGATCACCACCAACATCGGCTGGCCCCCGGGCGCGATCGTCGTCAACACCCGCACGTTCGACGCCGGCTGGGGCAGCGGGCAGGCCAGCGCGCTGCAGGTCCAGCTCGATCCCGGCACGACGCCCGCGCAGGGACGCGACCTGATCGCCCACGCGCTCGCCGCAACGCCATGGACGGGCTTGACGGTCGAGACCGCCGCCCAGCGCGAGCATCACCAACGCCAGACCTCGCGCGGCGGGCTCGTGCGGCTGCAGCAGATCAGCCGCCTCGTGCTCGTGACCGCCGCGCTGGCGGTCGCGATCGCGATCGGCGCGATGATCCTCGAGCGCCGTCGCGGAATCGCGACCCTCAAGCTGCGCGGCCTGACCCGCGCCCAACTGCGCCTCGCGCTGTTGCTCGAGACCACCCTCCTGCTCGCGACCGGCTGCGCGACCGGCGCGATCTTCGCGCTCGCCGGCACCCAACTGCTCGACCGCTGGCTCACCACCCTGACCGGCTTCCCGGTCGTCCGCTCCAGCGGCGCGCTCACCGCGCTCACAAGCCTCGCCGCCGTCGCCGCGATCGCGCTCGCCATCACAACGCCGCCGATCCTGCGCGCCGCGAGCGTCAGCCCGCAGGCCGCCTTCAACGACTGAGCGCGACGCCCCGTTGTGCACACGACGCGATGCGCCGGTGCGGCCTCACAGACGCGCGGTTCCGGCTCACAGCAGTCAGCTTCCGGGTCGAACCGTCATCTGCTGGAGGCTGACGAGGCCGTCGGACCAGGCGCGGAGGCCGTAGCCGCCGGTGGCCGGCGGCACGATCGCGGTGGTGACGTTGCCGGAGGTCTTGACGGCGGCCGCGCTCGTGGCGGCGAGGTCGGGGATCGTGAACGCCTGTGCCCCGTCGAGCGTCGCGCTCATCGTGTTGCCCTTGACGGTGATGGCGATCACGTGCGGCGTTCCGAACCAGCTGAAGCCGCTCGGGACGCTGACGCGCGCCAGCGGCGTCGACAGCTCGAAGTCGCTCTGCAGCTCGCGCACGACGAGCTGTCCGTAGGCGTGGTCGAACTGGATGCAGTAGCCGGTGAGCTTGGTGGCGGCGTCGGCGGTTGCGCGGACGTAGATGCCGTAGCCGGCGCCGCTGAGCAGCGTGGCATTCGTCGTGACGGTGTAGTCGGTCGCGCTGGAGGAGCCGGTGGCGAGTATGCGGCGTTCGCCGCCGACCGTGAGCATGTCGACGCGGCCGTCGGGGTAGGTGGTGACGAGGTTGCCGCCGCGGAGCTTGGTCCAGCTGTCGACGAGCGTCGTGGCGGGCGGCAGCGGTGCGGCGAAGAACGCCGGTGCGCTCTGGGAGAGGGCGGTCCAGGCGGCAGCCGTCGAGGCTGGCCAGACGTGGTACTGCACGCCGTAGTTGGCGTTGTCGACGGTGCGGTCGGCTTGCAGCGGGCCTTGTCCGAGGCCGGAGGTGATCGCGGCCCAGTCGGCGATGCTCTTGTCCGCTGCGCTCGTGTCCTGTCCGAGCGCGGCCTGCGCGAGGCGCATCTCGCCGCTGCCCTCCGCCCAGCGAACGTCGGGGGCGCCGGGGCCGGCGTAGGGGGCGTAGCCGGAAAACGGCCCGTCGGCGGCGTAGGTGAGGTTGTAGGTGGCGGGATCCTTCGAGAGCGCGACCGAGCGCTTGGCGACCGCGAAGGTGCTCTGGGCGTATGCGAGCACTTGGGCGGCGAGTGCGCTGCGACCGGTGCCCTGCAGGTACATCGCGCCGAGCGCCTGCGCGTCGAGTGCCTGCGTGGGGTCACCGGCGCCTTGCAGGAAGCGGGTGCCGGAGGCGTCGGTGACGAGCAGGTTGGCGTCGATCGCCGCCGACAGCGTCGTCGCGGCGGCCTGGTAGCGGGCGGCGTCCTTCGTGTCGCCTGCGGCCTGGAGCTCGTTGCCGAGGCGCGCGAGCAGGACGTAGGCGGTCAGGTTGTGCTCGGTCGAGCTCCAGGTGACGTCCGGGCCGCCCCTGATCAGGCCGCTGGCCGTCTGCAGCGAGAGCAGGTAGTCGGCGGCGCGCTGCTCCATGTCGAGGTAGCGGCTGGAGCCGAACGCCTGGTCGTAGGTGGCCGCTGCGAGCCCGGCCCAGGCGATCGTGCCCGAGCGGAACAGCGGCGAGCTGTCGCCCGTGGCGGTGTTGAACGCGAGCTCGATCGAGCCGTCGGCGTGCTGCAGCGCGGCGAGCTGGTCGAGCAGCTGGCCCGCGTTGGCCTTGTCGCCGGCGGCGGCGAACGCCGCGGCCGCGACCGCGGAGTCGTAGGTCCAGGACCAGTTGAGCAGCGCCTGGTAGGACGGGTCGTCGGCCGGGATCCCGTAGGAGCGCACGAGCTGCAGCGGGAGCACGATCGGGCTGGCTGCGCTTGCGCTCGCCACGATGCCGGCGTGCGGCCGGCGCGAGACGACGATCTGCGCAAGCTGCCCGGGCGGCGAGCCCGGGTCGCCGGCCACCGCGCTCATCGCCGCGACTGCGTGGCGCGCCGTGCGGTGGCGAACGCTGCGCAGGTGGCAGCGGCGGCGCGCCAGGCGGCGGTCCTTGGCGCAGGCGCGCGGCTTGGCAGCGCCGACCTGCCGGGCGAGCCAGCGGTCGAGGCGGCTGCGGGGTGCGCGGCCGGTGCGCGGCCAGGCGCGCCGGACCGGGCCGCCGCGGCGCGCGCCGTGGTGGGCGGGGGCGTGGTGGGCCTGCGTCCGTGCCACGGCGCTCGCGGGGACGAGCGCGAGCGCGGCGATCGCGAGGATGCGCACGAGGCGGCGGGGTCCCCAGCGGCTGCGACCTGAGATCGGCGTCGGCTCGGGCTGGGTCATCTTGCCGTCTCCTCGTGGTTCGCGGCCGCGAGCACGCGGTCGATCTCGGCGGGCAGCGCAACGGGGTCGAACGGCTTGGCGATCGTTCCCGCGACGCCGAGCGCCTGCAGGCGCTCGCGCTCGGCGCGCTGGGACTTGGCGGTGAGGAAGATGACCGGCGTCGCGTCGGGCAGCGCGCCCGCG
Source organism: uncultured Conexibacter sp. (assembly GCA_964525715.1). GTDB lineage: Bacteria > Actinomycetota > Thermoleophilia > Solirubrobacterales > Solirubrobacteraceae > Conexibacter. Next base: position 15,186 of record CAZGJV010000023.1, on the reverse strand, counting down.
CGCATGCGCTCCAGCGTCGCGGGCCCGTCGAGCCCGGGCATCATGACGTCGAGCAGCACGGCGTCGAACGGGCCGGCGGTCATCGCGATGTCGAGCGCGAGCTCGCCGCTGGCGGCGTCGGAGACCGTCCAGTCGCCGAGCCGCTCGAGCGTCAGGCGGGCGATCGTGCGGATGTCGTCGTCGTCGTCGACGAGCAGCAGGCGGCGGCTCATCGGAGCGCCTCCGCGAGCTGTGCCGGCTGGCCGGCGTGCGCGAGCGGGACGGTGAAGTGCAGGGTGGCGCCGTGGCCGGGCTCGCTCGCAGCCCAGATGCGCCCGCCGTGGTGCTCGACGATGCTGCGCGAGATCGCGAGCCCGAGTCCGCTGCCGCCCTTCTCGCGGGCGTCGGAGGCGTCGACCTGGTTGAAGCGCTCGAAGATCGACTCGAGCTGGTCGGCGGGGATGCCGCGGCCCTCGTCGCGGACCGAGAAGCGCACGCTGCCGCTGTCCTCGTGTGCGGTGAGCGTCACGTGCTCGCCGGGCGGTGAGAACTTGACCGCGTTGCCGAGCAGGTTGACGAGCGTCTGCACGATCCGGTCGGCGTCGACCTCGACCGTCAGCCCGGGGGCGTCGCAGCGCAGCTCGACGTGCGCGGCGTCGGCGGTCGCGCGTACGGCGCTGAGCGCTTGGGCGGCGAGCTCGGCGACGGAGGTCGGCGCGAGCTCCAGCTCGAGCCGGCCGGACTGCATCCGCTCGAGGTCGAGCGTGTCGTTGACGAGGCGCGTGAGGCGGTCGGTGTTGGCGATCGCGACCCCGACGATGTCGCGCGACTCGTCGGTCAGTGCGCCGAGCGCGCCGCTGTCGAGCAGGCCGAGCGAGCCGCGGATCGACGTCAGCGGCGTGCGCAGCTCGTGGCCGACGAGCGAGACGAGCTCGTCCTTGATGCGCTCGGCCTCGCGGCGGCGGGTGATGTCCTCGAAGATCCCGACGACCTCGCGTGGGACGCCGTCCGCGTCGCGGACGGTCGAGACGGTGAGCGTCGCCAGGCGCATCGTGCCGTCGGCGCTGACGTAGCGCAGCTCCTGCTGGAGCTGGTCGATATCGCCGCGCCGGATCGCCTCGGCCAGCACCCGGTCGGCGCCCTGGAACTCGGGGCCGGCGAACGACGAGTAGTCGCGCCCGCGCAGCTGCTCGGGCGTCTGCCCGACCATCTCCGCGAACGTGGAGTTGGCGTCGAGGATCGCCGGTCCGTCGAGGTCGGTGTAGGTGATCCCGACGGCGGCGTTGTCGAAGATCGCGCGAAAGCGCCGCTCGCTCTCGGCCAGCGCCGTCTGCACGCACACGAGCGTGCGCTGCGCGAGGAGCTGGCGCACGGCGACGATCGCCGCCAGCGCGACGACGATCAGCAGCAGGCTGTAGCCGGGGAAGAACGCCTCGTGCGAGTCGACCGCGAGCACGAGCCCGAAGCCGCTTGCGAGCGCGACGTACGGCAGCCAGCTCGCGCGCGGGGCGGGCTGGGCATAGGTCTCGGCGTGCGCCTCGGGATCGCCGCGACGCAGCGGTCGCTGGCTGGCGGCGGCGAGCGCAAAGCAGGCGAACGCCAGCACGTAGAGCGTGTCGATCGGGTCCCCGCCCTTGTAGGTGCCGTGCAGCACGCCGTAGCCGTAGACGACGTCGGCGACGATCGAGGCCACGACGCCGGCAGCGATCCACAGCAGCGAGGCGTGCAGCGCCGGCGCGCTGCGCCGCAGCAGGAGCGCCGCGAGCCCGGCCAACAGCACCAGGTCGCCGATCGGGTAGGCGAGCGAGACGGCGGTCGCGAGCGCGTTATCCTGCGTGCCGACCGTGTTGGGGCCGAGCACGAAGTACCACACGAACGCGCCGCCGCCGAGCACGATCGTCGCGCCGTCGAGCAGCAGCCGCCGGCGCCGGGAGCGCGTCACGCGCGCGACGGGCACGCGCAGCAGCGCCGCGAACAGCAGCGCGAAGTACGACAGGAAGAAGGCGTCCGCGAGCGTCGGGAACGGCGCCGTCGCGTAGTGCAGGTCGTTGTAGGAGAGCCCGATGTCGGCTGCCAGCTCCGCCGCGACCGCGAGCGCGAACAGCCGCCAGAACGAGCGCAGGCGCGGCGATCCGGCGACGCGGCGCGACGCGCGCCACGCCGCCCACAGGGCGATCGCGTCGACCGGGATCAGGAACAGCTGCCCCAGCTCCTGCTTGCCGGGCAGCCAGTGCAGCGCCTGCCAGCTGAGGTAGACGAGCACGTAGGCGGCCAGTGCGAGCACCAGCGCCGGCGGGCGCGGGAAGGTGGAGCGCGAGGCGAGGCGAGGCATGCCCATGCGTGTTGCTTCGACGCTTTCGTCACGGCGCTGGTCCGTAGTCGGCCACACGTCTGCCTGCGGTGTCAGCGCAGCGGAGCGCGGGGACGCCATCTTGTTGCACCGTCTTGCGGTCCGTGGGCTAGCGTGTCGCGCGGGCGGTGCTCATGTGACGGCTTCCGGACACGACGGGGCGGCGGGCGACGGCGGCGAGCGGCGGGCGCTCGTGCTGCTCGTCGAGGACGACGACGCGCTCGCCGACGTCGTGTGCGAGCTGCTGGCGCCGCTGGCCGAGGTGCGCTGGACGGCGAGCGCGGAGGAGGCGACGGCGCGGCTCGCCGACGGCGCGTGGGATCTCATCCTGTCCGACGTCGAGCTGCCCGGCGCGAGCGGCTTGGAGCTGGCGCGTGCGGCGAAGGCCGCCCACCCGCATGCGGCGATCCTGATCCTCTCCAGCCACGCGAGCTTCGACTACGCGGTCGAGGCGATCCGCGCCGGCGCCGACGACTACATGACCAAGCCGATCGACCCGCAGCGGCTGATCGCGAAGGTGATCGAGCTGATCGCGACCACCCGCGAGCGCCGCGCGCGCGGGCGGGAGAGCGTGCTGGCGATCGGCGCGCACCCCGACGACGTCGAGATCGGCGTCGGTGGCATCCTGCTGCGCCACGCCGCCGCAGGCCACGACATCGCGGTGCTGACGCTGACCGGCGGGGAGGAGGGCGGTACGCCCGAGCAGCGGGCGCAGGAGTCCCAGCGCGCGGCGCAGCTGATGTCGGCGCGGCTGTTCCACGCCGATCTGACCGACACGAGCGTCGGCGAGGCCGGTGCGACGATCGCGGCGATCAAGCAGGTGATCGACGAGGTGCTGCCGAGCACGATCTACACGCACACGGCGCGCGACGTGCACCAGGACCACCGCAACGTGCACCACGCGACGCTTGTCGCGGCGCGCGGCATCCCGCGCGTCTACTGCTACCAGGCGCCGTCGACGACGGTCGAGTTCCATCCGACGCGGTTCGTCGGAATCGACGAGTTCGTCGGGCGCAAGCTGGAGCTGATCGAGGTGTTCGTCTCCCAGGTCGCGCTGCGCGACTACCTGGAGCCGGAGCTGCTGCGCGCGACCGCGCGCTACTGGGGTCGCTACGCGCGGGCGCGCTACGTCGAGCCGCTCGAGGTCATCCGCGAGAGCGACGTCGGGACCGAGACGGGCGCGAGCGCGCCCGCCGCGCGGGAGACGGCCGATGCCGGTTGAGCGACCCGGCCGCGTGCTGGTGACGGGCGTCGGCGGCCCGTCGGGGGTCTCGGTGATGCGCGCGATCGCAAGCGAGCAGCTGACGATCTTCGCCGCCGACATCGACCCCTACGCCGCCGGCCTCTACCTCGTGCCCGAGGCGCAGCGCGCGATCCTGCGCCGCGGCGACGATCCCGCCTTCGCCGCGCACCTGCTCGGCCTCTGCCGCGAGCTGGACGTCGGCGTCGTCGTCCCGACCGTCGACAGCGAGCTGCTGCCGCTGGCCGCGATGCGGGAGCAGTTCGCCCGGGCCGGCGTGAAGCTGGTGCTCGCCAGCGAGCAGACGCTCGCGGTCTGCCTCGACAAGTGGGCGCTGCACGGACGCTGCGCCGGCCGCGTGCGCGTCCCCGGCACCTGGCTGGTCGACGCCGGCTTCGACCCGGCCGCGCCGGCATTGCCGGCGATCGTCAAGCCGCGCAGCGGCAGCGGCTCGCGCGGCATCGAGCTGCTGGAAGAGCGCGAACGGCTCGAGCGCCTGCCGCGCGACGGCACGCTGCTCGTGCAGGAGCACCTGCCCGGCGCCGAGTACTCGCTCGACGTGCTCGCGGCGGCCGACGGGAGCGTGCTCGCGGTCGTTCCGCGCGCGCGGCTGAAGATCGACTCCGGGATCGCGATCACCGGCCGCACGCTGCGCGACGAGCGGTTGGAGTCCTTCGGCGCCACGGTCGCGCAGGCGATCGGCCTCACGACGGTGGCCAACGTGCAGGCGAAGGAGGCGCCCGGCGGGGAGCCAGCGCTGCTGGAGGTCAACCCGCGCTTTCCCGGCACGATGCCGCTGACGGTCGCGGCGGGCGTCGACATGCCCTCGCTGGCGGTCGGCGAGGCGCTCGGCGCGCCGACCCCGCGCGCGCCGCTGCCGTTCGAGGAGATCGCGATGGTGCGCTACCTGGAGGAGCGCTTCCTGCCCTACGAGCAGATCGCCGCCCAGCAGCGGGCGGCCGCGCGGCTGAACGGGGGAGCGGGATGAGCGCGACGGCACTCGACCCCGCCGCGCTCGCGCGCCAGGACATGCACGTGCACTCGCGCTTCTCCGACGGCGCCGACACGATCGAGGACAACGTCGCGCAGGCCGAGCGGATCGGCTTGCTCGAGCTGACGTGCGTCGACCACGTGCGCGAGGTCACCGACTGGGTGCCCGACTACGCCGCCGCGGTCGCGCGCGCCGGCGCGCAGACGCAGCTCGCGCTGCGGTGCGGGATCGAGGCGAAGCTGCTCGACACGTCCGGCGCGCTCGACGTTCCGCCCGGCGACATGGCCGGCGTCGACTGGATCTTCGCGGCCGACCACCAGGTCCCGCTCGCGAACGGACCCGCGAACCCCCGCGACGTGCGCGAGCGGCTCGCCGACGGCTCGCTCGCGCGCGCGGACGTGCTCGAGTCGATCGTGACCGCGACCGCCCAAGCGCTCGCGCGCCGCCCCGGCGTCGTCGTGATCGCCCACCTCTTCAGCGTGCTGCCGAAGATCGGCCTCGCCGAGGCGGACGTGCCGCCGCAGCTGATCGACGCGCTTGCCGCCGCCGCAGCCGTCGCCGGCGCGCGGATCGAGGTCAGCGAGCGCTGGCGCTGCCCCTGCGCGGCGACGCTGCGGCCGTTCCTCGCGCGCGGCGTGCCGCTGCTGCTGAGCACCGACAGCCACCGCCGCGAGACGATCGGCCGTTACGACTACGCGCTCGCCGTGCTGCGCGAGCTGGCCGGCGCGTAGGCGCGGGTCAGTGCAGGAACAGCACCCGCGCGAGGACCAGCAGCGCGATCGCCAGCAGGATCAGCGCCTCCTTGAGGAGCAGCCGGCGCTCGAAGCGCCGGTCGCGGCGAACCTCGTCTGCGAACGCGGGCGCGGGGACGGCTACGCGAGCGCGACCTTCCCGGTCTTCTCGGTCTTGTCCCACGTCATCTCCGCGCCGCGCGCCTCGTAGATGTATGCGGCGAACGTTATGGCACACAGCAGCGGGCCGTAGCCGGCGACGTAGACGAACAGCGGGGACAGCAGCCGCCAGCGGCCGCGCGATTCGAGCAGCTTGGCGGCCCATGCGACGAGCATCGAGCACGACAGCCAGGCGTAGGCGAACAGGATCGCCGCATGCGCGACGGCACGGCCGGGCGTCAACCCGGCGGCGCGCAGCGCGTCCGGCACCCAGCGATCGAACAGCGGCGGCAGGCACGTCGCGAGGATGATCGTCAGCGACACGACGCCGGGGAAGAGGATCCCTTCGCGCCAGCTGCGCCGCGCGGTCTGCGGATCGATCGCGAACGAGAAGAACGTCACGAACAGGTAGACGACGGCGTTGGTGATCCACAGCAGGTGGAAGACGCGCCAGGCGAGCGGGTCGTCGATGAAGTACAGCGTCACGAGGCTCGCCGAGGAGCCGATCATGAACAGCGGCATCAGGAAGATCGAGAACCAGAAGACGCCGAAGCTGAGGCCGCCGAGGCGGCGGTCGCGCCACTTGCGAAACCACAAGCGCTTGTAGCGCTTGGTGACCTGCACGTTGCCGCGCGCCCAGCGCAGCCGCTGCTTCCACAGCCCGCCGATCGTGTCGGGCTCCTCGGCCCACACGATCGCGCTGCCCTCGAACACCGCGCGGCGGCCCTCGCGCTGGGTCATGAACGTCGTGAACGTGTCCTCCGCCAGCGAGCTCGTGTCGATCCGCCCGCCGATCGCCTCCAGGCTCGTGCGGCTGTGCAGCTGCGCGCCGCCGGCCAGGCACACCATCGCGCCGAGCACGTTCTGCGCACGGCGGGCGGCCGCCTGCGCGGTGATGTACTCGTAGCCGACGAAGCGATTCAGGTAGTTCGCCGGTCTGCTGCCCTCCTTGATGTAGGCGGTCACCGCCCCGACGCCGGGATCGGCGAGGTGGCGCGCCATCTTGCGCAGCGCGTCGTCGACGAAGATCACGTCGGCGTCGATGATCATCACCGCCTCGGCCCAGTCGTCGGCGAGGATCGTGCGCAAGCCGTGGTTGAGTGTGTGCGCCTTGCCCTCGCCGCCCTGTTCGCGCCGCAGGTGCCAGACGCGGCCGGGATGCGCACGCACCTTCGCCTCCAGCACCGCGGGTGTCTCGTCGGTGCTGGCGTCGTCGACGACGTAGACGCGCAGCGCGTCGCGCGGATAGTCCATCGCGAGCAGCCGCTCGACGGTCGCGCCGACGACCGCGCCCTCGTTCCAGGCCGGCACGACGATCGCGGTGCGCGGCGTCACGTCGGCGACGGCGCCCAGGTGGTTGCGCACGCCGTGCACGCCGATCAGCAGGAACTGCCAGCAGGCTGCCAGCAGCGGGATCGCGCCCGCCATCACGACGACGACGAGGACGCCCAGCCCGCCGCGGGCGAGCAGCGCGATCACGGCGTCTCGCCCGCCAGCAGAACGTGCCCGCGACCCGCGTCCTTCGCGCGGTAGAGCGCCTCGTCGGCCGCCGCCAGCAGCGTCGCGAGGTCGCGGCCGTCGTCGGCGAAGCAGGCGACGCCGGCGCTGAAGCCCACGCCGAACGTCTCGCCGCCGGCGCCGCCGAACGACTCGCGCTCGAAGGCGGCGCGCAGATGCGCGAGCCGCGCGCGCGCGTCGGCTCCCGTCGTGCCGAACATCGCGATCACGAACTCCTCGCCGCCCCAGCGCCCGACGACGTCCTCGCCGCGCAGCGTCTGGCGCAGCAGCGTGCCGAGGCGGCGCAGCACCGCGTCGCCGGCGGCGTGACCGTGGCGATCGTTGACGAGCTTGAAGTGGTCGAGGTCGAGCATCGCGAGCGCCAGCGGCTGGTGCTGGCGGGCCGCGAGCCGCAGCAGCCGCTCGATGCTCTGGATCGCCGTATGGCGGTTGGCGACGCTCGTGAGGCTGTCGACCTCGGCCAGCGCGCGATGCAGCGCCAGGCGCTCGATGCGATTGCGCACGCGCACGCGCAGCTCCGCCTCGACGATCGGCTTGGCGAGGTAGTCGTCGGCGCCCGCGGCGAAGATCCGCTCGATCGTCTCGTGGTCGCGCAGCGCGGTCAGGACCACCACCGGGACGGTCGCCCACTGCGGGTCGTTGCGCAGCACGCGGCACAGCTCGATCCCGTTGACCTGCGGCATCTCGACGTCGAGCAGCACGAGGTCGGGCTGGACGCGCTCGAGCTCGTCCCACAGGCGCTGGGGATCCTCCAGCGTGACGACGCGCAGCCCCTCGTGCGCGAGCAGCTCGCGCACCGCGTCGAGCATCGCCGGGTCGTCGTCGAGGTAGAGCAGCGTGATGCCGCTCGTGCGCGAGCGCTCCAGCAGCCGCGTGACGTGCTCGACCACCTCGCCCGGCGTGCGCTCCTTCGTCAGGAAGCCGCGGCCGCCGCGGCGCGCGACCTCGACGCGGTCGGCGAGCTCGTCGCGCACGGTCGAGACGAGCACCGGGACCGCCGGCAGCCGCGTCTCGAGCTCGGACAGCAGCGCATACGCGCCGGCCGTGCCGTCGCCCAGGACGAGATCGAGCACGACCGCGTCGGGCCGCTCGCGCGCGATCGCCGCGAGCGCCTGCTGCGCCGAGCCGGCCAGCTCGACGCGCATGCCCCGCCGCTGCGCCTCGACCGCGACCGCTTCCGCAAGCGCCTCGTCGTCCTCGACCACGAGCAGCAGCGGGGCGTCCTCGGCTGGAGGGTCGGCAGGCGGCGGCGCCTCGCCGAGCTGCGCCGTCGCCTCGACCTGTGCGCGCAGCGCGGCGGCCAGCCGCTCGAGCGCCGGCGCGTCGGCGGGGGCGAGGGAGGTGCCGCCGAGCAGCAGCTCCGCCTCGCGCGCCCGCGCCGAGCCGTCCACGAGCCCGAACATGCCGAGCGATCCCGCCAGCCGGTGCGCCGCCGCGGCCGCCGCAGCGCGATCTGCCTCCGGCAGCGTGCCGCCTGCGAGGCCGGCGGCGGCGGTCTCCAGCAGCCCGACCTGCTCCAGCACGCCGTCGCGACGGCGCGCCCACACCTTCGCGAGAACCGCCGCGACCTCGGCCTCGGCCCCGGCGCGCTCGCGCGGCCCGTCCGTGCCCGGGGTGCCTGATCTGCCTGAGGTGCCCATCGCAGCGCCTTGTGCTGCATCTACCCATGACCGGGGGAGGTCAGACGCTTGAGGGCGATCGCGGCGCCCGCGCGCCAACGCGTGGGGGCCGGCGAGCGGTTTGGCCGGGCAGCCAGTAGGCATTAGAATTCGATTGCGCCATCGGGGGAAAGGGGGAATGAGTGCACGCGGCCTCGCACCGTGGGATGTGCTCGTCAACGCAGCGAAAGGTCTCTCACATGTCTCATGCCTTGCGCGCCACGGGCGTCACGCTGTTCGTCGCCCTCGTCTGCGCACTCACCGGCGGCAGCGCGGTCGCCACCACGATGACATTGGAACCTGCAGGCGAATTCACGGCGGCCTCGAGCGGAGCTGTCACCTACTCAGGCGAAGGAATAGAAGTGAGATGCCATGTGACGCTCTCGGGTGAATTCGAAAGGTCGATAGCGTCGATCGAAAGAGAAGGCGGCACACTCGGCCAGATCAGAGAAGAGGCGTGGTCGGAATGCACGGAAGCTGAATCGATATTCGCCCTAAGTCTCCCCTGGAGGATAAGAATAGTCAGGGTGCTAGGCATATTGCCGAACGCCGTGACCGGGATCCTATACGCCATAGCGACCGGCACCATCTCGTTCAGAATCTTCGGTGTCCTTTGCCTATACGTAGGTTCAACGGGGACGCTATGGTCATTCACCAGTAGTCTGGCGAGGATCCTAAGAGGGACCTCCTGGACGCTGTTCAGAGGGGGCTTCCCCTGCCCGCCGACGCTCATAGCGTCCGGGGAATTCGCCATCTCTCCGTCGCAGACAGCGACGTTCAGATAGGCCGCAGTCGTCGCCAGCCGGTCGTGGGCTTGGAAGGGACCGCCCTCCATCTTCATCCCGGCGCGGCGAGCACGAACAGCTCGACCTCGAGGTCGGGGCCGATGTGGTGGTTGGAGATGAAGGCGAGCACGCGACGGCCGCTGAGGCGCTCGACCGCGGCGATGAACTTGTGCTGCATCGCATTCTGAAAGGCGCTGCGCGTCTCCTGCACGATCGCGCTGCGCTCGAGCTCGATCAGCGTCTTCTCGACATCGTTGTAGACGCCGCCGAGCACGCACGCCAGGAGGTCGTCGCCCATCATGCGGGTCTTCGTGTTCGCCGGCGCGCGGCCGTAGTAGCGCTCGTGCAGCGCGGACATCTCCGCGCTCACCGCGTCGAGCAGCTCGTCGCCGTCCAAGCATCCGTCGGGCAGCATCGCGACCCCGTGCCTTCCCACCCTCGACGGGAGGCGTGCGTGCGCGTGGCGGAGAGCGAGAGCCGTGCGGACGCCGACCGAGCGGTCGGGCCTCTCACCTCATGGTAGGGCTACGATGAGACGGTGAGCGATCGCGGCCACGATCAGCCGGTGGCGCCAGGTCATGACGCGGCGCGCATGGCGCGCGGCGAGATCCTGACGGCCGTCTCCGACGGTCTCGTCGCACTGTTCAAGGAGTTCTACGGCAAGGGCCCGACGCGGGCCAAGACGTATTACGAGGACGACCTTGTCGTCTGCCTGCTGCGCGGCGGCTTCACGCGCGTCGAGGAGACGCTGCGCGACGCAGGCCGCGGCCACGAGGTGATCCTCCAGCGGATGGCGTTCCAGGACGTCATGCGCGACCGCTTCGAGGCCGTCATCCAGCAGGCGACCGGCCGGCGCGTGGTCGGCTTCATGAGCGGCAACCAGCAGGACCCCGACATGCTGTGCGAGATCTTCGTGCTGGCGCCGACCGACCTCGTCGACGACGTGCCGACGGTGCGCTGAGCCGCCGTCGCCCGCCGCATTTGCATCGCGGTGGCGAGGCGCGTAGGCTCGACGGACAGGAGGGCATTCGCGACGGGGTGCCTGCTTCCGTGCCTTGGGGGAGCGTGCAGCGCCGCCTGACTTCCGAGCTTCGCCAATCCAGCGACTCGAGGAGTCTCGTCATGACCAAGCCGCACGCTGTCGCGGTAACCGCATCTCAGTCTCCCTTCGACGGTCGTGGGCTCGATTTAAGCCCCGGCCGGGACGTCTTCACCGCGCTCGCACGTAAGTTCGTCGAGGCGTTCAACGATCGCGACGCCGACGCGCTCGTGGCGCTGGCGCATCCGCGCATCGTATTTCGCCCCACCTCGCTGGTGGGCCATCGCAGGACCTACCACGGCCACGCGGGGCTGCGGCGGTGGGTCGCCGAGCTCGACGGCGTCGGCGCCGACTTCCGAGTGCACATCCGCGAGATCCGGCCGCTGCGGCCCGGCGGCTTCCTGGTGCTCTCCAAGCTGCGGGTCGGGGACGAGCTGATCACCGACTCCGCGATGATCGCCTCCGTGCTCCAGGACAAGGTCATCGAGGCCCACGGCTACCTCAGCGACGAGGGGATGCTCGCCCAGATCGGCCTGATCCCGCATACGGCGTGACCGCCGCACCGAGCTCTCAGGCCTCCAGCACCACCGCCAGCCCCTGGCCGACCCCGATGCACAGCGTCGCGACGCCCCAGCCGCCGCCCCGACGGCGCAGCTCGTAAGCGCAGGTCGAAAGGACCCGGGCACCGCTCGCGCCGAGCGGATGGCCGAGCGCGATCGCTCCGCCGTTGACGTTCACGCGCTCGGGATCCAGCTCGGTCCACTCGGCGAGGCACGCGAGCGACTGGGCGGCGAACGCCTCGTTCAGCTCCAGCACCGACACGTCGCCCCAGCCGATCCCGGCCTGTGCCAGCGCGCGCTCGACCGCCTGCACCGGGCCGATCCCGAACACGTCCGGGTCGACGCCGGAGACCCCGCGCCCGGCGATCCGCGCGAGCGGCTCGCGGCCGATCTCCGCGGCTGCCTGCGCGCTCCCGATCAGCACGGCCGCGGCGCCGTCGTTCAGGGCGGAGGCGTTGCCGGCCGTGACCGTCCCGCCGTCGTCGGCCGGGCGGAACGCGGGCTTCAGCCGCGCCAGCGCCTCGACCGACGAATCGGGCCGCATGATCTCGTCGCGCGCCAGCTCCGCGTCGGGCACCGGGACGACCCAGTCGTCGTAGAAGCCGGTCTCCCAGGCGGCCGCCGCGAGCCGGTGGCTGCGCACTGCGAAGGCGTCTTGCGCCTGGCGCGAGATCCCGTATCTGTCCGCCAGGCGCTCGGTCGACTCGCCCAGCGAGATCGTCCAGCGCTCCGGCATGCGCGGGTTCACGAGCCGCCAGCCGAGCGTCGTGGAGTGAAGCGTCTCGTCGCCGCGCGGGAAGCTCTTCTCGGGCTTGGCGAGCACCCACGGCGCGCGGCTCATCGACTCGACGCCGCCCGTCAGCACGAGCGAGGCGTCGCCGCACTCGATGGCGCGGCTCGCCCCGATCGCCGCCTCCAGCGACGAGGCGCACAGGCGGTTCACGGTCGTGCCGGGGATCGACGTCGGCAGTCCCGCCAGCAGCACCGCCATGCGCGCGACGTTGCGGTTCTCCTCGCCGGCGCCGTTCGCGTTGCCGAAGACGACGTCGTCGATCGCGGCCGGGTCGAGTCCCGGCGAGCGTTCCACCACGGTTCTCACGACCTGCGCCGCGAGGTCGTCCGGCCGCGCGCCCGCGAGTGCGCCGCCGTAGCGGCCGAACGGCGTGCGCACGGCGTCGAGCACGTACGCGTCGGTCACGGAGCGGGAGGGGCCGGCGGTCGTCATCGCGCCACCCTAGCGCCGGGGCGAGGCTGCGCGCGGAGGCTCGCCGCGTGCGGTGGAGAGGCGCCCGGCGGCCCCTGCGGCGACGTTCCGGGTCGGACGCCGAGAGTTGGCGCAGCGGAATCCATCCTGACCATGTGGTGCGCGCGCCCTTGACACGGAGCCATCCAGGTTTCTAGTGTCTCAACAGAGCGCGAACTGGGGGTTTGTGCTCGGCGTCTCGCCTCCTGGCGATGGGGGACAGAGCTCAGCGCTTCGCGCCGCGCTCGCATCGCGCCAGGACCCGAGCGTCGCTGGTCGACATCCGCGCGCAGCGTGGAGAAAGGCGGAGAGACCCATGAGACGCAAGCACTGCCTTGCGATGGTCGCGGCGATCGCCACGATGGCGTGGCTCGTCGCGGGAGGCGCCGCGCAGGCGGCCTTCCCGAACTTCTCGGATTGTCCGAGATCGAATCCGGCCGTACTCGGGTGCGTCGACATCCAGAGCGTGACCGGCAGCCTCGAAATAAAGGGCTTCACGGTGCCGCTCGGGGAATCGCTCGAGATCCGCGGCGGGCTCGACAACTCGGTCAGACCGGCCGTGTTCTACCCGCCGACCGGCACGACGGGCTTCTTCGCCAGACCGGTGAGGATTCCCGGCGGGATCCTCGGCATCGAATTCCCGATTCCGGGCAACGCGGTGAACGGGATAGCGGAACTCGCCGGCTCCCCGTCCGAAATCAGAATGGAAATCGAATTCGCGAAGGCGACCGTCTCGATTCCGGTCAAGATCCACCTCGAAAACCCGATACTCGGCTCAGGCTGCTACATCGGCACGAACAGCAGCCCGGCGCACGTCAACTTCACGACCGGGACGACGAGCCCGCCGCCGCCGAACAGACCGATCACCGGCAGCACCGGCGAAATCTCGTTCGTCGAAGGGGCCCTGATCATCAGAAACTCCATCAGCGTCGACAACTCGTTCTCGATTCCGGGTGCCTCGGGCTGCGGCCTGTTCGGCATCTTCAACCCGCTCGTCAACCTGAAGCTCGGCCTCCCGTCCAGCGGTGGCCACAACACGATGATCGTCACCAACGACGTCGGACTCAAGGGAGTCTGATAGCAGGCCCCGCCGCCCGGCGCCTGTGCGCCGGGCGGCGGCCGCGCTCCACTTCCGGGCGGTGGTCTTCCGCCTGCGGGTGGTGGTGGACGGCAGGCGACGGGGCGAACATGCGTTCGTGTCCGTCGTCTGCGTCCTGCTGCCCCGCTTCGAGCTGACCGTCGCCGCCGGCGACCGCGAGGAGCTGCTGCGCACGCCGGCGGCGCTGGCGCCGGAGCCCGGACGCGAGCAGCGCGTGGGGGAGTGCTCGCCGGCTGCGGAGGCGTTCGGCGTGCGCGCCGGGACGCCGCTCGGCGAGGCGCTCGCGCGCTGCCCGACGCTGAAGCTCGTGCCGCCGGACCCGGCGGGCGTCGCCGACCGCTGGGAGCGGCTGCTCGTGCGGCTGGAGTCGATCGGGGCGGCGGTCGAACCGGAACGGCCCGGGCTTGCCTGCTTCGCCGCGCGCGGGCTGCTGCGCCTGCACGGCGGCTCGCTCGAGCACGTGCTCGCCGCCGCGCGCGGCGCGCTGCGCCAGCCGGCGCGGCTCGGCGCCGGCCCGTCGCGCTTCTGCGCGCTTGCGGCCGCCTCCCGCGCGCGGGTGCGGCGGCCGGTGGTCGTCGCCGGCGGGGAGGCCGAGGCGGCCGCCTACCTCGCGGCGCTGCCGGTCGCGCTGCTGCGCGGCCGGCACGAGACGGCGGCGCTGCCCGAGCCGCTCGCGCGGCTGGGGATCGAGACGCTCGGCGAGCTGGCGGCGCTGCCGCGCGGCGCCGTCGCCGATCGCTTCGGCGCGCCGGGGCTGCTCGCGCACGAGCTCGCGCGCGGGCGCGACGGGAAGCTCGACCCGCGCCGGCCGCCCGAGCGCCTGGCCGAGGAGCTGGAGCTGCCGGAGGCGCTGTCGGGCGTGCAGCTCGATCGCGCGCTGCAGTTGCTCGTCGACCGGCTGCTCGCGCGGCGCGAGCGGCGCGAGCGCACGCTGCGCGCGGTCGTGCTGGCGGCGAAGCTGGTCGAGGGCGGCACCTGGCGCGAGCAGGTCCCGTTCCGCGAAGCGCTCGCCGACCCGCTGCGGATGCGGCTCGCGCTCGCGCAGCGGCTCGCGCTGCTGCCGGCGCCGGCCGAGCGCCTGCGACTCGCCGTCGAGCGCTTCGGGCCGCCCGCCTGCGATCAGCGCTCGCTGCTCGACGAGGCGGAGGCGGTGCGCCGCTCGCGCCTGCGCGAGGCGGTCCGCCAGGCGCGCGCGGCGGCCGGTCCGGACGCCGCGCTGCGCGTGCTCGCGGTCGAGTTCGACTCGCGCGTGCCCGAGCGCCGCGCCGTGCTGACGCCGTTCGAATGAGTCGCGCGCACCGCCTCGCGCAGCCGCGCCGGGCGCACGTCGACGCCGATCCCGCCGACGGCCGCCCCCACACGGTCGACGGGCGGGAGGTCGACGCCGTGCGCGAGTCCTGGCTCGTGGAGGACCGCTGGTGGAACGGCAGCCCCGTCCGCCGCCGCTACTGGGAGCTCGTCACGACCTGCGGCCGCAACGTCGTCGTCTTCCACGACCTGCGCGGCGGCGGCTGGTTCGTGCAGCGGTGAGCGGTGGAGCGGACGGCGTCGAGGCGACACGTCTCCACCTTTCGGCGGTAGCCAACATAGATGTGGGCATCGAACATGTGTTCGTGTCCTATGTCGAGCTGCACGCGCACTCCGCCTTCTCGTTCCTCGACGGCGCATCGCTGCCGGACGAGCTGGCGACCGCGGCGCGCGAGCTGGGGCACGAGGCGCTCGCGCTGACCGATCACGACAACGTCTGCGGCGCGATGGAGCACGCGCAGGCGTGCAAGGCGGTCGGGCTGCGAGCGCTGCACGGCGCCGAGCTGACGCTCGACGACGGCCGCCA
>CAZGJV010000022.1:0-55197 GCA_964525715.1 uncultured Conexibacter sp. | reverse complement strand
GTCGCCGAGCTGGCGCGCTACGGCGTGGCCGGGCGCAACCTGCGCGTCTTCCGCACCTCCGCCGACCGCGAGGCCGCGCTGCTGCAGCAGATCCTCGCGCCGGCGTTGAGGTCGCGCAATCCGGAGCGGCGCAGAGAAGCGGTCGAGACGCTCGAGAACCTCGCCGCCGTCGCGACGTACCTCAAGCACCTGCTGCTGATACGCGACCTGCGCAACATCGCGGGCTGAGCTTCTAGTCTCCGGCGCGGTGCCGACGACGCGCGTCAGCCGCACGCTCGCGGCCTCGCCCGACGCGGTGTGGGCCGTGCTCGCCGACCCCTGGCATCAGGCGCGCTGGTGGCCGCGTGTCGTGCGGATGGAGGCGGTCGAGCAGGAGCGCTTCACGCAGGTGCTCGGCACGGCGGCAGGCAGAGGCGTGCGCGCCGACTACCGCGTGCTCGAGCGCGAGGAGCTGCGCCGCCTGGCGTGGGAGCAGGAGCTGGCCGGCACGCCCTTTCAGCGGCTGTTGGCGGAGGCGGTCACCACGGTCGAGCTGGCGTCCGCGGACGGCGGCGCGACGACGGTGACGATCGAGCTGCGCCAGCGGCTGCTCGGCTGGTCGCGGCTGGCACCGTTCCTGTTCAAGCGGGCGGCGCGCAGACAGCTCGCTGAGGCGCTCGCGGCGCTGGACGGCCTGCTCAGCCCGTCGGTCTGAGCGCGCCGCTGAGGACCACGGTGCCAGGCGTCGTCGGCACGGCGGTCACGCCCTCGCGCGTGACGAGCAGTGTGCCGTAGCCGGCGAGGTCGAGGCCTCTGGGCAGCGAGGAGCTGACGGTGAAGGTGCCGGCCGAGGTGACCTTGGACGGGACGAAGCCGAGGAATCTGCTTCCGGCGGAGCCCTGCAGCCAGATCGCGTAGTTGTCCTGCGCGCCGTTGGCCGGGAGTCTCGCCGCCTCGACGGCCAGCAGGCGGCTGCCGTTCGCCGACTGCTGCACGATGCCGGCGCCGATGGCTCTGCCGCCGGCGGGCGCTCTGAGGACCGCGGCTGCGACCGGTCTGGCAGCCGGCGCTCTGCTCGCGGCGGTGGTCGTCCCGTTCGTGCTCGTCGACGGCTGCGGGCTCGTGTTCGCCTGTGTCTGTGCGGTGCCGGTCGCGGCGGGTCTGCCGCCGTCGCCGCCGCCGATCAAGACGATCGCCAGCACGATCGCGAGCGCGGCCGCGCCGGCGATCAGGATCGCGCCGCCGAGGCGCGAGGGGCGCGGGCCGTTCGGTCCGCTCGGCGGGGCGGGGGCACTGCCCGGAGGGCTCGGCGGTGTGGTGCCGCCGGGCGTCGGCGCGGCCGGCGCCGAGGCTGGCGCTGCCGCGGGAATCGGCGCGGGCGCCACTGCTGCGACGGCGGCCGGCTGCGGTGTTACGGGCGCCGGCGCGACGGGGGCCGTAGCCAGCGCGGTCGCGACCTCGGCGTGCGCGGCACTGCCGTTCGTCGCGGGCGCGACGGCGGACGCGGGCACCTCGGGCAGCTCCTCGCGCGCGATCGGCGCGAGCCGCTCGCGCAGCGCCTGCGCCCAGCGACACGCTGCGGGCGACTCGCCCAGCTCGGCGAACGCGACGATGCGCTCGCCGTCGTCGAGCTGGCCGAGCATGTAGTCGACGATGCGGCCGCGCGTCGCCTCGTCGACCTCGCCGGTGCCCGGCAGGCCGAACGCCGCGGTCCCGGCGACCGCGCGCTCGCGCACCGCGGCGGCGTCGAGCTTCAACGTCGCCGCGAGGTCGCCGTAGCCGCGACCCTGCACGAGGATCAGCTGCAGGACGGCGCGCTGGTCGGGGGGAAGCGTCTCCAGGCCGCTCACTGCCATCAAGCGTAGAGGACGGCGGCGCTCGGCCGGGTCGGTTCGCTCTATCGTTGCACGCCGTGAGCGCCGAGCCCCAGCCCCCGACGTTCGACGCGCTCATCGGCATGCACGACGTGCGCGTCGCCGACGACGGCTCGATCACCGCGACCGTCCCCGTCAGACCGGAGCTGAAGCAGCCGTTCGGGCTCGTCCACGGCGGCGTGTTCGCCGCGGTCGCCGAGTCGCTCGCCTCGATGGGCACGTTCATCGGCGTGCACGAGCAGGGCATGCACGCGATGGGCCTGTCGAACAGCACGAGCTTCCTGCGCCCGATGTTCGACGGCACGATCCACGCCACGGCGCGGCCCTTTCACAGAGGCAGAACGACGTGGCTGTGGGACGTCGAGATCCGCGACGACGACGACCGCCTGTGCGCGACGACGCGCATGACGATCGCGGTGCGGCCCGCGAGGACGTAGTTTCGCGCTCCGGTCACCGCAAGCGGCGACCTGCGCGCGACGTCACCCTCCGTATCTGTTCGTGATCGGTACGCGGCGGTCGCGGCCGAAGGCGCGGCTGGTGACCTTGATGCCCGGCGGGGCCTGGCGGCGCTTGTACTCGGCGCGGTCGACGAGCGCGATCACGCGGTCGACGTCGGCGGCGTCGAAGCCGCGCAGCAGCAGCTGCTCGCGCCCGAGGTCGTCCTCGACGTAGGCGTCGAGGATCGGATCGAGCACGGCGTAGGGGGGCAGCGAGTCCTCGTCGCGCTGGTCGGGGCGCAGCTCGGCGCTCGGGGCACGGTCGATGATCGACTGCGGGATCCGCTCGGGGCGGGCGGGATCCGATTCGTTGACGTGGCGTGCCAGCTCGTAGACGACCGTCTTCGGGCAGTCCTTGATGACGGCGAGGCCGCCGGCGAGGTCGCCGTAGAGCGTCGAGTAGCCGACGGACATCTCCGACTTGTTGCCAGTCGCGAGCACGAGCCAGCCGAACTTGTTGGACAGCGCCATCACGAGGTTGCCGCGGATGCGCGCCTGCACGTTCTCCTCGGCGAGGCCGGGCTCGGTGCCCTCGAAGACCTCGGCGAGGGCGGCGTCGTAGGCGCGCATCGCCGGCTCGATCGGCAGCTCGAACAGCTCGACGCCGAGGTGCTTGGCGAGCGTGCGCGCATCCGACTGAGTCTCCTCCGACGAGTACGGCGACGGCATCACGACGGCCGCGACGCCGTCGGGGCCGAGCGCGTCGGCGGCGATGCAGACGACGAGCGCGGAGTCGATCCCGCCGGAGAGGCCGAGCACGACACGTCTGAAGCCGTTCTTGGCGACGTAGTCGCGCAGGCCGGTGACGAGCGCGCCGTAGACCTCGGCAGCGGGCGCGAGCAGCGGCGCGATCGCGCCGCCGACGTGGTCCTCCGGAGTGCCGCCGGAGGCGGGCTGCGGGAGTGCGAGGCGCGCGAGCGTCGGCACCGCCTCGCGCGCCTCGCGCGCCGGTGCACGCTGGCGCGCGTCGCGCAGCCGCTGCGTCTGCGCCGCCTCCACGTCGACCGTCGCGAACAGCAGCTCCTCGGTGAACTGGCCCGCGCGCGCGATCGTCTCGCCGTCGTGGTCGAGCACGAGCGAGTGGCCGTCGAAGACCAGCTCGTCCTGCCCTCCGACGAGCGCGCAGAAGGCGATCGCGCAGAGGTTGTCGCGCGCGCGCTGGGCGAGCATCCGCTCGCGCTCCAGGCCCTTGCCGCGGTGGTAGGGCGAGGCGGAGACGTTGACGATCAGCGTCGCGCCGGCGCGCGCCTCGGTCGAGGCCGGCGGCCCCGGCTCCCAGATGTCCTCGCAGATCGTCAGGCCGACCTTGTGCCCGCCCAGCTCGATCAGCGCGGGTCCGGTGCCGCTCTGGAAGTAGCGCTGCTCGTCGAAGACGCCGTAGTTGGGCAGGTGGACCTTGCGGTACACGGCCTGCACGGCGCCGTCGGCGAGCACCGCGAGCGCGTTGTAGACGTCGTCCTCGCGCTCGGGGAAGCCGACGAGCGCGACGATCCCGGTCGTCGCGGCGGCGATGCGGTCCAGCGCCGCGCGCGCGTCGCGCAGGAAGTGCTCCTTCAGCAGCAGGTCCTCGGGCGGGTAGCCGGTCAGCGCCAGCTCGGGGAAGAGGACGAGCTGTGCGCCGCCGTCGCGGGCGTGGCCGATCGCGTCGAGGATCGCCCGCTCGTTGCCGGCGATGTCGCCCACGACGGCGTTCATCTGGCAGAGCGCGATGCTCAGGGGGCCGCTCGACGGTGCCATGGGCGGAGATCATCGCAACCGCCGATGCGCGATGACGGGCGCCCGCGTGCAGGCGCCGCGCGCTCAGCCGCTGCCGCTGCGCCCGAGCCAGTAGTTCGCGAACTGCGAGAGCGCCGGGTCCGAGGCGCTCGGCGTGCGCAGCTCGCGCCGCCAGGCGAGCGCGGTCACGCCGTCGGTGCCCGGCTGGTAGCCGAGGATCACGGCGGCCCCGTTGGCCGCGAGCACCGGGTCGAACGAGCCGCTGACCTGCTGCTGCAGCGCGCGCAGCGCGGGCGGCGGCGCGCCGGTTCCGCCGTAGAGCAGCACGACGTCGCCGACCTGGAGCGCGTGCAGGAGCTGGTCCTCGCTCAGCCGCGTGCCGTCTCGCAGGATCCGCGCGGGCGTGCGTGCGCTGCGCTGGTCGGCGACCGGCTGGCCGGGCCCCTGCGAGGCGTTCGTCGCGTTGGGCACCTGCGAGGTGTCGCGGCCCTCGAAGAACAGCAGCACCAGCACGAAGCCGCCGATCGCGACGAGCAGCGTCAGCAGCCCGACGCCGATGCGGCGCAGGCGGTTGTGCGACGGTCTGGGGGAGGGGCTGGCGGACTCCATGGACGGTGACGTGGACGATGCCACGCCGGGCCGACGGAGCGTCAGCTCGCCGTGCCCGCCTGCGCCGCGAGGCGGCCGTTGCTGCTCGGCGTGCGGCGCCGCGAGCGGCGTCTGCGCCCGCCGCGTCGCGGCGGCAGGCCGGCCGCGACGGCCAGCTCGTCGAGCGCTTCGGCGAGCTGAGCGGCGAGCAGCTCGAGGTCGGGGAGCGCGTCGAAGTCGGCGTTGAGCCCGAAGGCGAGCGTGCCGTCGTAGCTCATGATCGCGATCCCCAGCGCGAGGTTCTGGGCGAGCGGCACCATCGGGTAGATCGCGCGCATGCGGCGCCCGAGCACGAACAGCGGGAACTGCGGGCCGGGCACGTTCGTGACGACGAGGTTGAAGTAGCGCTGGCGCGCCTGCAGCCGCGCCGCCTGCGCCATCACGGTCGGCGGCGCGAAGCCGGTCAGCTCGGTCAGCAGGCGCGCGCCGACCGCCTGGTGGGACTCCTTCAGCCCCTCCATCTCGCCGCGGACCAACGCGAGCCGCTCGATCGGGTCTGTCTCGCCGACCGGCAGGCTCGCCCACACGGCCGCGACCTGGTTGCCGAGCGCGCCGCGCGCCTCCTCGCTGCGCACCGAGACGGGGATCATCGCGCGCAGCAGCAGGTCGATCGTCGGGTGCCCGTGCGCCCGCAGGTAGCGGCCGAGGCCGCCGGCGACGGTCGCCAGCACGACGTCGTTGACGGTCCCGCCGAGCGCGTTCTTGATCGCCTTGATGCGTTCGAGGTCCTCCTCAGCCCAGGTGAAGCGGCGGTGCGGGCCGATCGGCACGTTGAGCGGGCTCGGCGGGGCGCTGCGCGCGCCGGGCAGCGTGAACGAGCCGACGGCGGTCAGGTCTCCGAGCAGCTCCTTCGCGACGCGGCGCGGCCGGCTCACGAGCGAGCGCATGCCGCGCACGACCTCGGCCGGCACCGTCGCGCGCTCCAGCAGCGCGTCAGCCAGCAGCTGCGCGCCGCTCGGCAGCGGGCGCGGGACCCACGGCTGCTCGGGCCCGGGCGTCGGCGCCGGGTCGGCCGTCACGTCGAACAGCACCGTCGTGATGTCGACGCCGGAGATCCCGTCGACGAGCGCGTGGTGGGTCTTGGCGAGGATCGCGAAGCGGCCGTCTTCGAGCCCCTCGACCAGCCACAGCTCCCACAGCGGCTTGTTGCGGTCGAGCTGCTGCGAGAAGGCGCGTCCGGCGAGGTGCTTGAGCTGCTCGTCGCTGCCCGGCGGCGGCAGCGCGTGGTGCTGCACGTGGTAGCGGGTGTTGAAGTGGGGATCGTCGACCCACACGGGGCGACCTTGGCCGAACGGGACGAACGCGAGCCGCTGGCGGTAGCGCGGCACGAGGTGCAGGCGCGCCTCGACGTGCCCGACCAGCTCGTCGTGCGTCGGCGGCGGCCCGTCGAACACCATGCAGGACGCGACGTGCATGTGCGTCGCAGCGTCGTGCTCCAGATGCAGGAAGGAGCTGTCGAGCCCCGTGAGGCGGTCGCGGTTGGCCACGCAGCCATTGTGGCAGGCCGTGGAAGTGTGAGATCGAGCACATTCGCGGGCCGCGCGACCCTGTTACCCTGCCTGGGTCATCGACTTGCCGAATCGTCGCTGCCCGGTGTGGCGACGAGCGGGGGAACCATCGCCAGGCGTGAGTGCGAGCGCTCGGCTGGGGCGAATCTGCGGCTGCTGCCGCAGTAGCGCGATTGTCGCGCCTTCATTCACTGTGAATGCAGGCGCAATCAAGGCAGTTTCGCGAGCCCGACAGCTAACCCCGTAGGCGCGGTCGAACCGAAGGAGGCACGACCTGTTGCGCTCGCAACGAGCGAGTCGCATCGCGCCGCGGCATGCCGCGATCGGTGCACTCGCACTTGGAACGACCCTGTCCGTCACGGCGCTCGCGTTCGCAAAGCCCTCGCACGCGCCTGGATCGTCCACCGTCCCGCCCGCCCCGGTGCTGCGGGACCCGACCCTGCGACTCGGCCAGCGCGCCGACCTGCGCGGGCGCTTCCCGGCGGCTGACGCCGGTCGCAGCGTCGCGTTGCAGTACGCGCCGCGCGGCGCGCGCTGGCGGCCGCTCGACACGACGACGCTCGACGCCGGCGGCCGCTACCGCTTCAGCGTGCGCCTGGAACGCTCGGGCGCGCTGCGGATCGTGCTGCTGCCCGAAGGCGCTGCTGCCGCGGCGGCCGTCGCGCCTGCCGAAGCGTCGCCGACCAGCCGCGCCCTGCGGGTCGCCGTCGCCGGCCGGCTCGTCGTCGGCCAGCGCAGCTTCGACGTGCACGCCGGCGGGGCCGCGGAGGTGCGCGGGACGCTGCTGCCGCGCACGCATGGGCGCCGGATCGTCGTCGAGGCGGGCTCCGGCGGCCGCTGGCGCGTCGTCGCGCGCGCCCGCACGCGCGCCAACGGCCACTTCGACGCGCACGTCGTCGCCGGCGGCGCCGGTGCGCAGAAGCTGCGCGTGCGCTTCGCGGGCGACAGCCGCAACGCCGCCACGCGCGCCGGCGCCGGAACGCTGCGCGCGTTCCGCCCGACGCTCGCGTCGTGGTACGACCTGTACGGCGGCGCGCTCGCGTGCGGCGGAACCCTCGGCTACGGCACGCTCGGCGTCGCGAACAAGACGCTGCCGTGCGGCACCCAGGTGACGCTGCGCTACCGCGGCCGCGAGGTCACGGTCCCCGTGATCGACCGCGGGCCGTACGTCGGCGGGCGCGAATGGGACCTGACGGGCGCGACGGCGCGCCGGCTCGGGTTCGACGGCGTCGGCGTGGTGTGGAGCACGCGGTAGGCGCCAAGTCCGCACGCGAACACATGTTCGTGTGATCTGACCGGCCGGCGGCGTACTCTCGGAGCTGCATGTCCGAGGGTTCGCCGCCCGCCGCCGCCGATCTGGTGCCCGCGCCCAAGCGCGTGATCGCGCACCTCGACTGCGACGCGTTCTACGCGTCGGTCGAGCTGCTGCGGCGCCCCGAGCTGCGCGGAAAGGCGGTGATCGTCGCCGGCTCGGGGCCGCGCGCGGTCGTCACGACCGCCTCCTACGAGGCGCGCAGATACGGCGTCGGCTCCGCCATGCCGGCGTCGCGGGCGCGTCGCCTGTGCCCGCACGCGATCGTCCTGCCGCCCGACTTCGAGGCCTACCGTGCGGCCTCGCGGGCCGTCTGGGAGATCGTGACCGAGCGGCTCGGCCCGCTTCAGCACCTGGGCCTCGACGAGGCCTATGCCGACCTGACGGGTGTCGAGAAGCCGCTGCGCGTACTGCGGGAGCTGGTCGCGGATGTGCTTGAGCGGACCGGCATCTCGCTGTCGGTCGGCGTCGCGCCGAACCGCCTGATCGCGAAGATCTGCAGCGACCTCGGCAAGCCGAGAGGGTTCGTCGCGATGGGGCGCGAGGAGGCTGCCGAGCGCTTCGCGAGCGACCCGCCGAGCCGGCTGCCGGGGATCGGCCCGAAGACGGCCGAGCGCCTGCGCGAGCACGGCATCGCGACGATCGGCGCGCTGCAGCGGATGCCGGAGGCCGCGCTGGCCGCGCGCTTCGGCGCACGTCACGGCCGCGAGCTGCACGCGAGGGCGTGGTTCCACGACGACTCGCCGGTGAGCACCGATCGCGTGCTGAAGTCGCGCTCGAACGAGCGCACCTTCGACGAGGACATCGCGTCGCTGCCCGAGCTGGAGGAGATCCTGCAACGGCTCGCGCGCGAGCTGTGCGAGGGGCTGGCGAGACGCGGCAGGCGCGGCCGCACGATCGGCATCAAGGTGCGCCTCGACGACTGGACGAACGTGACGCGGGCGCGCACGCTCGACGCGCCGACGTGCGATGTCGAGCTCGTCACGAGCGTCGCCCTGGAGCTGCTGCGCGCCTACGCGCCGCCGCGTCCGGTGCGGCTGCTCGGTGTGCGGATGGCCTCGTTCGCCGACGACCGGGAGGGTCCCGTGCCGGTGCCCGCGAGCGCCGATCAGCTCGCGCTGCCGCTCGCCTGATGTGCGAGCGCTGACGCGCCGGAACGCAGTCCGTTTAGATCGCCGTCCGTGTGGTAGTTGTATGTGCACCGATGTCGTTGGTCGTGACCGAGTACACCGATCCCGCTTGCCCTTGGGCCTGGTCCGCCGAGCCGATGCGCTGGCGCCTGCGCTGGCTCTACGGCGACGGGCTCGACTGGCGCCTGCGGCTGATCGGCCTCTCGAGCGATCCCGACGAGTACGAGCGGCGCGGCTTCACGCCCGAGCGCATGGCCGCCGGCTTCGCGTCGTTCGCGCGCAGATACGGCATGCCGCTGGAGACGACGCCGCGCCCGCGGCTCGGCGCGACGCTGCCGGCGTGCCGCGCGGTCGTGGCCGTGCGCCTGCACGCGCCCGGGCGCGAGGAGGCGCTGCTGCGGCGCCTGCGCGTGCACGCGATGACGCGCGCCTGCGCGGTGCTCGACGACCCGCTCACGCTCGCGCGCGCCGCCAGAGAGTGCGGCATCGAGCCGGCGGCGCTGGAGCGCTGGTGCGCAGATCCGGCGGTCGAGCAGGCGCTGGCGGAGGACATGGCCGCCGCTCGCGCGCCCTCGCCGTCGGGCCTGGCGCTGCGGCACAAGCTGGCCGAGGTGCCGGGCGGCGGCTGGCGCTACACGGCGCCGTCGCTCGTCTTCTCGCGCGCGGATGGCGCGGCGATCGACGTGCCCGGCTTCCAGCCGGCGCTCGCCTACGAGGTCGCCGTCGCGAACCTCGACCCGGCGCTCGCGCGCAGCGAGCCGCCCGACAGCGTCGAGCAGCTGCTCGCGTGGGCCGGCGAGCCGCTCGCGACGCAGGAGGTCGCCGTCACGATGGGGATCGAGTGGGAGGAGGCCGCCGCTGCGCTGGAGGATTCCGACGCCGTCGCAGAGCCGGCCGGCAGCGACCGCTTCTGGACGCTCGCGTCCGCGACGACGGCCCTGCAGGCCGCGTAGTTTCAGTACAGCGCCGCGGCGAGGCGCCGGCGCGCGTCGCGCGCGAGCGGGTGCTCGACGCCGAGCTCGTCGAGCACGCCGACGACGACCTTGCGGATCTCGTCCTTCGCGCCGTCGGCGCTCGGCAGCGCCGCGATCAGCAGGTCGAGCGCGCGCTCGTGGTCGCCGGCGTCGAGCGCGGCGAACGCGTCGCCGAGATCGGGCGTGCCGGCCTGCTGGAGCTTGATGCGCGAGGCGAGGCCGGCGCCGCCGAAGTCCCCGGGCGCGCGGTCGAGCAGCTCGAGCGCCTCGTCGTCCTCGCCGCGCGCGTGCAGCAGGCGGGCGAGCGGAACGAGCGCGTCGGCGCGGTTGGGCTCCAGCTCGAGCGCCTTGCGCAGCGAAGCCTCGTCGCCGACGGCGGCGAGCGTCTCGGCCTCGGAGGGGACGAGCCCGTCGAGGAAGCGGTCGACCTGCGCGCGCGGCTGCGCGCCGGTGAACTCGGCGGCGATGCGGCCGTCCTTGAACGCCTTGACGGCGGGAATCCCCTGGATCCCGAAGGCCTGCGAGATCGACGGGTTTCTGTCGGTGTCGAGCTTGGCGAGCGCGATCTTGCCCTTGCGCGCGGTGACCGCCTGCTCGAGCACGGGCGTGAGCTGCCGGCACGGCCCGCACCACTCGGCCCAGAAGTCGACGGCGACCGGCATCGTGCGCGAGCGGTCGACGACCTGGGCCTCGAAGTCCTGTTCGGTGACGTCGAAGATCATGTCCGATGAGGGTAGTGATACGACTCCGTCGATGACCGAACGGATCGTTGTGCGCGATGGGGTGGAGCTGGCGGTCGAGGAGGCCGGGCCGGCGGACGGGATCCCGGTCGTGCTGCTGCACGGGCTGACCGCGACGCGCCGTTACGTCGTGATGGGCTCGAAGGCGCTGGAGCGAGGCGGACACCGCGTCGTGTCGTATGACGCGCGCGGGCACGGCAGATCGTCGCCGGCGCGCTCGTACCGCTACGAGGATCTCGCCGCCGACCTGCTGGCGGTGATGGACGGGTGCGGCCTGGACCGTGCTGTGCTCGCGGGCGCCTCGATGGGCGCGCACACGCTGCTGCGCGTCGCGCTCGACGCGCCCGAGCGGGTCGCGGGCATCGTCGCGATCACGCCCGCGTTCGACCCGGACGTGCCGGCGGACCTCGAGCGCTGGGACGACCTCGCGCACGGTCTGCGGCGCGGCGGGGTCGAAGGCTTCGTCGAGGCGTACCGGGTCGAGGACGAGGTGCCGGAGGGGTGGGCCGAGACCGTGCGGACCGTGCTGCGCCAGCGGATGGCGCAGCACCAGCACCTCGGCGCGGTCGCCGACGCGCTGCAGGCCGTCCCGCGCTCCCAGCCGTTCGCCGCGATCTCCGAGCTGGCCGCGATCGCCGTTCCCACGGTCGTCGTCGCGAGCCGCGACGAGGCCGACCCCGGCCACCCGCTCGCCGTCGGCGAGGCCTACGCCGCCGCGATCCCCGGCGCCCGCCTCCTGACCGAGGAGCCCGGCAGATCCCCGCTCGCCTGGCAGGGCGGCCAGCTGTCGCGGGCGATCGCGGAGCTGGCGAGGGAAGCGCGATAGCCTGGCCGAATGGCTCAGCCGGTCGATGACGCGAGACGCCAAGAGCTGATCGAGCTGCTCCAGCAGGTCATGAAGCCCGAATACGTGCCCGTCTGGCTCGATCGGCGGGTGCCGGTGCTCGACTACGCGACACCGAACGAGCTGCTCGCTCGTGGTGAGTACCAAGTTGTCGCGGAAGTCGTGTCCGGCCTGCTCTACCCAGGCTGCACATGAGTCGTCTCGCGCGGTAGCGGGCCCGTGTCGTTGCACGACTTCCACGCGCTCCCGCCCGACTTGCCCGTTCCGGTCGACGACGGCGCCGCGGACCATCTACCGGGGCTGCGGCTGCCGGCGCTCGCGCTGCGCTCGACGCACGGCAGGGAAGCGGACCTCGCGGCGGCCGCCGCGGCGGCCGGCACGCTCGTGCTCTACGTCTATCCGCGCACGGGCATCCCGGGCCAGCCGTCGCCGGACGGGTGGGACGCGATCCCGGGCGCGCGCGGCTGCACGCCGCAGAGCTGCGCGTTTCGGGACCACCACGCGGAGCTGCGAGCGCTCGGCGCGGACGTGCTCGGGCTGAGCGCGCAGCCGGCGGCGGAGCAGGCGGAGTTCACCGCGCGCGAGCACCTGCCGTTCGCGCTGCTGTCGGATCCGGAGCTGGCGCTCGCGCGCAAGCTGCGCCTGCCGACGTTCGAGGCCGCCGGGATGACGCTCTACAAGCGCGTCACGCTGATCGCCGGCGCGGACGGGACGATCGCGAAGGTCTTCTATCCGGTGTTCCCACCGGACCGCAACGCCGCCGACGTGCTCGCGTGGCTGCGCGAGCGGCGCTGAGCGTCCCGCATCGCTGCCATCATCGGTCGCATGGCCGACGATCCGTTCGCCGCCGCGATCACGAGCCAGGAGCAGCTGCGCGAGCTGTACGAGCAGCCGCTGGAGCGCGCGGTGCGCAAGCAGCTCGACCGGCTCGACGAGATGGCGCGCCGGCTGATCGCGGTCGCGCCGATCGTGCTCGTCGCCAGCCACGACGCCGACGGCCGCTGCGACGTCACGCCGCGCGGCGGGCAGCCGGGCTTCGTGACGGTGCTCGACGACGATCACCTCGCGATCCCCGACGCGACCGGCAACAACCGCCTCGACACGCTGCAGAACGTCGTCGCGACCGGCCACGCCGGCCTGATCTTCCTGATCCCCGGCCGCGACCAGACGCTGCGCGTCAACGGCGCCGCCTGCATCACCGCCGACCCCGGCGTCCTCGACCGCCTCGCACCGGTCGGCAAGCCGCCCCGCACCGCGATCGTCGTTGCCGCCGACGAGGTGTACGCGCACTGCCCGAAGGCGTTCGTGCGCTCCAGACTGTGGAACCCGGCGAGCTGGCCGGCGCCCGAGGATCAGCCGTCGCCCGCGGAGGTCTCCCACGCCCACCTGCGCGACGCCTCGCTCACGGTGGAGGACGTCGAACGCCAGCAGGACGAGAGCCTGCGCACGCGGCTGGCCTGACGCCTGTGCAGGACCGCCACGCGCGGTAGCGAACGCTCCCGTTTGGGGAGACGGTCTCCAACGACGCCGACAGGGAGGACGCGATGCACAAGGTCAGGACCGGGGATGAGGGTATCCATGCCGCTGCGTACGCCGGGCGGTGGGTGGACCATCCGGTGCCGAAGTTCGCGATCCCCGCGCATGGGATCAGCGCCGACGCCGCCTACTGCCTCGTGCACGACGAGCTGAACCTCGACGGCAATCCGGCGCTCAACCTCGCGTCGTTCGTGACACCGTGGATGGAGCCGCAGGCGGACAAGCTCGCGGCCGAGACGCTCGGCAAGAACATGATCGACCAGGACGAGTACCCGCAGACGGAGGCGATCCACGAGCGCGTCGTGACGATGGTCGGCCGCCTCTTCCACGCCCCGAACGACGAGACGCCGGTCGGGACCGCGACGATCGGCTCGTCCGAGGCGATCATGCTCGCGATGCTCGCGCACCGCCAGTCGTGGCGCGACCGCCGCAGAGCCGCGGGCCTGTCGATCGACAGACCGAACCTCGTGGTCGGCGCCGACGTGCACACCTGCTGGGAGAAGTTCACGCGCTACTTCGACGTCGAGCCGCGCGTCGTGCCGATGACGGAGGAGTCGTTCACGCTCTCGGCCGCGGACGTGGAGGCGCACGTCGACGAGAACACGATCGCCGTCGGCGGCCTGCTCGGCACGACCTTCACCGGCCAGATCGACGAGCTGGGGGAGATCGACGCGCTCTTGCTGCGACTCAGAGCCGACAAGGGCTGGCACATCCCGCTGCACATCGACGCCGCCAGTGGCGGCTTCCTCGCACCCTTCACTCGACCGGAGCTGGCGTGGGACTTCCGGCTCAAGAGCGTCCGCTCGATCAACGTCTCCAACCACAAGTTCGGGCTCGTCTACCCGGGCATGGGGACGATCGTCTTCCGCGACAGATCGGACCTGCCGGAGGAGCTCGTCTTCCACATCAACTACCTCGGCGGCGACATGCCGAACTACTCGCTGAACTTCTCGCGGCCGAGCAACAGCGTGATCCTCCAGTACTACAACTTCCTGCGCCTCGGCCGGGAGGGCTACGCACGCATTGCTCGGGCGATGATCGACAACGCGCAGGCGCTGACGGAGGGTCTGCTCGCGACGGGCGCGTTCGAGGCGCTGCACGACCGCAAGAGCTTCCCGGTCGTCGTCGTGCGGGCGAAGGACCCGGAGCGCGACGACGTCTACAAGCTGTCGGACCGGCTGCGCGAGCGCGGCTGGATCGTCCCCGCCTACTCGATGCCGCCGAACGCCGAGCACGTCGAGGTGCTGCGGATGGTCGTGAAGGAGAGCTTCAGCCGCGACATGGTCGACCTGCTGCTCGACGACATGAGACGGGCGCTCGCGAACGGCGAGAGCAGCTCGCGCGACAACGCGCCGGCGAAGGGCGAGAGAACGCGGCCGGTCTGCTGAGCCGGACCGGCGGCCGTCGCCAGCTGCCTATGTAATGCTTAGGCAGGTGGCGGCGCGCACTTTGACGATCGGCGAGGCGGCGAGTGCGCTCGGGGTCAGCCCCGACACGCTGCGCCGCTGGGACCGCGCGGGCAGACTGAGAACCGTCCGCGACGAGCGCAACCGCCGGCTCGTGCCGCGCAGCGAGGTCGAGCGCCTCAGCGCGCGCCCGCGCCGCCACCGCACCGACGACCAGCTGTCGGCGCGCAACCGCTTCACCGGCGTCGTGCGCTCGGTCGAGGTCGACGGCGTGATGGCGCTCGTCGAGCTGGAGGCCGGCCCGTTCCTCGTGACGGCCGCGATCACGCGCGACTCGGTCGAGGAGCTGGGGCTCGAGCCGGGCGTCGTGGCGACGGCGACGGTGAAGGCGACGTCCGTGATGATCGACCGAAGGGACTGAGCGTGAGGAAGCGTGTGACGGCTGCCGTGCTGGCGGCCATTGCGGCGGCGACGATGGCCGCGTGCGGTAGCGCGAGCAGCAGCGGTACGAGCACGAGCGGCGGCGGGGGCGGGGATCTGATCGTGTCTGCCGCCTCCTCGCTGACGAACGCGTTTCCCGCCTACGCCAGATCGCTGGACGAGACGGTCCGCTTCCAGTTCGCCGGCTCCGACGAGCTCGCCGCGCAGATCAGACAGGGCGTCAAGCCGGACGTGTTCGCCGCCGCGAGTCCGAGATTCCCCGAGCACTTGCACGCCGAGGGCCTGGTCGGCAGCCCGGTGGCGTTCGCCACGAACCGCCTCGTGCTGGCCGTGCCGAAGGGCAGCCGAATCCGCTCGCTCGCGGATCTGACCAGGCCGGGGACGACGATCGCGATCGGATCTGCGCAGGTGCCGATCGGCTCCTACACGCGTGACGTGCTCGGCCGGCTCGGCGCGGCGCAGTCGCAGGCGATCCTCGCGAACGTCAGATCGGAGGAGCCCGACGTCAAGGGCATCGTCGGCAAGCTCGCGCAGGGCGCCGTCGACGCCGGCTTCGTCTACGTCACCGACGTGCAGGCGGCGGATGCGCACCTGAGAGCGATCGCGCTCCCGGCGAGACTGCAGCCGCAGGTTGTCTACGAGGCGGCGGTCGTGACCGGGGCTCCGCACCCGCAGGCCGCCCGCCGCTTCGTCACGGGCCTCATCGGCGCGCGCGCGCAGAGCACGCTGAGGGACGCCGGCTTCGGCGCACCGCCAAGGCTCATCACGGGCTGACGCGATGAGCCGAGCGGTCGCGATCGCACACGGGCGGCGCGGGGGCTGGTTCCCCGCGCTGCTCGTGCTCGCGCTCGCCGTCGCGCTGACGTTCCTGACGCTCCCGGGCGTCGCGATCTTCGTGCACAGCAGCCCGCGCGAGCTGGTCGCGCAGCTCGGCGACCCGGCCGCGCGCGACGCGCTGCGGCTGAGCCTGGAGACGACGACGATCGCGGTCGCCGCGATCGTGCTCGTCGGCACGCCGGCCGCATACTTCCTCGCGACGCGCGCGTTCCGCGGCCGCACGCTCGTCGTCACGCTGCTGGAGCTGCCGCTCGTGCTGCCGCCGGCCGTCGCGGGGATCGGGCTGCTCGCCGCGCTCGGGCCGCACGGGCTGCTCGGCGGCTGGCTGCAGGACGCCGGGATCGCGCTGGTGCTGCAGACGGCCGGCGTCGTCGTGGCGCTGATCTTCGTCGCCGCGCCGTTCCACCTGCGCGCGGCGCAGAGCGCGTTCGAGGCGGTCGACCCGCGCTGGCGCGAGGCGTCGCGCACGCTCGGGGCGGGGGAGGCGCGCACGTTCGCGCGCGTCGTCGTGCCGGCGGCGCTGCCGGGCCTCGGCGCCGGGCTCGCGCTCGCGTGGGGGCGTGCGCTCGGCGAGTTCGGCGCGACGCTGATGTTCGCCGGCTCGTTCCGCGGCATCACGCAGACGGGGCCGTTGGCGATCTACGCCGACTTCGCGACGAACTTCGACGGCGCGATCGCGCTCTCGGCCGTCCTCGTGGCCGTCTCGGCCGCGCTCCTGCTGGGCATGAAGCTGCTCACGCGCGATGCTCTCGCTCGCGTGTGAGACGCGCGTCGGCGCGGTCGACCTCGACCTCGTGCTCGACGTCCCCGACGGCGGCTGCCTCGCGCTCGCGGGTCCGTCGGGCGCGGGCAAGACGAGCGTCCTGCGGATCGTCGCCGGGCTGCTGAGGCCGCAGCGCGGGCGGATCGCCTGCGGCCAGGAGACGTGGCTCGACACCGACGCCGGGATCGACGTCGCGCCCGAGCGCCGCCGCTGCGGCTACGTCTTCCAGGACTATGCGCTGTTCGGCCACCTGAGCGCGTGGCGAAACGTCGCCTACGGCCTGCGCGGCGTGCCGCGGGCGCGGCGGCGGAGGGACGCGCTCGAGCTGCTGGAGCGCTTCGGCGTCGCGCAGCTCGCCGACGCGCGGCCGGGCACGCTGTCGGGGGGAGAGCGCCAGCGCGTGGCGCTCGCGCGGGCGCTGGCGTCGCGCCCGCGCGTGCTGCTGTTGGACGAGCCGCTCGCGGCGCTCGACGCCACCAGCGCCGCCGCCGCCGGGCGCGAGCTGGCGGTCCTGCTGCGCGAGCTGCAGGTGCCGGCGCTGCTCGTCACGCACGACTTCGCCGAGGCGGCGCTGCTGGGCGATGCGGTCGCCGTGCTCGATGCCGGGCGGATCGTGCAGCGGGGAAGCGCCGCCGAGCTGGCGGCTGCTCCCGCGTCGGCGTTCGTCGCCGACCTGACGGGCGCAGTCGTGCTGCGCGGCCGTGCGCAGGCGGGCGCGGACGGGCTCACGCACGTCGCGCTCGACGGCGGCGGGGAGGTCGTCGCGCTGGCGCCCGCGAGTGGGGCGGTGGCGGTCTCGGTGCACCCGTGGGAGATCGCGCTCGAGCCGGCCGGCAGTGCGCGCTCGGGCTCGGCGCGCAACCGGCTCGACGTCGAGGTGCTGTCGGTCACCGAGATCGGCAACCGCGTGCGCGTCGGCCTGGCGGCGCCGCAGCCGCTGGCGGCCGAGCTGACCGGCGCCTCGGCGGCGCAGCTCGGCCTCGCGCCCGGTGCACATGTCGTGGCGAGTTGGAAAGCCGCCGCGACGCGCGTGATGCCCCGCTGAGCGCGTCCGCGACTCTCTCGGGGCTCCGCGCGTTGCCGCTGGCGCGGAGCCCCGAGGCAGTCGCGTCAGTGCTCGCTGCGGTCGCGTGCGGCGCGCACGGCGCCTTCGACCGAGTGCGTGCGCACGAGCGCGTCGCGCAGCGCTTCGATCTCCGCACGCTTGAAGCGAGCGCCCTGCGGCAGCTCGCCGCCGGCGAGGTCGTGGGGGAACGCAAGCCGGCTTGCCCAGCGTTCGAGCGCCGCCGGCGGCACGCCGAGGAGCGCCGCCGCTTCGGCGCAGGTGAGGTCCTCGACGTCCTCCTGGCGGGCATATGTTGTCGCGTAGCCGCTCATGGGTCGTCACCGTAAACGAGTGGTACTGCGCCTGCCAAGCCGAAACATGAATAAAAACAGCCGGAACCTCCACGAAACATGAAATAGTCACCGGTAAGGACATGTTCAGCGTTCAAGAAAACGGTGACGTATTGCTCACCGAAATGATGTGACGTCAAACGGTGACACGGTCGAGATGCGTTGCCGGGGCGTTGTCCACGCTACGTTCGGGGTAGTCAGCAGGCAGGCCCCGAACGAGGAGGAGCGATGAGCCCGGACCCGCGCTACGAGCAGGACGAGACCGACGCAGCGGCGGCGGAGGCCGCTCAGATCGGCGGCGTCGCCGGCGACGAGGAGCTCGATCCGGCGCAGCGCGCGGTGGTCGAGGGAGGCGGCGGGGAGGCCGAGGGCTTCGAGCTGGCTGAGGAGGCGCTGGTCGAGCATGCGAGTCACGGCGACCAGCAGTCGGCCCACGCGATCCTGCACGACCAGGGCCGCGACGAGCAGGCCGGCACGGCGGACGACGCCGAGGCCGACCACGAGCGCAGCAGCGAGCGCGGGGCGAACGGCGACTGGTGAGGCCGGCGCTCTAGCCGGCTTCGACCGCGGCGGGATCGTCGACGATCTCGAGCCGCTCGTCGAGCCGCGTCATCTCGATGATGCGCTGGACGGTGTCCGAGCCGCGCACGATCACCAGCCGACGCGCCTGCTCGCGCGCGCGGCCGTCGGCAGCGAGGATCACGCGCAGGCCGGTCGAGTCCATGAAGGCCAGCTCGCGCAGGTCCAGCACGATCGTCGCAGGCGGCTCGCGCTCGATGCGCTCGAGCTCCTGCTCCACGCTGGCAGCGCCGGCGATGTCGAGCTCGCCGGTCAGGGCCAGGCGCACAGTCGTGCCCTCAACTGCGGTCGTGAGATCGAGCAGCTTCATCGCGCGAGAGCCACGATAGCGGCTCGGCGAGCCCCGGTGTGGGGGGAGCTCCTTCAGGGGCGCGGACGACGCTTCTTCGGGACGCCGTCCCCGTCGGCGGCGTCGCTCAAGCGAGGCCCTCGGCCTCGTACTCGCGCAGGTAGCCCTCGAACAGGCGCCGGTGGCCCTCCTCGTCGTGGAGGATCGCGATGACCATGTCCTGCGTGACCCAGTCGACGCCGTCGGTCACCTCGATAATGCGGTTGTAGTGCTCGATCGCGCCGGTCTCGGCCTCGATCACGCCGCGGATCACGTGCACGATGTCGGTCTGGTGCTCGGGCGGCTGCAGGTAGGTCTGCTCGGGCGTGAAGTCGAGCGATCCCGGCACCACGCCGTACAGCTCCTTGATGCGGTTCGCGTACTGCTGCGCGTGGCCGAGCTCCTCCTGGATGTCCTTGGCGAGCGACTCGACGATCTCCTGGGCGCGCACCCCGTCCGGGTTGATCGAGTTGGCGAGATAGCTCATGACCGTCTCGAGCTCCATCCAGTACGCCTTCTTGAGCAACTCGAGGATCTCCTCGCGTTGCTCCGTCTTCTCGTCGGAGAGGATGCCCTGCGAGCTGGAACGGACGGTCATTGGGAGGCGCCTCCATCGGTCGGGTCGGTCGCAGAGGGGATACCCGCGGGCAGCCTGCGGAAACGCGCGGGAGCGGGGGAGTCGCTCCCGGCGCTCGCCCGCTCACTCGATCGATCTGCGGCGGCGCGGCGCCGGCGCCACGGGAGGGCGCCGCAGCCGTGGCGAGACCGTGTCGGTCGCGCGACGCTCCCATAGCTGGATGATCTCGGACAGCGGCAGCTGCAGCCCGCGCTCGAGCTTCAGCAGGACGCGGAACGTCGGGTTGATCTCGCCGCGCTCGATCGCGCCGACGTAGTTGCGGTGGAGGCCGGCGCGGAAGCCCAGCTCCTCCTGGGAGAGCCCGCGGCGGGCGCGCAGCTCGCGCACGGCGCGGCCGAGCCGGGCGTGGTCGGCGGAATGCGTTTCGGGCTTCATCGTGCCCGGCAGTCTCCAGCGACGGCGCGGTGTGGTCTACAGCACTTCCATTGTAAACGTAACCAACTATCTAGCCCACATGTTAATTGGCAACACGCGTGTTGGACCGCCGCTACGCGCGTATGGCAATTTACCGCCGACGGCTCCGCCGCGCCCCAGCGCGCGCAGGAGCCCGGCACCCGGGCCGGCTCCTCCGTGCACGGTCCGCGGGAGCGGGTACAACTGCGCCGTGGATCTGCTGAGGCCCGTTCGCGCGTTCGACCGCCTGCAGCGGCGGCGCGGTCTGCTGGGCTTTCCGCTCGGCGTCATGAAGAAGTACTCCGACGACCAGGCCGGGCAGCTCGCCGCGCTGATGGCGTGGTACGGCTTCTTCTCGCTGTTCCCGCTGCTGCTCGTGTTCGTGACGGTGCTCGGCTACCTGCTGAGAGGCAACCCGAGCCTCTACAGAGACATCGTCGGATCGGCGGTCGCGCAGTTCCCGGTGATCGGCAGAGACCTGCAGGTCGACGCGCTCGGCGGCAGTGCGGTCGCGCTCGCGGTCGGCCTCGTCGGCGCGATCTGGGCGGGCCTCGGGATCACGCTCGCGGGTCAGCGCGCGATGGACCAGGTGTGGAGCGTCCCGCACCGGCTGCGTCGCAGCTTCCTCTCGTCGCGCCTGCGCGGGCTCGTGATCCTCGTCGTGCTCGGCCTGCTCAACGTGGCCGCCACGACGCTCGTGGGCCTGCTCGTCGGCGGCCTCGGGGGCGGTGGGATCAAGCTCGTCGGCTTCGTCGCCTCGGCGCTGCTCGACGTCGGGCTGTTCTGGGCCGTCTTCCGGCTCTTCTCGCCCGACGACATCCCGACGCGACAGCTGTGGCTCGGGATCGCGATCGCCGCGGTCGGCTGGGCGGTGCTGCAGGCGCTCGGCGGCATCTACGTCGACCGCGTCGTGCGCAGAGCGAACCAGACGTACGGCTTCTTCGCGATTGTGATCGGGCTGCTGTCGTGGCTCTACCTCGGCGCGCAGATGCTGCTCTACGCGGCCGAGGCGAACGTCGTGCGCGCACGGCGGCTGTGGCCGCGCAGCATCTTCGAGCCGGTCACCGACGCCGACGTCCAGGCGCTGCGCGCGGCAGCGCACGTGGAGGAGCGGCGCGAGGGCGAGCGCGTGGAGGTGACGTTCGACACGAGGGAATGAGAGGTCTCCAAGGCGTCGGCGAGGTGCGCTACCTTGCGGCCCGCAGTGCGTTAGGACCGGCAGAGAGCCTGCCAACTTTCCCCGACCCCACCGTGGGCTCCGTCCGGTCGCGCCGCGCAGCGCGCGGCAATCCCAGCAAGTCGAAGGAGGACGCGTTCGTGCGCCATCGGATCCTGCTCGTCGTCGTGACCCTGTCCGCTCTGCTCCTGCCCGCCGCCGCAGCGAGCGCGAACGGGAGGCAGTTCACGACCGTCGAGGCCCCGTCGGAGCTGCTGTTCAGCGGCTCGCCCGACGCCGCGCTCGACCAGATCAAGGATCTCGGCGCGACGGCGATCCGCATCCAGATGAACTGGAGCCTCGTCGCGCCCGACGCGGGCTCGGCGCACGCGCCGTCCTTCAACCAGACCGACCCGAACGCCTACCCGGCGGCCAACTGGGCGCGCTACGACGCCGCGATCGACGGCGCGCAGGCGCGCGGATTGCGGGTCTACCTGACGCTCACCGGCTCGGCGCCGAAGTGGGCGACGGCCAAGCACGACGGCCTCACGCGCCCGAGCGCCGTCGACTTCGGCAAGTTCGCGACCGCCGTCGGCCGTCGCTACGGGTCGCAGATCTCGTGGTGGTCGATCTGGAACGAGCCGAACCTCGGCAAGCTGCTGAAGCCGATCTACCAGGGCAGCCGCGGACACACGCTCGCGAGCCCGGCGATCTACCGCCAGCTCTACCTGCAGGCCTACGGCGGCCTGCGCGCCGCGCACATCACGGCGCCGATCATGATCGGCGAGCTGGCGCCGCGC
This sequence comes from uncultured Conexibacter sp., assembly GCA_964525715.1. Classification (GTDB taxonomy): domain Bacteria; phylum Actinomycetota; class Thermoleophilia; order Solirubrobacterales; family Solirubrobacteraceae; genus Conexibacter. The sequence goes on along the minus strand of CAZGJV010000022.1, from coordinate 33,704 downwards.
GCGAACTCGCAGCGCGACAACGGCACCGTCGCGCCGCTCGCGTTCCTGCGCGCGGTGCTGTGCCTCGACAACGGCTACCGCAAGGCGCGCTCGTGCGGGCGGGTCCCGACGCAGGGCTTCGCGATGCATCCGTACACGACGAAGTTCGGGCCGTTCTTCCAGCCCGCCAACCCCGACGACGTGACGATCGGCGTGCTGCCGCGGCTGGTGACGGCGCTCGACCGCGCCGCGCGCGCCGGCGCGCTGCCGGCCCGCCTGCCGATCTACGTCAGCGAGTTCGGTGTGCAGAGCTACCCCGACAGACTGTCCGGAGTGCCGCTGCCGACGCAGTCGGACTTCCGCTCGATCGGCGAGCACATGGCGTGGGCCAACTCGCGCGTGGCGTCGTTCTCGCAGTACCTGCTGCGCGACGACGAGAACACGCCCGGAGCGTTCGGCAAGTTTCAGTCCGGCCTGTTCCTGAACCCGAGCGGCGCGCCGAAGCCTGCCTACTACGGCTTCCGCCTGCCGCTCGTCGTGACGAAGGGCCACGGCAGCCGCGTCGCGCTGTGGGGCTTCGTGCGACCCGCGCGCGGGCGGGCCGGCTCGCTGACGATCGAGGTCAAGGACCGCGGCCACGGCTGGGTCAGATACGCGACCCAGCGCTATAGCGCCGGCGGCTACTGGACGCGCAGCGCGAATACGAAGGCCGGCCGCGCGTGGCGCGTCGTGTGGACCGACCCCGCCACCGGCACCGTGTGGGACGGCTCCGCCACGATCGTGCACGCGGCCTGACGCCGCCCGCGGGGCGGCGCGCTCAAGCTCGCGCCGCCCCGGCCGATTGACCGGGGCGTGAAGGGCTTCCTGGGCATCCGCTGGACTGTCGGGCGCAAGCTCGGCCTCGCCTTCGGCGGCGTCGTCTGCTTCCTGCTCGGCATCTCGATCGTCGCGCTGCACGCGATCGGCTCGCTCGCGAGCGACCACGACCGCGCGATGCGACAGCTGCCCGCGATGGTCTCCGACCGTGCCGGCCGGATCGCCTCCGCCAACGCCAGCTTCCATTCCACCGTCAGCTCGACGCGGCTGCTGATCGTGATTGCCACGATTGCCGGGGCGCTGCTGGCGATCGGCGTCGCGATCTGGATCACGCTCGCGCTGCGGATGCGCGTGCGGCGCGTCCTTTCGCGCCTCCAGCATCTGCGCGACGACGACGTGCGCGGCCTCGCCGACGGGCTCGAGGCGGTCGCCAACGGCGACATGACGGTCGAGGTCACGACTTCGACACGGCCGATTCAGCGCATCTCCAGCGACGAGATCGGCGAGGTCTCGCGCGCCGTCAACGCGATCCACGACACGACCCTGACCTCGCTCGACGCCTACAACCGCATGCGCGCACGCGTCGCGTCGATCCTCGCCGAGATCGCGCACAGCTCCGCCAGCGTCGCCGCCGCCTCGCAGCAGATGGCCACGACCTCGGAGGAGACCGGCCGCGCGATCGGCGAGATCGCGACGACCGTCTCGGAGGTCGCGCAGGGTGCCGACCGCCAGGTGCGCTCCGTCAAGGAGGCGCGCGAGCTGACCGCCGAGGTCGCCGCTGCCACGCAGCAGAGCGCCGGCGACGCGCAGGAGACGGCGAGCGCTGCGCAGCAGGCGCGGGCGATCGCCGAGGAGGGCGCGGCGACGGTGACGCGCGCGACCGATGCGATGCGCGCCGCCCGCGAGGTCTCCAGCGAGGCGACCGGCGCGATCCGCGAGCTGGGGGAGAAGTCCGAGCGGATCGGCGGGATCGTCGGCACGATCACCGGAATCGCCGAGCAGACCAACCTGCTGGCGCTGAACGCGGCGATCGAGGCCGCGCGCGCCGGCGAGCAGGGCCGCGGCTTCGCGGTCGTCGCCGAGGAGGTGCGCAAGCTGGCCGAGGAGTCGCAGCGCGCCGCCGGCTCGATCGCCGCACTGGTGGAGGAGATCCAGCGCGAGACAGGCCGCGTCGTCGCGGTCGTCGAGACGGGCGCGCGCCAGACGGAGGACGGGGCCGCGACGGTCGAGCAGGCACGCGCGTCGTTCGAGGTGATCGGCGGCTCGGTCGAGGACATGCACGAGCGAGTCGAGCGGATCGCCCTCTCGATCGAGCAGATCGCCGCCCGCGCCGCGCGCATGCAGGAGTCGATGGCGCAGGTCGCCGCGGTCGCCGAGCAGTCCTCGGCCTCCAGCGAGCAGGTCTCCGCCTCGACGCAGCAGACGTCCGCCGCCACCCAGCAGGTCGCCGCCTCCGCGCAGGAGCTGGCGAAGACGGCCGAGGAGCTCGACCAATTGGTCGGGCAGTTCACCCTGGCCTGATGCTGCGGGCGGGCGGGGCCTGAGCCCCGCCCTTGCAACCCGCCCGGTCATAGATCGCCGCTGCACTGCAACGTCCCAGGACTTGTGTCTGATGCCTGGGCAACCTGACACTCCCGGCCGCCGGGACCGGCCGCCGGCCCGAGGGCCGGCGCGTTGCCCGGCTGGGCTCCGAGGAGCCCCGGCCGAGTGGGCGATCCGCCGGACCACGAAGAATACTCCGGGTATGCCAATCGGGTCAGAGGCGCAGACGCCGAGCTGGCGCGGCGGTGAGAACGGCAACTTCGCCGCGGCGGTATACGGGTCGATCCTGGCGGCCGGAGTCGTCGCCTCGCTCGACGTCGGCGCGGTCGACGCCGTCGCGATGACAGAGACGCTCGGCGGCACGATGGTCGTCTTCTGGCTCGCGCACGTGTGGTCCGAGGCGATCGGCGATCGCATGAACGATCCGCAGCCTTACACGTGGGCGCGGCTGCGCGCGGTCGCCGCGTGGCACTGGCCGATGCTGCAGGCCGCCGCCGGCCCGCTCGTGGCGCTCGCGCTCGCGGACCTCGGCGTGTGGTCGCGCAGCACCGGGGTGACGGTCGCGCTCGCGATCAGCGTCGTTCAGCTCGTGGGGTGGGGGGTCGCCGTCGGGCGGCGAACGTTCGACAGATGGCCGGCGGCGCTGCTGTCGGGAGCGGTTGACGGCCTGCTCGGCGTCGCGCTCATCGTGCTGAAGTCGCTCGTGCACTGACGGCAGCCCTGGTAGAATCGATCAATCGTGCGTCCGTCGCGTGCGACGTCGCCTCGGGGGATGGTGAGGGAAGGTCTGCCCTCGTTGTGCGTGATCGGCAACGAGCCTGCTCCTCGATCACAGGAGGCGTGATCCATGCGGTCACACCGGCGTGTCGCTCACGTGGCGGTCACGGCAACGCTGTTGCTGGCGTTCGCCGCATCGGTCAGTGCGGCTGAAAGCTTCGACGTCATAAGCAACAGGATCAGTGCGCGATGGTCGTCTGTAACGATGGAAGCGGCCGGCCTCAGGGTCGTGTGCCCGCTCACGCTGGAAGGTTCGTTCGCGGGTGCGTCGTTTGCCGCGACGGCGAGGACGAGAGTCGCCAGCATCACGAGAGCGACGGTGGGGAGATGCGCTGAAGGGAGAGCGGTCGTGCTAGGCGAAACGCTGCCGTGGTCGCTGCAGTACGCCTCCTTCGGCGGCACCCTACCGAACATAACGTCGCTGACCTTCAGGCTGGTGGGGGCGTCGCTCAGAGGCACCGCCGGGGGCCTCGAATGCCTACTGAGATCGAGCGAAGAAAGGCCGATCAACATCGTGGCGACGCGGGAAAGCAGCTCGACCAGCGAAACCGTCGGCGAGATCACCGGTCTGAGATTCGACGAAAGAGCCGGGATACCGCTGAGAGGCACCCTCTGCGAAGTCGCCGGTGAAAGCCATCTGTCAGGCAGCGGGGTCCTGCATTCTGAACCGACGGAAGAAGGCGAAGGCGAACATGCCTTCATCGCCTTGGCCGGGATTCCGGGCCTGTCGCTCGTCAACGGAGCCTCTCCGCCGATCGAATATGCCTTGAGAGGGGTCACGCTCGCTGCGAACGGAGAATTCACCCTAGTGATGGTCAACATGGACCCGGACTTCCGGGTGGACATCGTCTCGGTCGCCGTCGTCAATCCGGAAAGGTACGAATGGCTCGACGTGACGTCGGACAGATGCGTGGCGACCAGGTTGCTCTTCCGGGGCCGCAACAACCTCTGTCAGATACGGATAAGACGCAAGGCCGGGACGCTCGCCACGCAGAACTCGAGCGTCCGGATAACGTATGTCCTTCCGGGTGAAGAGCAGGGCGGGGCTGTCACCTTCGAACAGGAATTCAGCCTCATAGCGAGCTAGGGCCGCAGCCGTCGGGTGCGCCGGCGTCCTGCGGGCGCCGGCGCGTCAGTAGGCGCCGGGCGGGGGCGGCCGGCGCATGCGGTTGCGCGCGCTCATCATCAGCGCGAGGCCGAGAATCAGCCCGGCGCCGCCGATGATCATCAGGATTACGCCGACGACTTGCAGGTCTATGCCCGCGACATGGGCGGTCACGGCGAACTTGAGGATCGCGCCGACGGCGATCAGGAACAGGCTGGTGCCGATGGTCATGCGCCGATCCTGCCCGGCCGGCCCGGTGACCAACCGCGAATCCGTCCACCGGCGGTTGGACGGGCCTTTCCGGTGCGTCGACTGCGGCCGGGTCAGGGGTTAGCATGCGGATGCCGAGCGGCAGCGCGCCCATCGCGCTCAAGCGGCCGCTGGTGGTTGCCGATGACGAGAGAGCGCATGTCCACGACGCAGGAGCACACGCCGAACGAGTTCGACGAGCTTGCGCGCAAGCGTGCGGAGCGCGACTCCGCCGCCGAGCCGGAGCTGCGCGAGCGCGTGCGCCAGGAGGCGCGCCGCACGGCCCGCCGGACCGCCGCCGCCGAGCGCGCCCGCCGTCGTTCCGGCACGCCGCTCCCGCCACCTCCGGGCGGCGATGGCGGCAACGTCGGCGCCGCCTGAATCGACGCACTGCGGGGACACAAGCACAGCTTGGCGCCCGTGCTACGCTGTGCCACATGGACGTATCCGTTCGTGAGCTGCGAAACCACACGGGCCGCGTCGTCTCGGCGATCGAGGCAGGGGAGCCCGTGGTGTTGACCGTCCACGGGCGACCGGTCGCGGACATCGTCCCGCGTGTCCAAGCGAGCGAGCGACGGCCGAGCGATCTGTTCGTCGCCGATCTGCAAGCGATCAGCGCACGCGCCGCCGAGCTGGGTGTCCAGTCCGACGCCGCTGACTTCGAGACCGGCTGGACGACCGACGACCTGCTCGCGTGAGCGGCTACGTCGCCGACACGAGCATCTTCGTCGCTGCTGAGCAGCGTCGCCCTCTCGCAGACCCGCCGGCCGGCGACGCGCGCATCTCCGTTGCGACCCTGACGGAGCTCATCATCGGCGTCCATCGAGCGGGCGATGGGCCGATGCGAGACGTACGCGAGGGGACGCTGCGCTCCGCACGGCATTTCATCGCGCTGCCGTACGACGCGGTCGTCGCGGAGCGGCTCGCGGCAATCCTGGCTGCGGCGCGCGCTCAGAGACGCCGCGCCGGAGCGATGGACTCGATCATCGCCGCGACGGCGGTGGCGCACGACCTCGCAGTCTGGACGCAGGACGACGACTTCGGCGTTCTCGCCGAGCTTGAGCCGGCGCTCCGCGTCCATCGCGGCTGAGCGCGGCGAGGCGGGTGACCGGCCTCGCCTGCCCTTCCGCAGCTTCAACGCTCGATAATCGATCTTATGTAACCCGAGAGGGGAAGCGGCTGCGGGAAATCAGCCGCCCCAACTCGGATTGCTGCCGCGGGCGACGAGGACGGTCGCTCTGCCGCCGCCGAACGGGATCGTCGCGACCGACTGGTGCGCGGGATCGTCGAAGAAGCCGCGCTGCACGAGCACCGTGCGGCCGTCGGCGGACAGCCCGCGGCCGATCACGCCGTCGACTCTGCCGGTCAGGTCGCGCGCGCGGCCGCTGCGGACGTCGACCGTCCACGCCTCGCTCGTGTCCTGGCCGCCGTACTCGGCCAGCAGACGCGTGCCGTCGGCCGACCAGGCGGTCGCGCTCAGGCCCGACACGAGCGTCGGGATGCGCATGTGCGTGAGCTGGTGCACGCCGCTGCCGTCGGGGCGCATCGTGCGCAGCTGGTAGATCGGGGCGTCGTTGCGCCGCAGCTGCTCGTGCGTGTAGGCGATCCGCGTCGGACCCCACAGCGGGTACAGGCTGCGGCCGTCGTGCGTGATCGCGTGCGCGCCGGTGCCGTCCGCCTGCGCGATGAAGACGTTCACCGGCTCGTACAGCCGCGTCGAGCGCGTCGTCGCGAACACGACGCGCGCGCTGTCCGGCGAGAAGCTCGCGCCCTGGACCTGGCCGCCGCGCGCGATCGTGCGCGCCGCGCCGGACGCGACGTCGATCAGCTCGAGTCGCGTCGCGTTCACGACGACCGCCAGCCGCGCGCCGTCCGGCGACCAGGCGAGCTGGTCGACCGAGTCGCTCGCCCGCATCAGCGTCCGCGCGGCGCCTCCGGCCGCCGGGCGCACGACCAGCGAGCTGCCGCGGCTCGTCAGCGGCGTCGAGATCGCGACCTGCGCGCCGTTCGGCGAGATCAGCGCCTCGGCGCCGGAGCCGATCGCGATCGCGCCGCTGCCGTCGGCGTTCGCGACGTGGACGATCGGGTGCGTGCCGGTGAGGCCGGTCACGTACGCGAGCTTCGTGGGGACGGCGCCCGCCTGCACGGCGGCGGGCGCGAGCGCGAGGGCGATCGCCGCGGCGATCGAGGCTGTGGAGATCCGCATGCCGCACACTCCAGCACGCGGTCCGGCGTGCCGGGGTGCCGATCTCGGCGCGCGCCGGCTACCCTCGACGTATGACCGATCCGAGCTGTCCGAGCGGCGTATGCGGCGCCGACGTGCCTCCGCTGGTCGGCAGCGTGCTGACCGGCACCGGCCTCACGCTCGCGCAGGCGGCGGGCGCGCTCGAGCGCGGCGAGACGCCGCCGCTGACCGACGTGCAGCGACGGATCGTCGAGGATTGGGCACAGCAGCGGCTCGCCCCGCATCCGTGAGCGCCGTCGCCGCCGAGGCGAGCACCGAGCTCGCCGCTCCGGCCGGGATCGACCGGCGCGCGATCGCGACGCTCGCCGTCGGGCACGCCTGCGTCGACACGGCGCAGGGCGCCGTCCCGGCCCTGCTCCCCTTCCTGATCCGCGACCGCGGCTGGAGTTATGGAGCCACGGCCGCGCTCGTGCTCGCGATGACCGCGTCCTCCTCCCTGCTCCAGCCGCTGTTCGGCTGGCTCGCCGACCGCCGCTCGCTGAGCTGGCTGCTGCCGGGCGGCGTCGTGCTCGCGGCCGTCGGGATCGCGCTCGTCGGCGTCGTGAGCGCCAGCCCGCCGCTTACGTTCGCGCTCGTCGCCGTCGCCGGGCTCGGCGCCGGCGCCTACCACCCCGAGGGCGCGCGCTACGCCAACTACGTCTCCGGCGCCAAGCGCGCGAGCGGCATGAGCCTCTATTCGGTCGGCGGCAACACCGGCTTCGCGCTGGGCCCGATCCTCGTCACCCCGCTCGTGCTCGCGGCCGGCCTGCGGGGCACGCTGTGGCTGCTCGTGCCGATGCTCGCGGTCGCGGTGCTGCTCGTGCGCGAGCTGCCGCGGCTGCGCAGCTTCCATCCCGAGCGCCGCAGCGCCGCGAGCGGCGGCGCCGACGAGCACCACGCGTCCGCGCCGCAGCCGGACCGCTGGGGACCGTTCGCGCGCGTGGCGGGGATCGCGGCGGTGCGCTCGGGCGCCTACTTCGGCCTGCAGGCGTTCATCCCCGCCTACTTCATCACGCACTTCGGCAGCTCGGCCGGCGTCGCGAACGCGGCGCTGACGACGATCCTCGTCGCGGGCGCGCTCGGCACGCTCGTCGGCGGCCGTCTCGCGGACCGCGTCGGCCGCCGCCGCATCCTGATCGCGTGCAACGCGGTGCTGACGCCGTTGATGCTGCTGGTGCTCGTCGTCGCCGAGCCGGCGGCCTTCGTGCTGCTCGCGCTTGTCGGCTTCTTCACCGTCGGGACGTTCTCGATCACCGTCGTGCTCGGCCAGGAGTACCTGCCGAGCCGCATCGGGATCGCCTCCGGCGTGACGCTCGGCGCCTCGATCGGCGTCGGCGGCATCGTCGCGGCGCTGCTCGGCCAGCTCGCGGACGCGGTCGGGCTGACGCCCGTCCTGCTCGTGGTCGCGGCGCTGCCGCTGCCCGCGCTCGCGCTGGCGGCAAGGCTCCCCGTCGAGCGGCGCCCCGCCAGGGCCTGAAGTCGATCTGCCCCAGCGACTACGCTGCGCGCATGGCGAGAGCGCGCGGCGGGATCGACCTCGGCGGGACGAAGATCCAGACGGTCCTCGTCGACGCCGACAGCAGAGTGCTCGGCCAGGCGCGCCATCCGACGCCGACGAGCGGCGGCCCGGCCGACGTCGCCACGGCGATGGCGGCGGCGCTGCGCGAGGCGGCCGAGGCGGCCGGGATCGAGCCGTCGGCGCTCAACGGCGTCGGCGTCGGCTCCCCCGGCGCGATCGACGCGGACGCCGGCACCGTCAGCGGCGCCCGCAACCTGCCCGGCTGGGCGGGCAGCTTCCCGCTCGCCGACGTGCTCGGCGAGCAGCTCGGCACGCCGGTCTCGCTCGGCAACGACGTGCAGGTCGCGACCGACGCGGAGGTCGCGCTCGGTGCGGGCCGCGGCTACCGCTCGCTGCTCGGCGTCTTCTGGGGCACCGGCGTCGGCGGCGGGATCGTGCTCGAGGGCAAGCCGTGGCTCGGCCGCGGCGCCGCCGGAGAGATCGGCCACATGGTGATCAAGCGCGACGGGCGCAGATGCCCCTGCGGCCGCCGTGGCTGCGTCGAGGCCTATGCGGGCCGCGCGGCGATGGAGGCGCGCGCGAGAGAGAAGCACGACGAGGGCCAGAAGACGGACCTCTTCAAGCTGATGGAGCACCACGGTCGCACGCGCCTGACGAGCGGCATCTGGGCGCGCGCTCTGGAGCACGAGGACAAGCTCGCGGTCGAGCTGATCGACGAGGCCGTGGAGGCGCTCGGGGCCGGGATCGCCTCCGCCGTCAACCTGCTCGACTGCGAGGCGGTCGTGATCGGCGGCGGGCTCGGCGTGCGCTTCGGCGAGCCGTACGTGAAGCGGATCGCCGAGGCGATGCACCCGCACCTGTTCGTCGACGAGCGCCCGCCGGACGTGAAGCTGGCTGCGCTCGGCGATCTCGGCGGCGCGATCGGCGCCGCGCTGCTGGCGCGCTGAGCGCCGGACTCAGCCGACCGCGTGCGGCGCGCGCGCCTGCGCGATCGCGTCCTCGAACGTGCGCTCCCACACGTCGACGTGCGCTTCGATCGTCTCACCGGCGGCCCAGCGCATCCCGCGCTGCGAGAGGAGCCGGCGCGCTTCGACGTCCCCCATCAGCGCATCGATCGCGTGGAGCCAGTCGCCGTCGGCGACGAGCCGGCCGCCCTGCTGCTCCCCCAGGCCGGCGTACGGGCCTATCGGCGAGGCGAGCCACGGCACGCCGGCCGCCGCGTACTCCTTCAGCTTGACGTCCGAGCGCGCCTCGTTGACGGCGGTGTCGGCGATCGGCGCCAGCGCGAAGTCGAGCTGCGGGAGCTGCTCCGGCAGCGAGCCGTACGGGACGCCGGTCACATGCGTGTAGCGGCGGCTTCTGAGCTCGAGGTCGAGCCCGATGCCGGTGATCTGCAGGTGGGCATGGCGCGCCAGCAGGTGGTCGAGCGTCTCGCGGATGCCGAGCGCCTCGAAGCTTTCGGCGTGGTAGGGCATCGCGACCCAGCCGATGTGGATGCCCTGGTGCGGCATCACGCGCTCCGGGCGCCTGAACGCCGGCGGGAGATGGTTGGGCAGGATCTGCACCTCACGGGCGCTGTCGGCCGCGTGCAGCCGCGCGAGCGGCTCGGTCGGCGTCGTGACGGCGTCGGCCAGCCTCGCCATCGTGCGCATCGAGGAGAAGTACCGCTGCGCCGCCATGCCGTCCTGTCCGGGCGCCTTGGCCGCTTCCTCGAGCAGCGCGACGCGGGAGTCGTCGTTGTCCCAGACGATCGCGACTCCGCGACGGCGCAGCTGTCTCGCCATTCGCACCATCAGCGGGTGGCTTATGCGCATCACCTGGATCGCGTCGAAGTCGAGCAGCGCAGCCGGGTCGCGTATCTCGTCGCGCTCCTCGACGTGCACGACGTGCCCACGCTGCGCCAGCGCCTGCATCGGCACGATCGATCGGTAGATCGACTCGATCGTGCTCTCCGGGACCAGTGACGCTATCCGCATGCATTCGAGCATCTCAGCCCCCGCGCAGGGGTGCAACCTGCACCTGTCGCGCGGCGGCGGTGGAGGGTTGACGCGTGTGGGTAGAGTCGTCCCATGCGGATCCTCGTCGTGGGCGCGGGGGGTGTCGGCTCGGCGGTCCCGGCGATCGCGCGGCGGCGGACCTTCTTCGACCACATGACCGTCGCGGACGTCGCGCTCGGGCGCGCGCAGGCGGCCGTCGAGCGGCTCGGCGAGCCGGACCGCTTCTCCGCGGCGCAGGTCGACGCCTCCGACGAGGCGGCGCTCGTCGCGCTGATCCGCGAGGCGCGCGCGGACGCCGTCCTCAACGCCTGCGACCCGCGCTTCAACGAGCCGATCTTCGCCGCCTGCCACGCCGCGCGCGTGACCTACCTCGACATGGCGATGACGCTCTCGCACCGCCACCCGACCGACCCGTACCGGCAGCCGGGCGTGATGCTCGGCGACCTGCAGCTCGCGGAGGCGGAGGCGTGGGAGCGCGCCGGCCAGCTCGCGCTCGTGGGGATCGGCGTCGAGCCGGGCCTGTCCGACGTCTTCGCCCGCTACGCCGCCGACCACCTCTTCTCGCGGATCGACGAGGTCGGCGTGCGCGACGGCGCCGACCTGCGTGTGGAGGGCTACGACTTCGCCCCCACCTTCTCGATCTGGACGACGATCGAGGAGTGCCTCAACCCACCGCTCGTGTGGGAGCGCGAGCGCGGCTGGTTCACGACGGAGCCGTTCTCCGAGCCGGAGGTCTTCACCTTCCCGGAGGGGATCGGCGAGATCGAGTGCGTCAACGTCGAGCACGAGGAGGTCGTGCTGATCCCGCGCTGGGTCGACTGCGAGCGCGTGACGTTCAAGTACGGGCTCGGACAGGAGTTCATCGACGTGCTCAAGACACTCCACAAACTCGGCCTCGACGCCACCGATCCGGTGCGTGTGCGCGGCGTCGAGGTTGCGCCGCGCGACGTCATCGCCGCGGTGCTGCCCGACCCGGCGACGCTCGGCGACCGCATGACCGGGCGCACCTGTGCCGGCACGTACGTCACGGGCACGGGCTTGGACGGCAGACCGCGGCGCACGTACCTCTACCACGTCGTCGACAACGACTGGACGATGCGCGAGTACGGCTCACAGGCGGTCGTGTGGCAGACCGCGCTCAACCCCGTCGTCGCGCTCGAGCTGCTCGCGACCGGCGCCTGGAAGGGCGTCGGCGTGCTCGGCCCCGAGGCGTTCGATGCGGTCCCCTTCCTGGAACTGCTGGCCGACTACGGCTCGCCGCACGGCGTGGCCGAGCGCTGAGCGCGGTTGGCCCCCAGGCGACGTCACAGCGCGATGACGCTGCGAATGCCGTCCTGAGCTTCCATCAGCTCGAACCCGCCGTTCACCTCGTCGAGCGAGATGCGGTGGGAGATGAACGGCTCGACGTCGAGCTCGCCCGCCATCCAGCGGTCGATCAGCGCGGGCACGTCCTCGCGTCCCTTCAGGCCGCCGAAGGAGGAGCCGGCGATGCGGCGGCCCTGGATCAGCCAGCGCGGGATCACGTCGAGCGTCTCCCCCTTGCCGGCGACGCCGCACATCGTCGCCAGGCCCCAGCCCATCCGCGCAGTCTCGACCGCCTGTCTCATCACGCGCACGTTGCCCGTGGCCTCGAACGTGTAGTCGGCGCCGAAGCCCTCCGTCGACTCGACGATCGCCTGGACGACATCGTCGCCGCCGACGCGCGTCTCGGTCGCCCCCTGTCCGCGTGCGAGCGCGAGCCGCTGCTCGGACAGGTCGACGCAGACGATCCGCTCCGCGCCCGCGAGGCGGCAGCCGGCCACGGCGCCCAGGCCGACCATCCCGGCGCCGAACACGACGCACGTCGAGCCGGGCTCCACGCGCGCGGTCTTCAGCGCCGCGCCGAGCCCGGTCGAGAGGCCGCAGGCGAACAGCGCGGCGCCTTCCAGCGGCGCCTCGGGGTCGATCTTCGCGAGCGCGATCTGCGGCATGACCGTGTACTCCGCGAACGTCGAGGTGCCCATGAAGTGGCGCAGCGGCTCGCCGTCGCGCGACAGGCGCGCCGTGCCGTCGGGCAGATAGCCCTTGTTCTGCTGCTCGCGAATCGCGAGGCACAGGTTCGTCCTCGGGCTGCGGCAGTGGACGCACTCGCCGCACTGCGGCGAGAACAGCGTCACGACATGGTCGCCGGGCGCGACGAGCGTGACGTCCTCCCCCACGCGCTCGACCACCCCGGCGCCCTCATGCCCGAGCACGCACGGCGCATAGCCGGACGGGTCGGCTCCGCTGGCGGTGTAGAGGTCGGTGTGGCAGACGCCGCAGGCCACGAGTCGCACGAGCACCTCGCCCGGCCCGGGCTCCGCGAGCTCGACCTCCTGCACGACGAGCGGCGCCCCGAAGTCCTCCAGCACGGCGGCGCGGATCCGCATGCGCAGACAGTACCGTGCGGCGGTACCGCAACCGCGACGCTCAAGTTCGTGTTGCAGCGACCGATGCTTTCTCCAGTGACGCGCGTCCGCATCCTCGCAGCCCTCGCCTGCGCTGCGCTCGCGCCGGCGGTTCTCGCCGGTGTCGCCACCGCCAAGCCGCTCGCCAAGTCCGGCTGGCTCCACCACGTGGCCGTGACCGAGTACTTCCCCGTGCCGGAGGCGTGGTTCGTCGGCCGCAAGGTCAGCGCACCGGGGCTCGCCGGCAAGCACCGCATCGACTGGCTCTACTCCGCCACCGGCGTCTCGATGGAGGGCGACGGGCTGGGGCTCGACGGCCGCCAGTACCACATCGCCGCGCTCGGATCGGGCGGCTGGGTCGACGACAAGGGCAAGCCGAGCGTCCCCGGCCGCAATGGGCACTGGACGGGCGGTCCGCCCGTGTGGCGCGCCGGCGCCTTCTGGCTCACGAGATCGCATGCGCTGACGTTCCCGCTCGACGGCGGCGGCTGGTCGAACGGCACCGGCAAGCGCTACGTGCCGCTGCCCGGCGTCAGCTTCGCCTCCGGCCCGTCGCTGCCGCTGCACTTCTGGCAGAGCATCGCCGTCGACCCGCGGACGATTCCGCTCGGCTCGCGCGTCTACATCGCCGCCTATCGCAACACGCCCGGCCACGGCTGGTTCCTCGCGCAGGACACCGGCGGCGCGATCATCGGCCGCCACGTCGACGTCTACCGCTCGCCGCCGGCGAGCGCGGCGGACGGCGGCAACTCCTACGCCGACCAGCGCATCTACGTGATCCCGCCGGGCAGATCGCCCGGCCGCGGCGCGCCGTCGGCTGCGGGTTCCCCCGGCGCCTCCGCCGGCGGCGCGGGCGCACCGTAAGAGCGCGCGGGGCGCGCCGTCGCCCGCGCGCGCCAACTAGACTGTCCCGCCTATGGCGAAGCAGCAGAAGCCGCGCGCGATGCGCCAGGTCCAAGGTGGCGGCCTGGCCGCGATGGAGCGCCTCGAGCAGCGCAGCGACGAGGAGCTGGAGGCGGAGACGAAGTTCAAGTCCGCCGCCTACGCGATCCTCGGCGCGCGCGCCGCCGAACGCTACGACGGCAGAGCCACGCGCGCCTATTACCAGAGAGCCCTGGCGGCCGCGCGTCCACAGGAGCGGATGCAGCTGCGGCGCATGGCTGACGCCTCGATCGCGCTCGCCGAGCGCCGCGCCGGCGACCTCAAGGACGCCGTCACGCGCCTCGGCCAGGCGCCGCCGACCGATCGCCAGCTGCTGATGCTGCGGCTGATGGGGCTCGTCGCCCCGCCCCCCGGCTCGAGCGTGCTGCTGCGCCTGCGCGGCTACGCGCTGATCCTCGGGCTCGTGATCGCTCTGCTGGCGATCGGCCTCGGGCTCGCCGAGCTCGTCTCGCTGCCGTTCGGCGGCGTCGGGATCGGCGGCGGGATCTTCCTCGGCATCGTGATCGTGGCCGCCGTCCTCGGCGTCATGGCCTTCCTGGGCAGGCGCAAGCAGGCGCGCGCCAGAGCCGCCGCGGCCGCCGGCCGCCGCTGAGCGGCGCAGCGCCTCCTCTCCATGTGCGGCCGCTACACGCTCGCGTCGACGACGCCGGCGCAGCTGCGCGCGCGCTTCCCGCTGGGCGAGTCGGTCGAGATCGCGCACCGCTTCAACGTCGCGCCAGGCGACGAGGTGCTGTCGGTCGTGATGCGCGAAGGCGCCCCGACTGGCGCTTTGCTGCGCTGGGGGCTCGTGCCGCCCTGGGCCGAGTCCCCCTCGGTCGGCTTCAGAATGATCAATGCGCGCGCCGAGACGGTCGCCGACAAGCCGGCCTACCGCGGCCCGTTCCTGAGAGGCCGCTGCCTGATCGTCGCCGACGGCTTCTACGAGTGGCAGAGAGACGGTGGCGCGCGCCAGCCGTTCCACATCACCCGCGGCGGCGGCGAGCCGTTCGCGTTCGCCGGCCTGCGCACCGCCTGGCGCGATCCCAGAGATCCCGACGGCGAGCTGCTGCGCAGCTGCACGATCGTCACGACGGCCGCCAATCCGGTCGTCGCGCACATCCACCCGCGCATGCCCGTGATCCTCGATCCGGCAGACGAGGAGGAGTGGCTCGACCCCGGCACGCCGCCGCTGCGGCTGCACGCGATGCTGCACGCGCTGCCGGACGAGCAGACGCACGCGCGCGCCGTCTCGAAGGCCGTCAACGATGCCCGCTACGACGGGCCGGAGTGCCTCGCTCCGGCCGAGCCGGAGCCGCAGGGCGAATTGTTCTAGACCCTCAGTGGGAGGACAGCGTGACCGACTGGATCACGACCGGCTGAGCCGGCGGTCCGTCGGTCGTGGCGCCCTGCTGCAGCGGCAGTGCGCCGATCGCGTCGACGACGTCGAGGCCCTGCACGACTCTACCGAGCAGCGCGTACTGCGGCGGCAGGCCGGCGTCCGGCGCGGTGACGATGAAGAACTGGCTGCCCGACGCGCCGTCCGGGTCGGTCGCCGTCTTGGCCATCGCGACGACGCCGTGCGTGTAGTGGAGGTTCTTCGGGGGCGTCTCGACGATCGTGTAGCCCGGGCCGCCCGAGCCGTCGCCCTGCGGGTCGCCGCCCTGGATCACGAACCCCTGCGCGATGCGGTGGAACGTGAGGTCGTCGTAGAAGCCCTTCTTCGTCAGCGAGGCGAACGAGGCCGACGTCTTCGGCGCGCGCGCGACGTCGAGCTGGATCGCGAACGTGCCGCAGTTCGTCACCACCGTCGCCGTCCACGTCTTGCTCGGGTCGAGCGTGCTCGTCGGCGCTCTGAGGTGCTGCGGGCCCTTCGGCGCCGGCTGGTCGACCGTCTGGCACGGACCGCTGGCGGTGCTCGCGGCCGTCTGCGCCTGCGTGGCGGTGGTCTTGGTCGAGCTGCCGCAGCCGGTCAGCAGGACAAGCGCGAACGCGCCAAGCGCTGCGAGCAGGAGAATCGGTGAGCGCGGGCGGAGCACGGCGGCGAAGCATAACGGTCGCCCCGGCTCGTCCTGCCGCCCGCGCGCACGGCTTCGGCGGCCGCCGTCGGTAGCGTTCAGGGGATGGAGCGCGACGTCGCCCTCATCGTCAACCCGGCGGCCGGCGGCGGCCGCGCGCTGCGGGCGCTTCCGGACGCCGAGCGCGCGCTGCGCGACGCCGGCCTGCGCGTGCGCCTGGAGCACACGCGCGACATCGAGCACGCGCGCGAGCTGGCGCGCGCGGCCGGCGCGGCCGGCGAGGTGGCGGCGGCGCTCGGCGGCGACGGCCTGATCGGCGCGGTCGCCGACGGCCTGCGCGAGACGGCGGGGAGCGACGGCGGCCTGCTGGCGGTCCTCCCCGGCGGCCGCGGCAACGACTTCGCCCGCACGCTCGGGATCCCGCGTGACGCGGCGCAGGCGGCGGCGCTGATCGCCAACGGCCGCGAGCAGGCGATCGACCTCGGCGTCTGCGGCGAGCGCGCCTTCGTCGGGATCGCCAGCTGCGGCTTCGACTCCGACGCGAACCGCATCGCGAACGCCACCCGCGTCCCCGGCGACGCCGCCTACCTCTACGGCGCGCTGCGGGCGCTCGCCGGCTGGCGCCCCGCCCGCTTCGAGTTGGAGCTGGACGGCGAGGCGCTCGTGCACGTCGGCTACAGCGTGGCGGCGGCGAACGGCGGCCGCTACGGCGGCGGGATGCTGCTCGCGCCGGACGCCTCGCTCGAGGACGGCCTGTTCGACGTCGTGACCGTCGCCGACGTGCCCAAGCGCCGCTTCCTGCGCGGGCTCCCGAGAGTCTTCAGCGGCCGCCACGTCGACAACGACGAGGTCGACGTGCGCCGCGCGCGCGAGCTGCGGATCGCCGCCGACCGCCCGTTCACGCTGTACGCCGACGGCGACCCGCTCGCCGAGCTGCCCGCGACGGTCCGCACGCTCCCCGCCGCCGTGCGGGTGATCGTCCCGTGAGCGCGCTGGCGCCCAAGCTCGCGGTCGCGCGCGCGGTCGGCGGGCTCGCCCGCGCTGCCGGGCGCGGCGGCGGCACGAGCCTGCCCGGCAAGCTGCTGATGCGGCTCGACCCGCAGGCGATCCGCGCACTCGCCGAGCGCCTGCCGCAGGGCTCGGTCGCGATATCCGCCACGAACGGCAAGACGACGACCGCCGCGATGGTCGCCGCGATCCTCGAGCGCGGCGGCACGCGCCTCGTGCACAACCGCGCCGGCGCGAACATGGCCGGCGGGATCGCCTCGACGCTGCTGGAGGCCGCGCGCGGCGGCGGGATCGACGGCGAGCTGGGCCTGTTCGAGGTCGACGAGTTCTGGCTCCCCCAGCTCGCGCAGGAGCTGCAGCCGAGAGCCGTCCTGCTGAGCAACCTCTTCCGCGACCAGCTCGACCGCTACGGCGAGCTGGAGACGATCGCCGAGCGGTGGGCGGAGGTCGTCGCGGCGCTGCCGGCCGACACGCGGCTCGTGCTCAACGCCG
The DNA here is from genome assembly GCA_964525715.1 of uncultured Conexibacter sp. GTDB lineage: Bacteria > Actinomycetota > Thermoleophilia > Solirubrobacterales > Solirubrobacteraceae > Conexibacter. The sequence continues at coordinate 16,634 of CAZGJV010000022.1, read as the reverse complement.
ACGACCCGCTCGTGGCCGACCTCGGGCGCGAGCGGGCGCAGGTGACGACGTTCGGCGTCGAGGACGACGCGATGGCGCAGCCGCAGATGCAGCACGCCGCGGACTCGAAGCACTGCCGCAGATGCGGCCACGCCTACGCGTACGAGGCGATCTACCTCGGTCACCTCGGCCGCTACCGCTGCCCGCAGTGCGGCCGCAGCCGGCCGCAGCCCGACGTCGTCGCCGCCGACGTGCGCTTGAACGGCACGCGCGACGCCTCCTTCACGCTGCGCGTCCGCGGCGGCGAGGACGAGCGCAGCGCGACGGTCGCGCTCCCCCTCCCCGGCCTCTACAACGTCTACAACGCGCTCGGCGCGGCTGCGCTGTGCCATGCGCTCGGCATCCCGTTCGAGCAGATCGTCGCCGGCCTGGGCGCGGTCGAGGCGGCGTTCGGCCGCGCCGAGACGATCGAGCTGGACGGGCGCGCGCTGTCGATCCTGCTGATCAAGAACCCGGCCGGCGCCAACGAGGTGCTGCGCACGCTCGCGCTCGAGGACCGGGTGGGCGGGAACAGCATCGACCTGCTGGCTGTGCTGAACGACAACACGGCCGACGGCCGCGACGTGTCGTGGGTGTGGGACGCCGACTTCGAGCTGCTCGCCGGCCGCGTGCGGCGGATCACCTGCGCCGGCACGCGGGCCGCCGAGCTGGCGGTGCGGCTCAAGTACGCCGGCGTCGAGCCCGAGCGGCTCGTCGTGGTGCCGGAGCTGGCGGACGCGCTGGACGCGGCCCACGGGGATGGCGACGGACCGCTGTACGCGCTCCCGACCTACACGGCGCTGCTTGGGCTGCGCGAGCTGCTCGCGCGCCGCGGCGCCGCCCCGGAGTACTGGCGATGAGCGGCGAGGCCCAGACCGCTGAGGAGTTGCACGTGCTGTGGCACGACCTCGAGTGCGGCCGCTACGCGCAGGATCTGCCGCTGTGGCGCGAGCTTGCCACCGAGGCCGGCGGCCCGATCCTCGACCTCGGCGCCGGCAGCGGACGCGTGGCGCTCGACCTCGCGCGCGCCGGCCACGAGGTCGTGGCGCTCGACGTCGACGCCTGCCTGCTCGCCGCGCTCGACGAGCGCGCAGCCGCCGCCGAATTGGCGGTCGAGACAGTGCAGGCCGACGCGCGCGACTTCGCGCTCGAGCGCCGCTTCGCGCTCGTGCTCGCGCCGATGCAGACGATCCAGCTGCTCGGCGGCCCCGACGGCCGCGCCGGCCTGCTGCGCAGCGCCGCCGCCTGCCTGCGGCCGGGCGGGCTGCTCGCCTGCGCGCTCGCCGACGCGCTCGAGGGCTTCGACGCCGAGCACACCGAGCCGCCGCTGCCCGACGTGCTCGAGCGCGACGGCTGGGTCTACGCCAGCCACCCGGTCGCCGTGCGGCCCGACGCCGACGGCGCGACGATCGAGCGGATCCGCCAGACGGTCTCGCCGGACGGCGCGCGCACCGCGGAGGGCGACGTCGTGCGGCTCGACCGGCTCGACGGCGACACGCTCGAGGCCGAGGGCATCGCGGCGGGTCTCCAACTGGCCGGGCGGCGCTTCGTCGAGATGACCGACGAGCACGTCGGAAGCGAGGTGGTGCTGCTCCGTGCCTGACACGCTGCGCGTCTGCGCGCTGTACCCCGAGCTGATGAACATCTACGCCGACCGCGGCAACCTGCTGCTGCTGCAGCGCCGCTGCGAGTGGCGCGGGATCGGCTTCGAGCTGTCCGCGAGCGACCTCGGCGAGCCGCTCGATCCGGATGCGGCCGACCTCTTCTACATCGGCGGCGGCCAGGACCGCGACCAGCGCCTGTGCGCGCTCGACCTCGCCGAGGTCAAGCGCGAGGGGCTGCACGCCGCGGCCGAGCGCGGCGCCGCGCTGCTCGCCGTCTGCGGCGGCTACCAGCTGCTCGGCCACTCCTACGAGCTGGGCGACGAGACGCTGCCCGGCGCCGGGCTGGTCGACCTGCGCACGGTCCGCAGCGACGGCCCGCGGCTGATCGGCAACGTCGCGATCGAGGTCGACCTCGGCCCCGAGGCCGGCGGCCGGCGCGTGCTCGCCGGCTTCGAGAACCACGGCGGCCGCACGCAGCTCGGACCCGACGCGCAGCCGCTCGGGCGCGTGCTGCGCGGACACGGCAATGACGGCGCGAGCGGCTTCGAGGGCGTGCGGCGCGGCAACGTGATCGGCACCTACCTGCACGGTCCGCTGCTGCCGAAGAACGTGTGGCTCGCCGACTGGGTGATCGCGCGCGCGCTCGGCCGCGAGGAGCCGCTCGCACCGCTCGACGACGCGCTCGAGGCGGCCGCGCACGCCGAGGCGCGGCGCGCGGCCGGCGTGTGAGCCCGCACGGCGCTGCCGCCCGCGGCGAAGCTAGGATCGGGCGCTTGCGAAGCCTGCGCATCATCCTGGCCGTCGTCGCGGCGCTCGCTCTGCCGGCCGGGCTCGCCGCCTGCGGCGGCAGCGGCGGCGGCACGACCGGCAGCACCCGCGCCGCGGCCACGCTGCCGGGAAGCGGCAAGCCGCCGGTCACGCTCGGGACGAACAACTCCACCGAGCAGCTCGTGCTCGGCCAGCTCTACCAGCAGGCGCTCCAGGCGAAGGGCTTCACGGTTGCGCTGAAGCAGGACATCGGCTCGACGCAGATCGCCGACAAGTCGCTGCGCAGCGGCCAGATCGACCTCTACCCGGCGTACATCGGGACGTTCGACACCGCCGTCGCCGGCGACGCGAAGGCCTATCCGAGCGCGGCCGCGGCATTCGCGGCCGGCCGGGCGTATGCAGCCAGACACGGCTTCCGGCTGCTGCCGCTGACGCCGTTCACCGACGTCGACGCGCTCGTCGTGCTGCCGGACTACGCCAGAGCGCACAAGCTCGCGAGCGTCGCGGAGCTCGCGCCCATCAGACGGCTGCGGCTCGGCGCGCCGCCGGAGTTCCGCGGCCGCCAGGCGGGGCTCGCGGGCCTTGCGCGCGTCTACGGGATCAGAGACGTCGACTTCGCGCCGCTGACGATCGGCCTGCAGTACCAGGCGCTCGACGACGACCAGATCGACGCGGCCGACGTCCTCACGACCGACGGTCAGCTGCAGAGCGGCAGATACGTGCTGCTGAAGGACCCCAAGCACGTCTTCGGCTTCCAGAACGTCACGCCCGTCGTCTCGGCGGCGGTGCTGCGCGCCGAGGGGCCCGCGTTCGCGGCCACGCTGAACGCGGTCAGCAGAGCGCTGACGACGAACGCGGTGCAGCAGCTCAACGCCGCGGTCGCGCTCGACGGCAAGTCGCCCGCCGGCGTCGCCCAGAAGTTCCTGCAGGCGAACGGACTGGCGTAGCCCGCCCGGCGCTCGCAGGAACGCACCGGGGCCGATGCGCCTGACCGCACCGGCCCCGGCGGCCCCTCCGCACGGCGTCCCCCGGCGCCGCACTTCTCGGTCGTCCCCCGGCGACCGAGCTTTCGCCGATCAAGGTAGCGATCTGCTCGCGCCCGTCCAGTGACGAGGTCGTGAAGAAGACGCGGACGTTCTGTGAAGCTGGCGCGCAGGCGCCGAGGCGGTCAGCTGCCGCTGGACCCGAAGCCGCCTTCGCCGCGCTCGCTGGCCGGCAGCTCGTCGACTTCGACGGTCGCCGGCAGCTCCAGCCGCACGAGCACGAGCTGGGCGATGCGGTCCCCGACGGCGATCTCGCACGGCGTCTCGCGGTCGGTGTTGAGCAGCAGGACGCGGATCTCGCCGCGGTAGCCGGCGTCGATCAGCCCAGGCGCGTTGACGAGCGCGATGCCGCTGCGCGCCGCGAGGCCGGAGCGCGGCAGCACGAGTCCCCCCTGGCCTTCGGGGATCGCGACGGCGATGCCGGTCCCGACCGAGGCGCGTTGGCCGGGTTCGAGCGTGACCGCCTCGGTGGCGTGCAGGTCGAGGCCGGCATCCCCGGCGTACGCGCGTCTCGGCAGGACGGCTTGCGGGTGCAGGCGCTTGACCTCGAGGGGAGTGTGGGCGGTCGCGCCGCCGGCTGCGGCTTCCGCGGACGCCGCGCTGCTCACGCGACCCGGCCGTTTCGGTTCACCGCGTAGCGCTCGAAGCGCGCCGCCACGGTCGCCGGCAGTCGCACCTTCACGCGCACGCCCTCGGGCGTGTCCTCGCGCAGCAGGTCGCCGGCGGCTTCGTGCAGCTCCGCGAGACGGTCGCCGTCGCGGTAGGGCAGCAGCAGCTCGAGGTCGCGCAGCGAGCGGGCGAACTCGGCCTCGATCCGCTCGCCCAGCTCGGCGAGCCCGTCGCCGCTCAGCGCCGAGACGAGCATGCCGTCCGGATGGCGCAGCAGCACGTCCTCGCGTGCCTCGGCGTCGAGCGCGTCGGCCTTGTTGAGGACCAGGACGCGCGGCCGGTCGCCCGCGCCGAGCTCCTCCAGCACCTCGTGCACGGCGCCCATCATCTGCTCGAGCTCGTCCTCTGGCGCAGAGGCGTCGACGACGTGCAGAAGCAGGTCGGCGAGCCGCGTCTCCTCCAGCGTCGCGCCGAACGCGTCGACCAGCTGGTGCGGCAGCTTGCGGATGAAGCCGACGGTGTCGGTCAGCAGGTAGTCGCGGCCGCCGAGCCTCCAGCCGCGCGTCGTCGGATCGAGTGTGTGGAACAGCCGATCGCGCACGCCGACCTCGGCGCCCGTGAGCGCGTTGAGCAGCGTCGACTTGCCGGCGTTCGTGTAGCCGACGAGCGCGACCTCCGGCAGCTGCGCGCGCGTCCGCTCGGCGCGCATCGTTCTGCGCGCGCCCTTGACGCGCTCCAGGCGCCGTCTCAGCGCGGTGATGCGGTCACGTGCGAGGCGGCGGTCCGTCTCGATCTGCGACTCGCCCGGTCCGCGCGTGCCGATGCCGGGGCCGCCGGCGGGGCCGCCCGCGCCGGCGCCGAGGCGCTCCAAGTGGGTCCAAAGGCCCCGCATCCGCGCGAGGTTGTACTCCAGCTGCGCCAGCTCGACCTGCAGCTTGCCCTCGGCCGAGTTCGCGTGCCCGGCGAAGATGTCGAGGATGATCGCCGTGCGGTCGACCACGGGGGTTCCCAGGGCCTCCTCGAGGTTGCGCCCCTGACGCGGCGACAGCTCGTCGTCGCAGGCGACCACGTTCGCATCCTGCGCCTCGATCGCCGCTCTCAGCTCCTCCAGCTTGCCGGGGCCGAAGTACGTGTTCGGGTGCGCCTGCTCGCGGTGCTGGACCATCTGTCCGACCGTCGCGACGCCCGCGGTCCGCAGCAGCTCCTCCAGCTCGCTCAGGTCCTCGCCCGTCTCCAGGACCCCGATCGCCAGCGCACGCTGACGCGCACGCCCGACCGGCGCGTCGGGTCGTCCCGGCGTCGGCGCAGCACGACCGTTGCGGTTCTTGACCGTCGTCACGCGTTTGAGTCTAGATCGTTGCGAACCGAGCCCCACACGTCGCAGGCGACGTGGAACGCTTGAGGGATGCCTGAGGACCGCGGATCTGAGTCGCTCCCACCGACCACAAATCGCGCTCCTCATGTGGACGCGCGGATCGCGGCGTTGGCGGCAGGTCAGCACGGCGTGGTCTCCCGGCGCCAGTTGCTCGATGCTGGGATCGCTTCGACCACACTGCGGGATCGCGTTCAGCGCCGCCATCTCGTCCCGGTCCACCGTGGGGTCTACGCCGTCGGTCACGCCCACCTGCGTCGTGAGGGCCACTGGCTCGGCGCGGTCCTGGCGGTTGGTGCCCGAGCCGTGCTGAGCCACCGCGACGCCGCCATGCTGCACGACCTCCGCCCGTGCAACCGGACGCGCACCGAGGTCAGCACGCCAGCGGACCGCACGAGCACCGCCAAGCTCGACGTCTACGCTCGGCGCCGGCTCGACGCCCGAGACGTCACGCAGGTCGAGGGCATCCCGGTGACCACGGTGGCGCGGACGCTGGTCGATCTCGCCGAGGTCCTCCAGAGCGACACGCTTGTCAAGGTCTGCAGCGAGGCCGAACGGCAGCGGAAGCTCGACGTTAAGAGCATCGAGGAGGCCATCGGGTGCCTGCGTGGGCGGCGCGGTTCGGGCGTCGGCAAGCTGCGGGCGGCACTGAGAGAGCTGGGCACCCACGGCGCCACATTGACCCGCTCATATCTGGAGGACCGTTTCCTCGCCCTCCTCGTTGCCCACGACCTCCCCCGCCCCGCGGCGAACGCGTACGTCGCGGGCTACGAGTTCGATGCCGTTTGGCACAGACAGCGGCTCGCCGTCGAGCTCGACGGCTGGGACACCCACAAGACGCGACACGCGTTCCAGCGGGATCGCATCAAGGGAAACGCAATCCAGGCCGCCGGCTACGGACTGCTGCGCTTCACGCACGCCGACGTCATGCGGCGACCGCACGAGGTCGCCGCAGACGTCGCACGCCAGCTCAGCCCAACTGCCGGATCCGCTCGACCGCCTCGAGCAGGCGCTCGTCGGGCGTCGTGAGCGAGATGCGGAAGAAGCCCTCGCCGGAGGCGCCGTACGCGCCCCCAGGGGAGACCACGACGCCCGTCTCCTCCAGCACGTGCTCGCAGTAGGCGGCGGCGCTCTCGTAGCCTGCCGGCACGGGCGCCCACACGTAGATCGTCCCCTTCGGCGGCGTCACGTCGACGCCGGCCGCGCGCAGGGCGTCGCAGACGAGGTCGCGGCGGCGCTTGTAGACGTCGTTCATCGCCGCCACCTCGGCGTCGACGGACGGGTCCAGCGCCGCCACGCCCGCCAGCTGCACGGCCTCGAACAGCCCCGAGTCGATGTTCGACTTCAAACGCCAGTACTGCGCGATGGCATCCGCGTTGCCGGTGATGAAGGCGCAGCGCCAGCCGGTCATGTTGTAGCCCTTCGACAGCGAGAAGACCTCGACGCCGACTTCCTTCGCGCCCGGCGTCGCGAGGAACGACGGCGCGACGTAGCCGTCGTACGTCGTCTCGCTGTAGGCGTTGTCGTGCACGACGAGGATGTCGTGCTCGCGCGCGAACGCCACGACCCGCTCGAACAGCCCGTCCGGCACCACGGCGCCCGTCGGGTTGTTCGGGTAGTTGAGGAACATCAGCTTCGCGCGGGCGGCGTCCTCGGCCGAGATCGCGTCGAGGTCGGGGGCGAAGCCGAGCGACGGGACCAGCGGCATCAGCACCGAGGAGGCGCCCACCAGGGTCGGACCGCCGGTGTAGACCGGGTAGCCCGGATCGGAGGCCAGCGCCACGTCCTCCGGGTCGAGGAACGCGAGCGACAGGTTGAAGATGCACTCCTTCGCCCCGATCGCCGGCATCACCTCGGTCTCGGCGTCGAGCGTCACGCCGAAGCGGCGCGCGTAGAAGGCGGCGACGGCCTCGCGGAAGTCCGTGCGCCCGCGGTTGGACGGGTACTGGTGGGTCGACGGGTCGGCGACCGCCGTCTGAGCCGCAGCGACGATCGGCGGATATGTCGGCGTGTCCGGGTCGCCGATGCCGAGGCTGATCACATCGACGCCCGCCGCCTTCTTGTCGGCGATCTTGCGCTCGAGCTGCGCGAACAGGTACGGCGGGATCAGACTGAGGCGCTTACTCGGTCGCATGCAGCTCCTTCAGGAAGTCGTCGGAGAGCGTCCCGGAGAACACCGGGACCGCCCAGCCGGTCAGGTTCACGTGCAGATCCTCGCCGACCTCGACGGTCAGCTCGCCGCCGTCCAGCTCGACGACGACCGGCGAGTCGCCCCCGCGCAGCACGTGCGCGACGGCGGCGCCGGTTGCGCCGGTGCCGGACGAGAGCGTCTCGCCGACGCCGCGCTCGAAGATGCGGGCGCGGATGCGGTCCGGGGCCAACTCGGCGTACCAGGAGACGTTCGTGCGGTTGGGGAACAGCTCGTTGCCCTCGATGAACGGCCCGAGCGCCAACAGGTCGAGCCCCGCCAACTCCTCGGCCGAGTCGACGCGGATCGAGCACTGCGGGTTGCCGATCGAGACGTGCTGGAAGGCCCACAGGCGCCCCGGCGTGCGGATCTCCCCGCTGCCGTCGTCGGCGCCGCCCGGATAGTCCTTCGAGGTCAGCTTCGCGCGGCCCATGTCGACGCGGCATGTCGTCGGCCCGGTGATCGTCGGGCGGATCTCGCCGGCGGCCGTCTCGATCGAGAAGACGTCGGCGTCGGTCCAGCCGCGATGGCGCAGGTAGAGGATCGCCTCGCGCGCGCCGTTGCCCGACAGCTCGGCCTCCGAACCGTCGGGGTTGAAGATCGTCAGGCGCGCGACGAAGCCCGCCTCGCGCGGCTCGGACAGCAGCAGGATGCCGTCGGAGAACACGCCGAAGTGCCCGGCGCAAATTGCGCGCACGCGCGCGGGCGTCAGCGCGAACGGCAGCTCGCGCTCCTCCAGCACGATGTAGTCGTTACCGAGCGCCTGCCACTTCTCGAACTTCAAGCTGGTCCTCCGGTCACGGGAGTCGGGAATCGGCGCCGCGACCGGTGCCGCAGCGGCGGCGCAGCCTATCGGCTTCCGATTATTGGACACGGTCCAACAATTGGGTATACGGTCTGAACAAGGACGTTCTGTCCAATCCCCACTAGGAGCGCTGCATGAGTCCGATCTTCGCGAGCTACAACCTCGGCGACGCGCTGCTGACGGTCCTGTCGATCTTCTTCATCGTGATCTGGATCTGGATCCTGATCACGGTCCTGATCGACCTCTTCCGCGATCACGAGCTGTCCGGGTGGTGGAAGGCAGTCTGGGTCTTCTTCCTGGTCTTCCTGCCGGTCATCACCGTGCTGATCTACCTGATCGCACGCGGCGGTGGGATGCGCGAGCGGGCGATCACCGAGCAGAGACACATGCGCGAGGCGAGCGACGAGTACATCCGCTCCGTCGCGGGCAGCTCGCCCGTCGATCAGCTCCACAGACTGGACGAGTTGCGCACGAGAGGCGCGATCAGCCAGGAGGAGTTCGAGCGGCTCAAGGCGAGAGTGCTGTCGTGACGTCGCCCGCAGGCGGTCGCTTGCGATCGCCGTAGGGCGAAACGTCACATCCGCAGGATGTGTTCGGCTACGTCGGCGGCGGGACGGCCGGTCACGTCAATTGTCTGCACGCCCGCCAGCTTGCGCATCCACGTGAGCTGGCGGCGCGCGTAGTTGCGCGTGCGGCGCTTCATCGCCTCGACGTCGCCGGCCAGCAGCTCGTCGAAGCCGAGCGCCTTGCGCGCCGTCTCCGACGCGCCGGCGGCGTGGGCGCGCAGCACCTCCTCGCGCGCGCCTGCAGCGATCATCTCGTCGACTCGCGCGTCGATGCGCGCGTACAGCGCCTCGCGCTCCAGCGTCAGCCCGGCGAGCAGCGTCGGGTGGCGGACCTCGTCGGTCCACAGCTGCGAGGGCCCGTCGGGCGGTTCCAGCTCGCCCGCGTCGAGCAGCTCGTGCGCGCGCACGATCCGCTGGCGGTCGTTGGCGTCGATCGCCTCCGCAGCCCACGGCGCGCGCTGGGTCAGCTCGGCGTGCAGCGCCGGCGCGCCGCGCGTCTCCAGCTCGCGCTCCCAGTGCTCGCGCACGCCCTCCGGCGGCGGCGGGCGCAGGCGCAGCTCGGTGAGCGCAGCACGCAGGTAGAGGCCGGTGCCGCCGACGACGATCGGCCGGCGCCCGGCGGCCAGCGCCGCGTCGATCTCGGCGTGCGCGAGCGCCGCGTACTGCCCGGCGCTGAACGTCGCGTCGACCGGCAGGAACGACAGCAGCCGATGCTCCAGCGCCGCCTGCTCGGCCGCGCCGGCGGCTCCGGTCAGCAGCTCCAGGCCCGCGTAGACCTGCAACGCGTCGGCCGAGATCGCGACCGGGTCCTCCCCGGCTGCGCGCAGGCGCGCCGCCAACGCGACGGCGACGGCGGTCTTGCCGATTCCCGTCGGACCGAAGATCGCGATGACCGCTGGAGCCGCCACGCGCCGGAGTATGGCGGGCGCCGGCGGACCCGTCGGGACGCGTTCGGAGCCGGAGTATGGTGAGACGCAATGGGCGTCCGCATCGGCACCGGCATCTCCACGCACGAGGATCCGCGCGTCGGCGCGATCGAGGCGGCGCAGGCGGCCGGAGCCGGACTCGACGGCGCCCCCGCGGACCTCGTCGTCCTGTTCGCCTCGGGCGGTCACATGGAGAGCCCCGAGTCGACGCTCGAGGGAGTGCACGAGGCACTGCGCCCGTCGGCGCTCGTCGGCTGCGGGGCAGGCGGCGTGCTCGGCTGCGGCGCCGAGCACGAGGACGGGATGGCGGTCGCCGTGTGGGCCGCCTCGCTCGACGGCGGCCGCGCGCAGACCTTCCACGCGATGGCGTCGATCCACGAGGACACCGTCACCGTGATCGGGATGGAGGATCTTGCCGGCTCCCGCGGCGCGATCCTGCTGCCCGATCCGTACACGTTCCCGACCGACCCGCTGCTGCAGGACCTCGCGGCGCGCGCGCCCGGCGTCCCCGTGATAGGCGGACTGGCGAGCGCGCGCCGGCCGGATGAGACGGGCGTGCTGTTCCACGGCGACGAGGTCGCCGAGGCCGGCGCGGTCGGGGTGCGCTTCGACGAGGTCGAGCTGCTGCCGTGCGTCTCGCAGGGCGCGACGCCGGTCGGGCCCGAGCTGACGATCACGGCGGCGGAGGGCAACGTCATCAGCGAGCTGGCCGGTCAGCCCGCGCTCGACCGCATACGCGCGGTGATCGAGGAGCTGGATCCGCGCGAACGGACGCTGATCGCGGGCGGGCTGCTCGTCGGCCTGGTGGTCGACGGCGGGCGTCCGGAGTACGGCCACGGCGACTTCCTCGTGCGCCAGTTGATGGGCGCCGACCCGGTCGGCGGCACGCTCGCGGTCGCGGCGCCGGTGCAGCCCGGCCAGGTGCTGCGGCTGCACGCGCGCGACGCGGCCTCGGCCGACCGCGACCTGCAGGAGCAGCTGCGGCTGCGCGTCTCCGCGCTCGGCGGCTCGCCGGCCGGCGCGCTGGCGTTCTCGTGCAACGGCCGCGGCCGCGCGATGTTCGGCATCGAGGACCACGACGCCGGCGCGCTGTCGGACGAGCTGCGCGGCGCGCCGTCGGCCGGCTTCTTCGCGGCCGGCGAGATCGGCCCGGTCGGTGGCGCGAGCTTCCTGCACGCCTTCACGGCGACGGTCGCGCTGTTCGGCGCGTGAGCCGCTCGCGCGCATGCGCGGCGACCGGCCCTCGCCGAGCGCGCCTGTGACAGGCTTCGCGCCATGACTGCGATCAAGGGAACCGTCCTCCTCACGGGCGCCAGCGGCGGCATCGGCCACGCCATCGCCCGCACACTCGCCGCGCGCGGCGCGCAGCTCGTGCTGACCGGCCGCCGCGCCGACGTGCTCGAGCCGCTCGCGCAGGAGCTGGGCGGGCGCGCGCTCGCCGTCGACCTTGCCGACCGCGACGCGCCCGAGCGGCTCGCCGCGGAGGCCGGCGACGTCGAGATCCTCGTCGCGAACGCCGCGCTGCCGGCGAGCGGCACGCTCGACGACTACACGAACGAGCAGGTCGACCGCGCGCTCGACGTCAACCTGCGCGCGCCGATCGTGCTCGCGAAGCTGCTGTCCGAGGGGATGGTCGCGCGCGGCCACGGCCACCTCGTCTTCATCTCCTCGCTGTCGGGCAGAGCGGCGGCCGGCGGCAGCGCGCTCTACTCCGCGACGAAGTTCGGCATGCGCGGCTTCGCGCTGTCGCTGCGCGAGGACCTGCGCAGCTCCGGCGTCGGCGTCTCGACGATCTTCCCCGGCTTCATCCGCGACGCCGGCATGTTCGCGCGCGCAGACGTCTCGCTCCCGCCGGGCGTGGGTACGCGCAGCCCCGAGGATGTCGCCGCCGCCGTCGTGCGCGGGATCGAGCGCAACAAGGCGGAGATCGACGTCGCGCCGCTGGGCTTGCGCGCCGGTTCGATCTTCTCCGGCATCGCGCCCGAGCTGGCGCTGAACAGCAGCCGCCGCATGGGTGGCGCGCGCATCGCCGACGGTCTCGCGGCCGGCGGGCGCGACCACCGCTGACGTGCCGGCTCAGCCGGCCAGTCGCGCCGGCAGCTCGCGCAGATGTGTCAGCGGCTCGGCGCCGAGCGCTGCCAGGCGGTCGGCGACCGCGTGGTTGCCGCCGCTGTAGCCGAGCGTGCGCATGCCCGCGGCGCGCCCCGCGGTGACGCCCGGGACGCTGTCCTCGACGACGACGCATGCGTCCGGCTCGAAGCCGCACGCCGCGGCGGCGTGCAGGAACAGGTCGGGCGCGGGCTTCGGCCGCGCCACCGAGTAGGCGGAGAAGATGCGGTCGCCGGGGACCGCGTCGCGCAGGCCCGTGACGCGCAGCGTCAGCTCCATCTTCTCCAGCGCTCCCCCCGACGCGATGCACGCGTCCCACCCCGCCGCTCGCACGCCCGTGAGCGACTCGCGCGCGCCGTCGATCGGCGTCAGCTCGCGCTCGAACGCGGCAGCGCGGTCGGCGAGGAAGCGCTCCATCCAGCCGTCGGGGACGGGCCGGCCGAGGTGCGCCTCGACACCCCGCTGGATGTCGGCGAGCGCCACGCCGTGGAACGCCGCGTCGACCTGCTCGGCGGTCATCGTCCCGCCGACGGACTCGATCGCGTGCGTCAGCTCGCGCATGTCGATGCCCATGCTGTCGACGAGCACGCCGTCGCAGTCGAAGATGACGAGGCCTGCCACGCTCAACGCGCGCTCGCAGCGCGCGCGAGCAGCGATTCCTCGCCCGCCAGCGTCTGGCTCGTCGCGCTCGCGATCTCGACCTGCACGTACTCGCCCGGCTGCGCGAGGCCGCTGAAGTTGACCGCCTTGTTGTGGCGCGAGCGGCCGCGCAGGCGCGTGGGGTCGGTGCGCGACGGACCCTCGACGAGCACGTCGAGCGTGCGCCCGACGAAGCGCTGCGCGCGCTCCTTCGCGCGCCGCTGCACGACCTCGACGAGCCGCTCCATCCGCTCGACCTTCACCGCGTGCGGGAGCTGGTCCGGCAGCGTCGCCGCCTCCGTCCCGCGGCGCGGCGAGAAGACGAACGTGAAGGCGCCGTCGTAGGCGACCTCCTCACACACGCTGAGCGTCTGCGCGAAGTCCGCCTCCGTCTCGCCCGGGAAGCCGACGATGATGTCGGTCGTGATGGCGACGTCGGGCACGTGCTCGCGCAACAGCGCGACGCGGTCGAGGTAGCGCTCGCGCGTGTAGGTGCGGCGCATCGCCTTGAGCACGCGACTCGACCCGCTCTGCAGCGGCAGGTGGACGTGCTCGCACAGCGCGGGCAGCTCAGCGTGCGCGCGGATCACGTCCTCCTTCATGTCTTGCGGATGCGGGCTCGTATAGCGGATGCGCTCGATCCCGTCGGCCGCGTCGACCGCGCGCAGCAGCTCCGCGAAGCTGGCGGCCGGCTCGCCGCGGCGCGGCAGGTCGCGGCCGTAGGCGTTGACGTTCTGGCCGAGCAGCGTAACCTCGGTCACGCCCTCCGACGCCATCCGCTCGACCTCGCCGACGAGCGCGGCGAGCGGGCGCGAGACCTCGCGGCCGCGCGTGGACGGGACGATGCAGTACGAGCAGACCATGTTGCAGCCGACGGAGATCTGCAGCCAGCCCTGGAACTCGCGCGCCCGCTTCTCCGGCAGGTCGCCGGCGAAGCCCTCGAACTCGAAGTAGCCCTGCGCGGTCAGCGAGTCGCTCGTGAGGAACTCGGCGAGCTTGTGCACCTGCCCCGGCCCGAACGCGACGTCTACGAACGGGAAGCGCTCGAACACCTCGTCCTTGACCGACTGCGCCCAGCAGCCGCCGACGCCGATCACGACCTCCGGCCGCTCGCGCTTGCGCCGCTTCGCATGGCCCAGATGGGCGACGAACTTCGTGTCGGCCGCCTCGCGGATCGAGCACGTGTTGAAGAGGATCAGGTCCGCCTCGTCAGGGCTCGGCGCCTCGCGGTAGCCGAGCGACTCGAGCATCCCCTTCATGCGCTCCGAGTCGTGCTCGTTCATCTGGCAGCCGAACGTCGTGACGTGGTAGCGCTTCATGCCGGGCCTAGGGTACCTCGCCTCTATCTCGCATACTCGACCGAGCGCGACTCGCGGATCACGGTGACCTTGATCTGGCCGGGGTACTCCAGCTCCTTCTCGATCTCGCGGGCGATCTCGTGCGAGAGCAGCGCCATGCCGTCGTCGTCGATCGACGTCGGGGCGACCATCACGCGGATCTCGCGGCCGGCCTGCATCGCGTAGACCTTGTCGACGCCGTCGTGGCGCGTGGCGATCTGCTCGAGGTCGCGCAGACGTCTGACGTACTGCTCGAGCGACTCGCCGCGTGCCCCCGGCCGCGCGCCGGAGAGCGCGTCGGCGGCCTGCACGATCACCGCCTCGACGGTCTGCGGCTCGACCTCGTTGTGGTGCGCCTCCATCGCGTGGACGACCGCCTCGGACTCGCCGTGCCGCCGCGCGATGTCGCCGCCGACGAGTGCGTGCGGGCCTTCGACCTCGTGCGAGACGGCCTTGCCAATGTCATGCAGCAGCGCCGCCCGCCGCGCGGTTCTCGGCGAGGCGCCCAGCTCATGCGCCATCAGCGCCGCCAGGCGCGAGCACTCGACCGAGTGCGCGAGCACGTTCTGCCCGTAGCTCGTGCGGAACTTCAACCGGCCGAGCAGGCGGACCAGCTCGGGGTCGAGGCCCTGCACGTTCGCCTCGAAGACCGCCTCCTCCCCCAGCTCGACGATGTGGTCTTCGAGCTCGGACTTGGCCTGGTAGTACATCTCCTCGATCCGCGCCGGGTGGATGCGGCCGTCGGCGAGCAGCTTCTCGAGCGTCATGCGCGCGATCTCGCGGCGCACGCCGTCGAAGCCCGACAGCACGACCGCGTTGGGCGTGTCGTCGATGATGAAGTCGACGCCGGTGAGGTTCTCGAGCGCGCGGATGTTGCGGCCTTCGCGCCCGATGATGCGGCCCTTCATGTCGTCGGAGGCAAGTTGCACGACCGAGACCGTCGTCTCGGTCGCGTGGCCCGCGGCGATGCGCTGCATGCAGACGGAGAGGATGTTGCGCACGCGCCGGTCGGCGTCGCGCTTCGTCTCCTCCTCGATCTGGCGGATCAGCTTCGCCGATTCGTGGCGGACCTGGTCCTCCAGCTCCTTCAGCAGGAGCTGCTTGGCCTGTGCGGCGGTGACGCCGGCGACGCGCTCGAGCTGGCGCTCCAGCTCGCGGTGCCCGTCTGCCAGCTCCGCCGTCTGGCGCTCGAGCGCCTCAGCGCGCTCGTCGACGCCGCGCTCGCGGCGGGCGAGCTCCGCGCGCTGGGCGTCGAGCGTCTCCTCCTTGCCCAGCACACGCTCCTCGATCCGCACCAGCTCGGCGCGCCGCTCGATCAGCGCGGTGTCGGCGACTTCGCCGGAAACGGCGCGGTCCCCACGCCCGCCGCTCGGCCGCTCGCGTCCATAGAGCACGGCTGCGAGCACAAGCCCCACTGCCAGCAGCGCCGCCGCGATCACGATCTCCATTGGTGTTCCTCTTCCTCAGTCCGGCGGGGGAGCCGGGCTGGCTCACGATCCGTTTGGGTAGCGTCGGACGGGCCGTGCGAGGCGCACGTGGCGAATCCAGGGTGCGGCGCGCCGAGACGCCGCGACGTCGCGCGCCGGCTACGCCGGCGTTCGCGTCAACGAGGCTCGCCGGCGCGGGGGCGCGGCGGACGAGCTGAGAGATCGGGTCGCGGCGGACAAGTCTGGTTCCAGGGATTCAGGGTATTTGCTGCTGTTTCATGCCCTCGCGGGCCGGTCGTTCGCTGCCCTGGATCGTAGTACCGGCGCCGGGAGGGCGCAATCAGTCGCCGGAGTCGCCACCGGCGTGGGCGCGGATCGCCTCCCATGCCAGCTCGTGGTCGTAGCCCTTGCGCACGAGCACGCCGTACGCACGGCGCCGTTCGCGCTGGTCGTCGCCGAGTGCCGGGAAGCGCCGCTGCAGCAGCGCGCACGCCGCCTCGAGCTCACCGCCGCGGCCGCGCGCCGCGACGGCGCCGCACACCAGCGCGGCCGGCACGCCGAGCGCGAGCAGCCGCCGCTCGATGCGGTCGGCGCCCCACTCGTCCAGCAGCCGCTTGTCGTCGGCGAACTGGCGCGCGAAGCGCTCGTCGTTCAGGTAGTCCTCGCGCTGGAGGTGCGCGAGCGCTTGGTCGATCGCGGCCGGCTCCACGCGCTTGCCCTCGAGGTAGCGGCGCATCTCCAGCACGGTCCGGTCGCGCCGCGTGAGGTAGCGGAACGCGAGGTCGAGCGCGTGCTGGAGGCGCAGCTCCGGATCGAGCGACCGCGAGAGCGTGACGGCCGGCGCCTCCATGGCGACGCGCCCCTACGCCGCGGCGGCCGGTTCCAGCGCGGCCTCGGTGGCCTCGACCCCGTCCGCTCCCTCGATCGGCGCGACGAGGTCGCGACTGATGTCGAGCGCGGCGTAGATCTTCTCCTCGATCTCTCTCGCGATCTCGGGATGCTCGACGAGGAACGCCTTCGCGTTGTTGCGGCCCTGGCCGAGGCGCTCGCCCTCGTAGGAGAAGAACGACCCCGACTTCGTGACGATGTTGTGCTCGATGCCGTAGTCGATCAGGCAGCCGGTCGTCGAGATCCCTCTGCCGAACTCGATCTCGAACTCGGCCTGCTTGAACGGCGCCGCGACCTTGTTCTTGACGACCTTCACGCGCACGCGGTTGCCGACC
>CAZGJV010000021.1:64615-67761 GCA_964525715.1 uncultured Conexibacter sp. | reverse complement strand
AGCTGATCGCCGAGGCGTGGCTGGCGCGCGCGCCGAAGCGCGTCGCGCAGGCGTACCTGGACGCGCGCTGACCGCTGGCCTCCCGTGCGAGCGCATCTTCGCACGCGCGAGCGACAAGCACCTGGTGTTGACGGCGATGCTGGTCGTGCTGGTCAGCCCGGAGCGCTGCGACGAGCCCGATGCGCGCTCGAGGAGTTCGACGATGTCGCGGCCTTTGATGCCGCCATGGCCGACACCCCGGACTCTGGGCGGCGGGTCTGTATACAACGGCTCGATCCGGGTCGCTCTCGGCGTTTGCTCCAATCAACTTGAGTATGGTGTGCCGGCGTGCGAGCCGGGAGTCGGCCCGCTGTCATCGAGGAGGTGCGATGGAGCATCGGATCGTGGAGGTCAAGTTGCCGAACGGGGTCCAGGCACTCGTGCGGGCCACCGATGTCGACAGCGAAGCCGGGGGCGCGACGAAGACCTCGGCGTTGAGCGCGTTCGACTTCGATGAGGTGTCGGGCACGCTTGAGGGGTTGTCGCTCGCGGTACGAGAAGCGCTCGCGAAGGCGGCTCCGGAGAGAGTGACGCTCGAGCTCGGGCTCGAGCTCGCCGTGAAGTCCGGGAAGCTGACCGGGTTGCTGGTTGAGGGGCAGGGGACGGGCTCGTTGACGGTGACGCTGGAGTGGGGCGGCGGGTGACGGAGGCGCCTGACCCGGCGTGGCCGAACGAAGGCCCGTCGGCGGATCCTCTGCTGGCGTTGCTGCGTTCGTGTGTGGTGCGAGTCGAGAGCCCGAAGGGGTTTCTCGGAACCGGCTTTCTCGTCGCGCCCGGTGAGGTGCTGACATGCGCCCACGTCGTACATGAAGCCGGCACTCTCGCGGTGCATGGCGAGGGCTGGAGTACGTCGGCGTCAGTGACATCCCGGTTGCCGGACCTCGCTGCGGGCGACAGCGCGGCGGCGTTCTATCTATTGCCCGACGCTGCCTTGCTGCGACTCGAGGCGGCTCCAGACGGTCATGCGTGCGTTCGCCTCGAGATGGAGCTGCCCGCAGCCGGCCAGCCGCCGACGGTGCTGCGGATCGATGCGTTCACCAAGGGCGAGTACGACGCCAAGACGGTTGCGCGCAGCCCCGCGGCGATGGTCTACGAGGGCCCGTTCGAGGAAGCAGGGACCGCGCTGTTGAAGCTGGCCGACGGCCAGGTGCTCGCGGGCTACAGCGGTGCCCCCGTACTCGACACCCGGGGCGGGGGCGTGTGCGCGATGGTGGACAGCTCGCGCGACCCCGGCTCGAACCTCGGTGGGTTCGGCGTTCCCGTCTCAGCGTTCGCTGAGGAACTCGACGGGCTGCTCGAGCGCAATGTGGCGTTCCACCAGCATGACCAGCGGTGGCAACGCGCGGTCGAGAAGCAGGACGAACAGGCCGCGCGTCTCGCGGGACTCCATGATCGACTGCCACTGCTGGCAAATCAGGTGGAGCTGGCTTCGGAGGTTGGCGATCGTCAGAGCGATCTGCTGCGGCCGCGCCATCGTGTCGTGCCGATCGTCGGCCGCGAGCGGTTCATGTCGCGACTTGGGCTTTGGCGTGAGGCGGACAGCGCAATGGAAGTGGCGTTTCTCACCGGCGGCGGCGGGTTCGGCAAGACGCGACTCGCGGTCGAGGCATGCATCGCGGCGGAGCAGGCAGGCTGGACCGCCGGTCTGCTCGATGGGGATGCGGCACGTGACTACCCGGATCGGATCTCCCAGCTATCTGAGTGGCCGGGCCGGCTGTTCGTCGCAATCGACTACGCAGAGACCCGGCCGGAGGTGGCGCGCGAGCTGCTGCGCGAGCTGCAGCGCCGACCAAGGCGGCCGCCAGCTCGGGTCGTGCTTGTCTGCCGCCAGGCGCTTGAGCGGCGCGAGCTGGAGGCTCTTTTCGGAGGTGGCACCGCGACCGAGGAGCTTGGAGCGCTGCTCGCGCACGCTGAGCCTTTTCGTCTGCCTGCAGAGGATCTCGACCGACACACGCTCTTCAGTAGCGCTGCGCGAGCGTTCGCGGAGCACCTGTCCAACGGCACCGCGGTCAGCACGCGGGCATCGTTGCGTGCGGAGCACTACGCGCGCCCGCTGTTCGTCTCGGGTGCTGCGCTCCTTGCATGCCAGGACCCAGACGTGGACATCGACGGGCTCGACGAAGAGCAGCTCATGCTGGAGTTGATCGACCGTCATGAGACACGCTACTGGCAGCAGACGGCCGACGGTCGACAGCTCGTGCTCGATCCTGACCTCCAACGCTCGGCGATCGCGGTCGCGACGCTCGTCGGCGCGCACGACGAGCGAGAGGCGCTCGCCCTCGTCAATATCGTTCCCGGCCTGGCGGACGCCACCGATGAGCGTAAGCGAGCCATCGGGACGTGGCTCAGCAGCCTTTACGGACCCGGCGATCTCAGCGCCTCGCCGGCGATCGTCGCGCTCGACCCAGACCCACTGGCTGAGGCGCTCATCGCACGTGAGCTGCGCGCACGCCCCGAGCTGATCGCAACCGTGCTGGACCTGCAAAGCGACCGCCAGGTCAGCCAGGCACTCGCCGTCTTCATGCGCGTAAGCGAGCGTCGCACCGACCTCAGCACCGAGATCCGGGCGACGCTCGATGAGCGCCTCAGCGCGCTCGTCGCGCGCGCGGTCGAAGCCCGCGCTGAGGGCCAAGACCTCCTCGCCGCGCTGACCACTGCGGCTCTTGCGCTCCGCCCAGCTGCCGGCGCCGCACGCACAGACCTCAGCTTCGGAACCTACGGACATGGTTTCCTGCATCTCGCGCGCCTGCTTGCCGATCTCGCCGTCGGATACAACCGCCAACGCGTCACAGTCGATCGCGAGCGGTTCCTGCCCGACCTCGCGGGCTCGCTGAACAATCAGTCCAGCCTGCTCGCGGAGGCCGGTCGACCGGCCGAGGGCCTCGCCCCGATCGAAGAGGCCGTCGAGCACTACAAGCCGCTTGCCGAAGCCGACCCCCAACGCTTCCTGCCCGCCGTCGCGATGTCGCTGAACAACCAGTCCAACCTGTTCGCGGACGTGGGTCGTCCGGTTGAGGGGCTGGCGCCGATCGAAGAGGCGGTCGAGCACTATCGGGCGCTTGCCGAAGCTGATCCGCAACGTTTTCTGCCCGACCTTGCGGGATCGC
>CAZGJV010000021.1:0-64515 GCA_964525715.1 uncultured Conexibacter sp. | reverse complement strand
AGCACTATCGGGCGCTTGCCGAAGCTGATCCGCAACGTTTCCTGCCCGACCTCGCAACGTCGCTGAACGACCAGTCGAATCGGTTTGCGGACGTGGGTCGCCCGGCCGACGGACTGGCCCCGATCGAAGGCGCACTTGCGGCGATGGAGGGTGAGTGGGCGCTGGGGGTCCTTCTAGGCGTGCGTGCGTGGCATCACCGGCGCACGGACAACGTAGGCGCAGCGGTGCGTGATGCGTGGCGCGCCTTCGGCCTCCTCGATCACGGCGACGACCCGTTCCAGCGTGGCCGGATCAGGCGTTTTCTCCGTGGGATGCGCTCCAGCGACGCCGAAGGCTTCGACGCAGCCTGGGCGACGGTCGAGATCACCAGCGATCAGCCGATCTGGCTCCAGCACCCCGCGACCGAGGAGGATGTCCAGCGTGTCGTAACCGCATGGATCAACACCTCGACGTGGGCCGAGTCCGAACACATGCTCGCGGAAGAGACCGCCGCATTGTTCGATGACCATGCGCTTGCGGCGATCGAGCACCTCATCGACGGCTACCCTGGCGACGAGAATCTCATGTCGCATCTCGCGCTGCTCGCTCATGCGCGAGCGCACGGCGTCCACGCCGCGTACACGCAGCTGCGCAGGGAACTCGCGCACGCCGAGCTCATCCAGATCACGACGGCGTGGCTGCAGGCGCAATCGCACGCCAGCGAGCTGCGGCTTGCGCGTGAGCACGGCGATGTGCTGTTCAGCATCGACGCCGAGCGCCTGATCGCACAGATCGCCGACGAGAACCCAGCCGAGCCGTGGGTGCTCGGGCGGGTCGCGACGCTCACGCTAGCGCGCCTCGACGGCCCACAATCCGCGCTGTCGATCGATGGGCTCCCCACGCTCGACCCCGAAACGGCGGCAAGCGATCCATCCGAGCGCAATCTGGCCTACGCACGCCTCGCCGTCACCGAGATGCCGACCGCCCCTGATGCTCACCTCACCCATGCGATCCTTGCAGGCGCGACCCAGCGAGAACGCGAGATGCAGCACGCCGTCGAACGGCTCAAGCGGAGCACCAATACCTGGGAACGAAGCGAATACGCGCGACGGCTCAGCAACCTCGAAACGCTGCACCCGACCCTCGCCAGCTCGTTCGCGGCGATCCGCGAAGCCCTCACGAACGACCATCGCTCGGCAGACGGATAGGGCTGGACGCGGACCGCCACACCCAGCGACGTGTGGCTGGCCGAGATCGCGCTCGGACTCGTCGCGATCGCGTCTCCGCTGCTATGCAGCGACAGCTCCCGCTCCTGCTCCAGATCCCGGGGAGCCTGCGTGGTCGCTCGAACGGCTTGCTGCTCAGAGCTTGCGCGCGCGGTGCTTCGGCTTGGGCGCGGCGACGACCGCGAACGTCAGCGTGTGCGCCTTCCCGCCGGTCGGCGTGGCCGTCAGCCGATAGCTGCCGCGCGCGAGCGCCCTGCGCCCGAGCTTGCCGCTGAACTTGGCCGTGGTGCGGCCCTTGCGTCCGTTCACGATCAGCGTTCCGACGCGCTTGGCGATCGTGCAGCGCTTCGTGTGCTTCAGCTTGGTTCTCGCGACGCAGCGGCGCTTGACGCGGTGCCCCGTCGTGAGCCGGTCGAACGCGAGCGTCACGCGCGCCGCCTTGTCGAGCGTGAACGCGATCTTCGTCCCGCCGCTGCGGCCGCCGACGTGGAAGCGCCTCGGTGCGATCGCGAGTGCGCGCAGGACGGCGGCGGGGGCCTTCCCGGAGATCCCGATCACGGGCGGCGGTGACGGCGGCACGGGCGCGGGGATCGGGCACACGCCGCGCAGCACGCGCAGGTGCACCGAGGCGAAGTCGGCGCTGCCGAAGCCGTCGCCGAGGTTCGTCGAGGAGGTGGTGAACGCGACGCAGTCGCCGGTCGCATTCATCGCCATGAAGTCCGAGCGGCCGTCTGCCATCGCGCCGGCGGCGCCGTCAGCGCGGCTGACGAGCGTCGTCGTCTGCGACGGCAGGTCGCGCAGCAGGATCTCGGGCGTCGGGACGAGGCCGGCGTCGGTCATCAGGCCGTAGGCGCTGAAGGCGACGCGGTCGCCGGCGGCGTCGAGCGACGAGAACTCGCTCGAGGACGAGACCGCCCCGGCCGCACCGTTCGCGCGGCTTACGAGCTGCGTGTGGCCGCCGGCGACGTCGCGGACGAAGGTCTGCGAGTTGACGAACGTCGCGCCGAGGTTCTGGCCGTTCGACTGGAACGCGACGACGTTCCCGTCCCCGTCGATCGACGGGCTGATCGAGTCGCCGGCGGCGGAGGCGCCGGTCACCCCGTCCGCACGGCTCACGAGCAGCGTGCTCCCGATGCGCAGGTCGCGGCGGAAGACGTGCTGCTTGCCGTCCGCCGGCGCGCCCGCGAGCGGCGCCTGCGACACCCACGCGACGCGGCCGCCGTCGGCGTCGGGCACCGGCTGCTGGGCGCCCGCGGAGACGGCGCCGGCGGCCCCGTCGTCGCGGTCCACGAGCGTCGTCGTCTGCGCGGCCAGGTCGCGCTCGTAGACGTGCGAGTGGCCGTCGGCGGCCGCGGGATCCAGCGCCGAGACCGTGTCGAAGACGACGACGCGGCCGTCGCGGCTGATCGTCGCGTCCGCCGCGCGCGAGGTCGCCGAGCTGCCGGTCGGGCCGTTCGCGCGGCTGACGAGCGTCGTCGTCTGTGCGACGAGGTCGCGCACGTACGTCTCGACGACGCCCGCCGGGGTGCCCGGCGCCAGGTTGTCGGCGGCGGAGGTGAACGCGACATAGCGCCCGTCGCCGCTGATCGTCGCATCCGACGAGAGGGCGTCCGCCATCGCGCCGCCCGCGCCCGAGGCGCGGCTGACGAGGATCGTGCTGCCGGTCAGCAGGTCGCGCACGAAGATGCCGGGATCGGCAGCGCTCGGGCTGCCCGGAAGCGAGCTGGAGGTCGACTGGAAGGCGACGTAGCGCCCGTCGTCGCTGATCGCGTTCGGGAGCATCTGGCTCGCGCCGGTCTGGCTCGCGAACGCGGCGGTGCCGTCAGGGCGCGAGACCATCTCGAGCGTTCCGGAGTCGAGCCGGCGCACGTGCAGGCGCGCGAACCCCGCTGGGCCGTCGCCGAGATTGTCCGCCGATGACAGGAACAGCGCGCTGGAGCCGTCCTCGCTGACCGTGGCTGGAAAGCCCGTGCCGATGTCGCCCGGCGCCCCGCTCGGCCCGGCGGCGCGGTTGAGCAACGAGGTCGTGCTCGCGGCGTCGTCGCGCACCCACACGTTCGTGCCGATCGCCGCGCCGAAGTCGGTCGCGTCGTCGGTCTCGAACGCAGCGCGCAGATGGCTGCCGTCGCCGCCGAGCGAGACGGAGCGGGAGATGCTGTTCGCGGGCGCGCCGGCGGCCCCGTCGGCGCGGCTCACGAGCTTCGTGGTGGCGCCGTCGAGCCGGCGCAGGTAGGCCTCCTGCGGGTTTGCCGGGAGCGTGTCGCCCGTGAGGTTCGCGGCCTTGCTGACGAACGCCACCGCGCGCCCGTCGGAGTCGAGCGACGGGTGGGTCGAGTCGCCGTCCCCCAGCGCGATGCCCGAGCCGTTCGGCCGGCTGGCGATGAAGACGCCCGACGGCGCCGCGGTGTCGGTCGTGCTCGTCGGGGCGACCGCGACGATGATCTGCGACTTGCCGCCGGGGTCGTTGGTGATCGACGCGTCGGCGGTGTCGAACGCTACGAGCACGCAGCCGTTCGCCGTGCTGCACAGCGTCCCGCCCACCCCCGGAACGACGCGCACGCTGGGGTCGAACGCGTTCGCGCCCGTCGGCGTGCCGCTGCAGTCGTTGTTGTGGCAGGAGATCAGCTCGGTGTCGTTCGCCTCGAGCGTGCGCAGGAAGATGCCACCGCTGTTGCCGAGGTTCGTCGCATTGCTGAAGAACGCGACGACCGGGCCCGCGGGGCCGACGTCGATCGACGCCTCGTCGGAGAAGTCGTTCGACGGCGCGCCGCCGGCGCCGTCCGCCTTGCTCACGAGGTACGTCGTCCCGGCGGTCACGTCGCGCATCCAGATCCGCTCGCCCGCCGCCGGCGCCGTCCCCGTCGCGTGGTCCACGAGGTCCGCGGCGCCGCTCGTGAACGCGACCAGCACGTGCGGCACGCCCGCGGGCGCGTCCGGCATCACGTTCGCGGGCGCGACGGCGATCGCTGGGTTGGTCGCATCCGCGTCGGCCGCGAGCCCGGCCGCGCCGTCGGAGCGGCTGACGAGCGTCGTCGTGTTCGTCTGCGTGTCGCGCAGCAGGATGTTGCGGAAGAACGGGTTCGTCCCGGCTGCGAACCCGTCGGCAGAGGTCACGAAGGCGGCGTAGCGCCCGTCGGCGCTGAGCGCGGCGGGCGTCTCGCTGGAGTTGTCGAAGGCCGGCGGCACCGGTCCGAGCCCGTCGGGCCGGCTGACGAGCAGCGTCGTGCCGGCGGGCTCGGCGGCGGCCGGCGCCACGCCGGCGGCGAGCGTCAGCAGCGCGAGCGAGATGGCCCAGGCGGCAGCGCGCGGGCTAATGGCGCTTGCGCTTCGGCTTGGGGCTGTGGATCAGCAGCTTGCCGGTGCGCTGGAGCGTCCTGCCGGAGCCGGTCTTGACGGTGAGCGCGTCGAGCGCGCGCAGGCTGTGGCGCTTGCGCAGCAGCGCGGCGCCGCGCGCGTTGAGCTTGATTCGCGGCGTCAGCTTTCTGCCGCCGCCGAGGTGGTACGTCGCCGTGCCGATCACGATCGGCTTGGGGTGGCGGTGGCCCTTCGTCGGCGTGCCCGGGATCGTGAGCGTCACCGTCACCGTGCAGGTCTGGCCGGCGGGGCAGATGATGGCCGAGGACGTGATCGGCACGACCAGGCTGCTGCCGCTCGTCAGCGCGGTGCTGGTCGCCTGTGCGGTGAGGTGGACGGTCGGCGCCGGCGGGGGTGGCGGTGGCGTGCCGGTCCCGCCGGGCGGAGGCGGCGGCGGCGCCGGGTTCGAGACGGTCACCTGGTGGCTCGCGCGCGCGATGAAGCCGAGGTCGTCGGTCGCGGTCAGCGTCACGGTGTAGGTACCACCGGCGGCGTAGGGGTGCGTCGGGCTCGCGCCGCTGCCGGTCGTGCCGTCGCCGAAGCTCCACGCGTAGGACGCGATGCCGTGGTCCGCGTTCGGGCTCGTCGCCTCGGCCGCGAGCGCGGCCTGCGCGCCGTTCGGCGTCGCGAGGAAGTCGACGACGGGCGGCTGATAGCGCGTCGGGTCGGAGACGACGCACGTGGCGGCGAGCTGGTCCCACACCTTCTGGACCGTGTAGCTGTGACCGTTGAACGTGTTGAGACCCTCGTCGTTGACGCCTGTCGCGCACGGGTCGCCGATCTCGCCTTGGTCGTTGACCGATCCACTGGCGCCGTACCAGGCGATCAGGTTGTCCGCGACGAGCGGGTCTGTCAGCACCTCGGTCAGCTCGTGGCCGAGGCTGGCCGTCTCGTTGTTCACCGCAGTGGCGCTGGGGCCGCAGCCGGAGGTCCAGAGATTGTTGTTGTCGGCCATCACGATGAACAGCAGCTTGCTGCCGTCCGCCATCGTCGTGTCGCCGTGGATGCCGCAGAAGTTGATGCCCGACTTGTTTCCCGTGCCGTCGTCGACGACGTCCTCAGGTGGGAACAGCAGGACGTACGTCGTCTGCGGACCGGGGCCGTGGGGCGCGGGCAGGTGCCCGCCTGCGATCTGCACCTTCAGCTCGTTCGCGATCTGCGCGAATGTGAGCGTCGCGTTGGAGGCGCCAGTGCCGATCGACGGTGTGATCTGAAAGCGGCCGAGGTAGCTCTGGGTCTGCGCGAGCACCTGGTTGGTGCCGCCGGTGCTGGGCAGCACGCCGGGCAGGTTGTTCGTCGAGTACTGCGCGAGCATCGAGAAGACGTTGTCCGTCGCGCCCGCGGAGGCGCCGATGTCGGACAGCATCGCTGCGTCGGTGGAGTCGAGCCCCGCGTCGACGAGCGAGCCCCACGGCACGAAGACGGTCTGCGCGGTCGAGACGATCGGCGCGCCCGGGTCGTTGTACGTGACGTGCGGGACGGCGCTCGCCCCCTGCGCGGCGGCGAGCGACCCCAGCGCCGCGAGCAGCGCCGCAAGTCCTCCGTGCCTGACGCCGACGCGCCGCCTCATCGCGTGCCGCAGTCTAACGACGATGCGCTGCGGCGCGAGCAGGCTTCGCGATCAGCGCCGCCGGCGATCGCGTCGGCGAGCGCCGCCGGGCTTGCGGCGGGAGTGCTGCGATCACTCCCGGCCGAGCACGAGGTCTATCCCGGTCAGGACGAGCTGCAGATCGCCGGCGGTGAGGCGTCCGACCCGTTCGGTCAGGAGCGAGCGGTCGATCGTCAGGATCTGCGAGACGTTCGCGACGGAGTCTTTCGGAAGTCCGGTGCGCTCGGCGTCCAAGACCACGTTGCCCGGGGCCGCGCCGAGCCGCAGGTTGCTTGTGAGAGGCACCACGACGGTCGTGGCGATCCGGCTCGCGTTGAAGCTGTCGCCTTGGACGACGGTCACCGGGCGCCGGAACCCGGGAGACGAGCCGACGGGATCGTCGAGCGACGCCCAGCAGACGTCGCCTTGGCTGATCACCATTCGCTCTGTGAGAGCGTCCGGCGGGCGGCCGCTGCGCTGAACGCGCGCTCATCGCTGGAGAGCTCGTCGGCGATCTCGTCGAGGGCGCGGGTCACGGCACCGGGATCTCGCCGCGAGACATAGTCGGCCAGTGCGTCGCGGTAGACCTCGCTGCGGCTCTTGCCCAGCCGGCCGGCGAGCTCGTCGGCCTTGCGAAAGAGATCGTCAGGAATGGAGACGGCAGTCTTCATACCAAAAGTATAACCGCGGTCGCTCGGCGATATCAACGGAGCGGGGGACCCAGGATCGCGACCAACCGCTCTCCGTAACACCCGCTATCGAGGCGCGGAGGACGCGCGGCGTCAAGCGCTCACGCTCGCCACTGGGTTCGCGTCGCGCTCGCCAGTCTCTCCGTCCTCCGCGCCTTGCCGGCTTGGCTCATCCCCCCGTGCGCCGCGCAGCGCGAGTACAAGTACAGCGATGAACCCAGCGACGAGACCGGCCATGGTGGCCCCCAACATCGCGTACGAGGCACCGAGCGTCGGTCCGACGACCCCCAGCGCCGGTTCGTAGTTGTCGCTGGCGAGCGCCCCACTCGCCGCAAGCAGAGCGCTCAGTTCTCCGACTGCGAGAAACGCGACGATCTGCGCGTTGTACGCCGTCGCCATATTGCCCCAGAAGTCGCGAGCGCGGCTCTCGACCGAGAGCGCCACGATCAGCACGGGAATGACCTGCGCACAGGTCTCATAGAAGGAGGTGGTGGGGAGCGATCCGTATCGCAATGACGCGACGCCGATGCCGCTGCCGACCACGACGACGGTCGGCCAAGCCTTGATAAGCCGCATTCCGGTTACTTCGGGGCCTGTGCGTCCTCCCCTTCAGTTGCCGCGGGCGCCATTGCCGCAGACGATGGGGCGCGGGGCGCTAGGCTCGGACGACTTCTTCTCTGTGCGTTCGTCTCTTCTGCTGGTCCCATTCGACTGCCCGTCTCCGCGTCGGGAGCGCATCGCAGGCTTCGCATCTAGGATTGCGCCGGTGCCTTCTGCTCGGTCTGTGTTTCCTTGGTTCGAACGTCCTCTAGGACGTTGAGCGCACCGCTCTGAGCCAGGAGGGTGGCGCTCGTGCCAAGACGGCAGAAGACCGGATCAGCGCGCCTTCCGTCAGCCGGGGGAGCATCGCGTCGGTCATCCGGTGGATCTCGTAGGTCGAGCGCAGCAGGCGCCGCTCGACCTGACACGTCGATGCCGGGAGATGGTCGAGCACGCGCGCGAAGAAGCGCGTGCCCCAGCGGTGCCAGCCTCCGCTGGAGCGACGCGCTCGGACGGAGGCTGACACGGCTGCATGCGCGGGGAAACAAGGGGGGCGCGGAAGCGGACGGACTCCACATGGGGGAGGTGGAGAGCTCACCGCCCGCCACCGCGCCGGGGACCGCGTGTGCGGCTGGCAGCAAGCTAATGACCGCCTTTCGGCGGCGCCAGACCTAACGCTGAGTACTCGACGTTCAGCTATGTGGTGCGGCGCTGGCCGTTGCAGACCCGCCACGTCCGCAGGACTGGAAGCAGCAGCCTGGGCAGCGAGCCGCCGGCGGCCACGATCGCCGCGGTCCCCGCACGGAGCTCCGGCGCGCGCGTGCTGTCCTTGCTGAGGTAGAGCGCGATCATGCAGCCGAGCAGCACTGCATGCCGCTCGCCATCCGGGAGCGCGAGGACGCCATTCGCAGCCCGCGCCACGCTCTCGCGCAGCCGCTCGACCGCCGCCTCCGGCGAGGCGTAATGGCTGACGTAGCTGTGGTCGCCATGAGCGCGGTCCTCGGCCTGGTCGGCGTAGCTGTCGAGCATCGTCAGCGCCATCGCCAGCCAGGGGAAGTAGGCGGCATGCATAGCGGCCGCCTCCTCGGGCGTGATCGTCTCGCTCGCCGCCGTAGCGAGCAGCGCATGCGTCGTGATCCAGCCGCTCGCCGCGGCGGTGCGCTCGAACCAAGGGAGCTCGTGCTCGCCGGGAAGGTGCTGCTCGGCCCATCGCTCCAGCTCCGCGTCACGGGCCGTGGGGTCCACGTGATGGTTGACGACGAGCACGCCGGCGCGGTGGGCGTCGCGGACGAGCAGCGGTCGCACGACGTCATAGCCCGGCAACGCGCGGCAGCCGTTGCGGCAACCCTCGACAAGTCCGGCGAGGTAGCCGCCGTCATCGCGCGCGGAACCGGCGAAGCAGTCGAGCGGCCGGCGGTCGAGATCGAGCGCGTCGAGCAGCGAGACGTACAGCCGCCCACCCGCCCGGGGACCGATCGCCGCGCCGTGCTCGGTCACCGTGTCGAGGAAGTCCTGCAGCAGCTCGTAGCGAACGAGCGTGCGCAGCAGCTCCGGGTTCCGGCTCCGCGGCAGCGTCCAGAACAGCGCGGCTCCATCGGCGTGCCCCCGTTTGTCGTCGAGCGCCTTGAGCGCATCGCGACGCAGGTCGGGATCGGGGATCGCTACGGCATGCGTCCGCCACCTGCGGATCTCATGCGCGACGGCGCGCAGGCCCCAGCCGAGCTGGCGGGTCGTCGCGGCGGCCAACGCCGACCACTGCGACCGGGTCAGCGGCAGGGCATTGGGCGTGTGAGCGGCACGCATCCCCGTCTCGGGGGAGCGTAGGGCAGGCCGGCGTTACCGCAGCCCGCTCTCGGCGGCGATCCGCGCGGCTCGGTGGCCGAACACGGCGATGATCGCGACTGCGACGATCGTCACCGCGGCGCATGTCAACAGCGCGCCGAGCACCGCCGTGGCGTAGTCGACGGGAAAGCCCGTGACGGTCGTCAGCGCGCGGCTCAGCAGGCTCTGGCCGAGCAGCCCGAACGCCGCCCCGATGACGCAGCCGGCGCTCACCAGCACCGCGGCCTCGAGCAGCAGCGAGCGCCACAGCTCGGCGGTCGTGTAGCCCTCGACCTTCATCGAAGCGAGGAACGCGCGCCGCTGCCAGATCATTCCGGCCATCGCCGCCGCCATCGCGATCATCGCCGCGACGAGCACCATCGCCGCGATCTGCGTCAGCCGCGCGAGCCCTTGGCGGCTGCCGGCGTTCAGCGCGCGCTGGCGGTCGGCCGCCGTCTTCACCACGAGGCCGGTGCGCGGGCCGAGCGCCTCGCGCAGCAGACGACGCCCCTCGGCCGGCGAGGTTCCCCGCGAGAGCGTGGCGTTCAGCGCGCTGACGTCGTCGCTTCCCCACGCGCGCGCGTAGTCGTCGGCGTTGATGACGATCGCCCCCGGCGGCCATCCCATATTCGTCGACAGCGCCGAGACGCGCAGCGGCAATGGAACAGGTGACGGCAGCAGGAACCGGTCGCCGACATGGAGGTGAAGCTGTCTCCCGAGCGCCTGCGAGACGACCGCCCAGCCGCCGGCGCGCAGCAGTCGCGTGGCGCGCGCCGTGTTCCCGTCGAGCATCTGTCCGCGGGGGAACGGGCGCTTCGCCGTGACCGGGGAGCCGAAGACCCAGATCCGGCGACTGCCGATGTCGAGGAAGCTGCCGCGGTACGCCGTGATGGACGCAAGGCCCGGCGGGACTCTGACGCGCGGCGGCGGGAACGACGTGGTCGCGAGCAGGTTCGCCGGCCCCGGCGCCACTGCCCACACGTCGCCGATCGAGGCCAGATCGTGCGCCGTGCGATCCAGGCCGCGCTGCAGATCCGCGTGCGCGCCCTGCAGCGCGACGCTGCCGAACACGGCGACGGCGCCTGTGGCCGCCACGGCGAGCGAGCGCAGCCGCGTCGCTGGATCGCGCAGGTCCGTTATCGCCAGGAACGAGACGATGCTGCGCATCCCGCGGGTCGCGACGTCGAGCGCCGCGACCAGCAGTTGCAGCAACGTGGGCAGGAGCACCAGCATCGCCGCCGTGAGCACCACGAGGCCCGCGATCGCGATCGCAGCCGAGTGCGGCTCCGCGATCACGATCAGCGTGCCGAGGGCGAGCAAGGCGAGCCCGGCGCCGATCAGCGGATAGCCGCTGCGGCGGGTGGCCTGCCCGTGGCCGGTCGGCTCCAGCTCGTCGCCTCCGCGCAGCAGCGACATCCCCATCGGACCGAGCACGGCCACGAGGCTCGCGAGGATCCCGCCGGCGGCGGCGATCAGCACCGTGCCGGGCGTCGTGATGCGCTCCGACCCGAACGCGAACGCCATGTCGAGGAACGCGGGGCGCTGGTCGAACAAACGGCGTGCCAACTGGTCCCCGGCGAGGATCCCCAGCGCCGAGGCGACGACGCCGAGCACGAGCGCGTCGAACAGCAGGACCTTGACGATCGTGCCGGGTCCATAGCCCTCGATCCGCAGGTCGGCGATCAGCCGGCGCCGCTGCGGGACGGTCAGCAGCACGGCGCTGAAGGCGAACAGGAAGCCCACCATCGCGCTGAAGACGGAGAACATCGTCGTCGACTGGCTTGTCGGCGTGGATGCCTGACGGAACAGCGCCGCATCGAAGTCGGCCGGCCGCACGTCGGCTCGTCCTGCCGCCAGCCGCTCGAGCCCTTGCCTGACCTCGTCGTCGTGGCCGGCTCTCGGTCGCACGAAGATGCGACTGATGGTTCCGATCCGGCCGCTCAGCTCCTGCGCATAGCGCAGCGGTGCGATCACGATCGGGCTGTCGAGCAGGCTCCCGATGTCCGAGCTCTGGAGCTTCGCGCCGAGCGGTGCCTGCACGACCCCGCCGCTGAGGTCCAAGTCGACGGCCTGGCCGAGCTGGATGCCGAGCGTGCGGACGAGCGGGGTCGGCAGCGCGATCGCGCGCACGTTCGCGAGCCAGCTGTAGGAGAACCCGCGCGTGAGCGATCCGCCGAGCTGCGCGAAGTCCGGCGTGACGCCGATCAGCAGCACCGAGCGACTCGCCTGCGACGAGCGGATCTCGGACCGCACTTCGAGGATCGCCGAGGCTCCGGCCACGCCCGGGAGCCGCTGCACCGCTCGCAGCTTGCTCTCCGGGAAGCTGTCCCCGCGCGACGCGAGCTGGTAGCGGGCGTCGCCGACGATGCCCTTCGTGACGCGCTCGAACGAGCCGGTGAGACTCGTGTTCGCGACGAGCGCCGCGAACAGCAGCGAGACGCCGACCGCGATCCCGATCAGCGCCAGCAGCTCCTGCCCGAGCTGCGCGCGCAGCCGCATCCCGTAGAGCGCGGCGACGTTGGAGAGCTTCACGCGCGCGCGGCGTCGTCGACGTAGGTGCGCAGCCGACCGTCGTGCAGCTCGAGCGCGCGATCGGCATATCCGGCGACGAGCGGGTCGTGGGTCACGAGCAACGTGGCGACGTCGCGCTCGTGGCAGAGCTGCGCGAGCAGCTCCATCACGTCACGGCTGCGCCGGCTGTCGAGATTGCCGGTCGGCTCGTCGGCGAGCAGCACCGCCGGCTCGGTCGAGAGCGCGCGAGCGATGAGGACGCGCTGACGCTCGCCGGTCGAGAGCTGCTCGGCGCTGTGCCGCAGCCGCTCGCCGAGCCCGAGCCGGTGCATCAGCGGCTCGACGCGTCTGCGAGCCTCGCGCCGTCGCAGCTCGTCGAACAGCTTCAGCGCCGCGTTGTCGATCGCGGAGGCGCCCGGGACGAAGTCCGGCTGCTGGCGCACGAAGCCGATCTCGTGCAGCCGGTACTGCGCCGCCTGCCGGCCGGCGAGCGCGCCGACGTCGCGGTCGCCGACGCGCAGGGTGCCGCTGTCCGGTTTGAGCAGCGCCGCGATCAGCTTGAGCAGCGTCGTCTTGCCGGATCCGCTCGGCCCGTACAGCGCGACCATCTCGCCGCGCGCGATCGAGAGCGACACGCCGTCGACCGCGCGCACGATCTCGCCGCCCGGCGCAGCGAAGTGCTTGACGACCTCTCGAAGCTCCAGCACCTACGAGCCGGTCTGCTGGTCGCCGCACGGGAACTCGATGACCTCGGCGCCCGGACGCGAGGTGTCCGTGACGGGTATGAGGCGGCCGTCGCTCAACGTGAACGCCTCCTGCGCATCCGTGATCGCCGACAGCACCGACGAGGTCATCAGGACGGCGACCTGCTCCTGTCCGGTGACGGCGCGCAGCAGCTCTGTGACCTCCTGCTGCTGGAGCGTGTCGAGTCCCGCGGTCGGGTCGTCGACGAGCAACAGCCGAGGCTCGCGCACGAGGCCGTGGGCGAGGCTGACGAGCGTCTTCTCGCTGTCCGAGAGCTGGTGCCAGCAGCCGTCGTGGCACTCGGCGACGTCCACGCGTCTGAGCATCGCCATCGCGCGGTTGCGTGCGACGCGGCGCGTGTAGCGGTTGAACAGAGGGTTCGCCACCCAGTCGAGCACGCTGAAGGCATTGCTCTGCGGCCCTTCTCTCTGCACGAGCCCGATCTGATCGAGACGCAGACGATCTCGCCGCGTCTTCGGAAGCGACGCCAGATCGGTGCCGTCGAAGCGCACCGCGCCGGAGTCGGCCGTCTCCAGCCCGGCGGCGATCCGCAGCAGCGTGGACTTGCCCGACCGTTGCGCGCCCCACACGCCGAACAGGTCGCCGCTGCGGATCGAGAGCGACACGTCCACGAGGACGCGCTTCGTGTACGGCCCGACCTGGTGGGTCTTGCCGACATGCTCGACAGAGAGGAGCGTCATTCCCGGCTCCAGCCTACGGGCGGCGACGGCCGGGAACGCCGGTCGGATGGTCGAGCTGGTTCTGCAGCGAGGTTCGCGTGCGCTGCGCCCACTCCATCGACGTCTGCAGGTGCGAGAAGAGGGCGTCGTGTACGAACGCGGCACCGAGCGGGCGACGGCCTGCGGGCTGACTGCCGAGCGGGCGGTCGATGATCTGGCGGAGCTGCGTCCGGCACTGCTCCTCGAAGTCGTGCAGCGTAACGATCAGATGCGGCGCGTCCTCGACGTCGGCCGCCATCAGCTGCATGTGCAGCTCCTCGCGCAGCGGCATCTTTCTCGCCGGCCCGGCAATCCAGTCGCGGTAGCGCTGGCGGCCGGAGTCAGTGACCTTGTAGTAGACGCGTGAGGCGGATTGGCGCGACTGCGCTCTGCGCGGCCCGGGGTGGTGCGGGTCAGCCGGTTCGCCGTCGCGCTCGACGACTGCGATGAGCCCCTGTCTTTCCAGCGCTACGAGCGCGGCGTAGACGAACGTGTCCGAGTAGCCCAGCGAGTCGGAGAACTCCCGCATCTGGTCGCGCAGCTCGTACCCGTAGCCATACCCCCGCCGCTTGATCAGCTCTCCGAGTACGACGTTCTGGACCGACACCTCATCCCCCGATCGCCCATCCGCTTTCTACGGGATCAGAAACGGGACCGTACAGGAGAGCTGGTCGGATGGCCAGTCGGCACTACCTGGAGGACGTATTGGTCGCTCCCGTTCGGGTGCTATGCGTAGATCGCGACCGGAAAGATCTCCACCGACGGGCACAGCCAGAGCGGCTGCAGTTCGGTATATGCCGACGCGGAACCTACAAAGCTCAGGAACACGCTCTGGTCCTCATTGCCGACACCGACGGCGTCACCAAGCAGCAGTGGAAGTTCTTCGAGTCGAGCGGACAGTCTCGTCAGCAGCACCGGAAGCTGATTGGTGGCACCGAGCATGCTGTTGCGAAACGCGTTGAAGGCAGTGCCGGGTTCTGGCGTTCGAACCACTTTCCCCAGGACGCCGAACGTACCTTGGCCAAGGCGCCTCAGCAGCTTGGTGTCGACGTATTCACGGTCCAGGCTCGCCACCGCGACAACCGGTGCCGCGGCGGTATGGCTCTCGAACATCACCACGTCGACCAGACCCGAGGCGTCGGCTTCATCCTCCAGCCGTCTAATCACGCCGGCCACCGCTCGCGCAAGCTCCCCGATTTCGCTGATGAGCGAAAGGATGGTGTCGAAGTCAGGCGAATCGTCATGCGGCTCATCGCTGTCTCCACCGCGCATCTGTTCGAACAGTTGCGGAATGTGCGCCTGCAGGCTCTGGGAGGAGAGCTCACTCGTGGCAAACGCAAAGGCCTCCGCGATGACCCGCAGCCGAGAGAATGCAGAAACCAGCGGCACGACAATTCGTTCGGACGTGAAGTCAACGAACTCGCCGGTGTGCCATTCCGCCTCCGCCCAAGGGGAGGCGGGACGTCTCAGGAGGTCACTCGCCTCCAGACTGTGACGCACAGCATTGAAGATGCTCTCCTGGGTTTGCTTTCGCACTTCGCTCTCCGTAACGGCGACCGAGCGTGCTCCACCGAGTCGAGCATCGACGGGCAACACCACTGAGAGGCCGCCGCGAATGCCCGCCGATCCCTCCGCGCTGTTCTCCACAGCTTTCTCCACGCTGCTCTCCCTCGCGATGGAGCGGCACCGTGAGAAATATGCGGCGGTCCGGATGATGCAGGCGGACGTGGCTGCCGCGCTGACGGGCGACTTCCCAGCCGGCGCGCTCGAGCGCCTTGACGAGCTGCTGGCCGGAGACGACCGGGAGGCGGGGACTCACGCGGGGATCGAGACGCGGCGGCGGACGACGCCGGCGTCGAGCGGGCGGCCGACCTCGCGGAGGCCCTCGACGTACAAGTCGAGCGCCTCGCGGGCGTTCTCCATCGCCTCGTCGAACGTGTCGCCCTCGGAGTGCAGCCCCGGGAGGTCGGGGGCGTAGACGTGGTAGCCGCCCTCCTCCTGTGGAGCGAAGACGAGCTCTATGTCGCGCGGATCGGGCATGGACTCAGGATACCGGCCGTCGGCGCCGCTTCCGAGCCACTTCTGCAGGGACAGCTCCAGGAACTGAAAGGTCCGATCCGGAGCGGATTCAGGCGGATCGGGCGAAGCAGCCAAGCGCGAGACCAGCAGAGCGGGGGACCCAGGAATCGAACCTGGCGCAAGGGTTTTGGAGACCCCTATGTTACCGATACACCAGTCCCCCAAAGGACCGATCGCCCATTGTAGAAGGGTGTGACGGGGCGTGGCGCGTCGAGGGGACGCCCCGTCTATCTGACGAACCGCTGCACGAATCTGAGCGCCGTGTCGCAGACCTCTCTCCAGCCGGCGTCGATCGTGAGGGCGTGGCCGCGGCCGCTGATCGAGACGATCTCGGTGACGCCCCTGTTGGCCTTCTCCTTCTTGAAGGAGGCGTTGGCGATCGCCCACGGGACGGTGTGGTCCTGCTCGCCGGAGACGATCAGCAGCGGGCCGCGGTCGGGGTTCTTGCTGTCGACTCTCGCCTCGGTCCATGGGTTGAGGTTCGCCGTCGCCGCCTGGAACAGCGGGATCCCGGCCGCCGGCACCGCGTAGGCCGAGTACAGCTCGCGCGCCTCCTCCTCGCTCACCGCGTTCGCGAACGCGTAGCGGAACTGCTCGTACGTCAACGGCACCGCGCGGTTGCGGTTCGCGGGGTTGCCGAGCACCGGCCGCGACGAGCGCAGCGCCGAGATCGGCAGCGGCAGCACGCCGCGGAACGGCGCGGGGCTGATCGCGACCGACGCGGCCGACAGCCCGCGGCCGGCGAGGATCTCCGTCAGCAGCCCGCCGAACGAGTGGCCGACGATCGCCGGCTCGATCGCGAGTTGGCGGACGATCTCCTCGAAGTGGTCGGCGACCTGGCCGATCGTCTTGCCGGCGAACGTCTCCGGGTGAGCTCTCGCGTCCTCGACCGTCTCCGGATCGTCCGGCCAGCCCGGCGTGAGCGCCGTGTAGCCGGCTCTCTCGAACGCTCTCGCCCAGCGGTCCCAGCTGCTCGGCAGCAGCCACAGCCCGTGCACGAACACGACCGGTCGCTTGCCCGTTCTGTTCGCCCGCTCGACCTGCGCCGACTCGTGCTCGGTGATCGTCGTGGCCATCGTGCCGTCCTTCCCCTTGGGTGCCAGCGCATCCTCGCAACCAACGCGTCGGCTGCCTACCCCGGCCGTCCGATCGCGGCTCAGCCGCCGCCGGCCAGCCCCGCCGCCCGCTCCAGCAGCAGGCGCCGCTCAGGTTCGTTGCCGGCCAGGCCGGCCGCGCGCGTCAGCTCGGCGTACGCCTCCTCGCGACGGCCGAGTCTCGCCAGCAGGTCGGCGCGGACGCTGGGGAGCAGGTGGTAGCCCGCCAGCTCGGGCGCGTCCGCCAGCGCGTCGACCAGCTCCAATCCCGCCGCCGGCCCGAACGCCATCGCGACCGCGACCGCGCGATTCAGCTCGACGACCGGGGAGCCGGTCAGCGCGGCGAGGCCGTCGTAGAGCGCAACGATCCGCTCCCAGTCAGTCAGCTCGGGCACCCGCGCTCGCGCATGACATGCGGCGATCGCGGCCTGCAGCGTGTAGGGACCCAGCCCGCCGCGCGACAGCGCCTCCGCCCGGTCCAGCGCCTTCAGCCCGCGCCCGATCAGCAGCAGGTCCCAACGCGAGCGGTCCTGGTCGAGCAGCAGCACGGGCGCCCCGTCGGGCCCGCGGCGCGCGCGCAGACGCGAGGCCTGCAGCTCCATCAACGCCGCCAGCCCGTGCACCTCGGCCTCGCGCGGCATCAGCTCGGCGAGGATGCGGCCGAGCCGCAGCGCGTCCTCGCACAGCTCGGGGCGCGTCCAGTCCTCTCCGGCGCTCGCCGCGTAGCCCTCGTTGAAGACGAGGTAGATCACGCCGAGCACAGCCGGCAGCCGCTCGGCCAGCTCGTCGCCGGCCGGCACCTCGAACGGCACTCTCGCGGCGCTCAGCGTTCTCTTCGCACGCACGATCCGCTGCTGGACCGTCGCTCTCGGCGTCAGGAACGCGCGCGCGATCTCGTCGGTCGTGAGACCGCCGAGCAGCCGCAGCGTCAGCGCCACGCGCGCCTCGATCGCGAGCACGGGGTGGCAGCACATGAACACCAGGCCGAGCAGGTCGTCTCCGACCTGCGCCGCGGCGGCGGCCTCCGCGGTCGGGTCCGATGACGCTCCGGCCGCGAGGTCCTGCTCCAGCCGGTGCGCGATCTGCTGCTGCTTGTCCTGCAGCGTCTCGCCGCGGCGGAACAGGTCGATCGCGCGGTGCTTCGCTGTCGCCATCAGCCAGGCGCCCGGGTTGTCCGGGACGCCCGACTGCGGCCAGCTCTCCAGCGCGACGACGAGCGCGTCCTGCGCGAGATCCTCGGCGAGCCCGACGTCGCGCACCATTCGCGTCAGCCCCGCGATCAGCCGCGGCGCCTCGATCCGCCAGACGGCGTCGATCGTGCGCTGCAGGTCGCCGCTCGCTGGGGCGGACATGGCGGCTACCGCGCCTCGTCGCCGATCTGCGCGCGGATCCGCTCCTCCTGCTCGCGCAGCTCGGGCGTGAACTCGTCGCCGAAGTCCTCGGCCTCGAACACCTGGCGGATCTCGATCTCCGAGTCGGTCGGCATCGGGTTGGGGCAGCGCTTGACCCACTCGATGCACTCCTCGAGCGACTTGCACTGGAACATCCAGTAGCCGGCGACCAGCTCCTTCGTCTCGGCGAAGGGCCCGTCCACGACGGTGCGGGAGGCGCCGGAGAACTGCACGCGCGCGCCTCTCGCGCTGGAGTGCAGGCCCTCGCCCGCCACCATCACGCCGGCCTTCGCCAGCTCCTCGTTGTATCTCCCCATCGCCGCGAGCATCTCCTCGCTCGGCAGCGTGCCGGCCTCGCTGTCGGGCGTCGCCTTGACCATCACCATGAAGCGCATCGCAGCTCCTTCGTCGTGGACCTCGCGGTCCGGTTTCTACCCTGACGACGAACGGCGCGCGAGGAAATCGACACAAGGGCGTGAACATCCTCGCAGCGCCCTACGGCGCCGTCGCCGCAGGTCTCGTGCCGGTCAGCTCTCCGAAACGCCGGGCGTAATGCGGAATGAGCGGCTCACGACGATCGTCGCTCGCCGCCAGCAGCGCGAGCAGCTCCGAGATCGACCAGCCGTGAAGCGCGCATGCCGACGCAGCGCGTGCGCTGCGGCTTCGACCGTCTCGCGGTCGAGCAGCGAGGTCAGGAAGTCGTCGGGAGTCAGCGCCACGACGCCGTGAGGGCGCGTGGCGCGCACGGGGAAGTCCCGAAGGTTCGTCGTGACGATCGTCGTCGCTCTCGCCACGAGCGCGGCGGCCAAGACGTGGCGGTCTTTCGGATCGTTCGTCATGTCCGGCAAGCGAACGGCGATCGTGGCGTCTGGGACGAGGCTCCCAGCCCCGGCTAGGCGCAGTGCGTCGGTCACGCGTCGCAGCCCGGTTGCGCTCGACGAGATTCCTCCGCGTCTCGGCCACGATGCGGGCTGACCAGTGCAGCTCGAAGAGACCCGCGAGTGCGTGCCAGACGAGCACCTTGCGGGGATGACGGCGGTAGAGCGTGTCGGCGTCGATGACGGCTCGCGGGATCGGCCCCCGCCAAACCTACGAGCCGAAATCGCTGTCAATCGTCGTCCGCGAGTGAATTGGAACTGGTCATCGCGTCATCCATTGCAGACTGCGCGAGTGCTTGCTGAGTTCGGTAGGCCTCGACGTGGGAGCGCTCGATGCGCCGGTGGCCGCCGGGCGTCGTGCGGTGGGGGATGCGGTCGCGGTCGAGCAGCATCGTCAGGTGGGGGCGGGACACGCCGAGCAGGTCCGCCGCCTGCTGCGTGGAGAGCGTCTCAGGCACGACGACCAGCTTCGCATCACGGCCGCGCGCCTGCTCGCGCAGCAGCTCGGCTGCGGCCTCGAGCACGGCAGGCGGGAGCACGAGGTCGGCGATGCCGAGCGCGGCGACGCTGGGGGGCCGCCTGAGCTTCCGGGCGCGGCGGGCCGCGGCGTCGAGCCGTGCGGCAGGCATCGTGCGCGGTGTAGATGCTGGGGTCGCATTTACAGCCATGCGCGGACCATATCAATCGAAAAAATCGAAACAAGCCGAGCGATTTCGCGCTTCGTCACAGCGCACAGCCGCGAAAGCGCTGGACAGCTTCGATAGGTTCGCGGATATGTCGATCGCGACTGATCCCGCCGCGGCGCGCGACGAGCCGGAGGCGCGCCGTCGTCGCCCCGCGATCGTCGCGGTCGACGACGAGCCGGCGGTGCTCGCGGCCGTCGCGCGCGACCTGCGGCGCGGCTTCGGCGAGCGCTTCCGCATCGTGCGGGCGTCGTCGGGGGACGAGGCGCTCGGCGTGCTGAGAGAGCTGGTCGCGCGCGGGGACCAGGTCGCCCTGCTCGTCGCCGACCAGCGCATGCCGGGCATGTCCGGCACCGAGTACCTCGTCGAGGCGCGCAAGCTCGTCCCGACCGCCAAGCGCGTGCTGCTGACCGCCTACGCCGACACCGAGGCGGCGATCCAGGCGATCAACGAGGTCGCTTTGGACTACTACCTGCTCAAGCCCTGGGACCCGCCGGAGGAGCAGCTGTTCCCGGTCGTCGAGGACCTGCTCACGACGTGGGAGTCCGGCGCGGCGATCGAGTCCGGCGGCGTGCGGCTCGTCGGGCACCGCTTCAGCCGCGACTCGCATCTGCTGCGCGACTTCCTCGCGCGCAACCGCGTCCCCGCCCGCTGGCTCGACGTCGAGCGCGACGGCGAGGCGCGCGAGCTGCTCGCGGTCGCCGGCGTCGCCGACTCCGGCCTGCCGGTCGCGCTGCTGGAGGACGGCAGCGTGCTGGAGCGTCCGACCGTGCTGGAGCTGGCCGAGCGCCTCGGCGTCTCCGCGCAGCCGTCCGCCGAGCACTACGACCTCGTGATCGTCGGCGGCGGCCCGGCGGGTCTCGCCGCCGCGGTCTACGGCGCCTCCGAAGGACTGCGCACCGTGATGGTCGAGCGCGAGGCGCCCGGCGGCCAGGCCGGCATGTCGAGCCGCATCGAGAACTACCTCGGCTTCCCCGCC
Source organism: uncultured Conexibacter sp. (assembly GCA_964525715.1). Taxonomy (GTDB): domain Bacteria; phylum Actinomycetota; class Thermoleophilia; order Solirubrobacterales; family Solirubrobacteraceae; genus Conexibacter. Next base: position 44,240 of record CAZGJV010000021.1, on the reverse strand, counting down.
GGCCTGTCCGGCTCGGACCTCGCACGCCGCGCGACCGACCAGGCGCGCCGCCTCGGCGCCGAGCTGCTGACGGTCCAGGACGCGAGAGCGCTGCGCGTCGAGGGCTCGGGCCGCTTCGTCGAGCTGACCGGCGGCGGCACGCTGTCGGCCAACACCGTGCTGATCGCCTCCGGCGTCGCCTACCGCAAGCTCGAGGCGCCGGGCTTCGCCGAGCTGACCGGCGCGGGGATCTACTACGGCGCCGCGCTCACCGAGGCGCGCGCGTGCAAGGACCAGCACGTCGTCGTGATCGGCGGCGCGAACTCGGCCGGCCAGGCGGCCGTCTACTTCTCCGGCTGGGCCGGCAAGGTGACGATGCTCGTGCGCGGCGCCGGGCTGGAGTCGTCGATGTCGCAGTACCTGATCGAGCAGATCGCGGGGCTGGAGAACGTCGAGGTGCAGACCGGCAGCCAGGCCGTCGCGGCGGAGGGGGAGGACGGGCACCTGAGCGCGCTGACGATCCGCGGGGCAGACGGCGAGGAGCGGCGCGAGGAGGCCGACGCCTGCTTCGTCTTCATCGGCGCCGCGCCGCGCACCGACTGGCTCACCGGCGTCGTCGCGCGCGACGAGCGCGGCTTCATCCTCGCCGGCGTCGACGCGAGAGCGACCGGCTGGCCGCTCAGACGCGACCCCTACGTGCTCGAGTCGAGCGTGCCCGGCGTGTTCGTCGCCGGCGACGTGCGCGCGCGCTCGATCAAGCGCGTCGCGAGCGCGGTGGGCGAGGGCTCGATGGCCGTCTCGCTGATCCACGAGTACCTGGCGGAGGCATGAGCGTGATGGCGCCGAGCGTCGAGGAGCTGCGCGCGATCGACCTGTTCGACGGGCTCGACGACGCGCAGCTCGGCGTGTGGGCGGCGGCCGCCGAGACGCGCGCGGTCGCCGACGGCGAGGTGCTGGTCGGCCAGGACGAGCCGTCGAGAGGGCTGTGGCTGCTGTTGGAGGGCACGGTCGAGTCGCTTGTCGTCGCAGACGGGCGCAGCGAGCGCATCGGCCACCAGGCCGCGCCGACGTGGATGGGCGCGATCGCGGCGCTGACGGAGGCGCCGGTCGGCGTCGAGATCCGCGCGATGACCGCGGGCCGCGTGGCGTTGATCCCGCCCGAGCGCTTCGTCGAGCTGGCGCTCCAGACCCCGTCGGTGCACCGCAAGGTGATGCAGCGCGTCGGCCCGGTGCTGAGCCGCCTGAGCGCGCGCGAGCAGCACCGCGAGCGGCTCGCCGCGCTCGGCACGATGGCGGCTGGGCTCGCGCATGAGCTGAACAACCCGGCGGCCGCGGCGAACCGCGCCGCGAGCGACCTGATCGAGGCGATCAAGGCGATCGCCAAGGCGCTCGACGCGTTTGTGGAAGCGGGCATCGAGCGCGCGGACGCGGAGAAGCTGCTGGAGCTCCAGCGCCAGGCGCTGGACCGCGCCGCCACGTGCACGGCCCTCGACGCGCTCGACGCCGCCGACGAGGAGGATGCGATGCGCGACCGCCTCGAGGACCTCGGCGTCGCCGACGCCTGGAGACTGGCCGAGCCGCTCGCGCGGGCGCGGGTGGACGAGGCGTGGCTGTCCGACGTCGCGCGGCTGGCCGGGCCGGCGACCGATGCGGCGCTGCGCTGGGTCGCCGCGTCGCTCACCGCGCGCACGCTCGCGCAGGAGTTGAAGGACTCGACCGAGCGCATGGGCGCGCTCGTCGGCGCGGTCAAGTCCTACGCCTACATGGACCGCGGCGGGCTCGTCGAGGCCGACGTGCACGAGGGCCTGGAGACGACGCTCGTCGTGCTCGGGCACAAGCTCAAGCACACGCGCATCGAGGTCGTGCGCGACTACGACCGCTCGCTGCCGAAGCTCACCGTCCACGGCTCGGAGCTGAATCAGGTGTGGACGAACCTGCTCGACAACGCGATCGACGCGCTGGGGGAGAGCGGCACGATCACGATCCGCACGTCGCTCGACGGTCCCTGCGTCCTCGTCGACATCGCCGACGACGGGCCGGGCATCCCGGACGAGCTGCGCGCACGCGTGATGGAGCCGTTCTTCACGACGAAGGATGCCGGGCGCGGCACCGGCCTCGGGCTCGACACCGCGCGGCGGATCGTCGAGGAGCGCCACACCGGCACGCTCTCGTTCGAGACCGGCGCAGGCGGCACGACGTTCCACGTGTGGCTGCCGCTCGCGGGCACGGCGCGCTGAGGTCGGCCTCGCGGCTGCGCGTCAGCGCGGTACGGGCTGCGCGCCCTGCTCCCGCAGCGCGTCCACCGAGACAAGGGTGATCTCAAGCGTGTGGCAGTCCTCGACGAGCAGCAGCGCGGGCTCCTGCGGCAGCTCGCCGACGATCCCGAGCAGCGCGCCGCCGCGCGTCAGGTACGAGCCGACCGCGAACGGGTCGAACATGCGGTCCACTGCTGGGCCGGTCGTGGTGGTCTGTCGTCGCATCGCCATCCCGTCGCTCCTCCCGGTTGAGGACGCGAGCCTACGGCCGCCGCACGGCGCGGCCATCGGGGAGGTGCCGCAACTACGTCGGTGGTTTCCCGTCGCCGTGCGCTTCGGAGAGGTCGTAGAGCGCGGCGACGGTGATGCCGAGCGCGTCGGCGAGGCGGACGACCGTCGTCGCGCGCGGGTCCTTGTTCGCGCGCTCGATCTCGCTCAGGTGCTTGGGATGGATGTCGGCCGCGAACGCGAGCGCCTCCTGCGACAGCTCGCGTTCGCGCCGCAGATGCCGGATCGCGCCGCCGAGCGCGAGCAGCTCGGGAGCCGGTTGCACGAAGGCTCTGCGCGTCGTCATCGGCCCATGTCCCAGTGTGCGAACAACACGAACATATGTTCGCACACGGTGCAAGTCCCTGCGCCGGTTGGGTCAGGAGTCGAGCCGCTCGTCGAACAGCCCGAACAGCTCGCCCGAGCGCATCTCCAGCGCGCTCGCGAGCTTCAGCACGGTCGTCAGGCGCGGGTCCTTGTTCGCGCGCTCGATCTCGCCGACGTGCTTGGCGCTGAGGCCCGCCTCGTCGGCGAGCGCCTCCTGCGAGAGATCCCGGTCGCGGCGCGCTTTGCGCAGGGTGCGACCGAAGGCGACGAGCTGTGGTGAAGCGGTACGCATTCGTACCGTGAAACCTTCACCACCGATGACGGTTCAGCCACCGTCTGCTGATGGTAAATCTCCACCGGAAGACGGTTTTCTGGTTATAGTCGCTTTTTCCGGCGTCTTGGCACCCCGGCTTCGTCGGCGCGTGATTCCCCCTCACCGCGTCGGCACGGCAGGCAGGGGCACTCGGTGCCGGTTCCCTCCCCCGGGGCCTTCCCGGAGCAGGGTCAGTGCGAACGCCCCGTGAGCTCCCAGGCCCGGGGCGTTCGCCGTTCTCGCTCGCGCATGTCCGCAGGTGAACCGCGTGGTGACGCGGACTTGCATTGCGATCTGTATCGCGATATATCTTTGAACATCGAGATACTTCAACGCAAGGAGCTGGACATGCATCGGACTGCTCCACAGTTCGCAGGCGCAGAGGCCGCAGAATGCGGTCGCGCCACGTTTCACCCCGGTTGGCGCTGGATGAGCGGGCGCCACGGGCACGGCCCCGGTCCCGGTCCCGGTCCGGGACGCCCCGGCCCGGGCGGAGGATTCGGCTTCGGCTGGGGGCCGATGGGGATGGGCCCGGGCGGCTTCCGCCGCGGGCGCAAGGCTCGCCGCGGCGACGTCCGCACCGCGGTCCTGCTGCTGCTCGCCGAGGAGCCGCGCAACGGCTACCAGATCATGCAGGAGCTCGAGGAGCGCAGCGGAGGCGCCTGGAGCCCCAGTGCGGGGTCGATCTACCCGGCGCTGCAGCTGCTCGAGGACGAGGGGCTCGTGCGCTCCGAGGAGGCCGACGGCCGCAAGCTGCTGAACCTCACCGACGCGGGCCGCAAGCACGTCGCCGAGCGCGGCGAGGACCAGCCGGCGCCGTGGGAGGAGATGGCGCGCGACGTCGGAGACGACGCACGCGCCATCATGAAGGTCGTGCGCGAGGTCATGGTGGCGATGACGCAGGTGATTCAGACGGGCAGCGACGCGCAGCGCGAGGAGGCGCGGCGGCTGCTGATCGGCCTGCGCCGCGACCTCTACCTGATGCTCGCCGAGGGCGGCGACGCCGAGGCGGGCAAGGGCGCGGGGGAGGACGCGTGAGCGACGGCCCGCGCACCGGCGCGACGATCCAGACGCCGGCGCCCGCCGGCGCCGGCGACGGCGGGCATCCGCTCGCGGTCGAGGTGCGCGGGCTCGTCAAGCGCTTCGGCGAGGTCGAGGCCGTCCGCGGCATCGACCTCGACGTGCGCGCGGGCGAGACGTTCGGCTTCCTCGGCCCCAACGGCGCCGGCAAGTCGACGACGATCTCGATGCTCTGCACGCTCGTGGAGCCGGACGGCGGCAGTGCGCTGGTCGGCGGCCACGACGTCGTCGCCGAGCGCAACGAGGTGCGCCGCAACATCGGGCTCGTCTTCCAGGAGCCGACGCTCGACGCCTACCTGACCGCCGAGCAGAACCTGCGCTTCCACGCCGAGCTGTACGGCGTGCCGAAGGCGCTCGTCCCTGCGCGCATGCAGCTCGTGCTCGAGATGGTCGGGCTGTGGGAGCGGCGCAAGAGCCTCGTCTCGACCTACTCGGGCGGGATGAAGCGGCGGCTGGAGATCGCGCGCGGGCTGCTGCACGCGCCGCGCGTGCTGTTCCTCGACGAGCCGACGGTCGGGCTCGATCCGCAGACGCGCTCCTCGATCTGGAGCTACATCGAGACGCTGAAGGGGCAGGAGGACATCACGATCTTCCTCACGACCCACTACATGGACGAGGCCGAGCACTGCGATCGCATCGCGATCATCGACCAGGGCGAGGTCATCGCGCTCGACACGCCGGAGGCGCTGAAGGCGAGCGTCGGCAAGGACCGCGTGCAGCTGCAGGTCGACGACGACGACGCGGCGATCGAGGCGCTGCGCGATCGCTTCGACCTCGAGGCGTCGATCGCCGAGGGGCACGTGACGTTCGCGGTCGCCGGCGGCGAGGAGTTCGTGCCGCGGCTGTTCGCCGAGCTGGGCGTGCCGATCCGCGGCGTGAGCGTCGCGCGGCCGTCGCTCGACGACGTCTTCATGTCCTACACCGGCACGACGATCCGCGACGCCGAGGCCGGGCGCCAAGACCCTATGCTGGCGATGATGCGAGGGAGGCGATAGTGGCGAGCACATCGACAGCCCCGGCAGCGACCGGCTCGACCGCGACCGCGCCGGCGCCCGTGCGCGTCGTCGTGCCGCCGGGCGGCTGGCGCGCCGACCTGCGCGGCGTCAAGGTCGTCTGGCAGCGCGAGCTGATCCGCTTCTGGCGCGACAAGCTGCGGATCGTCACCTCGCTCGTGCAGCCGCTGATCTTCCTGTTCGTGCTCGGCGGCGGCCTCTCGCACCTCGCCTCCGGCGGGACCGAGGGCGTCGACCTGCGCACGTTCATGTACCCCGGCGTGCTCGCGATGGCCGTGCTGTTCACGGCGATGTTCAGCGCCGCCTCGGTCGTGTGGGACCGCGAGTACGGCTTCCTGCGCGAGATGCTCGTCGCGCCCGTGCGGCGCGGCTCGATCGTGCTCGGCAAGTGCTTCGGCGGGGCGACCGTCGCCGCCGCCCAGGGCCTGCTCGTGATGGCGCTCGCGCCGCTCGTCGGCGTGCCCTACGTACCGATCATGATCCTGCAGGTGCTCGCGCTGCAGCTCCTGCTCGCGTTCATGATCACCGCGTTCGGCGTCATGTGCGCCGTGAGGATCACGCAGATGCAGGCGTTCATGGCGCTCATGCAGATGCTCGTGATGCCGTTGCTGTTCCTGTCGGGCGCGCTGTTCCCGCTCGCCGGCCTGCCGCGCTGGCTGGAGGTGCTCAACCGCCTCGACCCGCTGACCTACGCGGTCAACCCGATCCGCACCGCCGTCTTCGACCAGCTCGACCTGACGGCCGCGGCGAGAGCCGCGCTGCTGCCCGGGATCACGTGGTTCGGCTGGAACGTGCCGATCGGCGTGCAGGTGCTCGTCGTCGTCGGCTTCGCGCTGGCGATGCTGAGCGTCGCGATCTGGGAGTTCCGCAGAGCGTAGTTTCGCCTTTCGTCACATCTGCGCCGTAGCGTCGCGCTCCGATCGAAGGTCCATCTCGAAGGGAGCGATGCGATGCGCGCGAAGCGCAGGTGGGCGGCGTTCGCCGTCACGGTCGGACTGCTGGCGGGGAGCCTCGGCGGCGGGATCGCGCTCGGCGCGGGCTCGAGCAGCGGCTCCGGCTCGGCGATGAAGTCGACGAGCCACGCGATGAAGTCCACCTCGTCGAGCTCGGCGATGCACCAGCAGGGCGCGGCGATGCACGGCGCGGCGATGAGCGCCGCGCACATGACGGGATGAGCGCCGCGGCCCGCCGCCTCGGCCTCGTGCTCGCGGCGGCGGGCCTCGTGCTCGCCGGGCTGGTCGCCGGCTCGCTGCTGGCGCTGGGCTCGTCGTCCCCGCCGATGGCAGTCGCGCGGGCGCGGATCGCGCCGCGCCCCATGTTCCCGCCCGGCACCTCGCTCGTCGCGAACGTGCGGGGCGGGCGGCCGCTCTTGGTCTTCCGCCATCCCGGCGACGCGCGTCCGGCGCGGGCGGTCCGCGCGCGCGTGCTGCTCGTGCGCGCGCGCCGCGGCGCCTGGCTGCGCGTGCTGCTGCCCGTGCGGCCGAACGGTGCGAGCGGCTGGATCCGCGCAGATCGCGTCGTGCTGCGCACCGACGCCTATCGCGTCGGCGTCGCGCTGCGTGCGCACCGGCTCGTCGTGCGGCGCGGCGCCCGCGTCGTGCTGCGCACGCCGATCGGCGTCGGGCGCTCCGGCACGCCGACGCCGCGCGGGCTCGCCTACGTCACGTCGCTGCTGCGCCAGCCGAACCCGCACGGGATCTACGGACCGTGGGCGTTCGGGCTGTCGGTCTACTCGCCGGTGTTGACGTCGTTCGGCGGCGGTCCCGGGCAGGTCGGCATCCACGGAACGGACGCGCCCGCGGGGATCGGCAGCGACGTCAGCCACGGCTGCATCCGCCTGCCGAACGCGGCGATCGAGCGGCTCGCGCGGATGCTGCCGCTCGGCACGCCGGTGCGGATCGCGGAGTGACTCCGCGTAGGATCGGTCGATGCGCCGCCGTCCGGCATGTCGTGCGCTCGTCCCGCTGCTGGGCCTATGCGCGCTGCTCGCCGCGCCGGCGGCCGGGGCCGCGGCGCCGTCGCACGCGAGTGGAGCGTGGCGGCCGGGGGTGCGCTCCGCGATCGCCTACGCCCGCACGCGCGCCGGCACAGTCCGCTTCTCGGTGCGTGAGGGACGGCGCGTGTGGGGCTGGCGCGCGACGCAGACCGTCGCGTCGGCCAGCGTGCTGAAGGCGATGCTGCTCGTCGCCTACCTCGACGACCCGCGGGTGCGCGGCCGGGCGCTCGGGCCGGGCGACTACCGCCTGATCGTCCCGATGATCCGCTGGTCGGACAACGCGGCGGCGACGGCGGTGCTCGGGTTCGTCGGCGCGCGCGGCGTCTACTCCGTCGCGCTGCGCGCGCGGATGCGGCGCTTCGCGCTCGAGCCCGTCGTCTGGGGCGACAGCCGCATCGACGCCGACGACCAGTCGCGCTTCTTCAGCGCGATCGACCGGCGCGTCGTGCCGCGACACCGTGGGACCGCGATGCACCTGCTGGCGACGGTCGTCCCGCGCCAGCGGTGGGGAATCGGGCGCGTGGCGCCGCGCGGCTGGAGGCTCTACTTCAAGGGCGGCTGGGGCACCGCGACGGGCGCCGTCGAGCACCAGGTCGCGCTGCTGCAGCGCGGGCGCCGGCGGGTCGCCGTGGCCGTCCTCACGACCGACAGCCCAAGCCACGCTTACGCGACGCAGACGCTTCAGGGCGTGTTCGCGCGGCTGCTGCGCGGGCTGTGACCGGCGGCGTTCGGCGCACAGTTCAGGAAGTGGTAATGGGCGCCTGGCATCCTCGGTCACGATGGCACTGCTGATCGTCTTCGGGTTCCTGGCGGGAGCGGGCACGGCGCTCTCGCCGTGCGTGCTGCCGGTGCTGCCGATCGCCCTGAGCGCCGGCGCCACCGGCGGCCGGCGGCGGCCGCTCGGGATCGTCGTCGGCCTGACCGCCTCGTTCACGTTCGCGACCGTCGCGCTCGTGTACGTGCTCGATGCGCTCGGCCTGCCGGACGACCTGCTGCGCACGCTCGCGATTGTCGTCCTGCTCGTCTTCGGCGTGACGCTGCTCGTGCCGCCGCTCGCGGCGCGCCTGGAGGGGCGGCTGAGCCGCATCGCCGGGCGCGTCGGCGGGATCGGCGGCGCCTCCGCGCACGGCGACGGCTTCCGCTCGGGCCTGCTCGTCGGCGCCTCGCTCGGGCTCGTCTACGCGCCCTGCGCGGGCCCGGTGCTCGCGGGCGTGATCACCGTCAGCGCGTCGCAGTCGTTCACCGCGGGCCGCTTCGCGGTCGCGCTCGCCTACGGGCTCGGCTCGGCGCTCGTCCTCTACCTGCTGATGCTCGGCGGCCGGCGCTTGACGGCGCCGCTCTCGCGCCGCAGCGGCGCGTTGCAGATGGCGATGGGCGCGGTGATGATCGTCGTCGCGCTCGCGATGCTCAACGACTACGACCTGCGCTTCCAGAGCGCGATCGCGAAGGACCTGCCGGCCTTCCTCGTGGACCCGACCAAGCACCTGGAGAGCAGCGCGTCGGCCCAGCGCGCGCTCGCCGACGTGCGCGGCGCGCCGAAGTCGAAGCTCGCCGCCGCGACGCATCCGGTCCATGCCGCGCCGACGCATGGCGCCGCCAAGCGCCTCGGCCTGCGCGACTACGGTCTCGCGCCCGACTTCACCGACACGCAGCGCTGGTTCAACACGCCCGGCGGCAGGCCGCTGACGATGGCGGGCCTGCGCGGCAGAGTCGTGCTGATCGACTTCTGGACCTACTCCTGCATCAACTGCCTGCGCACGCTGCCCTACATCGAGGCGTGGGACAAGCGCTACCGCGCGCAGGGGTTGACGATCGTCGGCGTCCACTCGCCCGAGTTCCCGTTCGAGAAGGACGCCGGGAACGTGCAGGCCGCGATCGCGCGCGAGGGGATCCGCTACCCGGTCGTGCAGGACAACGACCTCGGCACATGGAACGCGTACGGCAACCAGTACTGGCCGGCGGACTACTTCGTCGACGCGCGCGGCCACGTCCGCTCCGCGGCCTTCGGCGAGGGCGACTACGGCCACAGCGAGGCGGTCATCCGCGAGCTGCTCGCCGAGGCGGGCAGACGCGTCGGCGCGGCGACGTCCGGCGCGCATGGGCTGGTGCCGTCGGACGGCGTCACGACGCCGGAGAGCTACCTCGGCTCGATGCGCGCCGAGCGCTTCGCGAACGGCGCGATCCTGCCGGGCCGTCAGGACTTCGGCGCCGCGCCCGACCCGGCGCAGGACGGACTCTCCTACGGCGGCGTGTGGACGATCGCGAGCCAGACCGCGACCGCCGGGCCGGGCGCCGCGCTCATGCTGCACTTCGGCGCGCAGCACGTGTACCTCGTGCTCGGGTCGCCCGGGAGGGCGCGCCGCGTGCGCGTGCTGCTCGACGGGCGCCCGATCCCGAACGCGCTCGCCGGCGCCGACGTGCACGGCGGCGTCGCGACGATCTCCTCCCAGCGCCTGTACGACCTCGTGTCGCTGCCGGCGGACGGGCAGCACGTGCTGCGGCTGGAGCCGGACGACGGAGTACAGGGCTATGCGTTCACCTTTGGCTGAGCCGTCGGCGATGATCTCCGCGATGCCCCAGGGCTCGCGCGGAACGGTGCTCGTGGTCGACGACGAGCCGACGATCGTCGAGGTCGTGGCGCGCTACCTCGTGCGCGCGGGCTTCGAGGCGCGCGAGGCGTTCGACGGGCCGGGGGCGCTGGAGGCGGCGCGGCTGCACAGGCCCGACCTGGTCGTGCTCGACGTGATGCTGCCCGGCTTCGACGGGATCGAGGTGATGCAGCGCCTGCACGAGCAGCCGGGCGAGCCGGTGCCGGTGATCCTGCTGACGGCGCGCGCGGAGGAGTCCGACCGGCTGATCGGTCTGCGCCGCGGCGCCGACGACTACGTCGTCAAGCCGTTCTCGCCGGCGGAGCTGGTCGCGCGCGTGGAGGCGGTCATGCGGCGCGCCGGACGCGGCGCGGGCGGGAACGAGGACGGCGCCGACCTGGAGCCGATCGTCCACGGCCCGCTGACGATCGACCAGGCGGCTCGCACCGTCACGCTCGACGGCGAGGAGCTGGCGCTGACGCAGCGCGAGTACGAGCTGCTGCGCTTCCTCGCCGCGCGGCCCGGGCGCGTCTTCTCGCGCGACCAGTTGATGCAGCAGGTGTGGGGCTACGACTTCTACACCGACACCTCGACCGTCACGGTGCACGTGCGGCGGCTGCGCGCGAAGCTCGAGCCCGACCCCGCCAACCCGCGCTTCATCGAGACGGTGTGGGGCGTCGGCTACCGGTTCAGACCATGAGGCCGATGCCCCTGGTGCGCTCGGCGCTCGTCGCGCTCGCCGCCTGCCTCGCGGGCGCGGCGGTGGTCGGCGCGGTCTACGGCTGGCACGGCGCGTGGACGACGTTCGCGCTGCTGGCTGCGGTCGCGGTCGGCATGCTCGGGGCGGCGCACATGGCGACCGTGCGGCGCGCGCGCATGCGGCTCTCGCGCCAGCTCGCCCTCGGGGCGCTGCTGGCGGTCGGGACTGTGCTCGCGGCCGTTTGGATCGGCGCGCAGGCGATGTTCGTCTCCGACCACGACGCGCTCGTGATCACGGCGATGGCCGCCGTCGCCGCGGTGCTGGCGGTGCGCGCCGCGCAGCTGCTCGCGCAGGGCGTCGTGGCCGACGTCGAGGCGATGCACCGCGAGGTGGACGAGGCGCGCCGCCGGCTGATCGCCGCCGTCTCGCACGATCTGCGCACGCCGCTGGCGTCGCTGCGGCTGCTCGTCGACGCGGTCGAGGACGGCGTCGCGACGGGCGAGACGCGCACCCGCTACCTGCGCGAGATGCGCACGCACGTCGGCGCGCTGAGCGTGCTGATCGACGACCTGTTCGAGCTCTCGCGCCTGGAGGCGGGGGAGATCTCGTGGTCGATGCACCAGGTCGAGCTGGACGAGCTGGTGCGCGAGACGGTCGCCGCGCTGCGCGCGCAGGCGGCCGAGCAGGGCGTGGCGGTGGCGGCGGAGCTGCCGGAGGGGAGCGCCCTGTCCGCGCACGCGAACGCCGAGAAGGTCCAGCGCGTGCTGTTCAACCTGATCGTCAACGCGATCCGCCACACGCCGGCGGACGGCAGCGTCGTCGTGCGCGCGCGACCGGCGATCGGCGCGGACGGCGTCGTCGAGATCGAGGTGGTCGACGACGGGGCCGGCGTCGCGGCCGAGGAGCGCGAGCGCGTCTTCGAGCCGTTCTACCGCGGCGGGGAGGACGGCGCCGCGCGCTCGTCCGACGGCGCCGGCCTCGGCCTGGCGATCTCGCGCGCGATCGTCGAGGCCCACGGCGGTCGCATCTGGCTCGAGCCCGCCGCCCCGCACGGCACCCGCGTGCGCTTCACGCTGCCGGCGGCGGCGTAGCTCCGCCGCTCGCCGGCTCCGGCATCATCTGCGCTGGACATGCGTCGCGCTCTCGCCAGGTTCCCCGCCGGCGCCGCAGGCGTCACGGCCGCGCTGCTCGCGACGGCTTGCGCATCGTGCGGTGGCGGCACCATCGCCGCCGGCGCCCCGCCGCGGCCGGCTCCCGCAGCGGCGGTCGTCACGCAGACGGCGACCGCCCCGACACCGCCTCCGCGCACTGCGACCGTCGTCACGCAGCCGCCGCGCACGAGCGCCCCGGTCGTCCCGATGCCGCCGATCCGCCACCGCTGGATTCCGCTCACGGCCCGCCGCCTGCGCGAGACCTCGGCGTATGCGCAGCGCCACTACGGCCTCAGCGGCTGGACGATCGCCCACCCGCACGTGATCGTCGAGCACCTGACGGAGGACGGCTCGGTGAGCGCGACGTGGAACACGTTTGCGCCCGACGTGCCCGACGTCGAGCTGCACGAGCTGCCGGGACTCTGCTCGCAGTTCGCGATCGGGCAGGACGGGACGATCTGGCAGTTCACGCCCGTCACGTTCATGTGCCGCCACACGGTCGGGCTCAACTGGACGGCGATCGGGATCGAGCACGTCGGCTACACCGAGCAGGACGTCTTCGGCCGCCGCGCGCAGCTCGACGCCTCGCTGAGCCTGACGCGCTGGCTGCGCTGCCGCTACCGGATCCCGGTGCGCGACGTGATCGGCCACGCCGAGAGCCTCTCGTCGCCCTTTCACAGAGAGCGCGTCGCGAGCCTGCGCACGCAGACGCACGACGACTGGCAGCCCTGGGCGATGCGCCGCTACCGGGCGCTGCTGAGAGCGCGCGGCGGCTGCTGAACCGGCGTTCGCGCCGCGTCGCGCGTGGGATGCTGCCGCGCATGACCCGCCGTCGCGCGCTCTGGTTGCTCGGAATCGCGGCGCTCGCGCTGTTCGCAGTGGAGCTGGTCTACGACGGGCGGATGCAGGACGCGGGTCACCACGGGATCATCGCGTTCGAGGTCGCGTTCACCTCGGGCAAGGCGCACTCGATCATCGTCGCGTGGGGGACGAAGGGTCACGACGCCGCCGTCGCCTCGCTGTGGTTCGACTTCGTCTACCTGATCGCGTACGGGCTGTTCCTGTTCCTCGCCGTGCGCGCGCTGCGAGACGCGCTGGCGACTCGCGGCTGGGTGCGGCTCGCGCGGCCCGGCGGGGCGATCGCGGTGCTGGCGCTCGTCACATCCGTGTTCGACGCGCTGGAAAACGTCTTCCTGCTGCTGCAGCTCGGCGGACACGCGCAGTCGATCGGCGCGACGCTCGCGGGCAGCTTCGCGTCGGCGAAGTTCGCCTGCCTCGCGGTCGTGGTCGCCTACCTGCTCGTGGGCCTCGTCGCGCTCGGGGTCACGCGGCTGCGCCAAGGTGCGGCGGCCGGCGAGCGGCCGGCCTAGGATCGGATCGAGGTGCGCCTGCTGCTGAACATCATCTGGTTCGTGCTGTGCGGCCTGTGGCTGGCGATCGGCTACGCGATCGCCGCGCTGATCTGCTTCATCCTGATCGTCACGATCCCGTTCGGGCTGGCCTCGCTGCGGATCGCGGTCTTCGCGCTGTGGCCGTTCGGCCGGACGGTCGTGCGGCGTGCCGACGCCGGCGCGGCGTCCGCGATCGGCAACGTGCTGTGGCTGATCCTGTGCGGCTGGTGGCTCGCGCTCGCGCACCTGATCACCGGCGTGCTGCTGTGCGTGACGATCATCGGGATCCCGCTCGGCCTCGCGAACTTCAAGCTGATCCCGATCTCGCTGCTGCCGCTCGGGCGCGAGATCGTGCCGATCGACCAGGCATCCGACGGCGTCGGCTTCGCGTGAGCGCCTCGCAGATCTTCGCGCCCGGCCTGCTCGACGGGCAGGTCGCGCTGGTGACCGGCGGGGGCACGGGCCTGGGCAAGGCGGCCGCTCACGAGCTGGCGCGCTGCGGTGCGCAGGTCGTGCTCGCGGGGCGCCGCGCGGAGGTGCTCGAAGCGGCGGCGGCCGAGATCGGGTCGGCGGCGACGACGGTCGTGGGGGACATCCGCGAGGACGCCTCGGCCGCGGCGATCGTGGACGCCGTGCTCGAGCGCCACGGGCGCTTGGACGTGCTCGTCAACAACGCCGGCGGGCAGTACTTCGTGCCGGCGGAGGCGATCGCGGCGAAGGGCTGGCAGGCGGTCTTCCGGCTCAACGTCGGCGGGACGACGCGCATGACGGAGCTGGTCGCCGAGCGCGTGATGCGGCCGGCGGGGCGGGGGGCGATCTTGAACGTGACGCTGTCCCCGCACCACGGCCTCGCCGGGATGACGCACTCGAGCGCGGCACGGGCGGCGGTCGAGGGGTTGACGCGGGCGTGGGCTGCGCGCTGGGCTGCGGACGGGATAGCCGTGGTCGCGCTTGCGGCCGGCCACTTCGAGACCGAGGCGCTGGACAAGTACCCCGACGTCGTGCGCGCCGGCGCCGCGCGCACGGTCCCGCTGCAGCGGCTCGGGCAGCCGATCGAGCACGCCTGGCTCGTCGCGCTGCTCGCCTCGCCGCTGGGGCGCGCCTTCAGCGGCTCGGTCGTGACGCTCGACGGCGCGCGCGACAACTGGTTTGGCCCGTGGCCGCCGCCGACGCTGGCCGACGAGCAGGGCGTCGTGCCGACGGAGGAGCGGCGCCCGGCGCCGCCCTCCGCCTGACGCGTCAGTCGCGCCCGACGAGCAGCGCGATCCCCTGGCCGCCGCCGATGCAGAGCGTCGCGAGACCGAGGTCGTGGCCGCCGCGCTCCATCTCGGCGAGCAGCTTGACGGTGATCGCGGCGCCGGTCGCGGCGACCGGGTGGCCGAGCGCGATCGCGCCGCCGTTGGGGTTGACCTTCGCCTCGTCGAGGCCGAGCTCGTCGATGACGGCGAGCGCCTGGGCGGCGAACGCCTCGTTGAGCTCGATGACGCCGATCTCGTCGAGCGAGCGGCCGGAGCGCTCGAGCACCTTGCGTGTGGCGGGCACGGGGCCGATCCCCATGATCTGCGGGTCGACGCCGCACGAGGCGTAGGCGAGGATCCGGCCGAGGACCGGCGCGCCGCGCTTCTCGGCCTCGCTTCTGGACATCAACACGACGGCGGCGCCGGCGTCGTTGAGGCCGGAGGCGTTGCCGGCGGTGACGGTCCCGTCGCCTCTGAAGGCGGGGCGCAGCTTGCCCATCGCGGCGGCGTCGACCTCCTCGCGGATGTGCTCATCGGCGTCGAACTGCACCGTCTCCCGCTTGGCCTTGATGTCGACCGGCACGATCTGGTCCTTGAAGCGGCCCTCGGCGCGGGCTTGCGCCGCCCGGCGATGCGACTCCGCGGCGAAGGCGTCCTGGCGCTCGCGGGAGATCGAGCCGCGCTCGGCGAGGCGCTCGGCCGTGATCCCCATGTGGTCCTTGTCGAACGGGTCTGTGAGCGCGCCGACGACCGCGTCGACGAGCGGCGCGTCGCCCATCCGCGCGCCCCAGCGGGCGCCCGGCATCCAGTACTGGCCGCGGCTCATCGACTCCGCTCCGCCGGCCAGCGCGACGCTCGCCTCGCCGGTCTGGATCGTCTGCGCGGCGGAGACGATCGCCTGCACGCCGGTGCCGCAGAGGCGGTTGACGGTGTAGGCGGGCGTCTCCTTCGGGATCCCGGACTTCATGCCGACGACGCGCGCCATGTACATGTCGCCCGGCTCGGTGTGGATCACGTTGCCGAAGACGACGTGGCCGACGTCCGCGGCGTCGATCTGCGCGCGCTCGATCGCGGCCTTCGACGCGATCGCGCCGAGGTCGCTGGGGGCGGTGTCCTTGAGGCTGCGGCCGTACGACCCGATGGCGGTACGGGCGGCGCCGGCGATCACGACGTCGGTCATGGGTGTCTGGGCTCCTCGGTGGCGGACTGGGAGTGTGCGGCGGCCCAATCTACAGTTGGAGGGGATGAGCGACGAGCACCGCCGTCCATCGCACGAGCGCGAGCATGAGCTGGCACCGGCCGAGCGCCTGCTGCGCGAGCGCACCGGCGACCTGCCGGGGATCGGCAAGCCGCTGACCGAGCGCGCGCGGATCGCGCAGCGGTCGGTCGAGTCGTACCTGACCGGGGCGAACAACCCGCCGCGGTGGATGGAGCGGGTGGCGGAGATCGACCGCTGGCTGAAGCGCGAGCGACGGCTGCTGGGGGAGGAGTGGCGGGCGCTGCGGGCGCGCTTCGGGGCGGACGGCGATGGCTTCGCGTTGGCGTGGCGGGCGTTCGCCGCGGAGCGCGGTGCAAGTCGCGAGTACCGCGAGCTGAACGGGCTGATCCGCGCCCACAACGAGTGGTACCCGGTCGAGCGCGACCTGCCCGTGAACCCGCGCACGGGCGAGTGGGTGAGCGTCGGCGGGCGGTCGTTCCTGCGGCCGGTCGTCGGTGCGGAATGGGTGCTGCGGGAGTTCCCGGCGGAGGTGTGAGCGGAGGCCGGTCCGCTCGCCGGCCAGCATGCCGTTCCCCGCGGTCGCGGCAGCCCGGGTATCATCTGCCGTCAGCCTTTGCGGGCGAAGTGTTGTGGCTGCACAGAAGCCTTCCAAGCTTCTAGGGCGGGTTCGATTCCCGTCGCCCGCTCTCGGCACATAGCACCACGGGGAGTGGCGCAGTCTGGTAGCGCACCCGGCTGGGGGCCGGGCGGTCGCAGGTTCAAATCCTGTCTCCCCGACTGGCAACCGCGAGTCCTCACGGGGACTCACGAGGAATCAGGAAGCATCGCGATTTCTCGACGGTACCGGGGGTTTGTGGCTCTCCGGGCGGTGACGCCGACGATCTCGTAGGCGTTGGTCGCGCGGAGAAACCGCACACGATCCCGCACACGGCTCCGCCGCCTGACCGCACACGCGCGGTCGGGCCGACTCCGCGCGCCCTGGGCGCGTCACATCCCCCAACCGAAGGAGGCGCCTGTGGCGTCTGATCCCACCACGGCTGCTGAGGCGCCGCCGGTCCCGCCGTTCACGACGTTCCTGGCTGAGCAGGGCCGCGGCGAGCTGCTGCGTGAGCTGACGGACGAGATGTCGAAGCTCGTCGCCGCATGCGCCGAGCTCGGCAAGGGCGGCACGCTGACCCTCACGCTCGCGGTGAAGCCGACGGAGACCGGCACGCTCGAGATCGCTGACAGCGTCAGAGCGAAGCTGCCGACGCCGAAGGCGAAGCCGTCGCTGTGGTTCGCCGACCAGCGCGGCGGCCTGCACCGCCGCGACCCGCGGCAGATGGAGATGTCCTCGCTGCGCGAGGTGCCCGCGCCGGCGCGCGCCGCCGGCGAGTAGCCGCGCCACCCCCGACCCCAACCCATCGAATCGAGAAGGAGCCTGATGAGCACCGAGAGCAACGAACCCCGCGGCCTGGAGGCGGTGATCGCGACCGCGCAGGCGTCGGTCGGCGTGCAGTCCGTCGAGGTCACGCCCGACCTGACGAAGACGGTCGCGATCGTGCCCGCCGGCGCCCGTGCCGAGATCCTCGACTTCGACAGATACCTGTCGCAGCCGGCGCGCGCGACCGGAAGCGTCACGCTGCGCGACCTCGCGAGCTTCGCCGGCTACGTGCAGCGCCACCGCACGGACGGCACGACGCTGTGGATCGACCGTGAGCAGTTCGCGGTAACCGCGGTCCTCAACGACCACGAGCCCACCACGCCCGCGTGGGGCGACTTCCGGGCGCGGCTCGCGCTGACGCCGACCGAGGAGTGGCAGCGCTGGGTCGGCCTCGACGGGAGACTGCTCTCGCAGGAGGAGTTCGGGCAGCTGCTCGAGCAGGGCCAGCGCGAGATCATCGAGCCGACCGCGGCCGAGATGCTCGAGCTGGTCCGGACGTTCTACGTCAGCTCGTCGGCGAACTTCCACTCCGGCATCGACCTGCAGGGCGGCGCGGTGAAGTTCCGCTTCGACGAGGACCAGCAGGCGTCCGCTGGCACAGCCGGTGAGCTGCCGATCCCGCGTGAGTTCGAGCTGGCGTTGCCGCCGTTCATCGGCGAGCCGGCCTACCGGATCAGAGCGCTGCTGAAGTGGCGCGTCCTCGACCACAGACTCAAGCTCGGGTTCAAGCTCGACCGTCCGTACGCGGTGATCGAGGACGCGATGGCGGCGATCGCCGAGAAGCTCCGCGACGGCGGGACCGTCGTCGATGACGCCGGCGAGGTCCTCGCGACGATCCCGGCGTTCGAGCACGTCTACATGGGCGCGCCGCGCTCCTGACGCTCTGCCATGGTCGCTGGCATCGTCCCCGCATCGATCCCTGCCGTGGCGCCGAGTGCGTCGCGGCAGGCGTTGCCTGATCCCACACGGGAGCACGACGCGATCGCGCGGCAGATGCGCGCGAAGGCTCGGACTCGGACCGGCTGGCTCATCGGCGACACGCCGTCGCTCGAAGCCTTCGGAGCGAAGCGCTTCACCGTCGCCCGCACGACGCCTGAGCTGATCGTTTGCCTGCTGCTGTCGCGTGACCGCATGCACCACAGCGTCGGCTGGTGGCGCAACGCCGAGTACGAGTACTGCTGGCACCTGAGCCTGAGCGCTCGCGACCGTCTCGCGTACCGTGCGGCTGAGGCAGGTCGCGCACCTGGCCGCGATCTCAGCTACGAGGAGTTGCCCACCAGCGAGGTCCGCTACTGGGCGCGTCTGATCTTCGGCGAGCACGTCGACAAGCTGTGGAACGAGCCGGGTGGGACGGATCCGCGGCTGACGGTCACGGAGAGACGTCGGAACGCGCTGATCTGGCACCTGCGCCTGTTCCTCGACCCGGAGACGAAGGAGCCGTTCATCCCGACGGGCGAGGTCTACCACCTCACGCGATGGATCGACGGGCTTACGCCCGAGAAGGCGGACCGTTGAGCGGGCTCCGGCATGTGCGCGGCGCTGGCACGCCGTTCGAGCAGATGCTCGCGCCGACGGCACCGTCGGTCGAGCGGCCTGCGGAGCTGCTTTCGAGAAGGTCGTGCACAGCGTGCTCGCGTCGGTGGTGCGAGACCGCGCGCTGGCGTGGCCGACCGTGTCCGTTCTGCGGAGGTCGGCGGTCGTGAGCGTTCCGCGGGTGCTGAGCCAGTGCGCGGGTTGCCAGGCGGTCGTGTACGCGACCGTCGAGCCACCGTCGCCGATGAGACACGCCGATGGTTGCGTGCTGGCCGAGCGTCAGGCGTGCGCGTGGTGCAGGGGTCCGATGGCGGCGAGGCCGAGAGAGAATGCGGAGTGCTGCTCGGGGACGTGTCGTGTCACGCGCTGGCGCTGGGAGAATAGACGGCTGCCGAAGGGGTATGCGCCCCAGCGGGCTACGCGGGGTCGTACCAGCCGTACAAACGCCACCAGACGCACGAGCAGGAGCGGCCGGCAGATCGCGTTCGGTAGAGCGGTCGAGGCGGTCGCGGCGATGCTGCGAGCGCACACTGCCGCGACCCCCGAGGCCGCACGCCAGATCGCCGAGCATCACCTCGCCGGCGCCCTGCCTGCCCGACAGCAGTCGGGGGCACGATGAGCGCCAGCCTGCTCCTGCGCGAGCCGCCGCTCATCGTCCTGCCGTCGCTCGCCCTGGTGATTGGCCTCAACGAGGCGATCGTGCTGCAGCAGATCCACTTCCGGTCGCTCGAAGCGAGCTGCGCGGACGGCTGGGTCCAGCGGCCACGGAAGGCGTGGAAGGCCGAGTTCCCGTTCTGGCACGAGGACACGATCAAGCGGGCGCTGAGCCAGCTCCGAACGCTTGGGCTGGTCGAGGCCGAGGTGGTCGCGACGGCGCAGGGGCGCGAGTCGCGCTACCGGGTCGTCTACGAGCGCGTCGAAGCCCTCGAAGGGGTCGGTGCAAATTGCACCGATGGGTCGGGGCAATCTGCACCGATGGGTCGGGGCAGATCCCGCCGACCCAGAACCTTTAAAGGGGAGAGAACAGCACGAGAGAAGGAGAAGCCTGCTTCGCAGTCTTCTCCGTCGACGGTTCCCGACGAAGATCGCGACGAGCTGCTCGAGAAGCGCCTCCGCGACTCCGTCATCGTCGTGCTCGCCGAGCAGCTCGCCAGAGCGATGCAGGCGAACAACCCGAGGGCCCGCGTCTCGCCGAGATCGAGAGCGTGGCTCGACCCGATCCGGCTGCTGCTCGACCGCGACGGCTACGAGCCGGCGGAGGTCAGAGCGATGATCGGCTGGACGCAGGCCGACGACTTCGAGCGCTCTGTCGTGCTCTCGCCTTCTGCCCTTCGCCGTGGCGTCGATCGCATCGTGGGCAAGATGCAGCGGCAGGGCGTCGCGCCGTTCGCTGCGGCGCGCTCGGCAACGTCTGCTGGCGACCTCGTCGACGCCATGACCGGGGCGGCCGCATGAGCGCCGTGCAGTTGGCGCCGCACAACCTGGAGGCCGAGCAGGCCGTCCTCGGCGCTGTGCTGCTCACCGGCGAGGAGACGCTCGGGCGGCTGCTGCTCGACGTCCGGCTCAGACCCGAGCACTTCTACCGCGAGCAGCACGGGACGATCTACGCGGCGATGGTCGCGATGCACGACGCCGACCGCGCGATCGACGCGCTCACGGTCACCGAGCGCCTCCGCGAGCAGCAGCAGCTCGAAGCCGTGGGTGGGGAGGTCATGGTCGACGTGCTGTCCGGCGCCGCCCCGGCGGCCGGCAACGCAGCGGAGTACGGCCGCGTCGTCGTGCGTCTCGCCCGCTGGCGTCACCGCCTCGTCACGCTCCAGCACGGGCTCGCCGCGGTCGACGCTCGCGACGAAGACGGATTCGAGGCGGTCGAGGCCGCGCTCGCCGCCGGCGACGCTGACGCTGAGCGACGCACGCGCACCGCGGAGGAGATCGGCCACGAGATATTCGACTGGTTCGGGCCGTCCGGCGAGGACGACGCGCTCGCGCTCCCGTTCCCGGTCCTGAACACCGCGCTCGCCGGCGGCCTGCGCCCCGGCGACGTCACCTGGATCGGCGGCTGGACCAGCCACGGCAAGAGCATCCTCGTCGACGGGATCCTCGAGCACGCCGCCGCGGCCGGCGCGCGCTGCCACCTCTACCACAACGAGATGAGCCGCCGCGATCGCGCGCTGCGTCAGGTCGCCGCGCTCTCCGGCGTGCCGTTCCACCTCCTGCTTGCGCGGCAGCTGGGCAAGCAGCAGCTCGACGCGGTCGCGTCGGCCGTCTCGAAGCTGCCGTTCGGCATGACCGACTGCTCCGGCTGGACCGCGGCCGAGCTCAGCCGCCACGTCCGTCGCAACCGGTGGGACCTGGCCGCGATCGACTCGGTCAACCTCGTCCGCAAGCAGCCCGGCCGGCACGGCGTTGACGCGATCGACGAGGTCAGCAGCACGATCAACGCCGCCGCCCGACAGGCCGACTGCCACCTCCTCGGCGTCCTGATGCTCAACCGCGAGCGCCAGCGCGACGGCATCGACCCAGTGCCCGTGCTGCGAGACATCCGCGAGAGCGGACGGCTCGAGTACGACGCCGCCAACGTCCTGTTCGTCCACCGTGAGCAGGAGCCGATCACGATCGGCGGCCAGGAGACCGGCCGCTTCCGTCAGACGCCCGACGGCGTGATCGTGCTCGCGAAGGCCCGCAACGGCGAGCGCGACACCGGCGTGAAGGTCACGCTCAACAGCCGCACCATGCGCTTCGAGCCGCGACTGGAGCGTCCGTGAGACGCGCCGCGCCGCTCGGCGCCGGAGCGAAGTCGCTGGACCGCGGCTCGACGTTCCAGGCCGAGCGCAGACTGCTCGAGCGTCGCAAGCCGCTCGCGGCCGCCTCACCGCGCCGAGCGGCCGATCCGCCGAAGCCGATGCGCCACCGGCCGCGGCGGCGACCGGCGACCGAGCAGGAGATCGCCCGCGACTGGCACGAGCTGGTGTGTCGATCGCGTCGATGCGTGAAGTGCGGCGGTCAAGCCGGCCCGTACGGGCACCACGCGATCCGGAAGGAGTGGATGCGCCGGATGGTCGTGCTTGCGCGGCACATGTGGGATCTGGACCTCGGCGTCCCGGTGTGCGCGCCCTGTCACGACCGTCACGAGACGAAGGTCGACCCGATCACGCGCGCAGAGCTGGCCGCGGCCGGGATCTGGCAGCGCCTCGTTCAGTGGGCTCGGCTGCTCGACGAGCGCTACTTCCCCGGCCACGCGCCGGTCCTGACCAGGTTGGAACGCGACTATCCGATGGAGGCTGCCTGATGCTCGACGTCGATCCGGCCCTGCTCGACCGCGAGCTGCTGCAGCTGCCGCGCGAGATCCGTCGCGTTCTCGATGCGCTCCCCGTCGCGTCCTCGTCGACCGCTGGCGTCACGGCCGACTTCGTCGCCTTCCACCTGGATCAGCCGATCGAGATGGCCCGTGAAGCGCTGTGGGCGCTGCGCGACCAGGGACTCGCGCAGATGGGCTGCGGTGATGACGCCGTCGTGCGTTGGAGCCGGGCATGACGATGAGCGCCACGCCGACCGCCGACCTCCTGGCGCACGCGCGTGAGCGTCGAGTGCCGCTGACGCGCCAGGGCGCGCAGTCGCTCGGGCGTCGCCTCGGCGCTGAGCGCGCTCGCGAGCGCCTCGACTCGATCGGCGCGCTCATCGACCTCGCGTCTGCGTTTGGTCGTCAGCTCAGCGCTCTCTCGGCCGCCCGACGTCTCGACGCGGCAGCCGGTGACTTCGACGATGCCCGCGACCGACTGCTCGACGAGATCGAGGGCACGCGCTCGCGCGCGTTCGATCGCGCTTGGCGCGAGCACGAGCGCGCCTTCTACGACGACGACGCGCACCGTCGCCACGCCGCGTTCCTCGCCGAGCTCGACAGAGGCAGCCTCGGCCACCGCGCCACGCTCCTGCTGCTCGCCGCCGCCGAGGCCGGGCTGACGAGACCATCCGCCGCGGCGCGGCGCGCTCAGCTGTGGGGGCTGTGCGACGTCGAGCTCGCGAGGCGCCATGCGGTCGACGAGCACGCCGGCACGCGCGCCGACGTCATCGCGACGATCGCCGAGGAGACGCCCGACGACCCGATCGAGCGTGCGGCCTTCGCGGCCGCGCACGAGCGCTACCTCGCCCACACCGCCGCCGCGGAAGCCGCCGAGCGCCTCGCGCGCGAGATGGCGGAGCAGCAGCTCCTCGCCGACGACGGTGATCGCGACCTCGCGATCACGGTCAACCGCCTCGCCGACGACGCAGCGTTTCGAGGCGACGTCGAGCGCGTGCTCGCCTCGATCCGCTCGAGACTCGCCGATGCGCTCGCGCGCGACGACGCCGGCGCGTGGCGGCCGGACCCTGAGCGGTTCCACACGCTCGTTGTCCTGCGGGCCGCCGCCGCGGCGCGACAGGCTGCGTAGGCGACGCGTTCTGTCCGGGTTGGTCCCTACCTTGGGTGCCAACGTGCCCCCGGCGCGCTTGTCGTCGTTCTGCGTCCGGGTGCTGTTGGTCTCGTAGGCCCCTCCTCCGAAGGATTCGCCGCATGAGCCGCGGTCACGACCGCGAGCGCGCCGTCGTCGCCTACCTCGGCGACCGCGACTGGCTCGCCTTCCGCGCCCCCGCCAGCCTCGGCGTCGCCGACGTCGTCGCGCTTCGCGACGGCAGCCGCTCGAGACTCGTCGAGGTCAAGAGCACGGCGCAAGGGCCGTACGAGCGCTTCGGTCCCGCCGAGCGCGCGAAGCTCGCTGGTGCTGCTGCGCTCGCTGGAGCGGAGGCATGGCTGGCATGGTGGCCGCCGCGCGGGCAGCTTCGTTGGATCGCGGAGCAGGAGTGGCCCGAGCACCGCTGGCCGGCGCGGGCGCCGGACTCGTCCGGGTGACGCTTGGGGCGCGCACGAGCGCGCCTTCGCGCGTGCGCCTGACTGTGTGTCCGGCCGTGTCTCGCGTCCGCGCGACCGACGCTCGCGCACCGTTCCTGTCCGAGCGACAGGAACAAACCCCCGTAAATACAGGCCGCTCGACCCTCCGTGTGCGGCTTCGTGTGCGCGCACACACCCGCGACCGGGACCACGCACCGATGACCGGGGTCGGCTCCGGCCTTGCACGCACGCTCGGCCGGCACGCGATACGTGGGGGGGTAGGCAGGGATTCGAGTCGTTCGACGAATTGGTCCCATCACCGCCATGCGCAATTTGCCGGTGGTGGGGGCTGTAAAGACACTGGGCGGGGATGCTGTCGGGTCGTTCCAGGGTGGTCTAGTTGGCAGGACGCGGCGCTCTGGACGCCGTAGCGGAGGTTCGAGTCCTCCCCCTGGATTTCGCTGGCCAGCAGGAAGACCTCGGGGCGCCTACGGCGCGTTTCGGGCCAGCCGCGTTGAACTGCCGCACGGGCGGTGGGCGCGGCGGAGCGATCCGTTCCCGTCGAGCGGGTTGCGCTGAGCCAGCGATCCTTCTCGCGTCGGCGTGGGCCTCTGGCCTTCAGCCGGTGCGAGCGGGTCCTCTCGGGTTGTCCGCCGTCTCCTATCGCGATCGACGCGGCAGGCTCAGCGGGCGGCGGCGCCCGGGTGGGCCCGGTGTCACTCATCGGTCGGGCGTGTGCCCGGCCTCGACTTCAATCGGGAACGGAGGCCGTCATGGCTCGGACTTGGCCCGGCGGTGACGCCTCGACGCGCATCGCGAACCAGAGCGTGAGTTGGGCGAACAGCGACCTGGCCGCGACCGAGAAGCTGATCGACCTCGGCTCGCCGGATGCCGTCTCCCGACAGCCGTCTCCCGGCTTGCTCGTCATCGTGCGCAACCCCTCGACCGAGACCGACCTCGCCGGAGAGGTTCGCGTCAGATACGACGATGGCGGCACGACCCGCTACGCGACGCTGGGCACGTTCACTGCCACCAGAGCGAACGGTGACGGTCAGGCGTTCCTGATCGACGGCGGTCTGCTCGCCGCCGGCGGCCAGGTCTCGCTCAAGAACGCCGCCCAGGTCGGCGGTTCCGGCGCCTTTTCCGCTCGCGTCGTCGTCTACGCCTTCTGAGTCAGATGTTTCTGCTCGGGACCGAGGGCCAGTCGGGCTGGCCCGCGATCATCCCCACCGCGTACGCCGCGTTCCCGTTCCGCTGTGCGCGACTCTCGGATGCGTGGCCGGTCGGCGATGCGGTCGCCGCGCACGGAAGACTCGGCGTAGACGTGCACCTACTCGTCGAGGACTGGACGACGGCCCCCGCGACGATCGTCGCAACGCTCCAGAGATACCCGACGCTCACGAACGTCGAGCTGGGCAACGAGGACAGCTACAGCTACAAGAACGGCAACAACACCACGACGCTGAGAACGAAGGCCGGCAACTACGCCAGAGCCATCGCCGCGCTGCGCTCGGCGCTGGACGCTGTCGGCCTGACCAGAGTCGGGATCATCGCCCAGAACGACTACGCGCTCTGGGCCGGGTCAACGTGGGTCGACGCGATGTACGCCGCGGTGCCGAACCTGCACAGCTACGTGCGGGCATGGTGCTGCCATCCCTACTTCGCGCACGAGGAAGTCGACCGGATCCAGACGGGGATCTCGCAGGCCGCCGCACACGGCTGCCCAACGAACTTCCCGTACTGGCTGACGGAGTTCGGGGTGTCGACCTCAGGCGGAACGGCCTTCACGAACTCCGACGGCAACTACGGCCGCGCGGTCAACCTCACCTACGCGCAGGCGGCCGCCGACGCGACGAAGGTCATCGAGCGGATCGCCGAGGAATGCCCCTCGGTTGAGCGGCTGTTCTGGTTCGGGATGATCGACGCGGGCACCGATCCCACAGACCGCGAGCAGAACTTCGGCTACCTGCTGCGCGACACGACCACGAAGCCGGCGATCGGCGCTGCGCTCACCGCGCTGCTCGCCTACGTGCCGACTCAGCGCGTCGAGGTGCGGGGCCAGATTGCATCCGGCGGCTCGACCGGCACGACCCTCGCCGCGTCGCAGCCGGCCGAGACGAGAGCCGGCGACGCGCTGCTGTGTGGCGTGTACGTCACTGGTGCCGACGTCGACATCCAGATGGCCGGCTGGACGGAGCGCAGAGACCTGTTCTCGAGCTTCAACTTCGCCGTCTTCGAGCGTGTCGCAGCGGTCGACGGCGCGGCGACGCACACGATCACGTGGGGCGGCGCGAGCCGCTACCGCGCCGCGACGATCGTCGCGCTCGTCGGCTCAACCGTGAACACGAGCAGAATCGTCGACGCCGAAGGCGACGTCGCCTCGGCCGCATCGAGAACCGTCACCGGACCGAGACTCACGTCGACCGTCGATCGCGCTCGCGCGTTGTGGTGGGCGGTCACCGATGCCCCGAGCGTCATCACCCCGCCGGCCGACATGCCGACAATCCTCGACGGTTCCTCGACGGGCGCGCCGACTGCTGGCTGGGCCGAAGACCCGATCGCCGTGGCAGGCACGACTACCGCTGCCCTGACCGGCTCGCAGACCGTCAGCACCGCGGTCATCGTCGCCGCCCAGGCGATCAGTCCGGCCCTGCCGATCGTCGCGTCGTCTCCGCGTCGTCCCGTCCGTCTTCCCGCGCGACGGCCGGCGCGCATCCCGGTCCGCGGCTGATGGCGACCCCGATCGTGAACTTCCGACTGCCGCTGGTGCTGCTCGAGCGGATCGACGCTGCGCGCGGCGAAGAGTCGCGCACCGCGTGGCTGATCCGCGCCGCCGAAGCGCAGCTCGCGTCGACCGCCGAGGAGAAGGCGGGGGTGCCCCCGCGGTGAAGCTCCGGATCAACCTTGAGCGCCTCGCGGCGCTCCCGGCCGCCGAGCAGGCTCGAGTCCGCGCCGAGCTGCTGGAACTTGAAGCGCTGCGGAGAGCGAACCCGCTCGCGTTCTACGAGCCACACGCCAAGCAGCGCGTGTTCCACGCCGGCCGCGACCCGCTCAAGGCGTTCCTGGGCGGCAACCGCAGCGGCAAGACGACCGCGGGGATCGTGGACGACCTGATCCAGACGCTCGATCCCGACGTCGTCCCCGAGCACCTGCTGCCGTACAAGCACTTCCAGCCGCCGTTCTACTGCCGCATCATCATCCCGGACCTCACGAACACGCTCGACAAGGTCGTGCTGCAGAAGGTCCGCGAGTGGGCGCCTCCGGCGCAGCTCGCCGGCGGCACGCTCGATAGAGCGTGGAGCGAGAAGCAGCGGGTGCTGACGTTCGCGAACGGCTCGTGGTGGCAGTTCTTCAGCAACGACCAGGATCTCGACAAGTTCGGCGGCGCGGCTCTGCATCGCGTCCACTACGACGAGGAGCCGCGCGAGGACATCCGCAAGGAGTCCCTCATGCGCCTGATCGACTACGGCGGCGACGAGGTGTTCACCATGACGCCGCTGCTGGGCATGTCGTGGATGTTCGTCGATATCTACGAGCCGTGGACCGAGGGGCGTCTGACCGACGCGACGATCGTTCTCGTCGACATGGACGAGAACCCCCACCTCGACGCGAAGACGAAAGAGCGCGCGCTCGCCGGCCTCTCGCACGAGGAGCGCGCCGCACGTAAGAGCGGCCGCTTCGTCCACTTCGCCGGTCTGATCTATGACACCTTCGATGTCGCGCGTCACGTCCACCCGGAGCTGGACGAGGTCCCGAGAGATGCGCCGCTTGTCCTCCTCGGGGGCATCGACAACGGCATCCGCCACATGGCGGCCGTGCTGCTGACCTTCCTCGACGCCGACGACGTGTTGTGGGTCTTCGACGAGCTGCCGCTCCAGGGCCTCACTGTCTCCGCCGTCGCCGAGCAGTTCCTCGACCGTTGCGCACGATGGGGAATCAGGACCCGATTCAACATAATCGACCCCGCGTCACGGCGGACCGAGGAGCAGACCGGAAGATCGATCCGCGACGCATACCGCGCAGCGGGCGTCAGCACGCTGCTGGGCGTGAACGATCGGCTCGCCGGCATCAACGCGGTGAAGGAGCGGTTGGAGGGCGACCGGCTGCGCGTGACGGCGAACTGCACGGAGCTGATCCGCGAGTTCAAGCGCTACCGGTGGGCAAGACAGGCCGCTGGCGAGAACGAAGCGAAGGAAACCCCGGTCCGCAGAGACGACCATCTCCTCGACGCGCTGCGGTACATCTGCATGTCGCCGACGGTGCGCCCGAAGCGTCCCTCGCTGACGCCGTCGCAGACGCTGCAAGATCGCATCCTGCGCGCGAACCTTGAACGGTTGAACGGCACGGCCGCGCCCGAGCATCCGCTCGGCGGCGGCATCTTCGCCTAGATCTGGCCGGGCCTCGTGCCCGACTCGGGTGGTCAGCGCAGCATGGTGCGCCCTGCGGGGTGTGGGTGCTGTGAGCACCACCTTCCGGCGTGAAGTGCGCTGATAGCGCCGGAGTCAACGCGGTGTAGTGGAACAGCGACCACGCCGGCTTCATGGGCCGGAGAACCCGGGGCCGCACCGGGCGCCGCCATCCGCCGGGCTCTCCCCGGCAACGCACTGCCCCTCGGGCGTCCGCCCGACGACGCCGCAGCCACCACGCCGGATCGTCGTCGCGAGCGCGCTCAGCGCCGAGGCGACGCCCGAAGGGCAGACCACACCAACCGAGGAGTTGCCGCATGATCCGCGTCGTCGAGTCGTCCTCGTTCTGCTCAGCCTGCTACCAGGCCAAGCTCGGCGAGCCCCACGTCGACTTCGGTGCCGCCTACGAGGGACCCGTCCTCAGACATCCCGACGGAAGCCCGCAGACGATCGACGACCTGATCCTCTGCACGGGCTGCGTCCGCGAGGCTGCCCGCGCGCTGGAGATCCACGAGCAGCCCCTCGCCGCGGTCGAGGCGAAGCTCGCTGACGCGCAGAGATCGGCGAGATCGTGGCAGTCGTACGCTGAGGCGCTCGAGGGCGCGCTCGGCAGACGGCCGGAGCCGGTCAGACGCGGCCGCGGCCGTCCGGCGCGGCGGCCGCGATCGACGGAGGGCGCATGAGCGCGCCGATGCCGCGCAACCGCGCCGAGCGGCGGAGAGCCCAGAAGGCGACGACGCGGGCACGGACCGCGGCCTACCGCGGATGGAAGAAGCTCGCCAAGGGCGTTCACCACCCGGCCGACGTCATCGCGAACGGGCGGAGCCGATGACGGGGCTGCTGATCGCGTTCGTCCTGCTCGCTCTGATCTTCGGCGCCTTCATGGTCACGACGGCGATCGTCGCCGATCGTCGCGAGAAGGCGTGGGCTGAAGAGCGACGCGAGCTGCTGACGCGCATCCAGCACCCGCAGATCGTTCAGCTTCCTGCCGCGCGCCGGCAGCCGGCCAGAACCGAGCCGCCCGAGGACGACGAGTACGACCTCGTCGGCACGGTCGCTGACGACCCCGGCCCGGAGGATGGGTCGTGAGAGACACGAGCATCGTCGACCTGCAAACGCTCTACCGCAGAGCGAAGACGGCACGGCGACGCTTCGAGAAGAACTGGTACCTCAACCTCGCCTACTTCCAGGGCGACCAGTGGCTCGCGCACGACGGCAGCCGCCTCTACCGGCCGAGACTGCGCGCCGATCGCGTCCAACTCGTCGACAACCGCATCCAGCCGGCCGTTCGCACCGAGGTCGCGAAGCTCAGCAAGCAGCGGCCGTCGTTCCGCTGCACGCCGCGGACGTCCGACGACTCCGACATGAACGCCGCCGAGCTGGCCGAGAAGGTCCTCGAATACCTCTGGACTCACCTCGCGATGCAGGAGCACCTCGAACGCGCGCTCCTCTGGTCGCGCATCTGCGGCGCCGGCTTCGTCAAGGCAGCGTGGGACCCCTCCATCGGCGACGGGACGCAGGTGCTCGTCGGCCCCGACAAGAGACCGCTGCTCGACAGCTCCGGGCGCCCGATGCGCCCGGACGTCATCGACCCCGCGCAGCTCAGCTCCGCCCTCGGCTTCCCCGAGGGCACCGTGCAGGCGAAGACGATCAACGTGGGGGACATCCGCGTCGCCGTGCGCTCGCCGTTCCAGATCGTCCCCGACCCGCTCGCGGGAAGCTGGAGCGAGGTCGACTGGCTGATCGAGGAGTCCGTCGTCTCGCAGGACCACATCGCCGACCGCTACGGCGTGCTGCTCGACGCCGACACGGACGCCAACCCCGGCCTGATCGAGACGCACCTCATGGGCAGCGTCGGAGCGAGCAGCGGCTTTCACAGAGGCGTGAAGCTGTTCGAGTACTGGCGCAAGCCGTGCAGAGACCACCCGCACGGGTTCCGCGCGGTGTGGGCGGGCAGAAGAGTCCTCGAGACCGACGAGCGTCCGTGGGATCCGATGCCGTTCGTGATGATCTCCGGCATCCCCGTCCCCGGGCGCCTCTGGCCGACGAGCATCTGCGAGCAGCTCATCGGACCACAGACCGAGCTCAACAAGGTCAAGAGCCAGATCGCCGAGCACCGCAACCGGCTCGGCAACGCGACCGTCGTCGCGTCCAAGAGCGCCGTCGGCGACCCCGACGAGTTCCAGCGTCAGCTCAGCGCACCAGGCGGCATCGCGTGGGTCGACGACACGATGCAGAACGCCCAGCCGACCTTCCTCGAGCCGCCGTCTCTGCCGTCCTACATCCTCCAGGAGATCGACCGCTGCGAGGCCGCGATCCAGGACATCGCCGGCCAGCACGAGGTCTCCTCCGCGCAGGTGCCCGCCGGCGTCACCGCCGCGAGCGCGATCAACCTCCTGCAGGAGCAGGACGACACGCGCCTCGGCCCGGCGGCCTGGGACCTCGAACGCCAGCTCGCCGAGATCGGGCGCAAGGAGCTGCGCCTCGTCGCCCGCTACTACGACGACCGCCGCACGATCTCGCTCGCCGGTGACGATCAGGCGTGGGAGATCATCGACTTCCGCGGCACGATGCTGCGCGACCACACGCACGTTGAGGTCGCCGGCTCGATGATGCCGCGGTCGCTCGCCGCCCAGCAGGCGGCCATGCAGTCGATGCTCACGATGTTCTTGCAGAACGGCGTCCCGCTGAAGGATCAGAACCTCGCGAGATTCCTGCGCGACTACCAGGTCGGCGGCCTCGAGCACCTCGTCGCCGACTTCACGAACGACCAGGCGCAGATCAACCGCGAGAACCGTCAGCTGACGCTCGGACAACCGCTCGACACGAACAACTTCGACAACGATCAGGCGCACGTCGACGGTCACGAGGCGTACCAGAAGTCGTACGTCTACGAGCAGCTCGACCCGGGGATCAAGGCGATCTTCGAGAGACACGTCGACGAGCACCGCCAGAAGCTCGCGCAGGCCCAGGCCGCGCAGATGCAGCTCGAACAGGGGGGCGCGCAGCCGGCCGGCGAGCCCGCCGGCGCCGGCCATGCCGAGCAGCAGATGCAGGTGCAGGGCGCGCAGGCCCAGCAGCAGCTCCAGCAGTCCGCTGCGACGCATGACCAACGGCTGCGTCAGCAGGAAGAGGCGCACCAGCAGCGGATGCGCCAGCAGGCGTCCGCGTCCCGTTCACGCACCTGAAAGGAGCCCTCCTATGGGCAGCCCCGAAGACGCGACCCCGGTCGCGACCGATCCCGCCGCCGCGGCGGCAGTAGCGCCGGCACCGGAGACGGCCGACCCCGCCGCCCAGCCGCCCGCGGAGGCACCGCCCGCGCCCGACCCGGCTCCCGCGCCCGCTGACGCGGCCCCTGCGGCCGCACCGCCGGCTTCTGCGGCACCGGACGCCCCGCCGCCCGCCGACGCTCAGCCGCCGACCGACCCCAACCCCGCGCAGGCGCCGGCCAGCGAGTCCGCGCCGGACTCGCTGGCCACCACCGCGCCGGCGGCGAACGGCGCGGCACCTGCCGACCCCGCGCCGGCGGCCGAGGAGTCGTCCCCCGCGCCGGCCGAGGCCCCGGCGGACGTCCCCGACGGCTTCGTCGTGCAGACCGTGACGACGATCGTCGTGACGCAGTACAACCGCCGCAACGACAGCGACGTGCTCCCCGGCTCGTTCGCCCGGATCGAGAGCGGCGACCACGCCGGCGAGATCGGCGTCTTCGAGTCGGTCGCCTCCAACGGCGCCGACGGCTGGCCCGAGACGGTGAACGTGAGACTCCGCAACACCGGCGAGCTGCTCACGGTCCCCTACGCGGACATCCGGCCTGCCGAATTCGGCGGCCGCTGATGGACACCACGACGGCCGCGAAGAACCTCGTCACGGCGATCGGCGACTTCGCCGGCGCCTACGCGGACGACCCCAGATTCAGCGACCTGGTCTCCTCGCTGCGCGAGGCAGAGGGCCAGGTCGAGAAGCTCGTCCCCGGCGCGGCTGACAGAGCCGACCGGGAATCGCCGGGCAGACGCTCGGCGCGCGAGGCGGCCGAGGAGGCCGCAGAGAGGTCGAGACAGCGCGCCAGCGCCCGCACGGGCGCCGACGCAGACGCCACGACCTGACGCCAGGGACCAGCCGCCACAGCCGCCGCACGCGGCCAGGGGCGCCGAGTTACAGCGTCAGCGGCCACCGGCGGGGCATGAAGCCCCGCCGGCCGCATCCCCTCCACCACAACCGACGCCAGGGACGAGCCACAGCCGCCGCACGCGGCCAGGGGCGCCGAGTTACAGCGTCACAGAAAGAGCAGGTGAGTCATGGACCCCATGACGACGGATCCCGTACAGCCCGAAGCGGGCCAGGGCGGAGAGCCGACCGGAGGCGCTCCCTACGCGGAGTTCCTCGACCGCATTCCCGAGGACCAGCGCGGAGTCGTCGAGCCCGTCTTCAAGGACTGGGACGCACAGACGACGCGCAAGTTCCAGGAGCACTCGCAGTTTCGCGATCAGTGGTCGCCCTACGAACAGGCGGGCATCCACCAGCACGACCCGGCAGTGCTGCAGCAGCTCATCGAGTTCGGCCAGATGGCCGCGGACCCCGCTGCCTATCAGGAGTGGCTCCGCGCTCAGGCCGAGCAGGCCGGCCTCATCGCACCCGACCATCAGGCGGGCGCGACGGTCGACCCATCGGTGGAGCAGCTGCTTCAGCAGCAGCTCAGCCCCGTCCAGCAGCAGCTCCAGGAAATCGCCCAGTGGCGACAGGAGCAGCAGCTTCAGGCGAGCGCCGCGCAGATCAGCCAGACGATCGACGCGCGGATGAGAGAGCTGCAGGCCGAGCACGGCGAGTTCCCGACCGACGTCGTGGCGGCCCTCGCCGCCAACCACACCGGCCTGGACCCGCGGACCGCGATCGACAGAGCGTTTGCCGACTACCAGCGTTTCGCTGCGCAGATCGAGCAGGGCTTCGTCAATCGCAAGCTCGGACAGCCGGCCGCCCCGGAGACGGGCGGCGGAACGGACGCAAGTCCGCCCGCCGTGACGTCGCTTCGCGAGGCGTCGCAGATCGCGATGGAGCGCCTTCGGCAGAGCCGCGGCGCCTAGCTCCTGACCCCCTCGGGCCTGCGGGATCCGCGTTCCCCGCTGACCCCAAGGAGAAGCACATGGCCGGACAGACGATGGCGGCATTCGACGCCATGCTCAAGGACGTCTACCGCGGTCCCGCGGTCGAGCAGCTCAACCAGGACACCTACCTGATCGATCAGCTCGAGCGCCAGGAGGCGAACCAGATGGGGGCCTACACCGGCCGCCGGCTCGTCTTCCCGGTGCACACCTCGCGCAACCGTGGCCGCGGAGCGGTCACCAGCGGAGGCCAGCTCCCGACCGCCGGGCGCCAGGGCTTCCTCGACGGCATCGTGTCGATCAAGAACCTCTTCACCACGATCCAGCTGGACGACCAGCTGTTCCGTGCCTCGGCGACGAACGAGGGCGCGTTCGTGAGAGCCCTCGAGGTCGAGATCGACGGCGCCACGACCGACCTGCGCAAGGACATCACGCGCATGGCGTACGGGACCGGTGACGGTCTGCTCGCGAGCTGCACCTCGACGCAGTCGGCGAGAACGATCGCCGTCGACAACGGCCAGTACATCGCGGTCGGCGACACGGTCGACGTGCTCACGCGCGCCGACGGCACCGTCAAGGGCCAGGGCGTGCTCGTCACCGCGGTCGCGTTCACCGGCACGGCCGCCACCTCGTCGCAGGCGAACGCCAACGTCACGCTCGCGAGCTCGGTTTCCGTCACGAACGCCGACGGCATCTACATCGCCGGCGATCGCGGCAACGAGTCCGACGGCCTGCGGAACATCATCTCGACGAGCCGCTCGCTGCACTCGATCGACTCGTCGGTGAACCCGATCTGGGACGCCAACACGAACGCGGCCGGCTGGGTGAACGTGAACGAGGACACGCTCATGCAGCAGGCGCAGCTGACCGCGCAGCGCGGCAAGCCGATCGACCTGTACGTCGCCTCCTACGGCATCCAGCGCCGGCTCGCGCTTCAGTACCAGTCGATGAAGCGCTTCACCGACGCGAACGCGGTGAGAGTCAACGGCGGCTACGACGCGATCATGCTGTCCGCCGGCGGCAAGCCGATCCCGGTCGTCGCCGACGCCGACGCCGTCAACGGCGAGGCGTACGGGCTGCGCAAGGACACGTTCAACTGGGCGCAGATGGGGAGCCCCGACTGGCTCCAGGCGCCGGACGGCGAGGGCGGCATCTGGCACCTCACGCCGGGCGCGACGGCCGGCACGTTCAACGCGACCTGGCAGGCGTTCTTCGGCTGGTACGCGACGCTGGTGTGCGTGCGCCCGAACGCCAACTGCAAGGTCACGCAGCTCCTCGACGACATCCCGGTCGCGCGGATCTAGTAGCAGCGGCACGCTGGCCGGCCCCGCGAAGGGCCGGCCAGCGCCCCCGCACCCTCCTCTTCCTCTCGACGTAAGGAGCCAGCATGGCGCTCTCGATTACGCGCGTCAGTTCGTACGTCATCGGCGACCACCGCGAGGTCATCGCCGACGTGACGTTCGACGCCAGCTACACGACCGGCGGCCTGGCGCTCACCGCCGCGCAGCTCGGCATGGGCACCTCCCTGCGGGCGGTCATCCCCACGCCGTCGACCGACGGCCACACGTTCGCGTACGACTACGCGAATTCGAAGCTCAAGGCATTTTCGGGCGCCTCCGAGGTCGCGAACGCGACCGACCTGCACACGCTCACGACGCGGATCGTCGTGCACGGCAAGGGTGCCGGCAACATCTAATGGAGCTCGAAGCGGCGACGCTCGCGCAGGTCATCGAAGGGGCCGACGGACGCACCTATGAGGTCCCGTCCGACGTCGGGATGGTCGTCCGCGATCTGCGGGCGATCGACCCGACGCTGCGCGTGCGCTACTCGGAGCGCGGCAGACACTTCGTGGTCTACCAGCACATCGAGTCGCCCGACGGCAGAGTCGTCGATCATCTCGTGCTCACCGCGCTCGAACTCGACCAGCGCGTCGTGAACCGGGTGCGGGAGATCGCGTCACCCGACTACGACTTCGTGGCCGACAGCGAGCGTCGCCGCGCGCAGCGCGAGCGCGACAGCAAGGCCGAGCTGCGCGACCGCATCCGCGCTGAGGGCGACCGCGCCGCGCACGCCGCCCGGAAGGACCTCGGACTCGACAAGGCAAGGATCTTCGTGCCGTGAGCACGCTCGCGGAGCTGCGCACCGAGGTCTACAACCACGGCTTCGCGGCGAACGTCTACGTCTCGCGCGCCACCAGCTACCTGAACGAGGCGCTGCGGCTCGCAGCCCGCAAGGTCGACTACTACCAGGACGAGACGGTGCAGTCGATCACGACCGTCGCCGGTCAGGCCGCGTACCCGTGGCCGACGGACTTCGCGAAGCTGCGCTACCTGCGCGACGTCGACCTGACGCAGACGCTCGAGCTCGTTCCGATCCGCAGCATCGAGACCTCGGCCGCGGTCAGCGGACGACCGGCCTCGTACGCGCTCGCGGGCGCGACGCTCGTGCTCTACCCGACCCCCGACGCGGTCTACAACCTCGCGCTGCGCTACTGGCAGCTCCCGGCGCTACTGGCAGCCGACGGCGACACACCGTCGCTCCCGGCCGACTACCACCGCCTCCTCGCCTACTACGCGCTCCAGCGCTGCTACGAGTGCGAGGACGACAGCGAGATGGCGCAGTACTGGCAGGGGCAGTGGGCCGCCGCGTTGCGCGACATGGCGGTCGACGTGAAGTTCCCCTCGACCGACGGGCCGCGACAGGTCCCGAGCATGTGGGACGACAGCGACGGCAGCGCGGCATGGGGGCTGCCGTAGATGCGCGGCCAGCCGATGCTCTACTCCGACTTCGGAGGAGGGCTCAACACGAAGGGCGCGCCGTACGTGCTCGAGGACAACGAGGCGCGCGACGTGCTGAACGTCCAGTCGACGACGGCGCGCGCGATCGTCAAGCGCGACGGCATCGTGACCTTCGCGACCCCGGCCTCGGTCCTCGACTCGCTGTACGCCGCCGAGGCGCCCGCGTCGCCGGTCCTGATCACGCACGCCGGCACGTCGCTGTTCGGCATCACGGCTGCCGGCGCGATCTCGACGCTCAAGACGGGGCTGAGCAGCTCGAACCGCTGGGAGTGGGCGCAGACGCAGGTCTCCGGCGGCCAGGGTCCGATCTTCGGCCTCAACGGCGTCGACACGCCGCAGCAGTGGGACGGCGCCGCGAGAACGACCTCGGACTGGACGGCCAGCTCGGGCACGCTGCCGAACGGCAGATACATCGTGCTGCACCAGAACTACCTGTTCGTCGCGGGCGTCGCCGGCAACCCGTCGCGGCTCTGCTGGTGCAACATCGCCGCGGGCACCGGCACCGACGCGCGCAACTGGCCTGCGGCGAACGTCATCGACCTCGACCCGAACGACGGCGACGCGATCACCGGACTCGGCAAGGCCGGCAACCTGCTGCTCGTCTTCAAGCGCCACAAGGTCTTCGCCGTCTTCAACCCCGCGACCGGAGAGAACCGTCGCATCAGCGACTCGATCGGCTGCGTCTCCCATCGCTCGATAGCGGAGAGCCCGCAAGGGACGTTCTTCCTCTCCGAGCGCGGCGTGTGGCGTACAAACGGCTCGACGCTCGAACTTGTGTCCGACCCCGTGACGCCGAACCTCGCGGCGGCATCCCTCGCCGTCCCGCCCGCCGCCGCGTTCTGGAATAACCACTACTTCCTCTCGTACTCGACCGACGGCACGAGAAACACGCTCACGCTCGACTACGACCTGACGCTCGGAAGCTGGTGGCTGCACGGGATCGGCTCGAACCAGTGGCAGGTGTGGCACCCCTCGGCGAACAACCCGGGGCTGTACTCCGCGAAGGCGACCGCCGCGCTCGTCGATCAATGCTTCGTCCCCGGCATCAGCACGGACAACGGCTCGAACTTCACCTGGTACTGGAAGGGGCCGTGGCTCTCGCCCGCCTTCTACCGCCGGCGACGCTTCCCGACGCCCTACTACCGCAAGCGCCTGCGCGACGTTCGTGTTGACGGCCAGGGCGTCGTCGACTTCTCGGTCGCGAAGGACTTCACCGCTTCCGAGCAGCTCGTCGTCTCGGGCATCTTCGCCAGCGACCCGGCCGACACGTTCGGCGGATCAGGCACGTTCGGCGACCCGGCCTCCACGTTCGGCGGCGGCCCGACCGTCCCGCTGGCGCGCATCGGCTCGCTCGGCGTCGCGCGGGCGTTCTCGCCCGTCTTCGGCGCCACGTCGTCGAGCGCCGCAGCCGTCTACTCCATGACCTTGCTGATCCAGGACCGGAAGGACTGACATGGGCACGATCGCCTTGCAGGTCCCGCAGCTCGGCCAGTCCGACGCGACCGAGGAGGCAAAGGTCGCCTCCGACTTCACCGCACTCCAGGCCCTGCTCAACGGCAACATCGACACGAACAACCTGTCGCCCACAGCCGGCATCACGCCGGGGCAGCTCGCCACCGACTACGCGACCGCGCCGAGCGCCGTCACGTCGCCCGGCGCGCTCGCCAACAACACGCCCCGCACGCCGAACACCAGACGTCCGACGCTCGTCACCCTCGAGTTCGTCTGCGCCATAACCAGCAGCGGCGGCGGGGGCGGCGGGTCGACCGCCGTGGTGTCGATCGACAGCTATTCGACCGTCGGCACGGTCGGGATGAGCACGACGACGACCGTCTCGGCCTCCTGGCAGCAGACCTTTTGTGTGACGTTCCTCGTGCCGGCGAACAAGGCGTATCGGTTCGTCGGCAGCAACGCGGGGGGCGGCGTCCTGCCGACCTGCACCGTCCGGTGTGAGGAGACGCTCTAGCGCAGCCGGCGGTAGAAGGCGTCGCACGTCTGCACGCGCTGCTTGCGTGGCGGATCCCAGCCGTACTCGCCGAAGGGCTCGTCATAGCGATAGTCGGCGCGCGGCGTCGTGCCGCAGTAGGAGTACGCCTCGGCGAAAAGCTCCTCGAGCGACGTCGGGTCGCCCGCGAGCGACGGCCCACGGTCCGCATACCAGTCGCCGGTGTAGCCGCCGAGCTGCATGAAGCGGGCTCTGACGGCGGCGCTCACGAGCCCTTGCCCGCTGAGGGCATGTGCCTCCTCGTGGACGAGGATCGGGCGGTACAGGGAGCCGAGTCGGGGTTCGAGCCAGATGGTGCGCCCGTCGACCGCGGTACAGCTCGTGTGGCCGGTGTAGGGGCACTCGGCGCGTATGAGGTTCACCGAGAGGTGCGCCCCGGTCGGCGTGATGAGCACGGCGCCCGCTGAATCGCCTGGGGCGGCTGAGGCTACGAGACACGTCGCAAGCAGGATGAGGATGCTGCGCATCCGGCAACGTCTATCGCACGGGGCATTGGAGCACAACTTGGAGGTGCGATGTCACTCCCCCATCCGGTCCTGACGCAACTCCTCGACGCCCAGGACAACTTCGACGCGCTCGCGAAACTGCTCGATCTCCTCTACGACCCCGGCGACCTCAAGCCGACCGCCGCTGCGATCACTGTAGGCTCCGAGCCCACCGGCTGGCTGCTGTGCGACGGCCGCACCGTCTCGCGCGCGACCTACGGCACGCTGTTCACCGCGCTCGGCGGCGGCTCGTCACCATGGGGACCGGGCGATGGCTCGACGACGTTCAACCTTCCCGACTTCCGCGGCCGTGGGCCGATCGGGGCTGGCACCGGATCGGGCCTGACGGCACGCGCTCTCGCTGCACAGGTCGGTGAAGAGGCTCACACGCTGAGCGTTCCCGAGATGCCGTCGCACAACCACGGTGGCTCGACCGGCGGCGACAGCGGCTACCCCAACACGAACGTCTACAGCTCAGGCGGCGCCACGAACTTCGTCGGGATCACCTGGGGCGGCAACCTGATCGGCGGCGACTCGCGCAAGTACCAG
Organism: uncultured Conexibacter sp.; assembly: GCA_964525715.1. Lineage (GTDB taxonomy): Bacteria > Actinomycetota > Thermoleophilia > Solirubrobacterales > Solirubrobacteraceae > Conexibacter. The sequence goes on along the minus strand of CAZGJV010000021.1, from coordinate 5,564 downwards.
GACTTCGCGCACGAGCACTCGATCGGTTCGCAGGGCGGCGGCGGCGCGCACAACAACATGCAGCCGTCCGTCGCGGTCAACTTCCTCATCAAGACGTAGGAGCACGCCATGGCCTTCAACGGTGGAGCAGCAATGCAGGCCCCGCGTGCGCCGCAACCGTTCAACGGTGGCGCCCGGGCGCCTCGCACGTCCAAGCCGGTCCTCGTGATCCCGAAGCCGCCGCGTGCATCGACGGGGATTCCGAAGGGGAAGCCGGCCGGAACGAACCTCTCGCCCGGCACCCGGCCGCCGGCGGCGCTCGCCGGCACGACGATCGCGCCGCCGCCGAACCCGGCAGCCCCGGCCCAGCCGGCGCAGCAGCCGTCACCGCTCGACGCGACGTATTGGGCGCAGGTGAACCAGGCGAACTTCCAGGCCGGCCAGAAGGAAAACGCGATCAACCAGCAGAGCGCCTACGACAGAATCGCGCTCGCCGAGGCACAGCGCCAGCTCGAACAGAGAGAGCCCGTGCTCGAGCAGAACGCGACGAACACCGCCAATGGGCAGGGCCTCCTCTACTCCGGGGCGCTCGGCAACCAGATCGGCAACATGAAGACTGCGCTGCTCACGACGGAGGCGAACCAGAACCAGGGCTTCGCGCAGCGCGAAGCGGGACGGCAGTCGCAGATCCAGGGCGTTCAGGCGAACCTGCCGTACTCCGAGCTCGCTGCGCGACTCGCGTCGATCGAGCGGGCAAACAGAGCGGCGGCATCGGCTGCGCTCACCGCACCGCCGATGCCGGCGGCCGCGACGGACGCGCTCGGCGTCCCGCGTGCGCAGGGGCACTCGACGGCCTACACCGGCCCCGGCCTCTACGCAGGCGCCGGTCCGAACAATCCGAACGTTCACGTCGTCGGCCACTCCGCCCGCTACCGCGGCCCCGGCCGCTACGTCGCCAACACCGGGAGATAGCCATGGCACACGCACCCGCGCCGGCACGCCCGAAGGCCCCGGCCGTCCACCGTGCCGCGCCCGCGCGCCCGAACCCGCTGTTCGACCCGAGCCAGATCCTGTCCGGGAGATCGCTTCAGGACGCTGCGACGTCGCTCACGAACCTCCAGATCAACCCGCAGGTCTCGGCGCTCGCCCAGCAGATCGCGGCGAACAACCGCCAGGGGCAGGCGGCGACCGATCGCGTGGGCGGCTTCTACAACCAGTTCGGCCAGCAGGCGCAGCAGGCGGTCGGCCAGCAGAGATCGATCGCCGACGCGACGAACTCGACGCTCGCGGGCATCGCGTCCGATGCTCAGCAGCGGATCGGCGCGGCTGGGCAGGCACAGCAGCAGCAGATGCAGGGCCTCGCGAGCACGGGCCTCGACGGCGGCAGCCTCGCGCGCCTCTCCTCCGAGATCGCCGCGCAGCAGGGCAACGCCGCTCAGCAGGGGCAGGCGTACCGTTCCTTCGGCGCGGCGCAGGGCGGCAACTGGCAGGGCCTGACGGCCGGCGAGCAGGGCGTCGGCGCCTCGCGCGCGACCGATGCGCTGCAGCAGCTCAGCAACGCCTTCGCGCAGGCGAACGCAGCGCCCGAGCAGAAGATCGCCGACCTCCAGGCGAGCCGCGGCGACTTGCAGGCGAAGAACATCGGCGCGCTGCGCGACAGCGAGCGCAACTACGGGATCTCGACGGCGACGCTCGGCCTGAACACGCAGAAGCTCGCCGAGTCGACCGCGAACGACGCGGCGAACCGCCAGCTCAGCGCCCAGAAGTTCAACATCGACACGGCGATGAAGGACCGCCAGTTCCAGCTCGACACGCAGAAGTACGGGCTGACGGTCGCTCGCGACAACTACCAGAGAGCGCACGGCCTCGGCCCCTACAAGCCGTCGGCGGCGGGCACGGGCACGAAGGGCCTGACGACCGCTCAGATGAACAACGCCTTCGGTCAGATCGACCAGGCGCGCAGCGCGATCAACGCCATCCGCCAGCAGGCGCCGCAGATCACCACGCAGCAGGTCCGCCAGGCGCTGACGAACGGCTACTACATGGCGAAGGTGAACGGCAGAGTCACGCGCCTGTCCGTGCCGAAGATCAGCGGCGGCGGCTACGGCAACTTCGTCAACTCGGCGATGGACCTCGCCTACAACGGCTACCTGTCGCCGGCGAACGTCAACGCGCTGCACCAGTCCGGGCTGCTGATTCACGGCCGCTACCAGCTCACGCCTCCGAGAACCGTTGCGCCCGCGCAGGGCCTCGGCCTCACCGGAAGAAGCCCGTTCGGGGGATAGGTGTCACTCACCAGCTTCCTCGCGAACGTCGCCGGGGGAATCTCGACGGCCGCGAGAGTCGAAAGACAGATGCAGCAGCGCAAGGCCGCAGCGCGGCCCGCTGCTCGCCCGGCGCCGCGGCCGACCGTGCCGCCCGCGCAGGCGCTCGGCCTGACGGGCGCGAGCCCGTTCGCTGGGGCGATGCGTCAGCAGCGACAGCGTGTCCAGCAGGCCGCGTCGAAGCTGCCGAACCCGCCGACGCTCAGACAGGTCGCCCAGGGCTACCAGGACTCCTACCGGCAGGCGCTCGTCGACACGTTCCTGCACCAGCCGAAGCCGGTGCAGCAGCGGATCGTCGCCAATGCGATCCGCAGACCGACGGACGACGGGCGCATCATCCTGTCGCACGTCACGGGCCTGTCGGGCGCGAGACTCGACGGCTACATCAAGACCTTCCAGGACACCGGGTTCCACGACCACTCGGTGTTCGACTCGATCGGCAACGTCGCCAGAGAGATCGGCTCGGCCGTCAAGAGCGGCCTGACGCCGTACAGCCCGACGGAGATCGGGACGGCGCTCTCGAACCCGTCCGGCTACCAGGGAACGCTGGGCGCCTTCCAGCATCCCGACCTCGCGCGCGCCGGCCAGCTGCAGCAGCTGCTCTCCGGGGTGTCCTCGACGCTCGGGAAGGCGGTCGATCGCGGCCAGCAGTCCGGCGTGCTCGGCTCGAAGGGCCTCCAGCCGCAGACGGCCGGCTTCAACGGCGGCCAGGTCGGCGTCAACTTCCTCAAGGACGCCGTGAACCTCCCGGCCGAGGTCATCCCGTCGGCCTACCTGCCGGCGTCCGAGGCGGCATCCGGCCATGTCGGCGCCGCGGCGAGAATGCTCGCGCAGCCGTACATCGACCTCGCGAAGCACCCCGTGCGCAGCCTCCAGCAGCATCCGCTCGACACGGCGCTCATGGTCGCCGGACCCGTGCGCGGCGTTGCGGGGGCGGTCGGCGAGGCCGGTCGACGCGCCGGGATCGGCGCCTTCTCGACCGAGCGCGCGCCCGCGGTCGTCCCGGGCACGAACGTCGCGCAGGCGCGCTCGTGGAGCCGCGACCCGCTCGTGAAGGGCGTGCAGGTGCTTCGCGCCAGCCGTGCGCGCAGAGCGGCCGCCGACATGGCGACGCAGGCGGCGCAGCTCGAAGCGCAGGCCGCGCACGATCCGGCGAACGCCGCGCACCTCCAGCAGCGCGCCGACGAGCTGCGCCACGAGGCAGCGTCGATGAACCCGGACGTGCTCAAGCCGCACGCCGTCGCGAAGCTCGTCGACCACCTCGAAGGGTCCAACCAGGGCATCCAGTCCGCGCACCGCGCCGAGGTCGTCAGAGCGCCGCAGCTCCTCATCAAGCAGGCGAAGGCGGCCGGGCACGCGATCTCGCCGATCGCGCAGGGGATCGTGAAGCCGACGCTCGAAGATCTCCAGGCGTACCGGGACGATCTCGCGCGCGTGCACGCCTCGGGGGCGCTCTCGCCGGCGGAGGCGAAGGCGAACATCGCGCTGCGCGCCGGCCTCGACAGATCGATCGCGAACGCCGCGAAGGGGAAGTTCAACCCGGCCGATGTGCCGGCGCTCGTGCAGCAGCACTACGCGCCGCTGATGCAGCAGCTCGAGAAGAAGCTCGACGACGCCGGGATCCTGCCGGCCGCGCGTGCCGAGCGTGCCAAGCTGATCCCGTTCGCCGCCCGCATGGGCATGCGCGACGCCTCGAATGCGGACATCGCGACGGCGATGGAGCACCTCGGGCACGGCGAGCCGTCGTTCGTCACGCAGGCGCCGAACCGTCGCGGGCCCGGCAACTTCTACCGGCACTGGTCCAACCCCGGTGGTGTGGGCAGCGCGACCCGCACGGGCGAGGCGACGGTGAAGGGCACGTTCGACGCGCACCCCGAGACGATGGTCGAGCAGGTCGCGCGGATGCAGGGCCTCGTCGATGCCCACGAGGGCTTCGGTCGCTTCCTCGACCAGTTCGGTCTCCGTCACGACGGGAGACTCGCGAGCTTCGACACGCGCGCCGCGGCCGAGCAGGCCGCGCGGGACGCCTCCGCGCTCCCGGGATCGCAGGGCTGGCAGATCGTCCGCACGGCGCCGTGGAAGGGCAGAGTCGAGGATGTCGCCGGGATGATCGACGGCTCGACCCCGGAGGGGCACGCACAGCAGTCGCTCTCGGACATCCTCGACGCCGCTGTCCGTGGCGACGGCGAAGGCCCCTACACCCTCGTCCCGAAGCCGGCGGCGGATCGTCTGCGCGAGCACGTCAGCGTCCTCGGTGCTGGCGGCGGCGGCAAGCTGTTCCGTCTCGCCACGGGCGCGTTCCGCAGAACGGTGCTCGCGACGTCGCCGACGTGGCTGGCCGGCAACGTCATCGAGGCCGGCACGCGCGCGGCGATCAACCGCGCGACGCCGATGGACGCGCTGTTCGCGCGCAGAGTGTTCGCCCACATGGACGCGACGGACCCCGAGGCCGCTCTCAGCGCGCGGATCGCCGCCAAGCCCGGCGGCCACTACGCCTTCGCGGGCAGAACCGTGCGCACGGCCGCCGACCAGTTCAGAGACGCATCGCCGCCGCTCGCGAACCTCGCGCGCGCGGCCGGAGCGTTCTGGCAGGCGCGTGGCCCGCGCAACCTCGCGAACCTCTGGCAGGGCTACACGCACCTCGTCTTCACGAAGGTCAACGACAACCTGGAGGCGCCCGCGCAGCTCGCGATGGCTGGCCGCCACATGCGCCAGCGGTTCGGGCTCAGCAACGCCGAGGTGATCGCGAGCCGCAGAGCGGTCCAGCAGGCCGCCGACGGGCTGAGAAACACGCCCGAGCAGATCGCGATGGCCCGCGCGGTGCAGCGTGCCTACGGCCAGTACAGCTCGTTCTCGCCGGCGTTGCGGAAGGCGATCGCGCTCTACACGCCGTTCGCGTCCTGGTCGCTGAACGCCGTGAGATTCCTCTACCACGTCCTGCCGGCCGACCATCCGGTGCTGACCGCGCTGCTCGCCGACGCGCATGTCGCCTCCGAGCAGTGGCGCAAGCAGCACGGCCTCGACCTCTTCCAGGGCAGCCGCGGCCTTCCCAGCTTCCTGCAGGGCTCGATCCCGACGGCCGGCGGCGGCCACCTCCGCATCGGCCGCTACACGCCGTTCGGGTTCGCCAGCCAGCCGCTCGACACGGTCGCCGGCCTCGTGCTGCCGCAGCTCAGCGGCGTGCAGGCCGCGTTCCAGGGCCGCGACTGGAAGGGGAGAGCGCTGAAGAACGCCGACGGGACGCCGTACGACCAGCTCCAG
>CAZGJV010000020.1:51299-67894 GCA_964525715.1 uncultured Conexibacter sp. | reverse complement strand
CGCGCTCGGGCCCGCGCACGCGCTCGACCTCGGAGGCGACGAGCGTCGTGACGAGCCGCAGCATCGCCGAGTCCGGCGAGCCTTCGCGCCCGCGCAGCCGCAGCTGCCCGACGACCGCGTCCGCGACCCGCAGCTCGACCCGCTCCACGCCGTCGGCCTCGCGCAGCAGCGCACGCTCCTCCGCCGGCGAGCGCGCCGCGACCGCGAGCACGACGCTCGTGCGGTCGATCAGGACGAGGCTCGCGTCGAGCGCTCTCGCCGCAGCGCGCACGATCTCCGGCAGGCCCGCGCCCGCCGCGACCGCGTCGGTGATCGCCTCGAGCGCCCGCAAGTCGGGCGCGGCCGCCGTCTCGTCGCGCGCTTGAGGGGCCATCGACGGATTGTACGGCGGTCGCCGCTCACGCCCGCCACCGCGGGCAGAGCATCAGAGCCCGTGGAACGGGTTCTCGACGCGCACGCCCGCGTAGTCGACGGCGTCGCTCAGGTCTTCCGACAGCACGACAGTGCAGCCGAGCGAACGTGCAGCTTCGAGGATCGCGGCGTCCCAGTATGAGATGCGAAAGCGGTCGCGGGTCACCAGCGCCGCGTGCACCAGGTCTGTTGTGATCGGAGCGATCGGAAAGCGCTGGAACGACTCGATCAGCTGCACCGCGTCGTCGTGCGCGATCCGGTCCGCGCGGGTCGCGCGCGTCGCCTGCACGTAGAACTCCTGGAGGACTTGGACCGAGAGCGCGAGATCGCGCTCCCTCAACAGGTCGCTCGCGCGCTCCGCCTTCGCCTCCTCCGCCGGGTCACCCGAGATCGCGTAGAGGAGGACGTTGGTGTCAGCGAACCGCACGCTCGTGCAACGCGTCGCGGCCGAGACGGTCGCCGGCGCTGAAGCGAGCGATTCGCCGCTGGACGGCCCGCTGCTGGGCCTCGAGCCGGGTGAACTCGGCCTCGCGATCCGACAACGTACGCAGGAAGTCGCCGACGAGCGCACTCACCGAGCTGCCCTGCTCGGCGGCTCGGACGCGCGCCTCGCGGTACACGTCGTCAGGGACGGTGACGGTGATGTTCTTCACAGCCCCACCGTAGCACAGCTTCACAGTAGCTGTGCTACACAGGACTGCTCAGAACAGCCGCGACCACTCGTAGATGACGGCGGCGCCGGCGAGGATGCCGATGCCGACGAAGGCTCCGAGGACCCACAGCGAAAGGAAGCCGGCGGCGATTCGCTCCCACGTGCGCTGGTAGGAGGAGACGACCGGCACGAGCACGAGGCCGACGTAGGTCGCGAGGCCGGCGATCCCAGCGAAGATGGCGACGAGCTGGGTTACCTGGTCGTGGCTCATGCGCGACCGGAATCGTGCCACACCCCACGGACCGCCGCGAACGCAGCGTCGACCGGGCGCGCGCCCGTGGCGCCGGGGAAGCGATCGCGCAGCGCAGCGGCGGCCGCCTCGGCTGCAGCGGGACCGCCGGGGCCCTGGAAGATGCCGACGACGGTCGGACCGGAGCCGGACACGAGCGCGTGGTCGGCGCCCGCGTCGCGCGCCGCCGCGAGCGCCTCGCCGATCGAGGGGCAGAGCGAGCGGGCGGCGGGCTCCAGGTCGTTGACGAGCAGCTCGGGGGGAAGGACGGGGGCCGCGGCGAGCGCCGCCTCCAGCGCCGCGCGTCGCTCGGCCAGCTCCGCGGCCGACCGCGGCAGCCCCAGCCGGTCGGCCTCGCGGAACACTTCGGGCGTCGAGAGCGCGTGCGGCGAGGGCAGCACCAGCACGCCGTGCGGCGGCAGCAGCGCCAGCGCGCGCACGTCCTCCCCCGCGCCGCCGACGAGCACCGGGCCGGGCGCGATCTGCGAGGGGACGTCGGCGCCGAGGCGCGGAGCGAGCTGCGCGATGAGCGGATCGTCGGCGGGCCGCCCGGCCGCGTGCGCGGCGAGCCGCAGCGCGGCGGCGGCGTCGCCCGAGCCGCCGCCCATCCCGGCGGCGACCGGCACGCGCTTGACGATCGTCAGCCGCAGCGGCAACCCCGCCCAACCGCTCGCGGCCCGCCACGCGGCAAGCGCCTCGCCCGCGAGGTTCGGGCCCTCGACGCCGGCGCAGACGACCTCGTCCTCGCCCGCGGCACAGCCCATGTCGCCAGCGCCGACCGCGGCAGCCACCGGCGCGCCGCCGGGCAGCGGCTCGAGCGTCAGCTCGTCCGCGAGCGACAACGGCTCGATCACCGACACCAGCTCGTGCAGGCCGTCGGCGCGCGTGCCGCCGAGGAACAGGCAGAGGTTCGTCTTGCCGGGAGCGAGCGCGGTCAGCCTCACGACCCGACCGCCTCCCACAGCTCGCGCAGCCGCTCCGGTCCCAGCCGCTCGGCGCGCACGTCGAGCGGCTCGCCGAGCGCCTCCAGCGCGGCGCGAACCTGCTCGCGCCCGGCCACGCCCGCGAGCGAGACCGACTTCGCGAGCGCCTTGCGGCGGTGCGCGAACGCCGCCTGCACGAACGCGCGCAGCGCCGGCGGCGCGGCCGGCGCCCGGCGCGAGAGCACGACGAGCACCGAGTCGACGTTCGGGACCGGCGAGAAGACGGTGCGCGACACCGGCCGCAGCACGCGCACGTCGCAGGCGAGCTGAGCGATCGCCGAGGGGACGCCGTACGCGCCGCTGCCCGGCGCCGCCGCGAGCCGCTCGCCGACCTCCTTCTGCACCATCGCGACCCAGCGTGCCGCCGCCGGCAGCTCCTCGATCGTGCGCAGGATCGCGCCGGCCGCGATCCCGTACGGGAGGTTCGCGACGACCTTCGTCGGCGCCGGCCGCAGGGCGGCGAGGTCGAGCGCCATCGCGTCGCCGAGGTGCAGCGTCGCGCGCTCGCCGAACGGGTCGAGCGCGTCGCGCAGCGCCGGCTCCAGCCCGCGGTCGATCTCGACGACGTGCACGTGCGCGACGCGCGCGGCGAGGTGCTCGGACAGCACGCCGAGCCCGCCGCCGATCTCCAGCACGACGTCGTCGGGCGCCAGCTCGGCCGCGCGCGCGATCACGTCGAGGATGTTCGAGTCGACGAGGAAGTTCTGGCCCAGCTCGCGGTTGGGCCGCACGCCGAACGCGCGCATGCGGCGCAGCGACGGCTGCGTCGGCTCGCCGCTCACCAGCCGAACAGCTCGGCGGCGTTGCGCTCGACCTGCGCCTCCAGCTCCTCGTATGCGACGCCGCGCTCGGCTGCGAGCGCCTCGGCCGTCAGCGTCACGTTCGCCGGCTGGTTGCGCTCCTTGCGCACCGCCTGCGGGGTGAGGTAGGGCGCGTCGGTCTCGACGAGCAGGCGGTTCTCCGGCACGCGCTTGGCCGCCTCCCGCAGCGCGGCGTTGGGCGGGTAGGTGAAGTTGCCCGCGAACGAGATCCAGTAGCCGCGCGCGACGCACTCGTCGAGCCGGTCGGGCATCGAGAAGCAGTGCAGGATCGTGCGCACGTCGTCGCGCGCCTCGGCGGCGAGCAGGTCGAGCGTCTCCTGGTCGGCCGAGCGCGTGTGGATCACGAGCGGCTTGCCGGTCTCGCGCGCGAGCCCGACCTGCGCGCTGAACGCGCGCGCCTGGTCGGCGGCGGGCGCGGTGTCGCGAAAGAAGTCGAGGCCCGTCTCGCCGATCGCGCGACAGCGCGGGTGCGCCGCCAGTGCCGCCAATTCGGCGAGATCGGCGTCGTCGAAGCCGGTCGCGTGGTTGGGGTGGCGGCCGATCGCGACGTACACCTGCGGGAAGTCCTCGGCGATCGCCAGCGCGGCGCGGCACGAGTCGCCGTCGGTCCCGACCGTCAGCATCCGCCGCACGCCGACCTGCTCGGCGGCGGCCACGAGCTGCTCGGGCGAAGGCTCGCAGGAGGTGAGGTGGGTGTGGCTGTCGATCATCGCGCCGGCCTCACTGCTGCTTGGGAAAGAGCTGATCGAGCTTCGCGACCTCGCCGCCCCAGCCGCTGGCGGCCAGCGACGCGCCGGCGTACGCGACGTCGGGCTGACCGAGCGCGTCGAGCAGCTTGCGCGTGCTCGTCGGCATGTACGGGTGCAGCAGCACGGTCACGGTGCGCAGCCCCTCGGCAAGCGAGGCGAGCGTCTCGTCCAGCGCGTCCGCCTGCGCCGGGTCCTTCGCGAGCACCCACGGCGCGCGCTCCTCGACGTATCTGTTGAGCCGCCGCACGCGCTGCCAGATCTCCTCCAGCGCCTGGCTGATCTCGCTGCGGTCGAGCAGCGCCGCGACCGTCTCGGCGAGGCCGTCGAACGCCGCCGCCAGCTCGGGGTCGACCGCCGCCTGCGGCACGCGCCCGTCGCGGTAGCGCGCGACCATCGCGAGCGTGCGCGACGCGAGGTTGCCGTAGTCGTTGGCCAGCTCGGACTCGTAGCGCGCCTCGAAGCCGGCCGTCGAGACCGAGCCGTCCTGCCCGAACGAGACCTCGCGGAAGCAGTAGTGGCGCAGCGCGTCGGTGCCGAAGCGCTCCATCACGACGAACGGGTCGAGCACGTTGCCGAGCGACTTGCTCATCTTCTCGCCGTCCATCAGCAGGAAGCCGTGGACCATCAGCCGGCCCGGCAGCTCCAGCCCCGCGGCCATCAGCAGCGCCGGCCAGTAGATCGCGTGGAACTTGAGGATGTCCTTGCCGATCAGGTGCACCGTCGGCGGCCAGAACTCATCCGTCAGGTCCTCGCCCTCGCGCGCGAAGCCGAGCGCCGTGTAGTAGTTGAGCAGCGCGTCGAACCACACGTAGAAGACGTGGTTGGGGTCCCACGGGACCGGCACGCCCCACGTCAGCTTCCCGCGCGACAGCGAGACGTCGCGCAGGCCCTGCTCGACGAACGAGCGCGCCTCGTTGAAGCGCGCCTGCGGCGCGACCCAGTCGGGCCGCTCGGCGAACAGCTTCTCCAGCGGCTCCTGGAAGGCGGACAGGCGGAAGAACCAGTTCTCCTCCTGCTCGCGATCGAGCGGGATTCTGTGGATCAGGCAGGTGTTGTCCGGCCCGATCTCGTTCTCGTTCTTGAAGTCGGCGCAGCGCGGGCAGTACCAGCCCTCGTACATGCCGAGGTACGTGTGCCCGTTGTCGTGGACGCGCTGCATCACCTGCCGCACGCGCTCGCCGTGGCGCGGGTCGGACGTGCGGATGAAGAAGTCGTTGCTGGCGTCGAGCTGCGGCATCAGCGCCTCGAAGCGGGCGGCGTTGCGATCGGCCAGCTCCTTCGGCGTCACGCCCTCTCTCTCCGCCGCCAGCGCGACCGGCTCGCCGTGCTCGTCCGTGCCGGTGAGGAAGAAGACGTCCTCCCCCCGCTGGCGCATGTGCCGCGCGAGCACGTCCGCCGCGATCGTCGTGTACGCATGCCCGAGATGGGGCTGCGCGTTGACGTAGTAGATCGGCGTCGTGACGTAATAGGACACGGGCGGGAAGACTAGTCCCCGGCCGCGTCCGTGAGCGCCTTGTAGAGCGCGTTCGCCGGCACGCCCGTCAGCTCCGCGACGACCGTGGCCGCCGGGCGCGGCTTGGCGCCGGCGTCGATGAGGCGGCGCAGCGCGTCGAGCGCCGGGGCGAGCGGGGCCTCGGCCTCGTCGGCGGCGCCGATCACGAGCACGACCTCGCCGCGCGGCGGCTCCGCCGCATACCGCTCCGCCAGCTCGGCGGCCGTGCCGCGCACGACCTCCTCGTGCAGCTTCGTCAGCTCTCGGCAGACGGCGACCGGCCGCTCGGGATCGACCTCCGCCAGCACCGCCAGCGAGGCCGCGACGCGCTTGGGCGACTCGAACGCGACGAGCGTCTCGAGCGTCCCGAACGCCGTTCTCAGCTCGCCCTTCTTGCGCGGCAGGAAGCCGGCGAAGCGCCAGCGCTCGGCCGGCAGCGCGCTCGCGACCAGCGCCGCCAAAGCCGCGCTCGGCCCCGGCAGCACCTCGACCGCGAGCCCCGCGGCGACGCACGCCTGCACGAGCAGGAAGCCGGGATCGGAGACGAGCGGCATGCCGGCGTCGGAGACCAGGGCGACGCTCGCGCCCGCCTGCATCCGTCTCACCAGCTCGTTCGCGCGCTCGCGCTCGTTGTGCTCGTGGTAGCTGAGCAGCTCGCTCGAGACGCCGTAGCGGTCGAGCAGCGTGCGCGTGCGGCGCGTGTCCTCGCAGGCGATCAGGTCGGCCTCGCGCAGCGCCGAGAGCACGCGCAGCGTGACGTCCTCCAAGTTGCCGATCGGCGTCGGGCAGACGATCAGGCGGCCGGGCATCAGGCGTGGACCCGCTCGAGCGCCAGCGCAGCGGCGCCGACGAGCCCTGCCTCGACGCCGAACTGCGCCGGCACGATCTGCGTGTGCTGGGAGATCGTCGGCAGCGCGCGCCGCACCGCCTCCGCTCGCGCCGGCGCGAGCAGCAGCTCGCCGGCGGCGATCACGCCGCCGCCGATCACGACGACGTCGGGGTTGAAGATGTTGAGGTAGGACGCGATCCCGACGCCGAGGTTCGTGCCGATCAGCGTCAGCGCCTCGATCGACGCCGCGTCGCCGTCGTGCGCCAGCTCGGTGATCAGCGCGCCGGTCACCTCGCGTCCGTCGGCGAAGGCCTGCCCGAGCGCGGAGTCGGGCTGCTCGCCGGCGATCCGCTTCCCCTCGCGCGCGAGCGCCGTGCCCGAGGCGAGCGTCTCCAGGCAGCCGTTGTTCGGGCAGTGCCCCTGGCATGGCGGCCCGTCGAGGTCGATCGTGATGTGCCCCAGCTCCGCGCCCGCGCCGATCGAGCCGCGGAAGGGCGCGCCGCCGAGGATCAGCCCGCCGCCGATGCCCGTGCCGATCGTCAGCACGACCGCGTCGCTCATGCCCTGCGCAGCGCCTGCGCGCCACTCGGCGAGCGCGGCGACGTTGGCGTCGTTGTCGACCTCGACCGGCAGCCCGAGCCGCTCGGCCATCAGGTCGCGAAACGGCACGTCTCTGAGCGGCAGGTTCACGGCCATCGTCGCCATCCCGCGGCGCTGGTCGATCAGGCAGGGGATCCCGAAGCCGACCGCCGTCACCTCGCCGGTCGCGGCGGCGCGCGCCTCCTCGACCGCCTCGACGGTCGCCTCCAGCAGCGCCCGCTGGTCGAGCCCGCGCACCGTGCGGTGGACGCGGCTGTGGACGTTGAGGTCGGCGTCGACCACGCCGGCGAGCAGCTTCGTGCCGCCGAGATCGACCCCGATAACGCACTCCGGCGGCATCTCGGCCACTATAGACCGGCATGGCTGATGACCGTGACGACGTCTCGCGGCGCGGCGAGGGTCCGGCATACCGGGTTCACCGTGCCGGCGAGGAAGGCCCGCCGCGCAGAGCGGCCGGCGCCGGCTCCCCACCCTCGTACACGCGCTACCGCTCGCGGCCGCGCGGCCTGCGCGAGCGGCTGAGCGGCGAGGACGCGGGCCTGGACGAGCTGCAGGGCGGTGGCGGCGGCGGGTCGGGCGGCGGCGGACCGCGCCGCCGGCTCCAGGGGCGCCCGGGCGGCGGCTCCGGCGGCCGCGTCACGCCCCGCCGCGTGCTGCTGTGGATCGCGATCGCGATCGGCGCCTGGCTGGCGCTGTCGCTCGTGCTGTTCCTCGTCAGCGCGCAGATCGAGCAGGGCAAGGTCTCGAGCCAGGCGAAGGCCGCGCTCAGCTCGGCCGGCCCGCTGCCGTTCTCGGCCAACACGGTGCTGATCCTCGGCTCCGACGCGCGCCCGAAGGGCTCCAAGGAGCCGGGAGCGAACCCGGGCGGCCCGAGCCGCTCGGACACGATCATGCTGTGGCGCGTCGGCGGCGGGCACGCCGCCCGCCTGTCGATCCCGCGCGACACGGTCGTTCCGATCCCCGGCCACGGCGTGCAGAAGATCAACGCCGCGTACGCGTTCGGCGGCGCGGCGCTGTCGATCAAGACGATCGAGCAGTACCTCGGCATCCCGATCAACCACGTCGTCGAGGTCGACTTCACGAACTTCCCGAAGCTCGTCGACGCGCTCGGCGGCGTCGACGTGAAGACGGGCCGCGTGTGCTCGGAGATCAACGGCGGGACGCGCAACGGCGGCATCACGCTGAACCTGCCGGCGGGCGCGAACCACCTGAACGGCAAGCAGGCGCTCGCGCTCGCGCGCACGCGCAAGAACAGCTGCAACCCGGCCGAGAACGACCTCACCCGCGCGCGCCGCCAGCAGCAGATCCTGTCGGCGATGAAGGGCAGCATGCTGTCGCCGATGAGCTTCGTGCGGCTGCCGTGGATCTCCTGGTACACGCCGAAGACGCTGCACACCGACATGGGCGGCCCCACACTGCTTGGCTTCTTCACCGCCGCCGCCACGGGCGGCTCCCCGCCGGTCGAGGTGCTGAGACCGTCGGCGTTCGTGACGCTGCCCGACGGCGAGTCGGCGCTGCAGGTCTCCGACGCCGACAAGCGGGCGGCGGTGCAGCGGTTCCTCGGCGGCTGACCTACGTGACCGTGAAGCGCCAGCTTGCGACTTGCGCTCCGCCGACCCGCCAGGTCACGACGTAGCTGCCGCGCCGGAACTTCAGCGGCGTGACGGTCGCCACGCCGGCGGCGGCGGTCGTCACGTCGAAGCACGTTCTCACGCCCGCGACGTCGCGGCGGCGCACGCACGTGCGCGCTCTCGTGCGCGCGTGCTGCGCGTCGGCGAAGACCAGATCCGCGGAGGCGCGGCCGTTCGCGCCCGCGCCCGCCGCGAGGCGGTGCGTCGGCGTGCGCAGCGCGTCGGTCACCTCGCCTGTGAAGCGACCGGGGGCGGCGCCGGACGCCGCCGGCAGCACGCCGAGGACGACGAGCGCCAGCGCGGCGCTACGCCGCGCTGCTCGTCGTGCTCGCGTCGGACTTCTTGGCGCCGCCGTCGGACGCCGGCGAAGCTCTGCCGCTGTCACCGCTGGCCCCCTCGCTTCTCTTCGCTCTGCTGCTGTTCGCCTCTGCGGTGCTCTTCTCTCGCGCGCGCTTCTTCGTCCCGTAGTCGGTGTTGTAGAAGCCCGACCCCTTGAAGTGGACGGCGGGCGCGTGCAGGACGCGCACGGCGGGCGCGCCGCACACCTCGCAGGTGTCGAGCGCGTCGTCGCTCATGCGCTGGATCACCTCGAAGGTGTGACCCTTCTTGCAGCGGTACTCGTAGATCGGCATCGCCGGAAAAGCATAGCCGCTCGACTGGCACTCCCAGGGTCCGAGTGCCAGCGACGACAGCGTGATGTCGTGGGCTCACGACAGCTAGAGTGCGCCCCCGGATGAGCGACGCGGTGACCATGGACAAGATCGTCTCGCTGTGCAAGCGGCGCGGCTTCATCTTCCCCTCCTCCGAGATCTACGGCGGGGTCGGCTCGACGTACGACTACGGCCACTACGGCGTGCTGCTCAAGACGAACGTCAAGAGCGAGTGGTGGCGCGCGATGCTGCAGGACCGCGACGACGTCGTCGCGCTCGACAGCGCGATCATCCAGAACCCGAAGGTGTGGGAGGCCAGCGGCCACCTCGCCGGCTTCACCGATCCGCTCGTCGACTGCCGCACCTGCAAGAAGCGCTTCCGCGCCGACCACCTCGACCAGCTGCAGTGCGGGCAGAAGCCGTCCAAGCACCCCGGCGAGGGGCCCGACTGCGACCTGACCGAGGCGCGCGACTTCAACCTGATGTTCGAGACGACCGTCGGGCCGGTCAAGGAGGAGGGCGCGACCGTCTACCTGCGCCCCGAGACGGCGCAGGGCATCTTCATCAACTTCAAGAACGTCCTGCAGTTCAGCCGCAGAAAGCCGCCGTTCGGGATCGCGCAGATCGGCAAGTCGTTCCGCAACGAGATCACGCCCGGCAACTTCATCTTCCGCACGCGCGAGTTCGAGCAGATGGAGATGGAGTTCTTCGTGCCGCCGGCCGAGAGAGACCAGTGGTTCGCGCACTGGCTGGCCGAGCGCGAGCGCTGGTACACCGAGCTGGGGATCCGCCCCGACCACCTGCGCCTGCGGGCGCACGACGCCGACGAGCTGTCGCACTACTCGTCCGGCACGAGCGACGTCGAGTACCTCTTCCCGATCGGCTGGAGTGAGCTTGAGGGGATCGCCAACCGCGGCGACTTCGACCTCACCAGACACGCCGAGCACGCGCGCGAGAAGCTCGAGTACGTCGACACCGCCAGCGGCGAGCGCTACGTGCCGCACGTGATCGAGCCGGCCGCCGGCGCCGACCGCGCGACGCTCGCGTTCCTCGTCGACGCCTACGACGAGGAGCAGCTCGAGAACGAGACGCGCACGCTGCTGCGCCTGCATCCGAAGCTCGCGCCGGTGAAGGTCGCGGTGATGCCGCTCGTCAAGAAGGACGGCCAGCCGGAGGTCGCCAGAGAGGTCTACGCCGACCTGCGCCGCCGCATGCAGGCCGAGTACGACGAGGGCGGCTCGATCGGCAAGCGCTACCGCCGCCAGGACGAGATCGGCACGCCGTGGGGCGTCACCGTCGACCACCAGACGCTCGAGGACCAGACCGTCACCCTCCGCGATCGCGACTCGCTCGAGCAGATCCGCATCCCGATCGCCGAGCTGGGCGACGAGCTGGAGCGGCGCCTGCGGGCGCCGTGGGCCTCGCCGAAGCTCGCGGCCGCGTAGGCCGCGACTCGCCGGCCAAGCCGGCGCGGCACACTCGGGCCGGTATTAGGCTTCAGCCGATGGATCGAGATCTTGGCCCGCGCGACTCCTATCTCGGCATCGCGCTCGGCACCGCCGTGTACGACGTGACCGAGCAGCACGTCGGGATCGTCTCGCACATCCTCGCCGTCGAGCAGCTCGACGTCTTCGACGGCCTCGTCGTCGCCACCGTCACCGAGCCGGTGGACCACCGCTTCGCCGACGCCGACCAGGTCGGCGAGATCTACGAGCGCGGCGTGCTGCTGACGGTCGCATGGACCGAGCTGCACGTGCCGGCCGAGAACCCGGCCGCGCTCGAGATCGGCGCCGACGACATGGCGAGAGAGGGCCTCGGCGGCAAGCTCGAGGACCGCCTGCACCGCGCCTGGAACCTGATCAGCGGCAAGGGCAACGGCTGATCGGACGGCGCTACGCCGCGTCGGCGATCAGCGCGCGGGCTGCGGCGACGGCGGCGGCGAGGATCGGGCGGGGGTCGAGCTCGGGCTCGATCAGGAAGCGCAGGGCGAGACCGTCGGCGAGCGCGAGCAGGACGCCGGCGACGGCGTCGGGGTCGTCGCCCAGCCGGATGACGCCCTCGGCCCGCTTGGCCTGCAGCGAGGCGGCGATGTCGGTGCGCGCGACGCGCGCGAGCGTCGCCAGCTCGCCGGCGATCTCCTCGTTGCGGCGCGAGAGCGTGAACAGCTCGTGCATCAGCACGACGAAGCCGGGGTCGCGGCCGATCAGGTCCTCGAGGCTGCGCACGAGCGCGTCGATGAAGTCGTCGGCTGTGCGGGCGTCGCCGAGCGCGGCGGCGAGCGCGGCGAGGCGGATCTCCGAGTCGCGCCGAACGACCTCGACGAGCAGTCGCTCCTTGGTGCCGAAGTAGTAGTGCAGCAGCCCGCGCGAGACGCCAGCCTCGCGTGCGACGTGGTCGAACGTGGAGCCGGCGGCGCCGCGTGCGGCGACGCTCTCGCGCATCGCGTCGACGATGCGCTTCGCCTTGTCGCTCTCGAGCGGGCGGCCGCTCGGGGCGGCGCCGGCCTTGGGCGGAGTGGTGACGGCCATCGGCCGATCGTAGTCGGTCGGACGGCCAGCCGGTGCCGCGAGCCGCCTCCGGACGCACGAGGGGCGCCTCGTGGGCGCCCCTCGAAACCACCAGTCGACGAGAGACGGACGGCCTACGCGCCGCCGTCGCCGCCCGCGGGGGTGCTCGGCGCGGTGGAGCCGTAGTCGAACTCCTCCTCCTTGCCGAACAGCGCGTCGAGCAGCTTGCTGCGCAGATCCTCGCTCAGCGCCAGCGCGATCGCGAAGCCGACCACGAGCACGAACAGCTTGCGCCCGGCGCCGCGCTTCTTCGCCTTGTGCTTCTTCGGGCCCTCCTTGAGCGCACTGCCGGCGTCCTTGAGCGCGTCGGCTGCCTGCTTGATGTCCTGCTGCACCCGCTTGTCGCCGACCGCCTCGCGCGGGCTCTTGCTGTCGGTGATGCGCTCGAAGGCGTCCTTCGCCGCCTCGAACGCGACGCGGAAGTTGTCGCGCAGCTCCTCGTCCTCGGCCAGCCGCTGGACCCACGGGCTCGTGGTCGCCGCCGCGGTGCTCGCCGCCTTCCTCGCCTGCTTCGTGCGTGCTGCCATTGCGGGGTGCTCCCTTGCGCTCGCTTGCTCGAATGTGCGGCGAGCATACCCCGCGCCCTCCGGCTCGACGCCTCAGTCGGTGTCGCCCTGAAGTCGCGCGGCGACTTCCGCGATCAGCTCGCCGGCCGGCACGCCGAGCCCCTTGGCGAGCTTCAGGATCGTCGTGAGCTTCGGTTCGCGGTTGGCGCGCTCGATCTCGCTGACGTGCTTCTCGGCCAGGCCCGCGGCGCCGGCGAGCGCTCGCTGGCTGAGGTCGCGCTCGCGCCGGATCCGACGCAGCGTGTGCGCGAATGCGGCGAGTTCTCGAGCGCCTCCCATTGCCCCTGAACTCTGTACCGCTCGACGCGGTGAATCTACCACCTGTAACTAGAGCTTCAGGACCTCTGAGCGGAGTTTCAGGTCGTGCCGTGGGATACGGGCGCTCAGGCCGCCGCGCGGCGGCGCGCGCGGCGCGGCACGAGCGCCAGCTCGAGCACCTCGTCGATGCGCGAGACGAAGTGCAGCTCGAGGTCTCTGCGCAGGTGCGCGGGGATCTCGTCGGCGTCCTGCGCGTTGCGCGCCGGCGCGATCACGTGATGGATCCCACTGCGCTGCGCGGCGAGCGCCTTCTCCTTCAGCCCGCCGATCGGCAGCACCTGCCCGGTCAGCGTGATCTCGCCCGTCATCGCGACGTCGGAGCGCACCGGCCGGCCGCTGAGCAGCGAGCACAGCGCCGTAGCCATCGTGACGCCGGCGCTCGGTCCGTCCTTCGGGATCGCACCGGCGGGGACGTGGATGTGGATGTCGTGTCTGGCGAACCAGTCGTCGGCGATGTCGTCGGGCGGGTGACTCCGCACGTACGACAGCGCCGCCTGCGCGGACTCCTTCATCACGTCGCCGAGCTGGCCGGTGATCGTGAGCTTGCCGCTGCCCGCCATCGCGGTCGCCTCGACGAACAGCACATCGCCGCCGGCCGGCGTCCACGCCAGCCCGGTCGCGACGCCCGGCTCGGACGTGCGCCGGCGCGTCTCGCTGAAGACTCTGCGCTTGCCGAGCAGCTCGCGCGCCCGCGCCGCGCTGATCGTCGCCTTTCTCGGCGGTCTGCGGCTCTCGGCGACCTGGCGCGCGACCTTGCGGCAGATCGCGCCGATCTCGCGCTCGAGCCCGCGCACGCCCGCCTCCCGCGTGTACTCGGAGATGATCGCCTTCAGCGCCGCGTCGCCGAACGCGATCTGGCCGGCTCTCAGTCCGTTGCGCTCGATCTGGCGCGGCACGAGGTAGCGGCGCGCGATCTCCAGCTTCTCCGCCTCCGTGTAGCCGGCGAGCTGGATCACCTCCATGCGGTCGCGCAGCGGCCCGGGGATCGTCTCCAACGTGTTCGCCGTCGTCACGAACATCACGTCGGAGAGGTCGAACGGCAGGTCGAGGTAGTGGTCGCGGAAGGTCGCGTTCTGCTCGGGGTCGAGCAGCTCGAGCATCGAGGACTCGATCCCGCCCACCCCGCCGCGGAAGTCCGCGCCCATCTTGTCGATCTCGTCGATCATGAACAGCGGGTTGCGCGTGCCGGCGTCGCGCAGCGCGCGCACGATCACGCCCGGCATCGCGCCGATGTACGTGCGGCGGTGGCCGCGGATCTCCGCCTCGTCGCGCACGCCGCCGACGCTGATGCGCTCGAATCTGCGCCCGAGCGCGCGCGCGATCGATCTGCCGAGCGACGTCTTGCCGACGCCGGGCGGCCCGACGAGGCAGAGGATCGAGCTGCGCGCCGGGCCCGCGCCGTCCTCACGGCCGGCGATCAGCTTGCGCACCGCGAGGAACTCGAGGATGCGGTCCTTGACCTGCTCGATGTCGTAGTGGTCCTGGTCGAGCACTCTGCGCGCGTGGCGCAGGTTGAGGTTGTCGTCGGTGCGCGCGCTCCAGGGAAGGGAGGCGATCCACTCCAGGTAGCCGCGGATCACGCCGTGCTCGGCCGCGGCCGGCGGCAGCCGCTCCAGGCGCGCCAGCTCGCGGTCGACCTGCTTGCGCGCCTCCTCCGGCAGCTCCAGCGCGTCGAGCTGCTCACGCAGCTCGTTCGCCTCGGCGACCATCTCGTCGCCCTCGCCCAGCTCGTCCTGGATCGCTCTCAGCTGCTGGCGCAGGAACCACTCGCGCTGCGATCTGTCGAGCTCGGACTGGACCTGCGACTGGATCTTGGAGCCGAGCGCGACGACCTCCAGCTCGCGCGCGAGCATCTCGCTCAGGCGCCGCAGCCGCTTGGCGACGTCGCGCTCCTCCAGCAGCGCCTGCTTCTCCTCGGTTCTGAGCCGCAGCGCGCCGGCGATCAGGTGCGACAGCGCGCCGGGGTCGTCGAGGTTCGCGACGGCGACGTGCAGCTCCTCGGGCAGGTACGGGACCTGCTCGACGATGTTCGTGAAGGTCGCCTGCACGTTGCGCACGAGCGCGAGCAGCTCGGGCGTCTCGGTCGTCGATATGTCCGGCAGCTCCTCGACCTCCGCGACGAGGTAGGGGTCCGTCTGCGCGAAGCCGGTCACGCGGATCCGCTGCGTCGCCTGCACGAGGATCCGCAGCGTCCCGTCGGGGACCTTCAGCATGCGCGCGACGACACCGGCGACGCCGACGTCGTAGAGCGCGTCCGGCCCGGGCGCCTCCAGCTCCGGGTCGCGGCTGGCGACCATCGCGATCATGCGGTCGCCGCCGAGCGCGTCGTTGATCAGCGCCATCGAGCGCTCCTGCCCGACGGCGAGCGGGACGAGCGTCTCGGGGAAGGTGACCGTCTCGCGCAGCGGGAGGACCGGGAGCGTGGCCGGCAGCCCGCGCTGGGTCGGCACCTCGATCTCGCGCGCGCTGCCCGGTCTGCCGACCTCGATCATCCGTCGGCGTCCGTCTGCGGCACCTCGATCGGCACACTGTGGCGGCGCGCCTCCGGCTGCGCGAGCGGCAGCTCGACGCGCAGCAATCCGTCCTCGTAGACCGCCTTCGCCTCCTCCGCGCGCACGTCGGCGCCGAGCTGCACCACGCGGCGGAAGGGGCCGTGCTCGATCTCGACCTGCTGGTAGACGCGCCCCTCGCGCTCGGTCGCGCGGCGCTCGCCGGTGAGGACCAGCTCGCGGCCTTGGATCTCGAGCCCGAGGCGGTCGGCGTCGATCCCCGCCAGCTCGGCCGTCACGATCGCGCGCGGCGGGTCGTCGGCATAGGAGACGTCGACCGCCGGCGAGAAGCCGGCGCGCTTGCGCGGCGCGAACGCGGAGCGCTGGAAGACATCGCCGAACAGCTCGTCCATCTCCCGCCGCATGCGCTCGAAGTTGGCGAACAGGTCCCGCTCCGGAGGCACGGCCTGGAATCTACCCAGTTCGCGGGCACGCGCACAGGCGCATGCGCCGCGGGGATCAGACGTCGTAGACCGCGCCCTCGCGCGCCAGCTCGACCGACCCGCCGAACGCCCGCTCCGCCTCGACCCGCGCGTGCGCCGCGTCGTGGTCGGCCGAGATGTGCGTCAGCACGAGCCGGCGCGCGGCGGCCCGGCGCGCGTGCTCGCCGGCCTCGGCGGGCGTGAGATGGCCGCGCAGCGGATGCTCCTCGGGCTGCTCGAGCGTCGCCTCGAGCATCAGCAGGTCGCTGTCGCGCGCGAACTCGACGATCGCTTCGTTCGGGCGGCAGTCGGCGCCGTAGGTGAAGCTCGCGCCGTCGGCCCGCACCTGCACCGCATGCGTTCTGACGAAGTGCGGGACTTCGTGGAAGCGCACCCGCAGCGGATCGAGCGCCAGCTCCTGCTCGGGGTCGTACTCGTGCAGCTCGAACGACTGCTCGATCAGCTCCTGCGCGTCCCACGCGCCCGTGACGCGGCGGAACGTCTCGCGCGCGCCGGGGGGCGCGTAGAGGAGCGGCCGGCTGCCCGCCGCCCTCGCCTGGTGCGAGAACGCGAGCGCGTAGGCGTAGGGCACGAGGTCGAAGAAGTGGTCGGCGTGCAGGTGCGAGATCACGACCGCCTGCACGTCGGTGAAGTCGCGCGCGGCGCGCAACTTGCCGAACACGCCGTTGCCGCAGTCGAGCAGCAGGCAGCGCCCGCCCGCCTCGACGAGGTAGCCGCTGCACGCTCCGCCCGCGTCCTGCCAGGCCGGCGACTTTCCCAGCACGGTGATCCTCATGAGCGTGGAACTCCCACGACGCGCGGGATCGTAACCGTGCAGAGCCAACAACGCTCCTGGACGGCCTTTTTCGCGAGGTCCGGGGCCCGGCTGGCAAGGACGCAGGGCCGAAGGCGTGCATCGCACGTCGAGCGCCCGAGGACGCTGCCAGGCGGGTCCCGGGTCCGCGAAACGCGGCTCAGGTGTGCAGGGCGGCCTGTTCCTGCGCGGTGGGAAAGGCCCACACCGACTGCGTGCGGCGCTCCTGGCGGAACTGGAAGCGCAGCTGGC
>CAZGJV010000020.1:49849-51199 GCA_964525715.1 uncultured Conexibacter sp. | reverse complement strand
AAGGCCCACACCGACTGCGTGCGGCGCTCCTGGCGGAACTGGAAGCGCAGCTGGCGCGGCGGCCGCAGCCCGTCCGGGTGGGCGGGGCGGAACGTCGCGCAGGGTTCGTCGTCCGGCAGCGCGCACAGCAGGTTCTTCCGGAAGAAGCAGTCCTCGCAGCCCACCTTGCGCGCACCTCCACGACCCTTCGCCATCCCGCCGCTCACCCTCCTCGAATCGTTGCCCGTCCGTCAGGAGCGGCCATGTAAGCGGACGCCGTGCCGCGGCTCAACGTCGCTTCCCGCAAATCGCAGGAATTTTCACGCGAGCGACGAAATGCCTGCAAAACAGCGATTTTTTTCGCCTTTTGCGACAAACCACCCGCTATTTGCGGGCCTTTCCCACCGGCGGCCGCGGGGAGGGCGGTCGTCATGCTAAGTGGCCGATGCGGATCCTCGTCACCGGCGTCAGCGGCTTCGTCGGCGCGCGGCTCGTGCCGCGCCTGCTGCGCGACGGCCACGAGCTGCGCGGCTTCGCGCGCGACCCGCGGCGCGTCGGCAGCGAGCTCGGCGTGCCGCTCGTCGTCGGCGACGCGGTCAGCGGCGCAGGGCTCGACGCAGCGCTCGACGGGATCGACGTCGCCTACTTCCTGATCCACTCGATGGAGCCGGCGATCGATTCGGCTCCCGCCGCCTTCGACTTCCGCGCCCGCGAGCGCGTCGCCGCCGAGCGCTTCGCCGCCGCGGCGCGGGCGGCCGGCGTGCGGCGGATCGTCTACCTCGGCGGGCTCGTCCCTCGCGACGCGCCGGCGTCGCCCCACCTCGCGAGCCGGCTCGCGGTCGAGCGCGTGCTGCTCGAGGAGCTGCCGGACTCGGTCGCGCTGCGCGCCTCGATCGTGATCGGCGCCGGCTCGCGCTCGTTCCGCTTCCTCGTGCGCCTGATCGAGCGCCTCCCGCTCGTCGCGCTGCCGTCCTGGCGCACGAATCGCACCCAGCCGATCGACGAGCGCGACGTGATCGAGGCGCTCGCGCGCGCCGCGACCGTCCCGGGCGCGACCGGCCGCTCGCTCGACGTCGCGGGGCCGGACGTCGTCAGCTACGGCGAGCTGATCGAGCAGATCCGCGACCACCTGCTGCTCAAGCGCCCGCTCGTGCGCGTCGGGCGAGCCGCTTCGCTCTCGCCGGCCGTCACGAGCGCGGTCGC
The DNA here is from genome assembly GCA_964525715.1 of uncultured Conexibacter sp. GTDB lineage: Bacteria > Actinomycetota > Thermoleophilia > Solirubrobacterales > Solirubrobacteraceae > Conexibacter. The sequence continues at coordinate 50,017 of CAZGJV010000020.1, read as the reverse complement.
CGCCGCGATCGCGGGCGAGCGGCCGGAGCTGGTCGCGCCGCTGATGGCCGGGCTCACGGACGATCTGCTGCCGCGCGACGACGGCGCCGCCGAGCTGCTCGGCGTGCGGCTGCACGCGCTCGACGCCGCGATCGAGCACGCGCTCGGCGAGTGGGAGCGCAGCGAGCC
>CAZGJV010000020.1:5786-49749 GCA_964525715.1 uncultured Conexibacter sp. | reverse complement strand
GCTCGACGCCGCGATCGAGCACGCGCTCGGCGAGTGGGAGCGCAGCGAGCCGCTCAGCGCACGGTGACGTTCGGCGGATAGGGTGCCGCCCATGTCTCTCGTGCACACCGCGATCCGGATCGGCGCACCGCCCGATCGCGTGTGGCAGGTAGTGATGGATCCTCACCGTCTCGCCGACTGGGTGACGATCCACCGGCATGTGGAGGGAGTCCCGGCGCAGCTCGAGCGCGGCTCGACGTTCGAGCAGACGCTCAATCTGCGCGGAGCCCACCTGCACGTCGCCTGGACTGTCGTCGACGTCGACCCGCCGCGGCGCGCGGCGTGGGAGGGGCAGGGCCCCGCTCATTCACGCGCGTCGATCGTCTACGAGCTGCGGCCCGACGGTGAGAACGGGACGCTCTTCGACTACACGAACGAATTCAAGCCCCCCGGCGGCCCGCTCGGGGCGGTCGCCGGCCGCGTGCTCGTCGGCGGGCTCTCGCAGCGCGAGGCGCAGCGCTCGCTTCAGCGACTCAAGCAGTTGGTGGAGAGCGAGTAAGCGCACTGTCACGAAGGCCTTGCGGTGCCGCGATGCTCCGCTAGGATGCCGAATGGTCAAAGGCGCCACCATCGCGAGGCGCCACGGGGGCTTACGGCGAACAGATGAACAGCAATTCGCAACGCGACGTTCAGACGATGAACGTTCATATATTCGTCAAGGACGCGACCATACGTCCCAGCCTCCCATTAGGGTATCGATTGATCGACGGCGAACCACAGGGGACCGGAGGCAGACGTGGCGGACTTTCTTGATGCAAAAGTGCGGGAGATCGAGGAGCGGTTGCAGGAGCTGCGGCCGCTCATCGAGGAGTTCCACCGACTCGAGGCCGCCTCGGCCGCGCTCGACGGCGTGAACGGCGCCGGCGCGGTCGCGTCGATCCGCCGGCGCCCGGCTCCCGCCGTGAACGGCAGCAGCCGGCGCGGGCGCCCGCGCGGCGGCCGCAGCGGAGACAACACGCGCGCCTCGCAGACGGTCGAGCTGGTGCGCACGCAGCCGGGCATCACGATCCCCGAGCTCGCGAGCCACATGGGCATCAAGCCCAACTACCTCTACCGCGTCCTCCCGCAGCTCGCCGAGGAGGGCAAGGTCCGCCGCGACGGCAAGGGCTGGCACCCGGCCTGAGGCGACGAGCCGGGCCCGCGCACCGCGGGCCCGGCCGACTGCTAGACGAGGCCGAGCTGCTCGACCGCCGCGCGCTCCTCGCGCAGCTCCGCGACCGTCGCGTCGATGCGGCCCTGCGAGAACTCGTTGACCTCGAGGCCTTGGACGATCTCGTACTCGCCGTTCTTGGTCGTGCAGGGGAAGCCGGTGATGATCCCCTCGGCGATCCCGTAGGAGCCGTCCGACGGCACCGCCATCGAGACCCAGTCGCCCTCCGGCGAGCCCAGGTACCAGTCGCGCATGTGGTCGATCGCCGCGTTGGCGGCCGACGCCGCGCTGGAGGCGCCGCGCGCGTCGATGATCGCCGCGCCGCGCTTCTGCACCGTCGGGATGAAGTCGCTCTCCAGCCACGCCTGCTCGACGAGGCCGGACGCAGCCTGGCCGCCGACCGTCGCATGGAAGATGTCGGGGTACTGGGTCGCCGAGTGGTTGCCCCAGATCGTGACTCTCTTGATGTCGGCGACGGCGGCGCCGGTCTTCGCGGCGAGCTGGCTGATCGCGCGGTTGTGGTCGAGGCGCACCATCGCGTGGAAGCGCTCCCTCGGCACGTCGGGCGCGTTGCTGGCGGCGATCAGCGCGTTCGTGTTGGCCGGGTTGCCGACGACGAGGATCTTGACGTCGTCCGCCGCGTGCGCGTTGATCGCCTGGCCCTGCGGCTTGAAGATGCCGCCGTTGGCCTCCAGCAGGTCGGCGCGCTCCATCCCTCTGCTGCGCGGGCGGGCGCCGACGAGCAGGCCGACGTTGGCGCCGTCGAAGGCGACGTTCGGGTCGTCGGTCGCCTCGACGCCGGCGAGCAGCGGGAAGGCGCAGTCGTCGAGCTCCATGATCACGCCCTCGACGGCTCTCAGAGCGGGGGTGATCTCCAGCAGGCGCAGCTCGACCGGCTGGTCGGGGCCGAGCAGCTGGCCGCTGGCGACGCGGAACAGCAGGCTGTAGCCGATGGCGCCGGCGGCGCCGGTCACGGCTACGCGAACGGGTGTCTTGTCTGTCACGTGGTCATCTCCTGTATGCGGCGGATCGGCCGGCGATGCTACAACCCGCCCTTCCCAAGCCTCCCTCAGAGGAACCGATACCCATGAGCAAGATCAAGGTGAAGAACCCCGTCGTCGAGCTCGACGGCGACGAGATGACCCGCATCATCTGGGAGTTCATCAAGCAGCAGCTGATCCTCCCCTACCTCGACGTCGACCTGAAGTACTACGACCTCGGGATCGAGAGGCGCGACGAGACCGACGACCAGATCACCGTCGAAGCGGCCGAGGCGGTCAAGCAGTACGGCGTCGGCGTCAAGTGCGCCACGATCACTCCCGACGAGGCGCGCGTGGAGGAGTTCGGCCTCAAGCGCATGTACCGCTCGCCGAACGGCACGATCCGCAACATCCTCGGCGGGGTGATCTTCCGCGAGCCGATCGTCATCTCCAACGTGCCGCGGCTCGTGCCCGGCTGGACGCAGCCGATCGTGATCGGCCGTCACGCCTACGGCGACCAGTACCGCGCGACCGACACGCTGATCCCCGGCGAGGGCACGCTCACCCTGACGTTCACCCCCAAGGACGAGGGCGAGCCGATCGAGCTGAACGTGTTCGACTTCCCCGGCAGCGGCATCGCGATGGCGATGTACAACCTCGACGACTCGATCCGCGACTTCGCGCGGGCGTCGATGCGCTACGGCCTCGACCGCGGCTACCCGGTCTACCTGTCGACGAAGAACACGATCCTCAAGAAGTACGACGGCCGCTTCAAGGACCTCTTCCAGGAGGTCTTCGAGCAGGAGTTCAAGGGTGACTTCGACGCCGCCGGCATCACCTATGAGCACCGTCTGATCGACGACATGGTCGCCTCCGCGCTGAAGTGGGAGGGCGGCTACGTGTGGGCGTGCAAGAACTACGACGGCGACGTCCAGTCCGACACGGTCGCGCAGGGCTTCGGCTCGCTCGGCTTGATGACGAGCGTGCTGATGACGCCCGACGGCAGAACGGTCGAGGCGGAGGCCGCGCACGGCACCGTCACGCGCCACTACCGCCAGCACCAGCAGGGCAAGCCGACGTCGACCAACCCGATCGCCTCGATCTTCGCGTGGACGCGCGGGCTCGGCTACCGCGGGCGGATGGACGACACGCCCGAGGTGACCGCCTTCGCGGAGACGCTCGAGCGCGTGTGCGTCGAGACGGTCGAGTCCGGCCAGATGACGAAGGACCTCGCCCTGCTGATCGGCCCGGACCAGCCGTTCCTCACGACGCAGGACTTCCTCGGCGCGATCGACGCCAACCTGAAGACGGCGATCGGCTGACAACAGGCGCACCGACGGCGCGCGGCGTGCTTCACTTGGGGCATGGCCGTCGCGCCGTTCCGTGCGTCGCAGGCGACGCACACCGTCACGAACCAGCCGCCTCCGCTGGAGGGGCTGAACCTGTTCGAGCAGAACCGCCCGCTGGTCGAGGCGCTGGAGCGCGAGGGCGCCGGCTGGGGCGCCGAGAACGCCTCGACCGCCGGGGAGATGGCCGGCGGCGAGGGGATCCGCCTCGGCTTCGAGGCGAACGACAACCCGCCGAGACTGAAGACGCACGACCGCTTCGGCAACCGCGTCGACCAGGTCGAGTTCCACCCCTCCTGGCACCGGCTGATGGAGAACAGCGTCGCGCACTCAGCGCACTCGCTGCCGTGGACGGCGGACCGCCCCGGGGCGCACGCGGTCCGCACCGCGATGTCGCTCACCGGCGGCCAGGTCGAGGCCGGTCACGGCTGCCCGATCACGATGACGTTCGCCGCGATCCCGGCGCTGCGCGCGCAGCCGGACGTGCTCGCGGTGTGGGAGCCGCGCCTGATGTCGACGCAGTACGACCCGCGCGACGTTCCGGCCGACGAGAAGGCCGGCGCGCTGTGCGGCATGGGCATGACGGAGAAGCAGGGCGGCTCCGACGTGCGCACCAACGAGACGGTCGCGACGCCGATCGGGGACGGCGCGCCGGGCGGCGAGTACGAGCTGTTCGGGCACAAGTGGTTCACCTCGGCGCCGATGTGCGACCTGTTCCTGGTGCTCGCGCAGGTCGAGGACGCCGGTATCTCCTGCTTCGCGATGCCGCGCTGGCGCCCCGACGGCACCCGCAACGCCTTCCAGCTGCAGCGCCTCAAGGACAAGCTCGGCAACCGCTCGAACGCGTCGAGCGAGATCGAGTTCCGCGGGGCGTGGGCGCAGCTGATCGGCGAGCCGGGCCGCGGCGTGCCGACGATCATCGAGATGGTCAACCACACGCGGCTCGACTGCGTCGCCGGCTCGGCCGCCGGGATGCGCTGGGCCGTCTCGCTCGCGACCCACCACGCCGCCTACCGCAGCGCCTTCGGCAAGCTGCTGATCGAGCAGCCGCTGATGACGAACGTGCTCGCCGACCTGTGCGTCGAGTCGGAGGCCGCGACGCTGTCGGCGATGCGACTCGCGCGCGCCTACGACGAGGACGACCACGCCTTCAAGCGCATTGCCACAGCCGCGATGAAGTACTGGGTCTGCAAGCGCACCGCCCCGCACGCCGCCGAGGCGCTCGAGGTGCTCGGCGGCAACGGCTACGTGGAGGAGTCCGGCATGCCGCGGCTCTACCGCGAGGCGCCGCTGAACTCCGTCTGGGAGGGCTCGGGCAACGTCATGTGCCTCGACGTCCTGCGCGCCCTGCTGAAGGAGCCCGAGGCGGCCCCGGCGCTGTTCGCCGAGCTCGACGAGTCGGCCGGCGCCGACCGGCGGCTCGACGCGCACGTGGCGAAGCTGCGCGCGGAGCTGACCGACTTCGCCGACATCGAGCTGCGCGCACGGCGTGTGGTGGAGGCGATGGCGTTGGCGCTGCAGGGCTCGCTGGTCGTCCGCTACTCGCCGCCGGCGGTCGCCGACGCGTTCTGCGCCTCCCGCCTGGCCGGCGACGCCGGCCACGCCTTCGGCACGCTGCCGTCCGGGCTCGACTTCGGCGCGATCGTGGAGCGGCATCGGCCGCTGCTCTGACGCTGGCGAGGCGGCGCGACGCGCCAAGCCGGCGCGTGGGCGGCGCTCAGAGCTGCTGTAGGCGCCGCCGCGCTACCGCATCCCGTCAGTAGGTCTGCCGCGGTCTGTAGTAGAGGCTGGTGGTCGCCTGCACGGGTCGCAGCTCCGCGGCTCTCCGGATCTCGTTCTCGTGCGCGCGCCAGACGGGGAAGGTGCCGGCGTGGCCCATGTTCGTCGTCGGGTCCTGGGGGAAATAGGGGCCGCCGCCACCGAACTGCCGACCCAGCGGATGTCCCGCCTGGTAGCTCTGCCCGGGTGCGGGCACCGGATTCACATGCTCGCCGTAGCCGCCGAAGCCGTGGGACCCGGAGTACTCGATCCCGACCTGCTGGGGGACGGGCGTGCCGGCTGCGTTCACGGCGTCGCGGTCGGACTGTCGCGTGCCGCGACCGTGTCCGATGTCCCACGGCGTGATGGTCGAGCTGACGAGCGTCCGGCCGCGCAGCTCGCGGACGTGCGGGTTCTGCGGCGTGCCCTGTGGGTACCGGTCGCGGAAGCTCGGGTCCTGGTGGGGGAACGAGTACGACACCTGCTCACCTCCGAGAGATTGGGACGTCCAGGAGACGCGGCCCCTCGGCGCGCCCCGGTTCCGGTGCGACCCGCTCGCGTTCCGCGGCGGCCGCGGCCTCGACCGCGGCGTCGACGGCCTCGAACAGCTCGCCGTGCGGCACGCCCGCAGCTGGGTCGAGCCGCACGCGGACCTCGAACCGGACCGGCGGCCAGCTTCGCGACGTCTTCCATCGCCCGAGGCCGGGGGCGGTCGGGGGCGGCGCAGGCACCCCCGCAGCGTAGTGCACGACCAGCGCCTCTCCTCGGGCAGCGTCCCAGCCGACGTCGACGATCGCTCGCGTCGCGCCACGACGGACCGCAACCTGCAGCCATTCGCCCGGAGCGCGCACCAGGTGCTCGAACCGGCAGGCGCGCAGGTAGTCGACGAGGTCGGCGAGCGACGCGTACGCATCCGGCGGCCGCGGCGGCCGGTGGACGAAGGTGGCGGCCGGCGATCGCCTCCCCTTCGCGGGTCGCCGCTCGAACGCGGCCGCCTCGAGGGCCCGCTCGACGCGACCCCGCGCTGGGGAGCCGGCCGGCGCGGCGACGACCTCGATCGTGCCGTCGGGAGCGATCCGCTTGAGCTCCTCCAACAGGCGCGCCGCGCCCTCGCCGTCGCCGTCCGCGGTCGCGAGCCGATCGACGCGATAGCCGCCGGCGGTGAAGTCGCCGCACAGTGCGCCAACGAGGGCGTCGTCCCACACCGCCAACAGCACTCGCAGCGGGTCGGCCGCCGCGGCCGCGAGCAGATCGTCGCCGGTCACGCCGTCCATGCCCGGCAGATCGGCGACCAGGGCGGCCCCCGCCGGATCGTCCGGGGCCAGGTGACGTATCAGCGTTCCCACCTCAGTCGAGCCCGTAGATCGGCCGCAGCTTCGCGTTGAGGTAGTCGAGGAACGGCTGCACCGCGATCGGCCCGCCGACCACTCGCTCCACCAGCTCGCGCGGCGGGAACGTGCGACCGAAGCGGTGCACGTGCGACCCCAGCCACTCCCGCAAAGACGACCCGTCCCCGGCCGCGAGCTGCGCGTCGAGGTCGGGGAGGTCCCCCCGCGCCCGCTCCCACAGCTGCGCGCCGATCAGGTTGCCGAGCGCGTAGGTGGCGAAGTAGCCGATGTCGCCTCCGGACCAGTGGACGTCCTGCAGGACGCCCTCGGCGTCGGAGGGCACCGCGACGCCGAGGTACTCGCGCATCCGCGCGTTCCACGCCTCCGGCAGGTCCTCCAGCGCGACGCTCCCCGCGATCATCGCCCGCTCCAGCTCGAAGCGCAGGATGATGTGCAGTCCGTACGTCGCCTCGTCGGCCTCGACGCGGATCAGCGACGGCTGGACCTTGTTCACGGCGCGGTGGAACGCGTCCGCGGACACCGGCCCGAACTGCGCGGGGAAGACCTCGGCGAGCTGCCCGTGCAGCCAGCCGGCGAACGGCCGCCCGCGCCCCACGATGTTCTCCCACAGGCGACTCTGCGACTCGTGCACGCCGAGCGAGACGCCCTCGCCGAGCGGCGTGCGGGCGAGCGCGGGGTCGACCTGGGACTCGTACAGGCCGTGGCCGAACTCGTGGATCCCGCCGTACAGCGCCATCCCGACGTACGCCGGGTCGTAGCGCGTCGTCAGGCGCACGTCGCCGGGGCCGAAGCTCGTCGCGAACGGGTGCGCGGCCTCGTCCAGGCGCCAGCCGTCGGCGCTCCAGCCGAGCCGCCGCAGCACGCGGCCGACCAGCTCGCGCTGGCCCTCGACCGGGAAGTCGCCGTGCAGCGGCGAGGCGTCGACCGCGTCGGCGCGCTCGGCGATCGCCGCGATCAGCGGCACGAGCCCTGCCCGCAGCTCGCCGAACAGCACGTTGACCTCGGCGCTCGTCATGCCCTCCTCGTAGTCGTCGAGCAGCACGTCGTACGGATCGTCATAGCCGTCGAAGCACTCGACGTAGCGCAGCTTCAGCTCGACGTTGCGGCGCAGCGCCGGCAGGAACGCGGCGAAGTCCGAGCGCTCGCGCGCGTCGACCCAGGCGGCATGGCCGAGCGCGCCGGCGCGCGCCAGCTCGGCGGCCAGCTCGCTCGGCACGCGCCGCGCCTTCTCCCAGTCGCGCCGCGTGACGCGCACGAGCGCCGCGTCGGTCGAGCCGGCCTCCAGCCCGCCGGCCGCGGCCGCGTCGAGCAGCCGCCCGATCGCGTCGTCGGTGAAGCGCTCGTGGAGGATCTTGCCCAAGGTGCCGAGCTGCTCGGCACGCTGGGGCGCGGCACGCTCGGGCATCATCGTCTGCTGGTCCCAGCCGAGCAGACCGCCGGCGGCGTTCAGGTCGGCGATCTCGGCGAGTCGCTCGCGCAGCTCGGTCAGGGCGTCGCTCATGTCTTCCTCGTCGGGTCAGGTGGCCGGATGGTTGAGCGCGGAGCGTGGAGACGGCGCGCGCTGTGCCACCATTCCACCATGTTCGGGCGCCCCGGATCGATACAGCTTGCGCGCATCTTCGGCATCCGCGTGGGCGTCGACTTCAGCTGGTTCATCGTCCTCTTCCTCGTGATCTTCTGGCTGTCGGGCTCGTTCCGCACGACGCTCGGCAGCTCCGACACGACCGCGTACCTCGCCGCGGTCGCCAGCGCGCTGCTGCTGTTCGCCTCGATCGTCGTGCACGAGCTGGGCCACGCGCTCGCCGCGCGCCGCCACGGGGTCGACGTCGCCGGCATCACGATCTCGCCGCTCGGCGGCTTCGCGCTGATGAGCCGCGAGAGCCGCACCCCGCGCGAGGAGCTGGAGATCGCGGGCGCGGGCCCGCTCGCGACCCTGCTGATCATCGTCGTGAGCGTGCTCGTCGGCTTCGCGCTCGTCGGTCCGCATCGCTTCGTCGACGCGGCGCTGCTCGCGAACGGCACCGACGTCACGCCGGTGCTGCTGACGATCGGCTTCCTCGTGACGATGAACGTGATCGTGCTCGTCTTCAACCTGATCCCGGCCTACCCGCTCGACGGCGGACGGATCCTGCGCGCGCTCGTGTGGCGGGTCACGGGCGACCGCAACCGCGGCACGCGCGTCGCCGCCCGCTCGGGTCAGGCCTTCTCGATCGTGCTGATCGGCGGGGGGCTGTGGATCACCGTCGGCCTCGCGAGCCTGCTCGGGATCTGGTTCGTCTTCGTTGGCCTGATGATCGGCGGCGCCGCGCGCGCGCTGCTCGCGCAGACGGCGCTGACCGAGCAGCTCGAGGACGTGCGCGTCGGCGACATCATGGACGCCGACCCGGTGAGCGTGCCCGCGGAGCTGCCGGCCGCGCAGGCGCTCGACGAGTTCTTCCTGCGCTACCGCTGGCCGTGGTTCCCGGTCGTCGACGCCGCCGGCCGCTTCGTCGGCGTGCTGCGCGAGGAGGGCGCCCGCCACGCGGTCGAGGGCGCGGCGTCGCACGGCGACGGGACCGGCGTGCTCGTGCGCGAGCTGATGGAGGCCGACGAAGGCAGCTTCCGCATCGACGAGGACCAGTCGTTGCGCGCGCTGCTCGACGCCGACGGCCTGCGCACGCTCGGCGCGATGATGGTGCTCGACGGCGGCGGCGTGCTGCGCGGCGTCGTCACGCTCGGCCGCCTGCGCCGCGCGCTGCGCGCGGCCGTCGGCGGTCGTCAGCTGTAGAAGTACGCGATCGTCGCGAGCTGGCCCAGCAGGCTCCACGCGATCGCGAACGCGACGATCGCGACCCCGGCTGCGCGGCCCCAGCGCTCCCCCGCGCCGCGGGCCGCCAGGACCAGCAGCGCCGCGAACAACGCCAGCAGCGGCAGCAGGTAGCGCCCCTGCACGGCGCCCTTGATCCCCGGCGCCCAGCCGCGCAGGGCGACCACGCCTATCAGCAGCAGCAGTCCGCCGGTCATCAGCGCGTAGGCGGCAAGCTCCGCCCAGCGTCGCCGTACCGCCTTGCGCGCGAGGACCAGCGTGCGCACCGCGAGCAGGCCGAGCACCGCCAGCACGCTCGCACCGAACGCGTACGCCCAGCCGGGAAGTTCCACCGTCACCCAGCCGAAGCGGCCGATGAATCCCTCGATCCACAGGTTGTAGGGCGGCGAGATCCCCGGAAACAGCGGCGTCTGGCCCGGCAGGCGCGGCAGGAACACCTGCCACAGGAAGCTCAGCTGACCGCCCAGGTCGCCCTGGTAGCCCTGGGACGAACCCGGCGTGCGAGCGAGGATGAACGCGCGTTCCCAGACAAGCGCGTCCAGCAGCGACATCGCCAGGTACGGAGCCGCGCCGATCGCCACCACCGTCCCGACCTGCCGCGCCACCCAGGCGTTCCAGGCGCCGGCGCTCGCCCGCGCCGAGACCGCGACTGCGACCAGCGCGCCCGGGACGAGGCCGTAGAAGTTGATCTTCGCGACCATGCCGACCCCGAGCACGATGCCGATCGACACCGCGCGACGCGTCGTCATGCCGCGGTGGAACGCGCGTGCGATGCAGACGAACAGTGCGGCGCAGATCGGGAACAGCAACGCGTCCGGATTCACGCCGCCGGACACGAAGCCGAGCAGCGGCACGAACGCCGCACCGACCCCGCCGACCGTCCAGGCCCACGGGCGGCCGGGCAGGCACTCGCGCACGAACAGCAGCACGAGCAGCGCCGTGGCCCCTGCCAGCAACGCAGAAGCCGCCCGCATGAGCGAGAGCCGGTCGAGCAGCGTGGCGCCGGCGGCAAGCCGATACGGGATCGCCTCGAGCGCGTAGTAGAGCGGCGGCTCGGGGTCGGCGGGCCCGGCGTCGCCGTTCCCCCGGCGGCTCAGGCCGGCGTGCAGCACGCGTTCGAGCTGGCGCTGCTGAAGCGGCGACCAGAGCGCCGGGACGAAGCGGCGCGCGACATACTCGCCGTAGCGGACGGCCTGCATGGTCGCCGTCAGCTCGGGCGCGAGCACGGCGGTCCCGCGCTTCGCCGGGGGGCGCCCGGTCTCGGCGATCTGCTGCACGTACGCGACGTGCGTCTGCTCGTCCGGAACCTGGAACGCCGGCGTGATGAGCGCCCAGGCGAGCGCGTTCGCAACGCCGATCGCAGCGACCGTCCAGCCAATCGCCGGCATCCGCCGGAGCGCCAAGCGCATCCGCCTCCACGGCGTCGCGTCGTCGATCGGCGCCGCGACGCGCGGAGGCGGATCGAGGAGCACCGTGCGTACGACAGCTCGCGTCGCGAGCACGAGCGATGCGAGCACGAGCACGAGCGCGAGCCACGCCGTCCACGCTCCTCCAGCGCTCCCGCGTCCGAGGCCGATGCGCCGTACGACCGCGGAGGCGACGGACCACCACGACTCCGCCCCCGGTCGAAGATAGTCGACCGGGATAGAGCCGCCTGTTTCCGAGCCGTCGACGGTGGCCTGGCCGGTGCCCGGCGGGGTGTAGCTGCCGATCGCCGCCGCCTCCCCGGCTCCCGTGCCGACCGTGAAGCAGAGCCGGACGTCGTCGAGGTCGCGCGTCGTACGAGGGATCGGTGCGACGACGGCGTAGTCGGCGACCCCGCCCAGACCGGCCACCCCGGTCGTGCGCGCGAGCACGCGGCCGCCGCGGCTGAGCACGATCCGCAGCACCGGTCCCGGTGCCTGCTGCGCTGGGACGAGCAGCCGGATGGTCGTCGTGCCGGAGGGCAGCAGCTCGCCTCCCTGGCAGAGCCGAGAGCCCGGATTGAGGGTCGCGAGCACCTGTTCGGCCCCGATGCCGTTCGTGCCGGTGCGGCGAGGCGAGGCATGCGCCAGCAGCAGCGTGAGACCGCCGGCGAGCAGCGCTCCCGTGACCAGCAGACAGCCCAGCGCACGCCTGTCGACGCGCCGCAGCCACGGCACGCGAGACCGAGGCGACCCGCGTCGCCGCGATCGCATGGGCTCAGACCTGACGGCCATCGCGATGTGACTCCCCCTCTGTCCGCCGCATCGTACGGCGCGCCGACGTACGTTCCCCCCTACACCGCTCAGATCATATTACTGTCTTATGCTGGGTCCCGGACGATGTGCCGGCGGTCGCGGGGTTCGTCAGCTGTAGAAGAACGCGATCGTCGCGAGCTGGCCCAGCAGGCTCCACACGACCGCTGCGGCGACGAGCGCGACGCCGAACGAGCGGCCCCAGCGATCCCCGGCGCCGCGTGCGCCGAGCGCGAGCGCTATCCCGAACAGCGGCAGCAGTGGCAGCAGGTAGCGGCCCTGCACGATGTGCAGGATGTCGCGTCTGAGATCCGCCGAGAGCCCGACCAGCAGCAGCAGCGCCCCCGCCATCGCGAGGTAGCCGAGCAGCTCGCGGCGGCGCCAGCGCAGCTCGCGCGGATTCGCCCACAGCGAGCGCACGGCGAGCACGCCGGTGAGCAGCAGCACCGCGGCGGCGAGGCGGTAGGCCTGCGCCGGGAGCCACACGACCATCGTGCCGAACACGCCCATGAACGATCTGAAGAGCTGTTCGTAGCCGGGGTGCGTGAGCGTCGTGTGCGGCTGGAAGGGCAGCCGCGGCAGGAACACCTGCCAGATGTAGCCGACGTGGCTCCACAGGCTGACGTGGCTCTCCGGCGACGCCGGGCGCCCGATCGTGAATGGCCGCTGCCACACGAGCCGCTCGAAGCCGACCCCGAGCGCGAACAGCACGGCGCCGAGCAGGACCGTCGCGGCGAGCAGCCCGGCGACGCGTCGATCCCACGCCAGCGTCGTGCGGCGCGCCGCCAGCGTGAGCCCGAGCAGTGCGCCCGGGACGAGGCCGTAGAAGTTGACCTTCGTCAGCATCCCCGCGGCGATCAGCGCTCCGGCGCACAGCGCCAGCCGCAGCGTCACGCCACGCCGCCAGCCGCGCGCGACGCACAGGAAGAGGGCAGCCGAGAGCGTGTACAGCAGCGCGTCCGGGTTCACGCCGCCCGAGATGAAGCCGAGCATCGGGGCGAACGCGACGCCGAGCCCGCCGACCGTCCACGCCCATGGCCGCCCCGGCAGGCACTCGCGCACGAACAGGAAGCACAGCAGCGCGGTGATGCCCGCGAAGGCGGCCGACAGCAGCCGCATCAGCGTGAGCCGGTCGAGCAGCGTGGCGCCGCTGGCGGCGCGGTAGGGCAGCGACTCGAGCGTGTAGTACAGCGGCGGCTCCGGCTCGCCTTCGCCCGTGACGATCGACGGGCGGCGCGACAGCGACCGTCGCAGGTCGGTCGCGAGCCAGCGCTGCTGCAGCGGCGACCACGCCGCGGCGTTGAGCGTGCGCGCGGCGGTACTGCCGAAGCCCGCGTCGGCCATCGCCACCGACTGCTCGGGCGAGACCACGATCGAGCGCGGGGCGGGCGGGGGCGCGCCCGTCTCGCCGAGGCTCTGCACGTAGGCGACGTGGGCGACCTCGTCGGGCACCTGGAACGCCGGCGTGATGAACGACCACGCGGCGGCGTTGAGGAACGCGACGGCCGCGATCGCCACCGCCGTCCGGCGCCGCGGTCGATCGGCGACGAGCGTGCGCAGCACGATCCAGCCGGTGAGCGCGAGCGCCGCGAGCACGAGCGCCGCGAGCAGCCACCCCGCCCAGCCCGCGCTCCAGCCGCCGCGCCCACGGCCGATGCGCGCGGCGATCCGCCGCGTGAAGCCCCACCACGAGCGCTCGCCCGGCAGCAGGTAGGTGACCGGAAACGAGCCTTCGTAGCGGCTGCCGTCGATCGTGACCGCTTCGTCGCGCGGCGGCGTCGGCCCGCCGAGCAGCACGGCGCGAGCGCGGAAGCGGATGCACAGCTCGACGTTCGCGACGTCGCCCGCGAGCGGGCGGATCGGCGCCTGGATCGCGGTTCTGCCGGCCGTCGCATCGACGCTGTCGAGCACGCGCGCGCCCTGGCGCACGGTCACGAGCGGCGACCGTCTCGTCCTCCCGGGTATCTGCAGCGTGACGGTGCCCGCCGGCAGCAGCTCGTGCCTCTGACAGGCCGTGCTGCCGGCGGCGGCGGGGATCACCCCCTGGACCCAGACGCCGTCGGTGCCCGAGCGGCGCTGGCTCCGTAGGGAGAGCACGTGCGCCAAGCCGCCCGCGATCAAGAGGCACGCGAGCAGGAAGCACGCGAGTGCACGCGGATCCCTCAAGGTTGCATTGCGCCCGCTCTCCGCTTCGGGCCTTCGCCGGCGCATCGCGCCCAGCGGCCAGCGCACCGCCTCGCGGCGGCGGCTGCTATCGAGCAGTGCCATGGCTCCCCCGTCTGTCGTATCGGCGCTGCCGCGATCCCCTGCGCGCTAGTCGCCGTACACCGTATCCCCGCTCTAGGAGGGATCCTACAGAGGTCAGAGCAATGACGCAACGGTTATTGTGTTATTGGGCTGCGAGCTGGCGTCCCGGCGCGCGCCGGCTCGGCGTCCGCGCCCGTCCCCGCGACCCACTAGCATCCGCGGCCGTATGGCCTCGCCGCTCCGCACAACTGCCGACACGCTGCGCCGCTCGGCCCGCTCGATCGCCGTGCGCAGCGGCCGCGAGGAACAGGCGCGCACCGTCCTCGGCCGCGTGCGCGAAGCGCGCTCGAGCTTCGACCCGGAGATGCGCCGGGTGCTGCGCGACGAGCACGCGATGCGCGTCGTGCTCGCCACCGCGCTGCGCCGCGAGGGCAACGCGATCGACGTCGGCGCCAACCGCGGCGAGATGCTCGAGATGATCCTCGCCGTCGCGCCCGACGGCCGCCACATCGCCTACGAGCCGATCCCCGGGCTGGCCGAGGAGCTCGCCGCCGCGTTCCCCGGCGTCGACGTGCGCAACGCCGCCTGCTCCGACGAGGCCGGCAGCGCCGAGTTCACGCACGTGCTCAACGCGCCCGCGATGAGCGGCCTGCGCCAGCGCGCCGACCTGCCGGCGCACGCGCAGGAGGTCGAGCGCTTCGCGGTGCGGCTGGACAAGCTCGACGAGGCGCTGCCGGACGGCTACGTGCCCTCGCTCGTGAAGATCGACGTCGAGGGCGCCGAGCTGCTGGTGATGCGCGGCGCCGTCGAGACGCTCGCCCGCCACCGCCCGTTCGTGATCTTCGAGCACGGCGTCGGCGGCGCCGACCTGTACGGCTCCAAGCCCGGCGAGGTGTGGGACCTGCTCGACGGCGCCGGCCTGCGGATCTTCGACCTGGAAGGCGACGGCCCCTACACGCGCGACCGCTTCGAGGCCGTCTTCACCGAGCCGGTCTGGAACTTCCTCGCCGCGCCCGCCTAGCGTCTGGCGCGCCGCGACGGCAGCTTCGGCAGCGGCGGCGCCCGCTGGAGCGTCAGCGCCCGCACGACGTTCCACGCCGGCTTGCGCGTGCCGTTCGTGCGCAGCAAGCCGTAATGCGCCTCGCGGTCGTTGGCGTTGGCGAGGTCGTGCAGGTGGTAGACGAACAGCGCCTGCACGTGCCCGATCAGCGGCGCGCGCCGCAGCGCCGCGGCCGCCTCGGCGAGCCACTGCGCCTGGTTGCGTTCGGTCGTGCAGTCGGGCCGCAGGCTGCACGTGCTCCAGCCGAGCTCGGTGATCCACAGCTTCGGGTTCGCCACGCCGTAACGGACCAGCTCGCGCTCGATCGCGACGGTCCGGTCGAAGCGGTAGCGCAGCTGCGTGTCGTCTCCGTGGTCGGTCGGCGGGACGAACGCGTACGGATGGACCGCGACGCCGTCGACGTCCGCCGGCAGCGTCGGGTCGAACGCGGCGATCGTCCCCAGCCAGTCGTGCGCCGTCCCCTGGGCGTCGTTGTAGTCGAGGTCGGCGGCCATCAGCCAGCGCGCCCGCGGGTTCGCGGCGCGCCCCTGCTGGAGCGCCGCGCGCACCATCTGCGCATAGCGCACCGGATCGACGCCGCCGGTCGAGTACTGCACCGTGTACGGCTCGTTCCACAGCTCGAACCACTGCGGCGCGTAGCCGGCGAGGGCCCGATGGGCGCGCCAGAAGGTGCCGCCCGGTCCGTAGCGCGCCGCCGCGCGCGCGGCGAAGGCGCCGAACGCCTGCGGGTCGTTCGGCAGCGCGAGCGACGAGCTGCCGGCCCAGCCGGGCGTGCCGATCAGCAGCGGCAGCACGTGCAGGCCGCGACTCGCGGAGTCCGTCAGCAGTCTGTCGAAGCGGCGCCAGCGGTAGACGCCGGGCGTCGGCTCGATGCTCGGCCAGCGCAGCTCCTCGCGGATCCAGCGCACGCCGAGCGAGCGCACCCGCTGGTCCTCCTTGGGACGCGCGCTGCCGAAGTCGTCGAGCGTGTCGGCGACGACGCCGATCGTCAGCGCCGGAGCGCCGGGCGGCAGCGGCGCGAGCACGATCGGCTTGGCGGCAGCGCCGCAGCCGCCCCCGAACGCCGCCGCGACCGCGACGACGGCGACGAGCCGGTGCGCCAGCGCCGGGCGGCGCCGGGCCGGGCGGCGGCGCGTCATCGGCGCGCTCCGAGCACGTCGGCGTAGACCGCCTCGTAGCGCCGCGCCATCGCCGCGTCCGTGAAGCGCTCGCCGGCGATCGCGCGACCGCGCTCGCCGAGACGCGCCCGCAGCTCGGCGTCGCCGAGCAGCCGTGCGAGCCGCTCGCGCAGCGCCGCCTCGTCGCCCGGCGCGACGACGTACCCCGTCTCGCCGTCGAGCACTGCCTCGGAGACCGAGCCGACGTCGCTCGCGACGACGGGCAGTCCCGCGTGCATCGCCTCGAGGATCACGAGCGGCATACCTTCCCACAGCGAGGGGACGGCCAATACATCGAATGTCGGCAGATGACGCCGCGCCTCGCTCGTCCAGCCGGTCACGACGAGCCGCTCGGCGACGTCCAGCTCGGCCGCGAGCGCCTCCAGCGCGCCGCGCGCCGGCCCGTCGCCGACGAGCACGAGCGTCGCGTCGGGCAGCGCCGGCAGCGCGCGCACGAGCGCGTCGTAGCCCTTCTGGTCGGTGATGCGGCCGAGCGCGCCGATCGCCGGGCCGGCGGTCGCGCGCGCGACCGGCTCCGGCTGCGCCGGCGGAACCCCGTTCGCGACGCCGCGGACCGAGCCGGCGGGCAGGCCGACGAGCCGCTCGACGTCGCGCGCGGCGCGCTCGCCGACGGCGACGTGCGCGTGCAGGCGGCGCGCGAGCAGGCGGCGCGCGAGCAGGCGCGGGCGCGGGATCGCCCCGCCGACCGGCAGGTGGTCGACCGCGACGACGCGCACGCCGGGCGTCAGCAGCGCAGCGACCTCGGCGTAGCCGCAGGCCCACGGCCAGGCCTGGTTCGCATGCAGGACGTCGGGCGCGAACGCGCGGATCGCATGGCGGTGCTGCGCGAGCGCGGCACGGTCGCGCGTGCCCTGCGGCGGGCGCACGACGGCGAAGCCGGTGCCGGCGCGGTGGGCGGCGATCGCCGCGCCGACCGCCTCGTCGACCGCCAGCACGCCGGCCTCGACGTCCGGGTCGAGCGCGCCCAGCAGGTAGCCGAGCGCCAGCTCGGCGCCGCCGACCTGCCGCGAGTCGCTGTACGCGAGCAGGCGCACGCGGTCCCTCAGGCGAACGCGCGCCGCGTCGCCCCGGCCGCGGCCATCCGCTCGTACAGCGCGAGCACCGGGGCACTCGCCGGCAGCGGCGCGTGGTGCTCCATGAACGTCGCGTGGGCCGCGTCGCCGGCCGCGCGGCGCGCGCCGGCGTCCTCCAGCAGCGCAGCCGTCGCGGCGGCGAGCGCCTCGTCGCCGGTCTCGACGACGAGGCCGTCGCGGCCGCCGATCCCCTCCGCGCCGTCCGGCGTCGTCACGACCGGGACGCCGAGCGCGAGCGCCTCCAGCACCTTGATCTTCGCGCCGCTGCCGCGGCCGAGCGGGTACAGCAGCACGCCCAGCTCGCGCAGGAAGTCGGTCGCCGAGCCGACCGTCCCGCGCCACTCGACGCCGGGGAGGTCGGGCAGGTGCGAGAACGCCTCGCGCTCCATCCCGAAGCCGGCCAGCAGCAGGCGCGCGTCCGGCCGCCGCTCGAGCACGCGCGGCCACACGCCGGTCAGCAGCCGCTCGACGGCGTTCGCGGTCGGCGGCCACTTGGCCATCCCGATCAGCCCGGCGACGGGCGCGTCGAGCCGCGCGCGCGGCGTGTAGGACGTCGGGTCGAGCGGCAGCGGGGCGACCGCCACGTGCGCGTCGGGCGCCATCGCGGCGAGCGGATCGGCGACCTCGCGCGAGTTCGCCAGCAGCCATCTCGCCTGGCCGAACAGACGCCGCTCGGCGCGCAGCAGCTCGTGCGCGACGCGGCCCTCACGCGTCCAAAACGGACGGATGTCGCGGTCGCGGCGCGTCAGACAGTGGATCTGCGCCACCGCCGGCCGATCTACGAAGGGGATGAGCGACGAGGCCGCCAGCTCGACGAAGTGCACGACGTCCGCCTCGCGCGCGCGTTCGCGCACGAGCGGCGCGAACGAGGTCGTCGCGAGCAGCGCGTGCGGCTGCGTGAAGCGCAGCCAGCGCGTACGCGCGCGAGCCGGGTGCGACGTGCGCGCGAGCTCGAGCGGCAGGTCGTCGGCCAGCCCGTCGAGCGACCCGTCGCGCAGCTGGGCGGCGAGCACGTGGAGGTCGACGCCATGACCCGCCAGGCCGCGGAGCATGCCGATCGCACAGCGCGAGGCGGCGCTTCCTTCGACCAGCGGAGGGAACGGCAGGACGACGAGGACGCGCAAGGCTGCGAGAGTATTCCACACATGCCTGACCGGCTTCGAACGCTCCCGCGCCGCTTCCTGGCCGGCGGGAGCGCTGGCGACGCGAGCGAGGCCGGCGGCCGCGCGATCGCCTCGAACATCAGCACGCAGGTGGTGCTGCGGCTCGTCTCGATGGCGATCAGCGTCGTCACCGCCCCGCTCGCCGCGCGCACGCTCGGCACGACCGGATTCGGCGTCTGGACGGCCGTGAGCGCGTACGTGGGGATCTTCGCGGTGCTGACCGACCTCGGCCTTACGACCGTCGCGATGCAGCGGATGGCGGCGGAGCCCGCGCGCGAGGCAGAGTGGCTCGGGGCGCTCGCCGGCATGCGCATCATGCTGTCGGTGGGCGCGGCGATCGTCTGCGCGATCGGCGTCCCGTTCTTCCTCGACACCGGTCACGAGGCCGCCTGGATCCTCACGCTGACGATCTTCGCGAGCGGCGGCGGCGCCCTGATGGCGGTCTTCAACACGCGCCTGCGCGCCGGGCTCGCGCTGTCGTTCAGCGTCGTGCAGAGCGTCCTCTGGCTGGGCGTGACGATCGTCCTGTGGCGCCTCGGCGCAGGCGTCGTCGCGTTCGCGGCCGGCTACACGGTCGTGCTCGCGATCGTCGGCGGACTGCAGCTGCGGGCGACGCTGCGCTACGCGCGCATCGCCTGGCGCGCCGGGCGGGCGCTGTGGAAGCCGCTGATGAAGGTCGCGGTCCCGCTCGGGATCGCGAGCGTCCTGATCACGATCTATTACCAGATCGACGCCGTCCTGCTGCTGCAGCTGTCCAGCGCGACAGAGGCCGGCCTGTATGGGGCGGCGTACCGCTTCCTGTCGCCGCTGCTGTTCCTGCCGGCGGCGGTGATGTCGTCGTTCTTCCCGGTGCTGTCGGCCGTCCACGCGCACGACCCGGACCGCGTGCGCCGGCTCGTGCAGCGCGCCGCGGAGCTGCTGGCGATCATCTCGCTGCCGATCCTCGCGGTCACGATCGCGCTCGCCGATCCGATCGTCCACCTGCTCTACGGCCCCGCCTACGCGCGCACCGCGCAGGTGCTGCCGATCCTGATGATCGCGTTCGTGTCGATCTGCTTCGGCTCCCTCGCCGGCTTCCTCGCACCGCTGCTGAACCTCAACTGGCGGCTCGCGATCTACTCGGCGATCGGCGCGATCGCGAACGTCGTCCTCAACGTGCTGCTGATTCCGAAGTACGGCGCGCTCGGGTCCGCCTGGGTCACCGTCATCACCGAGGTGCTGACGATGTCCCTCATGCTCGGCACGGCGCTGTTCGCGCTGCGCCTGCGCGTCAAGC
Organism: uncultured Conexibacter sp.; assembly: GCA_964525715.1. Classification (GTDB taxonomy): domain Bacteria; phylum Actinomycetota; class Thermoleophilia; order Solirubrobacterales; family Solirubrobacteraceae; genus Conexibacter. Next base: position 30,108 of record CAZGJV010000020.1, on the reverse strand, counting down.
CGTGGCGGCTGATCGCGACGGTCGTCGTCGCCGCCGCGATGACCGGGGTGATGACGCTCGCCGCGCCGCTCGGGCTGATCCCGGCCGGGACGATCGGCTGGGTCGTCTACGTCGCCGGGCTGTTCGCGCTGCGCGTGATCGACCTCGACGAGCTGCGGGCGCTGCGCGCGCAGCGCACCGGCGCGGCGTAGCGCTTAGAAGGTTCTTAGACGGCGACGGCGCTGTCGAGCCACTGCGCGCGCAGCTCGCGCGCGAGCCGCGTCGTGACCGGGCCGGGACCGCCGACGGCGACGCCGTCGAGCGAGCGGATCGGCTCGACGCCGCGCACCGAGCCGGTCGCGAACAGCTCGCGCGCGACGAGCAGGCGCTCGGTCCGCAGTGGCTCCTCGCGCACCTCGATCCCCGCCGCGCGGGCGAGCGCGACGACGCGGGCGCGCGTCACGCCCGGCAGCACCCCGCCGGCCAGCGGCGGCGTGCGCAGCACACCGTCCTCGCCGACGGCGAACACGTTCGCGCGCGTCGTCTCCAGCACCCCGCGCTCGCGATCGACGAGCAGCGCGCTCTCGGGCGCGGCCTGCGCGTCGAGCTGCTCGAGCAGACGGCGGTCGGCCCACTTGTGCGCGCCGTTCCAGCCGTCGGCGGCGACCGACCGCAGGTCGAGCGCCAGCTCCCAGCCCGGCAGGACGGTCACGCGGTCGACCGGCTGTGCCACCGCCTCGGCGCGCGGCGCGTCGCCGTCCTGCGGCGTGAGCGACAGGCGCAGCCGGCCGAGCGCCAGGCCGGCCGCCCGCTCGAGCGCCAGCCCGCGCGCGGGGGGCGGAAGCGCGACGTCGTAGAGCACGCGCAGGCTCTCGCGCAGCCGCTCGAGGTGGGCGTCCAGCTCGCGCGGGACCCCGCGCACGACGAGCATCGTCTCGAAGATGCCCTGCGCGGGATCTGGCTGGGGGAGGTCGGCCATTCGGCTGTGCTGCAAGATGACGTGCACGTATCGGGCGAGCCGTGCCGATGCTATAAGCATCGACCTCCCCCTGTCAGCGAACCGCCCATACCCGGAGCCGCCGTCCTCCCGGCCGATGCAGCGCCACACGCCCCTCCATTCGACGCTCCGAGAGCTGCGTCGCCGGCTTGCCGCCGGCGGCCTGCGCGGCATGCTCGCGTTCCTCGCGAGCGGCCTGCGCGCGCAACTGCTCAAGCGCGAGACGCTGGTCGTGCTCGTCAAGCCGCTGGACCAGATCGCCGTCCCGGCGCGCACGGGAGGCGTCCGGCTCGAGCCGCTCGGGCACCGCCACCTTCCGGCGCTGCGCGAGCTGAACCGCGAGCGCGGGGACCTCGCTGGCGACGCGCGCTTCACCGCGGACCTCGACGCCGGCTTCGGCGGCTTCGGCGGCTTCCGCGGCGACGAGCTGGTCGCCTGCTACTGGTGGACGGACGGGACCATGCCGCCGCATCGCGACCTGCGCGAGTTCGGGCTCGGGATCGACCTCGGCCCCGCGGACGTCTACGGCTTCGACCTCTACGTGCACAAGGCCCACCGCGCCGGCGGCACCGCCAACGAGGTCCTCTACCTGGTCGAGACGGCGCTGCGCGAGCGCGGCTTCGAGCGCCTGTGGGGCTGGGTCGTGGCCGGCAACCGCGGCGCGCGCTGGACCTACGACGCGCGCGGCTACCGCCCCGCGTGGCAGGTGGAGCGCACGCGCGTGCTGCGCCGCTGGCGCAGCCGCAGAGCAGACATCAACGCATCGACAGCCGAGAGAAAGCAGGTGGCCGTATGGACGTCGTCGTCGACGTCGAGCAGTTCATCCTGAGCGAGCTCATGACCGGCAGCGCGATCGACGCGATCGCGCCCGACGAGGATCTGCTCGCCAGCGGCGTGATCGACTCGCACGGGCTGCTCCAGCTCGTGGCGTTCCTGAAGGGGCGCTACGACGTGGACGTGGCCGACGAGCAGCTCACGCCGGAGAACTTCCAGACGATCGCGGCGATCGACGCTTTCGTACGGCGAGCGAAGGGGTAGGCGAGATGCTGACGATGGAACGGCTGTACGCGCAGGCGGCCGAGCGCCCCGAGCACACGGCGATCGTCTACGGCGACGAGCGGATCGCCTGGGGCGAGCTGGCCGAACGGGTCGAGCGGCTCGCGCACGGGCTCGCCGAGCGCGGCATCGGCCCGGGCGACGCCGTCGGCCTCGTGCTGCGCGACGACCCCTGGTTCGTCACCTGCTTCCACGCGGTGACGGCGCTCGGCGCGATCGTCGTGCCCGTCAACCCCGGCTTCAAGCAGGCCGAGCTGGAGGCGTGCTTCCACAGCGCCGACGTGCGCGGCATCGTCAGCGACGAGCGCACGGCCGGCGTCTGCGAGCGCATCGCCGCCGGCTTCGACCACCCGGTCGAGGTGATCACGACGACGGCCGCCCACGGCCAGGCGCTGACGCTCGAGGAGCTGGTCGAGCGCGGCCTGCCGGAGCGGCTCGCGCCGCGCGACCCCGACGAGGTGTTCGTCTACCAGTTCTCGTCCGGCTCGACCGGCCGGCCCAAGCGCGTCCCGCGCACGCACGGGCAGATCGCCGCCGAGGCGGCGCTCTACGGCGAGCTGGACGTGAGCGCCGCCGACCGCGTCTTCAGCGCGATCCCGCTGTTCCACACCTGGGGCATGGGCGCCTGCCTGCTCGCCCCGACCGTGTGGGGCGCGACGGTCGTGATCCTCGAGGAGCCGAACCCGTTCCTGCTCAAGCGCCACCGCGCGCTCGAGCTGCTCGAGCGCGAGCGCTGCACGGTCTTCCCGGGCGTGCCGTTCCACTATCAGCTGCTGGCGGAGGCGCCCGGTCACGCCGACCTGTCGTCGCTGCGGCTGTGCTTCTCCGCCGGCACCGCGCTGGCGCGCGAGACGTTCGACGCGTTCGGCGAGAAGTTCGGCGTGCTCGTGCGCCAGCTCTACGGCTCGACCGAGACCGGCTTCATGGCCGCGAACCTCGACGCCGACCCGGTCGCGACGTTCGCGTCCGTCGGCAGGCCGATCGGCGACGTCGCGTTCGAGATCCTCGACGACGACGGCGCGCCGCTGCCGCAGGGCGAGATCGGCGAGGTCGCGGTCGCGAGCCCGGCGATGACGGACGGCTACTCTGACCTGCCGGCGGTCAACGCGGAGGCGTTCGCCGGCGGCCGCTTCCAGACGGGCGACCTCGGGTCGCTCGCAGGTGACGGCAGCCTCACGATCACCGGCCGCAAGAAGCTGCTGATCGAGGTCGGCGGCTACAAGGTCGACCCGATCGAGGTGCAGGACGTCGTCGAGGCGCACCCGGCGATCGCCGAGGCGATCGTCGTCGGCGTGCCCGGCGACGCGCCCGGCGCGGAGGTCGTCAAGGCGGTCGTCGTGCCGGTCGAGCAGTTCGAGGAGCGCGCGCTGATCGACTTCTGCCGCGAGCGGCTCGCCAACTACAAGGTCCCCCAGCAGGTCGAGCTGCGCGACGAGATCCCCAAGAGCCCCTTGGGCAAGGTCCTGCGCAAGTACCTGGTCTGATCATGAAGACGCTGCTGATCGACAACTACGACTCGTTCACCTACAACCTCTTCCAGCTGCTGGCGGAGGCCAACGGCGACGAGCCGATCGTCGTGCGCAACGACGAGGCGACGTGGGCCGAGCTGTCCGAGCTGGAGTTCGACAACGTCGTCGTCTCGCCCGGCCCCGGCCGGCCCGACCGCGTCGAGGACTTCGGCGTCTGCGGCGACGCGATCGCCGAGGCGCAGGTGCCGCTGCTGGGCGTCTGCCTCGGCCACCAGGGGCTCGGCTGGAAGAGCGGCGCGCAGGTCGTGCACGCGCCCGAGCCGATGCACGGCCGCGTCAGCGCGGTGCTGCACGAGGACTCGCCGCTGTTCGCCGGCATCCCGCGCGAGTTCCTGGTCGTGCGCTACCACTCGCTGTGCGTCGAGCAGCTCACCGACGAGCTGGAGCCGATCGCCTGGACGAGCGACGGCGTGCTGATGGCCGTCGCGCACAAGACGCGCCCGCGCTGGGGCGTGCAGTTCCACCCCGAGTCGATCAGCACCGAGTACGGCCGCAGGCTGCTCGCCAACTTCGGCGACCTGACGGCGGCGCACCAGCGGGCGAACGGCCGCGCGAGCGCCGACGGCGCGGGTGCGCGCCGCGCCACCGCCGCCTCGCCGCCGCACCGCGAGTGGCGCCCCGAGGCGCGCCCGCGGCTGACGCTGCAGGTCAAGCGGCTCGACACGCTCGTCGACTCCGAGCGCGCGTTCGTGCACCTCTACGGCGACGACGAGCACGCCTTCTGGCTCGACAGCAGCAAGCTCGACACCCGCTCGCGCTTCTCGTTCATGGGCGCGCCGGGCGGCCCGCTGTCGTCCGTGATCACGTACGACGTCGCCGACGGCGTCGTGCGCGTCGAGCGCAACGGCGTCGTCGAGACGTCCGAGGAGTCGATCTTCGACTACCTCAGCCGCGAGACGCGGCGCCTGCGCTACGTCTCGGACGACCTGCCGTTCGACTTCAACTGCGGCTTCGTCGGCTACCTCGGCTACGAGCTGAAGGCCGACTGCGAGGGCGAGGCGGCGCACGCGTCGGCGATGCCCGACGCGGCGTTCGTGTTCGCCGACCGGCTGATCGCCTTCGACCACGTCGAGCAGACGACGTACGTGCTGTGCGTCGCGGACCCCGACGGCGTCGAGGACGGCGAGCGCTGGATCCGCGACACGAGCCTGCGGCTCGTCTCGCTGCCGCCGGTCGACGCGACCGACTGGGAGCTGCTGTCGGGCGAACGCGATGACGCCCCGGTCGCCTTCTCCTTGAGCCGCTCGCACCGGCAGTATCTCGACGACATCGAGGCCTGCAAGCGGGCGCTGATCGACGGCGAGTCGTACGAGATCTGCCTTACGAACAAGGTCACCGCCGAGGTGCGGCCCGAGCCGCTGCCGCTGTACCGCACGCTGCGGCGCGTGAACCCGGCGCCGTTCTCGGCCTACCTGCGCGTCGGCGACTCGGCCGTGCTCAGCTCGTCGCCCGAGCGCTTCCTGTCGATCGGACGCGACCGCTGGGCGGAGGCGAAGCCGATCAAGGGCACCTGCCCGCGCGGCGCGACGCCGGCGGAGGACGTGCGGCTGGCGGAGGAGCTGCGCTCCGACGAGAAGACGCGCGCCGAGAACCTGATGATCGCCGACCTGCTGCGCAACGACCTCGGCGTCGTCTGCGAGGTCGGGACCGTGCACGTCCCGTTCCTGATGCACGTCGAGTCCTACGAGACGGTCCACCAGCTCGTCTCGACCGTGCGCGGCCTGCTGCGCGAGGACGTCGAGCCGCCGGACTGCATCCGCGCGTGCTTCCCGGGCGGCTCGATGACGGGCGCGCCGAAGAAGCGCACGATGGAGATCATCGACGAGCTGGAGGGCGAGGCGCGCGGCGTCTACTCCGGCGCGATCGGCTACTTCGGGCTCAGCGGCGGCGTCGACCTGAACATCGTCATCCGCACGATCGTGATCGACGGCGACAGCGCGACGCTCGGCGTCGGCGGCGCGATCGTCATGCAGTCCGACGCCGAGGACGAGTACCAGGAGATCGTGCTGAAGGGCCGCGCGCCGATGCGGGCGATCGACCCGCGCGTGGACCCGCGCGAGGCGCTGGAGCGAGCGCCGCACGGGCACGCCGCCCCGGCACCCGGCGAGACGCCCTAGGCCGTTCGATGCCCGACGCCGAGCTGGTCACCGAGGTCGAGCGCCTCGCGGAGCTGACCCCTGAGTGGGACGCGCTCGCGGCCGAGTGCGGCATGCCCCAGCTGAGCCCCGCGTGGGTGCTCGCGTGGTGGCGGCACGTCGCGCCGCCGGGCGCGGCCCTGCGGGCGGTCGTGGTGCGCGACGGCGACGCCCTCGCCGGCCTCGCGCCGTACTACGTCGAGCCCGGCACGGGCGGCCGCGTCGACTATCGCCTGCCGGGCATCGAGATCGCCGGGCGGCTCGCACCGCTCGCGCGCACGGGCCGCGAGTGGGACGTCGCGGAGGCGATCGGCGCGGCGCTCGCCGGGGCCGACCCGCGTCCCGACGCGCTGCTGTTCGAGGCCGCCCCGGTCGAGGCGCTGTGGGCCGCCGCGCTGCGCGAGCGCTGGCCCGGCCCGCTGCGACCGCGGCTGTGGCGCACCAACCTCGACGCCTGCCCGCTCATGACGCTGCGCGAGGAGTCGTTCGACGCCTGGCTCGCCGGCAAGAGCTCGAACTTCCGCGGCCAGATGCGCCGCCTGCGGCGCAGATTCGCGGAGGCCGGCGGCATCTCGCGCCTCGCCACGCGCGAGACGCTCGCGGACGACGCGGCCACGCTGACGCGCCTGCACGCGATGCGCTGGGTCGGCAGAGGCCATTCGAACCTCGTCGACCTCGGCGACCGCTTCAGCGCGATGGTGCAGGACGCGGGCGAGCGGCTGCTCGAAGACGGACGGCTCTCGCTGCGCGTGCTCGAGCTCGACGGCGAGCCGGTCTGCGCGCAGCTGTTCCTCGCCGCCGGCGCCACCGCGCTGTTCGTCAACGGCGGCTGGGACGAGCGCCACGCGGACCTCAAGCCGTCGCTGCTGTGCCTGCTCGACGCCGTCGAGGACGCCTTCGCGCGCGGCGCGCAGCGGATCGACCTGGGCGTCGGCCAGCAGTCCTACAAGCTGCGCTTCGCCGACGGGAGCATGCCGGTGGAGTGGGGGGTGCTGATGGCGCCGGGCCCGCGCCTCCCGCTCACGGCGCTGCGCACCGTGCCCGCGTTCGCCCGCAGCGAGCTGCGCGCCGGCGCGCTGCGGCTGCTGTCCGACGAGCAGGTCGAGCGCCTCAGAGCGGCGCAGCGCAGGCTGCGCAGGTAGGCCGCCGGAGGGTCGCGCTCACCGGAGGCCGAGCGCCCGCTCGACCGTCTGCAGCGTGCGCTCCGGGTCGTGGCGCACGAGCGTCGCCTCACGCCCCGCCGCGCCCTCGCGCTTGCGGCGCTCCGGGTCGTCGCGGTAGACGGCGAGCGCGGCGGCGAGCGCTCTCGGATCGTGCGAGGGCGAGCAGATCGTCCCGGTCCCCGGCGGCACCAGCTCGTCGGCGCCCTCGGGGTCGGTCGAGATCACGGGCACGCCGACGAGCTGCGCCATCACGATCACGCGCGGGGCGCCCTCGGTCGGGCTCGGCGCGAACACGAGCACGTCGCAGGCCGACAGGAACGTCTCGACGTGGCCGCGCACGTTGGGCGCGAAGCGCACGCGCTCGCCGAAGGGCGCCGCGCGCTCGCGCAGCGCCGGCTCCTCGTCGCCCTCGCCCGCGAGCACCATCAGCACGTCGCCGTCGACGTGCGCCATCGCGTCGATCACGACGTCGTTGCGCTTGCGCCGCTGGAAACGCGAGATGCAGCCGGCGACGAGCGTGTCCGGCCCGGCGCCCCACTCCGCCCGCAGCCGCTCGCGCGCCTCGGGGTCGAAGCTGACCTCGTCGACGTCGACGAGGTTCGGCACGACGAGCACCTTCTCGGCCGGCACGCCCGCGCCCACGACGGTGCGCTTCGTCCCCTCCGAGACGGCCATGATCGCCCGCGCGCGACGCGCGGCGAGCGCGTACAGGACGCGCGGCAGCCCGCTGCGCAGGTCCGGCGGCACCGGTCCCCATTCGGCCCACGCGATGCGGCCGGTGAGCTGGCGCGGCAGCAGCGCGCACAGCAGCTGCTCCTTCTTGAAGTGCAGGAACGTCACGCCGACCGGGCGCGCGGCACGCAGCGCGCGCGCCATCCGCCACAGCGTGCGCGGCGTCGCGAGCGCCGTCTGCACGACGCTGCGTCTGTTGAGCTTCGGGCCGAGGTCGATCGCGACGACCGGCACCTGCGTCTTGGCTGCGATGTCGGGCACGTTCGTGACCAGCAGCACGTCGTGCCCGCGCTGGCGCAGCGCCTCGAGCAGGTCGACGTTCGCGTACTCGGCCCCGCCGCGCTCGTTCGTGGTCTGGATGGAGACGATGCGGTCGCGACCCACGGGCGCCGCATACTATCCGCCGGTGCGCCCGCTTCCCTCCCCCGTGCTGCACCCCCTTGTCATCCAGGACGCAGACGAGCTGGCCCCGCACGAAGCGGCGTGGGACGCGCTCGCCGCCGACGCCGGCCGCCCGTTCTGCACGCCCGCGTGGATGCTCGCCTGGTGGCGCGAAGGGCGCAGCGGCGATGCGCGCCTGCGCGTCGTGCTCGCGCTCGACGCGGACGGCGCGCTGATCGGCGTCGGGCCGTTCTTCGCGCAGGTCGCCTACGGGCTCGCCGAGTACCGCCTGCTGGGCGCCGGCTTCACCCACCGGATCGGCCCGCTCGCGGCGGCCGGGCACGAGCGCGAGGTGGCGGCGGCGATCGCGGCCGGCCTGGCCGCCGCCGACCCGCCGCCCGCGAGCGTCGTGTTCGAGGGGATCGACGCCGCCGACCCATGGCCCGAGCTGGTCGCCGGCGGCTGGCCGAGCCGCCGCCGCCCGCGCCTGCGCACCGACGTCACGATGGACAGCCCGGCGATCGCGCTCGACGCCGACTACGAGGCGTGGATGGCGCGCCGCGAGCGGAAGTTCCGCAAGGAGGCGCGCCGCGTCGCGCGGCGGCTCGAGGAGGAGGGCGTGCACGGCCGCCTCGCGACCGACGAGGGGGCGGTCGACGCGCTGCTGCGGCTGCACTACGCCCGCTGGGAGGGGCGCGGCGGCTCCAACGTCGGCGACGAGGCGCGCCGCGTGATCGCCGCCGCCGCGCGCGCGCTCGACGACGACGGACGGCTCGCGGTCGCGCTGCTGGAGGGGCCGGACGGCCCGATCGCGGCCGACCTCGTGCTGCGCGCCGGCGACGCGCTCGGCTTCTGGGGCGGCGGCTTCGACCCCGCCTGGGCCAAGCACGCGCCCGGCACGCAGACGATGCTGCTGGCGCTCGAGGCGGGTGCCGCGAGCGGCGCGCGCAGCGCCGACCTCGGCGGCGGCGCACACGACTACAAGTGGCGCCTGTCGGACGAGAACCGCCCGCTCGCGTGGCGCACGCTCTTCCCCCCCGGCCGGCGCTATCCGCTGATCCGCCTGCGGCTGGCGCCGAAGCACCTGCGCTTCGGCGCGCGCAGACTCGCGCGCCGCCTGCCGCGGGAGCGCCAGGACCAGCTGCGGCGGCTGCGGCGGCGATGACCCTTTCGCCCTCCGGTCATCGCAAGCGACGACCTGCGGACGACGTCACCGTCCTGCTGGTCGAGGAGGGCGGGGTCGGCGGCGTCGCCGACTACACCGCCGAGCTGGCGGCCGCGCTCGCGCGCGCCGGCTGGGCGGTCGACGTCGCGACCGCGCGCGACCACCGCTACCCGTCCGCGCCCGGCGTCGCGGTGCACGGCCTGTTCCCGTACGTGCGCGGGCGCACGGCGCTCGGCCGCGCGATCCGCCGCGCGCGCCTGTCGAAGGCCGTCAACGGCGCGACGCACCTGGCGGCACACGCGCCGCTGCTGCGGCTCGCGCGCGCCGCCGACGTCGTGCACGTGCAGGGCGGCGAGTGGCCGCCGCTCGGCGCCGTGCAGGCGCTGCTCGTGCGGTCCGCGCGGCGCCCGTTCGTGTGGACGCCGCACAACACGTTCGAGCGCGGCGCGCGCGCCTACGCGCGCTCCCGCGCGCTGACCGACCGCTGCGCCGCGCGGCTCGTGATCCACGCCGAGCACGACCGCGCCGCGCTGCCGCCGACGACCGCCGCGAAGGCCGTCGTGATCCCGCACGGCGAGTACGGCGGGCTCGCGCGGCGCGGCGCGCCGGACGCCGACCCGGCGGCCGCGCGCGCGCAGCTGGGCGCCGGCGAGGACGAGCTCGTCGTGCTGCTGTTCGGCCAGCTGCGCCCCGACAAGGGCGTGCGCGACCTGCTGCTCGCGGCCGCCGAGGTTCCCGGCGTGCGCGTCGTGCTCGCCGGCGAGGACAAGGGGGCGCTCGCCGAGGTCGCCGACCTGCGCGCGGACGCGCGCCTCGCGGGCCGCCTCGTGGTGCACGAGGGGTTCGTGCCGGCGGAGGAGGCCGGGCGCCTGTTCGCGGCCGCCGACGTGGCGGCGCTGCCCTACCGGCAGGCGAGCGCGAGCGGCGTGCTGCTGCTCGCCTACGGCTACGGATGCCCGGTCGTCGCGTACCCCGTCGGCGGGCTCCCGGAGTACGTCGTCGACGGCGAGACGGGCTGGCTGTGCGCGCGCGCCGACCCCGGCGCGCTGGCGCAGCAGCTGCGCGCGATCGTCGCCGCGGGCCGCGCGGCATGCCGCGCGCGCGGCGCCGCGGCGCGCGCGCTGGCGGACGAGCGCTTCTCGTGGGACGCGATCGCGCAGCGCACGGCCGCGCTCTACGCGGACGCGATCGCGCGACGCCCCGCCTGAGGCGCACGCGCCGGGTTCCCCGACGTGCGTCCAGCCGCGGGGAGGCCGACATCACCCCTGGGTAACATCCCGAGGATGCCCGTCCCGGACCGCACGACGCCATGAGCAGCGGGCTGATGCCGCCGCTGGCGTCGGGCGATCTCCCGCGCGAGCGCGAGTCGCTGTCGACGTTCCTCGAGGTGATCCGCCGCCGCTGGCTGCTGATCGCCGGCGTCGTGCTCGCCTGCATCGTCGCGGCCGTCGCGCGCTACGAGTCGTCCACGCGCAGCTACGACGCGACCGCCAGCGTCGCGTTCGGCAACACGTCGCTCACGCAGTCCGCGTTGCAGGTCCAGCAGGGCAGCGGCGACCCGGCGCGCGACGCGGCCACGAACGTGCTGATCGCCTCCTCGCGCAGCGTCGCGCAGGGCGTCAGAGCGGAGCTGAGATCGCCGGCTTCGCCCGAGACGCTGCAGAGCGCGGTGGCCGTCGAGGCGGCGCCGAACGCGAACGTCATCAACATCACCGCCGCGACGACCAGCCCGGTCTTCTCGGCCCGGCTTGCGAACGCGTTCGCCGACCAGTACCTCGCGACCCAGGAGCAGGCGCAGCTCGCCTCGATCGACGCCGCACAGGCGGACCTGGCGAGACAGATCGCCGCCTCCGCGCCCAACTCGGCCAACCGCCTCACGCTGGAGCAGTCGAGCCAGCGGCTCGACGAGCTGCGCGCGATCGCGAACGGCGGCCTGCAGATCATCTCGCGCGCGGGCGTGCCCGGCGCGCCGAGCGGCACGAGCCTCAGAACGACGGTGGTCCTCGGCTTGCTGGTCGGGCTCGCGCTGTCGGGTGCGCTCGTGTTCCTGCTCGAGTCGCTCGACCGGCGCGTCAACTCGGTCGAGGGCTTCGAGCGCGGCTATCGCCTGCCGGTGCTCGCGAGCGTCCCGCCGAGCGCCTTCAAGGGCGATCGAATGGACGACCGCAGCCACTCGCTCGAGCCCTACCGGATCCTGCGCAGCGCACTCGACTTCATCGCCGTGACGCGCCAGCTCGACACGCTGCTGATCACGAGCGCCGTCGCCAGCGAGGGCAAGTCGACCGCCTCGATCGACCTCGCCCGCGCCGTCGCGCTCGCCGGCCGGCGCGTCGTCGTGGTCGAGCTCGACCTGCGCCAGCCGAGCTTCTCGCACCACTTCGCGCTCGATCCGCGCCGCGGGATCACGACCGTGCTGACGGGGCAGGCGGACCTCGGCGACGTGCTGCTGCAGCCGCTGCCGCAGCTGCCGAACCTGTCGCTGCTGCCCGCCGGCGCGCTGCCGCCGAACCCGTCGGAGCTGCTCAGCTCCCCCGCCGTCTCCGCCCTGCTGGCCGACCTCGCGAGCGACGACACGATGGTGATCATCGACGCGCCGCCGCTGAACCCGGTCGCCGACGCGCAGGTGCTGTTGAACAACCCGGCGATCCACGCCGCGCTGATCGTCGCGCGCGTCGCGCACACGACGCGCGACCAGGTCCAGAGAGCGCGGGCGATCCTCGACCGCCACATGCTCCAGCCGGTCGGCCTCGTCGTGACGGGCGTGCGCTCCACGGGCCGCAACGGGTACGAGGTCTACGGCCCGACCGAGCCGGCGCTCCGCGGCGAGGCAGACGTGCTGCCGTCGGTGCCGGGCCGCCGGCGCGCACCGCGCTAGCCGGAGTCCGGCGGTGCTCGCGCTTCGTCAGCGACTGAGCGGCTTCTGGGCCGAGTCGCTGCTGGCGGCGCTCGCCGCCGCGATCGCGACGCTCGCGGTCGCGGTCTTCGCCGAGCGGCGGCTCGGCGGCGCCGGGCTGTTCGTGCCGTTGGCGCTCGTCGGCCTCGTGGTGCTGCTGCGGCGACCGGTCGTGATGGTCACGACGGCGGTGGTGCTCCCGATCGTCTGCGAGGGGACGACGTTCGGCATCCCCGTGATGACGCATCTCTACGACCGCGTCTACAAGCAGCTGACGGCGCTCGACCTGCTCGTCCTGCTCGCTGGCGTCGCGGTCGCAGCCGACCTCGTGCGCCGCCGCAGACAGCCGCACATGCCGCCGGCGCTGGCCCTCCCGCTGCTGATCGTGGCGCTCGCGATGGCGGCCGGGATCGCGGTCACGCAGGCCGGCGGGGCGAGCCTGAGAGACACGCTCTTCACGATGCACGTGCTCGGCTACATGGTCGTGATCCCCTTCGCGGTGGTGAACCTCGACCTCGACCGCGACCAGATCGCCCGGCTGCTCAAGGGCGCCGTCGTGCTCGCGGTGCTGAAGGCCGCGATGGGGCTGATCGTGATGGCCGGCGGCGGCAGCGTCGAGCTCGACACGGGCGCGCACCTGACCTACTACGAGCCGACGGCGAACTGGCTGATCATGATCGCGTTGCTGGGGACGATCGCGGCGATCGTCGGCGGGATGCCGCGCGAGCGCTGGATGCTGATCGCCGTGCCACTGCTGACCGCCTCGATGGTGCTGTCCTACCGCCGGTCGTTCTGGATCGCATCCGTGCTGGGCCTCGTGCTCGTGCTGCTGTTCGGGACGTCGGCGCGCGGCCGGCGCCTGCTGATCCCGTCGGTGGCGCTCGTGGCGCTCGCGATCTGGGTGCTCGGCACGGTCGGCTTCCAGGCGGCGACGCCGCTGACGTCGCGTGCGACGTCACTCGCGCCGACGAACCTGCAGACCAACGTCGAGGACCGCTACCGCCTCGACGAGCGCGCCAACGTGATCGCCCAGATCAAGCGCGACCCGATCGCGGGCATCGGGGTCGAGCAGGGCTGGGTCGCGACCGCGCGCTCGCTGCCGATCGAGCACGACGGCGGGCGCCTGTACGTCCACTTCGTGCTGCTGTGGTGGTGGCTGAAGCTCGGGATCCTCGGCGCGGCGGCATACATCTCGCTGCTGCTGGGCGGGTTCGTGCTCGCCTGGCGCGTCTGGAGAGGCAACCGCGACGTCGCGCTCTTCCGCTGCTTCGGCATCGCCTCGCTGGTCGGCTTCGCAGGCCTGATCGCGATCGAGACGACCGCGAGCTTCACCGGCGTCGACGCACGCTTCTCGGTCCTGGTCGCCGCGCAGCTCGGCCTGCTCGCCGCGCTGGGGTCGCGGTCGCGGGCCGCGCCCCCGGCGAGCGGGAACTAGTCCCCGCTCAGTTCGCCGCCAGGTCGGCCTTGACCTCGGCCGTCAAGGCGCCCTTCGGCGCGCCGTTGCTCTGCTCGGCGCCGAAGTACGCCTCGCGGCCCGTCTGCGTGCCGGTCGCGTACTGGTCGTGCGTCTGGTAGAGGAAGAAGGCGCCGAGGCGGCTGCCGTAGCGGCTCTCCATCCCCGCCAGCGCGCCGTGCAGGGTGGTGGCAGCCTCGTCGTACGACATGCACTTGTCGAAGCCGTAGTTGTCGTCGAGGCAGCGGCCGTTGTCGGTCGAGACGCCCCACTCGGTGACCCAGATCGGCAGGTCGGGCGAGCCGGCGGCCTTCGTCGAGCTGACGGTCGAGTCGATCCGCGTCGCCCAGTTGGGGCCGTAGGGGTGGATCGTCCAGCCGGCGGCGTAGCTGCCGAGGTCCGGCACTGCCTTGAACATGTTCTGGACCCACGCGTTCTGGTTGACCGCGTTGTCGCCCTGGACCAGCAGGCCGACGTTCGGGTTGGCGGCGCGGATCGCGACCGCGGCGGTCTTCGCCACGAGCGCGTAGGACTGCGCGCGGGCGGCGTACGTCGACAGCGAGTTGTCGGAGAACTGGTAGCTGTAGCTCGTCTCGTTGCCGAACTCGATGTCCGTCACGGCCGTGTTGGCCGGGTAGCTCTTGCCCTGCCAGAACGAGCCGCCCGGACCGTACGCCGCGGCCCAGCTCGCGAGGTTCTGCGCCTCGGCCGTCGTCGGGATGCGGGCGTAGAACTCGGCCATCAGCATCGGGCGGATACCCGCTCGCGCGTACAGGTCCATCGTCGAGGCGAGCTGGGCGGCGGTCGTGTCGATGCTCGTGTTGAGGCGGGCGGTGTGCGCGCCCATGCTCTGGATGAAGGGCTCCTCGTAGTTGAGCGAGCTGCCGGCGACGACGCCCATCTGGAAGTTGCCCGTGACGGGGGTCGTCGGGGGGGCGGGGGCCGGAGCGGGGGCCGGAGCGGGCGCAGGGGCCGGAGCCGGCGTCGAGGACGACGTCGCGGCCGGGTAGGTGATCGAGACCTCAGGCGCCCAGGCGCTGCCGTCGATCGCCGTGCGGACGCTGTAGTGGACCGTCTGGCCCGGCACCGCGGCCGGCGCGGCCGACGTGCCGCTGACGGCCGAGTACGCGTCGGCCTGGCCCGGCACCTTCGTCGCAAGCACATAGGTGGAGACGCCGCCGACGGCGTTCCACGCGAGCGTCTTGCCGCTCACCGCCAGCGACGGCGCGGCGAGCTGCGCAGCGCTCGTGGACGGCGCCGGCGCGGGGACCGGAGTCGGGGCGGGCGCGGGGGCCGGGGCCGGGGAGGACGGCGCCGGCGTCGAGGCGGGCGAGATCGCCGCGTAGCTGACGGAGACCTCGGGCGCCCACGCGCTGCCGGTCGCGTCCGCGCGGACGCTGTAGCGGACCGTCGCGCCCGGAACCGCCGGCGGCGTGACCGACGTGCCGGAGACGAGCGAGTACTGGTCGGCCTGGCCCGTCACCTTGCGCACGAACACGTAGCGGCTGACGTTGCTGACCGCGCTCCACGAGAGCTTCTGCCCGCTGACCGAGATCGCCGGCGCCGGCAGCGTCGCGCTCGCCTGCGTCCCCTTCGCGGTGTCGCGCGCGATGCGGTTGAGCGTGCTCTGCGCCCGCTGGAGTCTGCGGCCGGCGAGCTGCAGCGCGCGGCGCTGCGTGCGGCAGGCGCCGTGGCGGCGCTGGCAGCGCTTGAGCGCGCGCGCCAGCGTCACGAAGCGGTGGTCGGCGGCGCGCTCGGCCGTGGCGGCGCGCTGCAGGCGGGCGGCGACGGCCTTGGCGGCGACGGCCTTGGGGGCCGACGCGTTCGCCGTGCCGGGAGCGGCCGCGAGGGCAGCCATGCTGCCGATCAGCAGCAGCGAGGCGAGAAGCATGCGCAGCGACGAGCGCACGGGGAACGCGAGCATCGAGTCTCCTTCGGTAGCCGGGCTGTCTGCGAGAGACCCCTGGCTTTGCGGACCCACCTCGCGGTGGGGGTGCCGTTTGTCGGGAAAGGCGAGCCTGTCGCGCCGCTGTGTCCGATCCGTCGGACGAGGCGGGCGACCGTGCCCACGCTCAAGTTCGGCGGATCGCGGTCGAGGCCCCAGCCGAGCGGGGATCGCTGGACGGATGTCCAGCCCCGCCGGATGGGGCCTCAACGCAGGCCGGCGCGCCCTGAGGGCGCGCCGGCGGTCCGGATCTGCGGGGGTATGCCGCCCGCATCTCACTGCTAGTTGGCGGCGAGGTCAGCCTTCACCTCCGTGGTGTACGCGCCCTTGGACGCCTTGTTGGACTGGAGCGCCCCGAAGTACGCCTCGCGGCCGCTCTGCGTGCCGGTCGCGTACTGGTCGTGCGCCTGGTAGAGGAAGAAGCCGCCGAGTCGGCTGCCGTAGCGGCTCTCCATGCCGGTCAACGCCGTGTGCAGCGTCGTCGCGGCCGAGGAGTAGGTCATGCACTTGTCGAAGCCGTAGTTGTCGTCGAGGCAGCGGCCGTTGTCGGTCGAGATTCCCCACTCGGTGACGAAGATCGGCTTGTCCGGCGAGCCGGCGGCCTGCGTCGAGCTGATCGTCGAGTCGATCCGCGTCGCCCAGTTGGGGCCGTACGGATGGATCGTCCAGCCGGCGACGAGGCTGCCGAGGTTCGGAACCGCCTTGAACATGTTCTGGACCCAGGCGGTGCCCTGCTGGGCGTTGTCGCCCTGCACGAGCAGCCCGACATGCGGGTTGGCCGCCGCGATCGCGGTCGCAGCCGTCTTCGCGCTCAGCGCATAGGACTGCGCGCGGGCGGCGTAGGCGCTCGCCGAGTTGTCCGAGAACTCGTAGCTGTAGCTCGTCTCGTTGCCGAACTCGATGTCCGTCACGGCCGTGTCGGCCGGGTAGGTCTTGCCAGCCCAGAACGAGCCGCCCGGACCATATGCGGCGGCCCAGGTGCCGACGTTCTGCGCCTCGGCGCTCGTCGGCATGTCGCTGGCGAACGTCGCCAGCAGCATCGGCCGGATCCCGGCCTTGGCGTAGGCGTCGATCGTCGAGGCCATGCTCGACGCCGACGTGTCGGCGCTGAACTCCATCCGCGCGGTGTGCGCGCCGAGCTGCTGCACGAACGGGAGCTCGTACGACAGCGCGGAGCCGGCGACGACGCCCATCTGGAGCGACGACGCGGGCGTCGGGTCGGGCGCGGGCGCCGAGGCGGCGTACGCGATCGAGACGGGCGAGGACCAGGCGCTGCTGTCGACGTCCGTGCGCACGCTGTAGCTCACGGTGGCGCCGGCGACGGCGGCCGGCGTGACCGACGTGCCGTTGACGACGGTGTACTGGTCGGCCTGACCGGCGATCTTCGCGTCGAGCACGTAGGCGGTGACGCTGCCGATCGCCTTCCAGCCGAGCGTCTGGCCGGAGACCGTCATGGTCGGCGCCGTCGTGGTGACGACCGGCGGCGGCACGACCGGGTAGGCGATCGAGACCTGCGACGCCCACGTGCTGCCGGAGACGTTGGCGCGGACGCTGAACTGGACCGTCTTGCCCGGCACGGCCGCCGGCGTCGTCGAGGTGCCGTTGACGACCGAGTACTGGTCCGCGAGGCCGGGGACCTTGCGGACGAAGACGTACGACGAGCTGCCGCTCACGCTCGTCCACGCGACCTTCTGGCCGCTGACGGTGAGCTTCGGCGCGGCGGCGACGGCCGCGGCGCGGGCGGACACGACGACGCCGCCGGTGCGGCTGAGCTGCGCGAGGCGGTGCTCGCTGCGCGCGAGCTGGGCGCCGGCGCGCTGCACGGCACGACGCTGCACGTTGCAGCGGCGCGGGTGGGCTCGCTGCGTTCGCTCGCAGCGGTGAAGCGCTCGTGCCCGGGCGACGAGCACGTGATCGGCGCGCGTCGCCTGGGCGGCGGCCGTGCGCAGTGCTACGGGAGTGGCGTGCGGCGATGCAGCGGAGCTGCTGGCTGAGAGCAGGCCGAGGCCGCTCAAGGCGATGAGCGCGGCAAGGGCCGCACTCAGCAGGCGCCGACCGCAGAGGGTCTGGCTGAACATGGTTGCTCCTAAGGCAGCTGGGCTGTCTCGGAGAGACCCCTGGCTTTGCGGACCCACCTCGCGATGGGGGTGCCTTTGTCTTGGAGGGATCGCGAGAGGGCGATCCGACCGGCGCCGCGTACTGTGTGTGCGGCTCCACCAGTGGTGTCGTCAGCTGAGCGCTGCGCTTGAGGGCTACGGGGTGGCTTGGCGCGCACGCGTGCCGGTCATGGCGCACGGCCGCCCGCTGTACTCTCTGCCGCCATGATCGCCCTCGTGACCGGCGGAGCCGGCTTCATCGGCTCGAACATCGTCGACGCGCTGATCGAGCGCGGCGAGGACGTCGTCGTCGTCGACGACCTCTCGACCGGCCGCCGCGCGAACCTCGACGGCGCGCTCGCGCGGGGTGCGGCGCTGCACGAGCTGGACGTGTGCGACGCCGACGCGCTGCAGGCGTTGTTCGCCGAGGTCCGACCCGAGCTGGTCTTCCACCTCGCCGCGCAGATCGACGTGCGCCGCTCGGTCGCCGACCCGGCCGCCGACGCGCGCGTGAACGTCGAGGGCACGATCAACGTGCTCGCCGCCGCGCAGGCGTCCGGCGCGCGGCGCGTCGTCTACTCGGCGACCGGCGGCGCCGTCTACGGCGAGGCGCAGCAGGTGCCGACGCCCGAGGACGCGCCCGCCCAGCCGCTGGCGCCCTACGGGCAGGGCAAGCTGGCGGGCGAGGGCTACCTCGCGCTGTTCACGCGCCTGCACGGGCTCTCGACCGTCTCGCTGCGCTACGCGAACGTCTACGGCCCGCGCCAGGACCCGCTCGGCGAGGGCGGCGTGATCGCGATCTTCTGCGGCTGCTTCGCCGAGGGCCGCACGCCGACGATCTACGGCGACGGCGAGCAGACGCGCGACTACGTCTACGTCGGCGACGTCGTGGCGGCGAACCTGCGGGCCGCGGAACTGGGCGTCGGCGGCTCGATCAACATCGGGACCGGCCTCGAGACGTCGGTGCTCGACCTCGTCGAGGCGTTCCGCGGGCTCGACGGCGGCGAGGCGTTCGCGCCCGTCCACGCGCCCGCGCGCCAGGGCGAGGTGCTGCGCAGCTGCCTCGACGCGTCGCGCGCACGCGAGCTGCTCGGCTGGGCGCCGCAGGTGGGGCTCGCCGACGGCCTCCAGCGCACGCTGGCGACGGTCAGCGCGCCACGAGCTTCGTGAGCGCCTCGATCGAGTAGCGCTCGGCAGCGAGCGCGCGGCCGTTGCGGCCCAGCTGCGGCGCGCCGTCGCGCAGCACGCGGGCGAGCGCGTCGGCGTAGGCCTCCGCGCCCTCCGCCAGCAGGCAGTGCTCGCCGTCTCTGACCGCCAGCCCGGCAGCCGCGCGCGGCGTCGCGACGACCGGCAGGCCGTAGGCGAGCGCCTCGACGAACTTCAGCGGCGTGCCGCCGCCCTGCAGCAGCGGCACGACGGCCGCCGAGACACCGGTGTAGGCGTCGGCGAGGTCGTCCACGAAGCCGAGCGCCTCGACGCGCGGGTCCTCCGACGGCGGCGTCTCGAGGCCAGCGCCGACGAGCCGCAGGCGCGCGTCGGGGAGCCGCTCCCACACGCGCGGCATCACCTGCTCGAGCAGGAAGTCGAGGCCCGTCCGGTTCGGCTCGTAGCTGAAGTTGCCGACGAACAGGGCGCGATGGGCGCTCACGTCGGGCTCGACGGGGACGATCGCGGACACGTCCACGACGTTCGGCACGAGCCGCAGCGTCGCCTGCGGGCACAGCTCGCGCGCGGCGGCGGCGTCGGCCTCGCTCACCATCCACGCCTCGGACGAGCGCGCGAGCACGCCGCGCTCGAAGCGCCGTAGCTGCTCGGGGCTTCCGAGCCCCGCGCTCGCCGCCAGCTCGTGGCGGTAGGCCGACTCGAGGTTGTGCGCGTTGTAGATCACCGGCCGCACGCGCGCGACGCCGGCGAGCGCGGCAGCCTCGGTCGGCCCGTCGGCGATCACGCGCGTGGACGGGTCGGCCGCGAGCCGCGCGACCGTCGCCGCCAGCTCGGGCGAGACGCCGCGGGCGAAGTCGTCCGGCACGCCGCGCAGGCGCGCGAGGCCGTAGGCCAGTGCCCGCCGCACGCCGCGCGACGGCTCGACCGCCTCGAACGCGATCCCCGGGATCGCGCGGTGCGCCGCGTCCGGCCCGTCGCCGCCGAAGCGCACGTAGACGAACGTCAGCCTGCCCCCGGCCGCCGCCAGCGCCCGCGCGACGCCGTAGGTGCGCACCGCCCGCCCCGAGCGCAGCACCGGCGCATGGGCGGACACGAGCACGTCGCCGCTCACGCGAGCGCCTCGATCGCCGCCGCGATCTCGGCCAGGCGCGCGTCCCACGAGTGCGCCTCGGCCGCCTGCGAGCGCGCGGCGCGGCGCTCGGAGCCGTCGTGCCCGAGCGCGTTGTCGATCAGCGCGGCGAGGCCGGCGGCGTCCGCGGCCGTCGCGACCTCCTTCACGCCGACGATCGACGGCAGCGCCGTCGCGACGACCGGCAGGCCCGCGGCGAGGTACTCGTAGACCTTCATCGGGAAGATCGCGTCGGTCAGCTCGTTGCGCGCGTAGGGGATCAAGCCGACGTCGGCGCCGCGCAGCACGTCCGGCAGCTCCGCGTAGGCGCGCGGGCCGAGCAGGTGGACGTTCGGCTCGGCCACGAGCGCGGAGACGTCGGTGCGCGGGTCGCCCGGCCCGACCGGCCCGACGAGCGCGAACGACCACTGCGGCCGCGCGCGCGCCAGCTCGACCAGCAGCGGCACGTCGAGCTTCGTCGCGACGACCGCGCCGGTGAAGACGACGCGCGGGCGCGGCAGCGCGTCGAGCGCGGCGTCGACCGGGCCCGGCTCCAGCGCGCGCGCGAACAGGGCGGTGTCGGCGACGTTGGGCGCGTCGAGCACGCTCCCGCTGAGCGTGCGCATGCGCGCGGCGAGCGACGGCGCGCTCGCGAGCACGAGGTCCGCGCGCCCCGCGAAGCGGGTCTCCGCCGCGCGGAAGGAGGCGGCGTCGATCCCCGGCTGGGCGGCGATGTCGTCGACGCAGTGGTAGACGACGAGCGACGGGTCGAGCGCGCCGAGCAGCGCCTCCGCCTGCGGCACGTAGCCCCACAGGAGCGGGCGCTGCATCCCGAGGCGGCGCGCCGCGCGGCGCACGAGCCACGGCAGCAGGCGCCGGTTGAGCTCGCGCACGACGCCAAAGCGGTGCAGCGGGATCACCAGCGGCGACAGCACGTGCAGCCCGTCGGCCTCGCGCGGCGGCGCGACGCCGCGGCGCAGGCGCCGCAGGATCCGCTTGACGTCCTTGCCGGCGAGCTGCGGCTGGCGCAGCCCGAGCGACTCGACGAACAGCACGCGGTTCTCGCGCGCGAGCCGCGACATCAGGTGCTGCTGGTTGGTCCACAGCTCCGCGTCCCAGTCGGCGAAGCCGACGCAGACGATGTCGCGCCCACGCAGGTGGGGAGGCGGCGCCGCGGACATCCGGGTCAGGCGCCGACGTCGAAGATCGACACGCGACGCGGATCCGTCGCGCTCCAGCGGCGGCCGCCGCGGCGCGCGATCAGCCTGAAGTGCGGGTGGGCGAGGACGTCCGCCTCGCAGCGCGGGTTGACATAGACGTACCGCAGGCGGCGCGGGGCACGTGCGGCCGATTCGGCGATGCGGTCGAGCATCGCCCGCAGGCTGTCGCCGCTCAGCGCGTTGTACGCGTAGACGATCGTCACGTCGTCGGGCAGCGACCAGGCGGTCGCGTCGGCGCTGAGGATCTCGACCGATCCGCAGCGGCGGCGGCGCTGGCGCGCGACCAGCGCCCGCGCCTGCTCCGCCAGCTCCGGCGCGAGCTCCACGCCGATCACGCGGCGGAAGGGCCGGCGCACCGCCTGCGCGACGACCCGCCCCTTGCCGCAGCCGATGTCGACGAAGACGTCGTCCGGTCCGATCTCGAGACCGTCGAGCGCGCGCTTGAGGCTGCGCCAGCCGGACGGCTCGTAGTCGTGGTAGCCCTCGCGCCCGAGACCGATGTCGGTGAGACGCACGGCGGCGCTCGTCTCGCCGGAGCGCTCGAGGACCGCCCTCAGGACCCCTCGGCGCACCCCGCCGACGAGCCGTCGCGCGGTGGCGACGGCGGTGACGCGGAGTCCGTCCGGACCGGGCTCGACTCCAGACACACGCGCATTCTCGCAAGACGCCCGGCCGCGCGCGGTGCCGTCGGGTCGAGATGTAGTCTCGCGCTGGTGGGCTCCCCCGCAGCGACCGCATCCCCCGAGATCGACGCCGCCCGCGGCGCCCGTCTGCTGTTCGACGCCGAGCTCGCGGCGGGATCGATCGACGCGGACGCGGCCGCGGTCCCGGCCACTCTCGACGCGATCGGGGCGCGCCCGGTCCCGTCGGCGATCGGACGGCTCGTGCAGGACGTGCGGCGCAAGCTCGGGCGCTACGACCACGAGCGCGCGGTCGACGCACCGCTGATAGCCGCGCGCCGCGCGGTGCTCGGTGAGCAGTCCGCCGCGCCGCCGCGCTTCCTCGTGCGCGTGGACGAGTTCCCTCACTACAAGGCGTGGGACGACCCCGAGCGCTTCGGCTCGGCCGGCTTCGCGCGCTTCCACGAGATCCTGCAGTCGGCCGGCGTCCCCTACCTCGTCGCCGCGCTGCCGCGCGTGAGCAGAGCGCCACTCGACCCCGCCGGCACCGAGTCGCGCCCGCTGACCGACGAGGAGGCCGCGCTGCTGCGCCGCGCGGCGGGCTCGGCCGGCGTCGCGATCGCGCTGCACGGGCGCGACCACCGCACGCGCAACGCCTCACCGCGCCGCCACTCCGAGCTGTGCGGGCTCGACGCGGCCGCCACCGCCGCGCTGCTCGACGACGCGCTCGCCGAGCTCGACCGCCACGGCGTCTTCCCCGACGTCTTCGTCGCCCCCTACAACCGCTTCGACGCGGCCCAGTGGCCGCTGCTCGCCGAGCGCTTCCCGATCGTCTGCGGCGGCCCGGAGTCGATCCGGCGGATCGGCTTCCAGCGCACGCCGCAGTGGCGCGACGGCGCCGTCTACCTGCCGGCCTACGCGCCCTTCTACGGCCACGCGCGCGAGGTGCTGCCGGCGGCCGAGCGCGCGATCGAGGCGCAGACCGGCCTGTGGACGCCGATCGTCCTGCACTGGGGCTGGGAGGCGGACGCCGGCTGGCGCGAGCTGGAGGCGCTGTGCGAGCGGATCGCGCCGTACGCGGCCGAGTGGACCGACTTCCGCGCCGCCGTGGAGCGCAGCCGGTGAGCGCCCTGATCGACGAGCTGCGGGCGCGCTTCCCGCGCGTGGCGGTCGTGCACGACTGGCTGACGATCCCCGGGGGGTCGGAGGACGTCGTGATCGAGCTGCTGGAGCTGTTCCCGCACGCGGAGCTGTTCACGTCCGTCTACGACCCGCAGCCGTGGCCGGCGATCATCACCGAGCGCCCCGTCCACGCCTCGTTCCTGAACCGCATCCCGACGGCGACGCGCAACTACCCGAAGCTGCTGCCGCTGATGAACCGCGCGTTCGAGTCGTTCGACCTGTCCGGCTTCGACCTCGTGCTGTCGAGCAGCCACGCGAACGCGAAGAACGTCCGCACCCCGCCCGGCACGCTGCACGTCTGCTACTGCCACACGCCGATGCGCTACGCCTGGGAGCCGGAGTTCCTCGACGGCGAGGAGATCGGCCGCGCGACGCGGCTGATGCTGCCGCCGCTGCTCGGGCACCTGCGGCGCACCGACCTCGCGGGCGCCTCGCGCCCGGACGTGTTCGTCGCCAACTCGGCGCACGTCGCCGCGCGCATCAGACGCTTCTACGGGCGCGAGGCGGTCGTCGTGCACGCCCCGGTGGACGTGGACCACTACCTCGGGATCGAGCGCCGGGCGGGCGGGCCGGGCGAGGAGGGCTTCTACCTCGTGTTCGGGCGCGTCGTCCCCTACAAGCGCGTCGACCTGGCCATCGCGGGCGCCGCGCTCGCCGGCCGCACGGTGAAGGTCGCCGGCGGCGGCCGCGCGCTCGAGGCGGTGCGCGCGGGGGCCGGCCCGAACGCGGAACTGCTCGGGCGCGTCTCCGACGACGAGCGCGACGCGCTGCTGGCCGGCGCCCGCGCGCTGCTGTTCCCCGGCGAGGAGGACTTCGGGATCGTGCCGGTGGAGGCGCAGGCCGCCGGCCTGCCGGTGATCGCCTACGGCGTCGGCGGTGCACGCGAGTCGGTGCTCGACGGGCGCACCGGCGTGCTGTTCGCCGAGCAGACGGCGGCGAGCCTCGCCGACGCGATCGCGCGCTTCGAGGCGCTTTCGCTGGACCCGGCCGCGCCGCGCGAGAACGCCCGCCGCTTCGGCCGCGCGCGCTTCCGCGACGAGATGGCGGCAGTGATCGCGCACGCCGCCGAGGAGCGGCGGCCAGTATGATCGCCCGCGGACCGTGCTAGGCGGGGAGGTAGCGGTGCCCTGTACCTGCAATCCGCTCTAGCGGGGCCGAATTCCCTCTCGAGGGGTGCGGCTCCGGGGGTCAGCTCGTCGCTCGCAGGCGTCGATGGCCAGGTCCCGCGCGATGGCGACCCGTGAACCAGGTCAGGTCCGGAAGGAAGCAGCCTTAAGCGGCCTCCGCCATGCGTTGCGGGAGTGCCTGTCCGGAGCCTGCGGATGGCATCGGCGCCCCGGAACCGGCTTCGACGGAGGGTGCACGGTCCATATTTGCCGTTTCGCCCTACGGCGACCGCAAGCGGACGCCTTCGGGCGACGTCACTCGGCGTCGTGGCGCCCGAGCAGCGCCGGGACCGTCATCAGGATGATCTTCAGGTCGAGCCAGAGCGACCAGTTCTCGA
>CAZGJV010000020.1:0-5686 GCA_964525715.1 uncultured Conexibacter sp. | reverse complement strand
GCCGGGACCGTCATCAGGATGATCTTCAGGTCGAGCCAGAGCGACCAGTTCTCGATGTAGTAGTTGTCCCACTCGACGCGGTCGTCGAGCGACGTCTGGCCGCGCAGCCCCTGCACCTGCGACCAGCCGGTCAGGCCGGACTTGACGCGGTGGCGGTCGCCGTAGCGGTAGACGTGCTCCTCGAAGGAGCGGACGAAGTTGGTGCGCTCGGGGCGCGGCCCGACGATCGCCATGTCGCCGCGCAAGATGTTGAAGAGCTGCGGCAGCTCGTCGAGCGACAGGCGGCGCATGACCTCGCCGACGCGCGTGCGGCGGTCGTCGCCCTCGACGCCGCCGGGGGCGACGCCCTCCTGCGGGACGAACTCCTGCTCGGCGGCCGGCGGCGCGACCTTCATCGAGCGGAACTTGAGCATGTCGAACTCGCGCCCGTCGAGCCCGACGCGGCGCTGGCGGAAGAGGATCGGGCCGGGCGAGCTGAGGCGCACGGCGAGCGCGAGCAGGCCCATCGGGATCGCCAGCACCAGCAGCGCGACGCCGGCGAGGATGCGGTCGACCGCGTACTTGATGCCGAACTGCCAGCCGCGCGGGTCGACCGTCGCGGCGCGCAGCAGCGGGACGCCGCCGAGGTGCTCGACTTCGACGCGGTTGGAGACCTCCTCGAACAGCCGCGGCACGACCACGACCTCGACGCCCAGCCCGCGACAGCGGCGGATCATGCCGAGCAGGACCGCGTGCGGCGCGGTCGAGAAGGTGACGACGACCTGTTCGACGTCGTAGCGCTGGACGACCTGCTCGAGGTCCCAGCTCGCGCCGAGCACGCGCAGGCCCTCCTCGTCGGCGTCGTCGATCAGCGGGTCCTTGTCGAGGAAGCCGATCGGTCGCAGGCCGAACTCAGGCCGCTCGCGCAGCCGTCTGGCGATCAGGTGCCCGACGCTGCCGGCGCCGATGATCAGCGTGTTGAAGCCGGTCTCGCCGCGGCGCAGCGCACGGCGGCGATCGAGCGTGATGCCGACGCGGCCGGCGCCGAGGAACACGAGCGCGAACGCCCACAGGCGCACGGTCTGCGCGGTCAGCGTCGGGTCGTTGCTCGCGATCGCGCGCACGGCCGTGAGCGTCATCGCCGCTATCGACGTCGCGGCGAAGATGCGCGCGACGGTGTCGACGGGCGTGTCCTGCAGGCGGAAGCCGTAGAAGCCGCGCGCGTCGAGGATCAGCAGCGTCAGCAGGGCGTAGGCGCCGCCCCAGGCGAAGTTCGAGAGGCTCGCCGGCGCGGGCGCGGCGACGATCGCCGTCACCGACGCGGCGAGCAGCATCGCGCAGTCGGCGGTGCGGTAGGTCAGCCGCGCCCAGCGTGAGCGGCGGCGACGGCGCTCGTCGGCGGCGCTGGGGGCGTCGGCCAGCGGGCGTGCGCTGGAGTCGGCGGTGATCTGCTGGGTGAGGGCTGAGGCCACGTCGCTCTGCAGGAGTCTTCGGCAGTTCTCCGCCGAAGGTTGAGCGGGTGGTACGGGTACTGCGGGCTGCGGGTGCGGCAGGTCACCGGACCGGCGATCGGGCGAGGGCGCGAGGCGATCGGCCGTGCTCGTGTCTGAGCCGATCGCCATCGCAACCTCATCTCCCGCGCGTCCGGGCGGTGCCCATCTGTCGTGCGCTCAGATCTAGCTGAGCGGCCGCGCGAACCGACGCAGGCCAACGCCCACGCCGACGAGCGCTACGCCACCGAGCGCGAGCAGGCCGATGTCCAGACCGGTGAACGGCAGCGAACCGCTGTCATTCGTGCTGGCCACCTTGACCTGCTGCGGCGCCGACGCGGACGGTCCATTGCCGCTGTCGACGGTGCCGACGATCCCACCGCCCTTTCCGGCGTAGGCGTCGCTCGTCGCAGACTGTGCGTACGCCGGAACGGCGACCACAAGCGCGAGGGCGACCACTGCCATGAGCAAGGCGAGTCGCTTCATCGAACCAATCCCTTCCCATCCTTGTATTGGTTGGCACGAAGCGCGCCAGGGCGCTTCAAACCTACTTTTGCGTGCGAACTTGGCGAATTGCGCCCCAAGCTAGCACCTCCCAGGCGACCCCACAACCGCCCAGCCGCGCATTCATACCGCTCGGACGGCCTCGCGCACCCTACCGATCCTGCCTGACAGGCGTTGGACGTCACGGCGCAAGGTGCCGAAAGCCTCCCGCGCGGTGAGCGGTTCGCGGCCGTCCACACGCGCCAGCGCCTCTGCCACGAGCGGCTCCGCGGGATCGAGAGAACGTGCGCGTTCATAGGCGGCGCGGGCCCGTGCGCGCTCGCCGAGCGCCGACGCCGCGAGGCCCTGCCCGAAGGAGGCGAACCAGTCGCCGTCGTCGCGGGCGAGCGCCTGTGCGAACTGGCCTTGCGCGACGCGGGCCCGCCCGAGCTCGAGCGCGATCACGCCGCCGACGAGCCGCGGCCGGGAGCTGAGCGGGTTCAGCCGGGCGGCGCGATCGAGGCGCGCGAACGCTCCCGCCGGGTCGCTCGGCCAGCCGCTGCTCGCCGCCCCGACCTCGAGCTCGGCGAGGTAGGGGAGCGCGATCGCGGCGGCCGCCAGCAGCGCGATCGCTCCGAGTGCGACGGCGAGCGCCGCCTGGCGCCGCCGCGGCCGTGCGGGAGCCGGCGCGGCGGCGGCCGAAACCTGGCGCATCGACGCTCCCCCGAGCGCCAGGAACGCGAGCGCCGGCCCGCTCAGCGCCGGGATCTCCCAAAACCAGTCGACCGAGCCGTGCACGAGCCAGACGACGAGCGGCAGCAGCGCGATCGCGGCGACCGCGCTCGCCGCCGGCCCCGCGCGCCGCCGGCCGCCCAGCGCGGCGGTCAGCGCGGCCGCGAGGAAGCCGGCGAACAGCAGGAAGCCGACGATGCCGGTGTGCGCGAGCAGGCGCAGCTCGAGGCTGTGCGTCCAGCGCGGCTGCTCGTCGCTGCGGCGCTCGCGCAGGTAGTAGGCGCTCCAGTTGTCCTGGCCGAGGCCGCCGAGCGGATGGTCGGCGAACGCCGTCAGCGCGACGCGCCAGAAGTCCGGCCGGTTGCTGCCGACGGCGGCGAAGCGGGAGGCGCCGGGCGTCGTCGCCTGGTAGCTCTGCGAGCGGTTCCAGTAGTCGGCGATCTTGCGGTCGGGCCGGCCGTGCGTCAGCACGAGGCCGGCGGCGATCGCCGCGAGCGCGGCGGCGATCGCGACCGCCGCGCCGGCACGGTTGGCGCCGCGCGCGACGCGCGGCGAGACGGTCGTGCGGCGGTCGAGCGCCGCGATCGCCAGGCCGACCGCCAGCACGCCGGCGCAGAGCAGCAGCGCGACGTTCGCCGCGTGCGCCGAGGTCCGCACGAGCGCGCGCGTCGTTGCGGCGAACGTCGGCGCCTTGTCGGCCTGCTCGAACACGTCGAGCAGCGCCGGCAGCGCGAGTGCGGCGCCCGCGATCGGCGGCAGCGCCCACAGCGCGAGCCGCAGGCGGCTGCGCCCAGGCGTCACGACGAGCGCGAGCACGAGCACGATCGGCAGCGCGAACAGCCAGCCGCGGCTCTCGCACAGCACCGACAGCTGCAGCGCCGCGGCGGCGAGCGCGAGCAGCAGGCCGCGCAGCAGGACCGGCAGCTCGCGCCGCGCGGCGAGCGCGATCGCGAGCACCGCCGCGGCCAGCAGCAGCGCCGCCGAGCCGTTGATGTAGCCGACCGGCGCCTCGAGCCGGGCGCCGTTGAACAGCAGCGGGATCTGGCTCGCGCTGCCGAGCCGGGCGAGCGTGACGACCGCGACCGTGCCGATCCCGAGCGCGAAGGCGCTGAGCGTGACGAGCGCCGTCCAGTCGCGCCACGGCAGCAGCGCGAACAGCGCGAACAGCAGCAGGTAGAGCAGCGCGCGGTTGCTGCCGTCCAGCGCGTCGCCCTGCGCCTGCGCCCACGCGATCGACAGGTAGGAGAAGGCGACGTACGCGGCCAGCAGGCCGAGTGCCAGCTTGAGCGGGCGCGCCATGCCGCGCACGCGCTCCAGGCCGAGGCCGGCGACGGTCGCGACGAGCAGCCCCAGCACGAGCAGCGCCGACGGTTCCCACGTCGTCGGCTCGTAGCCGCCGCCGTGCGCGCCCCAGTAGACGAACAGGCCGACCGCGAGGAGGGCCGGGACGAGGACGACCCCCTCCGATCGCAGGCGCTGGGGCACGGCGGGAGCATAGGGCGGTCGGCGGTCGCGAGTAGACTCAGATCTCCCGTGTCCGCCGGCCCGTCGCTCTACCGTCGCCACCGTCCCCGCACGTTCGACGAGGTGGTCGGGCAGACGCACGTCGTGCGCACGCTGCGCCACGCGGTCGAGCGCGACAAGGTCCACCACGCCTACCTGTTCGTCGGCTCGCGCGGGACCGGCAAGACGTCGATGGCGAAGATCCTCGCCGCCTGCCTGAACTGCGAGCAGGGCCCGACGGTGAGACCGTGCGGCGTGTGCGACTCGTGCGTCTCGATCGCGGCGGCGACGTCGCTCGACGTGATCGAGATGGACGCCGCGTCGAACAACTCGGTCGACGACATCCGCGAGCTGCGCGACAAGGTGGCCTACGCCCCGGTGTCGGGCCGTCACAAGGTCTACATCCTCGACGAGGCGCACATGCTCTCGCCGCAGGCCTGGAACGCGTTCCTGAAGACCTTGGAGGAGCCGCCGCCGCACACGATCTTCGTGCTCGCGACGACGGAGGCGAACAAGGTGCTGCCGACGGTCGTCGACCGCTGCCATCGCTTCGACTTCCAGCGTCCGACAGTCGAGGAGATCGCGGGCGTGCTGCGGCGCGTCGCCGACCAGGAGGGGATCGCGGCGCCGGACACGGCGCTGGCGCTGCTCGCGCGCCACGCGACCGGCTCGTTCCGCGACGCGCTCGGGACGCTCGAGCAGCTGACGACGTACGGCGGGGGCGGCGAGATCACCGTCGAGGAGGTGCTCGCGGTGCTCGGCGTGGCGGACGCGGAGGCTTTGTTCGGTGCCGTCGACGCGGTCGCCGCGCACGACGCGCGCGCGGCGCTGCTGGCGGTCGCGCGGCTGGCCGAGTCGGGCCGCGACGCGGGCCAGCTCGTGCGCGAGCTGGAGGCGCACGCGCGCGAGCTGCTCGCGGTGCAGATCCTCGGCGAGGTGCCGGCCGAGCTGCGGCTGACGCCGGAGCGCGACGCGCGGCTCGCGGCGCAGGCGGCAGCGCTGGGGCGGACGGACGTCGTGCGGCTGCTCGACCTGCTGTCGGACGCGCTCGAGGCGCTGGCGAGCGGCGCGCAGGCGCGCATTCAGCTCGAGCTGGCGCTCGTGAAGGCCGCCGCGCCGGAGGTCGACCCGTCGGCGCGCGCGCTGCTCGCGCGCATCGACCGGCTGGAGGCACAGCTGGCGGGCGGCGGGGGGCCGGCCGTAGCCGCGCCCGTCGCGCCGCCGTCCGAGCCCGTGCAGGCCGCCGCGCCGGAGCCAGCCGCCGCGCCCTCGCCCCCTCCTGCGACGCCCGCCGCCGCGCCCCAGCCCGCCGCTCCCGCGCCCCTGCCGGCCGCGAACGGCGCGCCGAACGGGCTGGGTCCCTCGACCGTGGCGGCGGTCGCGGCGGCGACGGTCCCCGCGGCGGAGCCGGAGCCGGAAGCGCCCCCCGCTCCCGCCGCGCCGCCGACCCCCACCGGCGAGCTGGACCTGGCCGCGCTGCGCGAGCTGTGGCCGGCGGT
>CAZGJV010000019.1:61296-68535 GCA_964525715.1 uncultured Conexibacter sp. | reverse complement strand
GTCGCCAAGCGCCGCCGCATCGACGTCGACCTGCACATGCACACCGACCACTCGTCGGACTGCGCGACGCCGGTCGAGGTGCTGCTCGCAACCGCGAAGTCGAGAGGGCTCGGGGCGATCGCCGTGACCGATCACAACGTCATCTCCGGCGCGTTCGAGGCGCAGGCGAAGGCGAGCGGCATCAAGGTGATCGTCGGCGAGGAGGTCAAGACCGCCGACCAGGGCGAGGTGATCGGCCTCTTCCTCACAGAGCTGATCCCGCGCGGGCTGACGCTGCAGGAGACGATCGCCGAGATCAAGCGCCAGGGCGGCGTCGTCTACGTCCCGCATCCGTTCGACCGCATGCACGCCGTGCCGGACTACGAGCACCTGACGGCGGTGCTCGACGACGTCGACGCGATCGAGGTCTTCAACCCGCGCGTGGCGATCCAGGAGTTCAACGAGGAGGCGGCCCGCTTCGCCGCCAAGTACCGCATCCCGGCGGGCGCCGGCTCCGACGCGCACGTCGCGCAGGGGCTCGGATCGGTGCGGATCCGGATGCCGGACTTCGACGGTCCCGAGGAGTTCATGGAGGCGCTGCGCGAGGCCGACATCGTCCGCACGCCGGCTTCGCTCCTCTACGTGCAGGCGCTGAAGTTCCTGCAGACGAGAGCGGTTCCAAGAGGGGCACGAGCCGCCTCCAAGGAGCGCCGGGTCCGCCGAGCGGCCCGCAAATCCTGAAAGTCCTGATGCACGAGCAGGGACATGCCGGGGCCGCGTCCAATCTTCCCCCCAGCATGCCCATCACCGACGACGAGATCCGCGAGAAGTACCTCGAGCGGGCGATCCGCGAGCTGAACCACTTCACGCGCGAGCTGCAGGAGTGCAGCCACTGCCCGCGCGGCAACCTCATGCCGGTGCTGGGATCCGGCCACCCGCAGGCCGACGTCTTCCTGGTCAAGCACCATCCGCGCCCCTCCGAGATCGAGGAGGGCGTCGCCTTCTACGGGCGCGCCGGCGGCGCGCTGATGAAGTCGCTCAAGCGGCTGCAGATCGACCCGCTCGCCGTCTACGGGACGCTGTGCGTGAAGTGCCCGCTGCCCGATCCGTCGCTGGCCGACCCGGCCTGCGTCGAGCGGCTGATCGAGGAGCTGGCGATCGTGCAGCCGAAGATCGTCGTGGTGATGGGCGAGGACGCGCTGGACGTCGTCAACGAGCTGGAGATCCCGCTCGCGCGCACGCTGCTCGCCGAGCCGGGCGCGCTCCAGCGGCTGACGCCGTCGATCGAGGCGCTGTACGTGCCGAACATCGACGAGGCGCTCGACGAGGAGAGCGCCAAGCGCGCGTTCTGGGGCGCCTTCAAGGTGCTCGGCGAGTGGTACGAGGCGCTGCCGCCGTACTGATCTACGGCAGCAGGACGAGCTTGCCGAGCTTGCCGCCGGCGGCGAAGCGCTCGTAGGCGGCCGGCGCCTCGTCGAGCGGGAAGGCTTCGGCGACGGGCACGCGGATCGCACCGCTCTGGATCAGCGGCAGCACGTGGCGCTCGAGCCCGCGGGTCATCAGCGCCTTCTCCTCCAGCGGGCGGGCGCGCATCGTCGAGGCGAGGATCCGCCCGCGCTTGTACATCAGCTTCGCGAGGTTCAGCTCCCCCTTCGCGCCGGCGGAGATGCCGATCACGACGATGCGGCCGCCCGTCGCGAGCGCGTCGACGTTCGCGTCGAGGTTGGGCGCGCCGACCAGCTCGAGGATCGCGTCGAACGGGCCGTGCTGCTCGAAGCCCTCGGGCTCGACCACGGTGGCTCCGAGCGCGGCGACCTGCTCGCGCGCGTCGGGGTTGCGGACGGTCGCGGTGACGCGCACGCCGATGCTCGCGCCGAGCTGGATCGCGGCCGTGCCGACGCCGCCCGCGCCGCCGTGCACGAGCAGGCGCTCGCCCGCTTGCAGGCCCGCCTGCGTGAAGAGCGCGTCGTGCGCGGTCGCGAAGACCTCCGGGAAGCCGCCCGCGGCGGGCCAGTCGAGCGCGTCGGGGACCGGCATCAGCATCCGCTCGTGCACGAGCGCCAGCTCCGCCTGCCCGCCACCGCCGACGATCGCCATCACGCGGTCGCCGGGCTGGAAGCGGCTCGCGCCGGGGCCGTTCTCGACCACCTCGCCCGCGAGCTCCAGGCCCGGGATGTCCTGCGGCCAGCCGGGCGGCGCTGGGTAGAGCCCGCGTTTTTGCATCATGTCCGCGCCGTTGAGGCCGGCAGCGCGGACGCGAACGAGCACCTCGTCCTTGCCGGGCTGCGGATCGGGGTGATCCTCGACCAGGATCTCCCCGTCGCGGATGGTGGCGGCGCGCATCGCGGCGGAGTCTAGCCGGCGGGATGCGGCGCGCCGGCGGGCACCGGGCTCAGCCCCATCTCATGACTCTGGCGATCGCTCTATCGATGAAGCGATCGGGCAGGTAGCGCGCGGCGATGCCACGCGACTTCGCCTCGCGACCGACGAGGTAGCGCGTCTTCGGCTTGCGCGCGGTGAGCGCGTGGGCGACGTCCTTGGCGACGGCGTCTGGCGGCAGGCCGGTCCGCGCGCCCTCCTCGGAGGCCGTGCGAACGGTCGCGATCAACGGCCCGTAGTCGCGCTGCGCCTCGGCGCCCATGCTCTGCTGCAGCTCGTCGCCGGAGGCGATGCCCTTGTCCCAGATCGGCGTCGCGATCGTGCCCGGCTCGATCACGGAGACCTCGATCCCCCAAGGCCGCAGCTCGCGCCGCAGCGTGTCGGAGAAGCCCTCGAGCCCGAACTTCGAGGCGGCGTAGGCGCCGAGCAGCGGGACGGCGACCTTGCCGCCGATCGAGCTGACGTTGACGATCCGCCCTCTGGCGGAGCGGAGCTGCGGAAGGAACGCCTGCGTGACGGCGACCTGGCCGATCAGGTTGACCTCGATCTGGCGGCGGAAGTCGTCGATCGGCTGGTGCTCGATCGGCGCGGGCACGGCGACGCCGGCGTTGTTGACGAGGCCGGCGAGGCGGCCGCCGGTCTGCTCGCTCACGCTCTTTGCCGCCGCGGCGATCGAGTCCGCGTCGATCACGTCGATCCGCAGCGACGTCACGCCGGCGATCTCCCGCGCGAGCCGCTCGCCGTCCTCCGGCTTGCGCACCCCGGCGAAGACCGTGAAGCCGAGCCCCGCGAGCCGCCGCGCGCACGCCTCCCCGATCCCGCTCGACGCGCCGGTCACGACGACTGCTCCACGCTGCTGAGAGCCTGCTGGCATGGCGCCGGATTCTGTCAGGCGGAGTGGAGATGCGAGCCGGTCGGCAGTCTTATGAATTGACACATAACTGCTGGCGACAGAGCGATGCTGGACGAGTACCGTCGCTCTGCACGGCGGAAAGCAGCTTCTGTCATCCGATCCCTCCGGACGCCGGGACTGGTCGGGGCCTGTCAGCCCCGGCGTCCTTCGGACGCCTCACGGCTACGAAGGGAGGGAGACATGGCAGCAACTGCAACCGCGCTGGCGCTGCTGGTGGCGCTGCTGGTCATCGACCGGCTCGTCGATCGGCGGCGCTGACGCAGAGACTGCCGCGCGAAGCCACATCGACGACAGGCTCCGTGTCGGTGTGGGACGCAACGGGCCGGGGGTTACCGCCCCCGGCCCGTTTGCATCTTCGGACGCCATTCGGCTTGAACTGCAACCGCGGGACAAGGATAGGTCGCTTGCGCCCACGCGACAACCGCAACGGCGGTGTGCTCGCGAGAGCTGCTCTCACCCCGTCATCAGCGCCACCGGCACCGCCAGACCAGCGGAGCGGCGGAGAGTGGCGATGCGACGGCCGGGCTGGACGGCGGGGCGCGACGGGCTGCAGCGCTCCTCGCCGATCGCGGCCGCCGTGGCGTCGATGTCGGCGACCTTGAACGCGAGGCCCCAGAAGAAGGCCGGACCGTCCGGCCCGCCGCTGCGCTCGATCGCATCGTCGGGCGCCTGCACGACCTCGAGGATCACCTCGCCGAGCCGGAAGAACGCCTGCCGCGGCGCGCCAGCCGGCGTCGGCTCCTCGCGGATGCGGCGCAGATCGAGGCCGGCAGCCTGGAGCGCCGCGACCGTGCGGTCGAGCGCGGGCGTGATCGCGACGACGTGGTCGAGCGCGGTGACGCCGTTGGGATGCGTCGGCACCGGCGACTCGCCGGCCGCCGCATCGTCCGCCAGCACCGTCGGCAGCCCGTCGAACCGCTCGCTCTCGAGGCCGCTCAGCGTCCACCCGACGATCCCGCGACCGGCGTCGCGCCCCACGAGCCGGATCGGCACGCTGCCGACGCGGGAGACGTCGCCGTCGAGCGCGAACCCAAGCGCCGCCCACGTCGCAGGCTCGTCGGCGACCGTCAGCTCGTGGATTCGCACGCCCGGCATCGCCGGGACGCTAACGCGCGCGCCGCTAGCCGCGCTCCAGCAGCGCCACGCACTCGATGTGCGGGGTCTGCGGGAACATGTCGACCGGCGTGACTCTGCGCAGGATGTACCCCGCTTCGACGAGCTGCGCGGCGTTCGGCGCGAGCGTCGTCGGGTTGCAGGAGACGTAGACGATCCGCTTCGGCGAGCTGTCGATGATGCGTCTGACGACCTTCGTCGACAGGCCGGCGCGCGGCGGGTCGACGACGACGACGTCGGGCGTGCCCGCCTTCGCGACGAGGTCTCTCAGCGCGACGCGCACGTCGCCGGCGAAGAAGTTGGCGTTGTCGACGTCGTTGATGCGCGCGTTGGAGATCGCGTCGCCGATCGCCGGCTCGATCAGCTCCAGCCCCCACAGCTCCGACGCGCGCGGCGCGAGCGTCAACCCGATCGTGCCGATCCCGCAGTAGAGGTCGTAGACGCGCTCGAAGCCTCTGAGCGCGGCGTACTCGCCGGCGAGCGCGTAGAGCTTCTCGGCCATCTCGGTGTTCGTCTGAAAGAACGCGTGCGGGGAGATGCGGAAGCGCATCCCGCTCAGCTCCTCGTCGAGGTAGTCACTGCCGGCGATCAGCTCCGTCTCGCCGAGCGCGGTCGTCTCGCCGACGCCGTCGAACGCGGTCCACAGCAGGCCGTTGCAGTCGACCGCCTCGGCGAGCCCGTCGGTGTCGAGCTGGCCCGGCATCGTCACGAGCCGCACCTGGATCTGCCCGGTCCGGCGCCCCTCGCGCACGACGAGGTTGCGCAGGAAGCCCTCGTGCGTGCGGCGGTCGTAGGCGGTGAGCCCCTTCGAACGGCACCAGTCGAGCACCTGGCGGCTGGCGACGTTCGAGCGCTCGGAGGCGATCAGGCAGTCGTCTATCGGGACGATGCGTTCCCAGTGGCCGGGCGCGTGGAAGCCGAACACCAGCTCACCGTCGTCTTCGGTGCCGAACGAGTATTCGAGCTTGTTGCGGTAGCGCCACTGCTCGAGCGCGGGCACGATCGGCTCCATCGCGAAGCCGTCGAGCTTGCCGATCCGCCGCAGCGCGTCCTCGACCTGCTGGGCCTTGATCTCGAGCTGGCGCTCGTACGGGAGCACCTGCCACGGCACACCGGGATGCGGCGCGTGCGCCGGTATCCGCTCCGGCGACGGCTCCAGTATCTCGACAGTTATCGCTTCGGCGTAGTCGCGCTTCGGGCGCGTGATTCTGGCGCGGACCTTGTCGCCCGGCACCGCGCCGACGACGAACACGACGTAGCCCTCGTGGCGCGCGACGCCGTTGCCGCCGAACGCGAGCGAGTCGATCGTCAGCTCGAGCTCGTCGCCGCGGCTGGGCCTCTGCCGTCTGGTCAGTGCGGTGGACATGCGGCGACTAGCATGCCAGGCCCATGGACCTCGCCGCGTACCGACTGCAAGCCGAGGCGTTCACGGCCGAGCTGGGCGAGGAGTACCACGCGCACTTCGCCGGCCTCAGAGCGGAGTTCGACGTCGAGCCGATCTATGCGAAGCACGCCGAGCTGTTCACGCGCGAGTCGGTCGCGCGCCTGCGCGAGCAGGCCGACGCCGCGGCCACGCAGGGGGAGGATGCCGGCCGCCGCGCGCGCATGCTGCTCGACTTCGCGGTCGACGGCCACCTCGGCCTCGTCTCGACCGACCTGGAGGGCGAGCTGGCGCAGCGCGAGGCCGGGCTCGTCCTGTCGATCGAGGGAGACGGAGCGGCGATCCCCTTCCGCGAGGCGACGATCGTGCAGGCGAACGAGCCCGACCGCGCGCGCCGCGCGGCGATCGAGACGGCGCGCCTCGCAGCGACCGAGACGCACCTCAACCCGCTCTACCGCGAGATGCTGGAGCGCACGCGCGCGACCGCCGTCGAGCTGGGCTGGCCGAGCTACCGCGCGCTGTGCGAGGAGCTGAAGGGCTTCGACCTTGACCGCCTCGCACGCGCGACCGCGGCGTTCACGGCCGCGACCGAGGGCGCGTACGCGCCGCTCGTCGCGCCGGTCGTGGAGCGCACGCTCGACGGCCTCGCGCTGGAGGACCTCGTGCGCGCCGACCTGCCGCGCCTCTTCCGCTTCGCCGAGGCGGACGCCGCGTTCGACGGCGCGCAGCTGCTGCCGAGCTTCGAGGCGACGCTCGCCGGCCTCGGGATCGACCCCGCGACGCAGCGCAACGTGCACCTCGACGTCGCGTCGCGCCCCGGCAAGTCGCCGCGCGCCTTCTGCGTCGCGGTCAGAGTCCCGCAGGACGTGCGCCTCGTCGTGCCGCCGATCGGCGGGCGCGACGACTTCACCGCGCTGCTGCACGAGGGCGGCCACGTCGAGCACTTCGCGCACGTCGACCCGGGGCTCGCGTTCGAGTACCGCCACCTCGGCGACAACGCGATCACCGAGGCGTTCGCGTTCCTGTTCGACCACCTCGTCGAGGACCCCGAGTGGCTGCGCGCGCGACTCGGCGTGCAGGACGCCGACGGCACGCTTGCCGCGCACGCGCGCGCGACGCGGCTGATCTACCTGCGCCGCTATGCGGCGAAGCTGCCCTACGAGCTCGACGTGCACGCCGTCGAGCCGCCAGACGACGCCGCGCTGCGCGAGCGCTACGCGACGCTGCTGGGCGCCGCCGCGCGCGTGCGCTGGCCACGCGAGACGTACCTCGCCGACCTCGATCCCGGCTTCTACGTCGCCTGCTACCTGCGCGCCTGGGCGCTGGAGACGCACCTGCGCGCGCACCTGCGCGAGCGCTTCGGCGGGCGCTGGTTCGAGCAGCGCGAGGCCGGCGACGCGCTGCGCGCGCTGTGGCGCGACGGCCAGCGCCTGTCCGCCGAGGAGCTGCTCGGCGAGCTGACCGGCGCCGAGCT
>CAZGJV010000019.1:0-61196 GCA_964525715.1 uncultured Conexibacter sp. | reverse complement strand
ACGGCCAGCGCCTGTCCGCCGAGGAGCTGCTCGGCGAGCTGACCGGCGCCGAGCTCGACTTCGGCGCGCTGCTCGCGGACCTGGGGCTCAGCGCCTCTCCGACGTGGGTCCCGCGCGAGCGCGTCGTCGAGAGCCTCGTCCAGACCGATCCCGGACTGCGAGCCGATCTCGACGCGGCGCTCCCCGACATGATCGACGAGTTGTGAAGGGGATCCTCGACACCTCCGTGTTCATCGCGGAGGAGCAGCAGCGCGAACTGGCCGTCGAGCGCCTGCCTGACGAGGCGGCGATCTCCGCCGTGACGCTCGCCGAGCTGCAGCTCGGGGTGCACCTCGCCCGCTCGGAGCGCGTGCGCGCCCAGCGCCTGAACGCGCTCGGCAAGGTGCACGCGACCTACGCGGCGCTGCCGGTCGACGAGGCCGTCGCCGCAGCATTCGCGGAACTCGTCGCGACGGCGCGCAGAGCGAGACGGCGGCTGCGCGTCAAGGACGCTTGGATCGCAGCCACCGCCCGTGCCCACGACGCAGCGCCTACACGCAGGACGGCGACTTCGACGCCTTGAGAGACGTCGAAGTCGTCCGCGTCTGAGACGCCGCCTGAGCGGCGTCCGGCTACTTCTTTCTGCGCGGCGCGTTCTTTCTCGCCGCGGCGCCGACCGCTCTGCGAGCGCGCTCGGCGCTCTTCATGAGGCGGTCGACCGAGTCGGCGCGGCGCGCTCTGGCGGCCGTGCCGTCGAGCTTCTTCGACAGCTGCTCGAGCTGCTCGATGCCCTTGCCGAGCAGCGTGTCGAGGTTCGTGAGCACGTCGTCCTTCTGCTCGCGGCCCTTGCGCACGAGCTCGCCGACGAGGTCGTTCGCGTCGCCTCTCGCGACGTGACCGCGGGAAACGGCCTCGTCGAGCGCCTCCTGGATCGCCTCGGACGCGAGCAGCACGAGATCGCGCGGCTCGAAGACGCGGTTGGTGAGCTGCTCGCGCAGCGCGTCGACGAGCTGGGCGACGGGATCGGCGGTGCGTCTGCGCGCGCCGCCGGTCGCGCGTCTCGGCGCGGCCGCCGGTCTTCTCGCCGCCGGTCTTCTCGCCGCCGGTCTTCTCGCAGCGGCTCTTCTGGCGGCCGGTCTTCTGGCCGTCGCTCTTCTCGCCGCGGCACGTGCGGCAGGTCTTCTCGCAGCCGCGGCGCGAGCGGGTCTTCTCGCCGCGGTTCTTCTGGCGGCCGCTCTCGTCGCCGCAGCGGCGCGAGTGGGTCTTCTGGCGGCCGCTCTTCTCGCGGCCGCGACGCGCGCCGGTCTTCTCGCCGCCGCGCTTCTGGCGGCCGGGCTCGCTCTGGCGGCTGCGGCACGTCTGGCAGCCGGTCTGCGGGCGGCCGCGGCTCTTCTCGCGCCGGTGCTCGCTCTTCTCGCAGCGGGGGACTTCGGCTGGGGCATCGATGCTCCTCGGTATGGACAGACGGACCGGTCGGGCGCGAGGCTACCGCAGCAGCAGCTCCAAGAGCGCTTTCTGGGCATGGCGCCGGTTCTCGGCCTGGTCCCAGATGCGCTGACGGGCGCCGTAGAGGACCTCGGCCGTGATCTCCTCGCCCGGGTGGGCGGGCAGGTCGTGGAGCGCGATCGCG
Source organism: uncultured Conexibacter sp. (assembly GCA_964525715.1). Lineage (GTDB taxonomy): Bacteria > Actinomycetota > Thermoleophilia > Solirubrobacterales > Solirubrobacteraceae > Conexibacter. The sequence goes on along the minus strand of CAZGJV010000019.1, from coordinate 59,587 downwards.
CCGGGCGCGGCGCGTTCGAGCAGCGCGTCGTCGACGCGGTAGGCGGCGAGCGCGGCGCGGCGCGCGTCGGCCGTCTCCTCGTCGCCCATGCTGACCCACACGTCGGTGTAGACCGCGTGCGCGCCGGCGACCGCGGCGCGCGGATCGTCGGTCAGCACGGCGCCGGCGACGGGCTCGAGCTGGTAGCCGTCCGGCGCCGCGATGCGCACCTCCACGCCGGCGAGGCTGCCGAGGATCGCAAGCGAGCGAGCGACGTTGTTGCCGTCGCCGACATAGGCGAGCACGAGGCCGTCGAGTCTCCCGAACGTCTCGCGCAGCGTCAGCAGGTCGGCGAGCGCCTGGCACGGGTGGTGGCCGGCGGTGAGCATGTTCACGACGGGCACGCTCGCGTGCCCGGCCAGCTCGCGCACCAGCTCGTCGGCACCGGTGCGGATCCCGATCGCGTGCACGTGGCGCGACAGCACGAGCGCGGTGTCGCGCACGGCCTCGCCGCGGCTGATCTGCATCTCGTCCGGGCGCAGGATCAGCGGGTGGCCGCCGAGCTCGACGATGCCCGTCTCGAATGACAGGCGCGTGCGTGTCGAGGGCTTCTGGAAGATCAGCGCGACATGCTTGCCCGCGAGCGCGCGCGAGGCGAGCGGCTCGGCCTTCAGCTCGAGCGCGCGCTCGATCAGCGCGAGCAGCTCCTCGCGGGTGAGCTCTTCTCCAGTGAGCAGGTGGCGCGGCAAGCGCGCAAGTGTACGGTCCTGCAATGCATCTGCGCATGCTGACGCGGACGATCCGGGGTTTAGCGTCACGTGACTCCCGCCGATAGTCAGGACGTGCGTCGAACGTCCCTCGTGCTGGCGGTCGCCTTCGCGGTCCTGCTCGTCGTCGGCGGCACCGTCTCGTGTGCCGGCGCGCAGGTTCGCCATCGCCATGCTCAGCGCGCCGTCGCCGGCTGGCACGGCATGCCGCTCGGCGACCGCTGGAGCGGCTGGTCCAAGCGCGAGGTGCTGCCGGGCGACGCCGCGGCGGTGACGATCCAGGGCGTGCAGGGAACGGCCTACACCGTCCACCCCGGCGACGTCCCCGGGCGCAACGGCGAGCGCGCCGAGATCGTCGCGTCGGTCGCGAACTCGGGCGCGATCCAGGGACGCGCGTCGACGTACGACTGGTCGACGTGGTTCCCCGCATCCTTCACCCCGGTCGCCGACAGCTCGTGGAACATCTTCACGCAGTTCCACGAGAGTGCGGCGGACGGCTGTCACCCGAACGTCGCGCTGCAGGTGGACACGCAGCACGGCGACGAGCGGCTGCGCCTGACCATTCGCGGCGGCAGGCGCGACGCGCGCACGTGCACGCCCGCCTCGACACGCGTATGGGACTTCGCGCCGCTCCAGCGCGGTCGCTGGGACCGCTTCGGGCTCACGGTCGGCTGGTCCTCGAGCGCGCGCGACGGCTACGTGCAGCTCACGCTCGACGGCCGGACCGTCGTGCCGCGCACGTCGCTCCCGACGCTGTACACGGGCCAGTCGGCCTACCTCAAGCAGGGTTTCTACCGGCAGGAGTCGCCGTTCGCGACGACCGTGGTGCACTCCGCCGTCACGCGCACCGCGGCGCGACCGCGCTGAGGGCACACGTCGCGGAGGCCGCCTGCCGGCGACCTCCGCGCGCGCTGGTGCTCAGCCGACGCCGGCCTCGCAGGCCGCCTGGCTGGCGAACATCATGTTCCCCGCGCTGTTGTAGAAGTTGCGCCACTGGCGAGCGGCGCAATCGGCGGGAACGGCGAGCCGGAGCGTCAGGTGGAACGCGCCGTAGTTGTCCGACGCGATGTTGTCGCGGACGCGCACGCTGACGCGACGGCCGAGGCCGTGGATCGCGTAGCTGTACGTGTGGTCTCTGCGCGGGATCGTGTACCGCCCGGTGAGCGTCGTCGGATGGCGATAGCCGCTGCCGTTGTTGATCTGGAAGCGCCGCGAGGTGCGCGGGAGCGGATCGCTTCTGCAGAGGCGTCTCGTCGTGAGGCGCGCGAACATCGTCTCCGGGTCGACGCCGACCTTGCCGGTCGCGCCGGTCGTCGGGAACAGCGGCGCCGCCTCCGGCGTGCCGCAGACGATGCCCGGCTTGTGGTGGCGCAGCAGCGGATGCGTCCACATGCCCGGCTTGAAGTAGCTGCCGGTGCCCGCGGCGGTGAGGATGTACCACTTGCCGCCCGTGAGGCGGCCGTTGAACGTCGCGTGCGGGCTGCTCAGCTTCAGCGTCAGCGACTGCGGAAGCGTGATCGCGGACGCGGCCGGCACGAGCGTCATGGCGGCCGTGGCGGCCAGGGCGAGCGTCGTGGCAGCGACGCGAACGTACTTCATGAGACCTCCTGGGTGACGACGACGAGATCGATGGGGTGACGTCATGGGCTCTCCTCCTGGGACGAAGCGAGTTGCAAGGTTCGGGGCGTCGTCGCGGCGCGCAGCAGCGCGACGCCGCGCGGGTCGGGCGCCGATGGCGGCGCGGCCACGGGTCGCACGTGCGTGTGCGCGTGCGCGCGTGTGCGCGGGTCGATCGCGCGCAGCTTCAGCTCGATCGGCGTGCGACGGCCGTCGATGCGCGGCAGCTCCAGATGCGCCGCCTGCCGGCTGCGCAGCCGGATCACCTGGCAGTCGGCGGGCGTCGGCAGGCAGCGGGCGCCTCCGCTCACGCGCGCATGGCCGAGGTTCGCGAACGACGCGACGCCGGAGCGATCGACGCCCAACAGCAGCACCCACACCTGGCCGTTCGCGTCGCGCAGCGGCGCGAGCGGACGCAGGTCGTACAGCTCGCGGAGGCGACGGGAGTCGCCGAAGCTGACGTGCGCGACCGTCGGGCCGCGTCGAACCCAACGCAGCAGCGACGGGTCGAGTCGGCAGATGCCGACGCCGAGCTCGGCGGTGCGGCAGATCGGCCCGGGCCCGGGCGAGCGATAGACCGTGATGCGCTCCTTGAAGCCGGTGAAGCGCACGACCGGCGGGCTGTAGACGAGCAGGCGGTCGAGCGTCGCGTTCTGCGGCGGCTGCTGCGTCTGGCTGCGGTAGATCGCGACGTATCTGACCGCGCCGATGCACGCGCCCGCCTCATAGAGCTTGCAGTACGGCTGCGGGATGTCGGTGCCGATCGACTCCTCGGTGAGGAACGTCGCGTTCGGCGGGAGCGTCTGCGCGTAGGCGCGCGTCGCGCCGAGCGCATCGTCGGTGCGGTTCACGAAGCGCTCGACGAAGGTCCAGCTATTGACCGCGAGCACGAGCGCCAGCAGCGCCACGACCGCGCGCCGCGCGGCCGCCGGCGGCCGGCCGCGCGTCCATCTCGCCAGCTCCGCGCAGACGTAGAGCAGCAGCGGCACCTCCGCCATCGCGAAGTAGTGCGCCATCTTCAGGCGCAGCGCGGCGAGGAACAGCACCGCGACGAGCGCCCACGCGAACAGCAGCGAGTCGGCGACGCGCCGGCGCAGGTCGCGATGCAGGAGCCCGGTGGCGGTCCGCCACACGACGAGCGCGCCTCCGAGCGCCGACAGCACGAGCGTGGAGACGAACAGCTTGTAGGGGCCGAGCAGCGCGTCGAGGGCGTCGCGCCAGCTGTGGATCGAGCCGCGAGAGGCCTTGTGGCCGAACACCCGCTCGATCTGCACCTTGGTGTCCTCGACGAACCAGTTGTGACCCTGGCTGACGAACGCGACGAGCATCACCGACAGGTCGACGGCGAGCAGCGCTCCGGCCGCCGCGAACAGCACGAGGTGGCCGGCTCGGTCCCGGCGCGTGAGCGCCCAGTGCACGGCGACGACGCCGAGCCCGTACGCGCCGATCTGCTTGTAGGCGAGGGCCGCGGCGAGCAGCAGGCCGGCGAGCACGAACAGCCGCCGCGAGCCGCGCCGCAGCGCCCGGTCGTACGCGAGCAGGCCGCCGACGAGCAGCACGAGCATCGTGTTCTCGATCCAGCCGACGCGGTTCGTGTAGATCAGCCAGCCGTCGGTCGCGAGCACGAGCGATGCGGCAGCCGCCCCGAGCGCGCCCCAGCGCGGGCGCAGCAGCGCATAGACGAGCGCGAGGACGACGAGCGAGGCGAGCGCGGCCAGCAGGCGCGCGTCGCCGATCGTGGCCGATCCGAGCAGCCGCATCCAGCCGCTGAGCAACACGAAGTAGAACGGCGGATGGAACAGGTACGGCTGCGCGACGTGACCCCACGGCACCTTCGCCTCCAGCCCGTGGCCCTGCGCGAGGTGGCGCGCGATGTCGGTGTAGACCGGCTCGTCCCACTCGGTGCCCGGCCGGCTGTGGAGGTCCCACAGGCGCAGCAGCGCCGCTGCGATCAGCACGCCGAGCGCGACCAGCAGCTCGACGCGATGCCGCGACGGCACACGCCGCCGGACCGGCTCCGAGGGAGGAGCGGCCGGCGGCTCGGCGTCGAACACGACCGGCGGCGGGGACGTGACCGCCATCTAGCCCGCCGCCTCCATCGCAGGCGCCATCGCGCCGGGAGCGACGAGCGGGTGCAGGCGCGTCGGCCACGCGAGCCCGCGCAGCAGCCCGATCGAGAACGACACGCCGAGCAGCAGCGTCGCGAGCGGGAACGCGAGCGCCGCGGCGTCCCCCACACGCAGCGCGCACAGCAGCGACAGCGCAGCCGCGCCGCCGAGCGCGAGCGCGACCTGCAGCGGCAGCAGCAGACCCGTGACGCCGCCGCCGTCGAACGCGAGCACCACGGCCTCGACGAACGCGAGCGCGAGCGCGGTGAGCAGCAGCGCGAGGTTGCTCAGGCGGTTGCGCGCGAAGCTGCTGTGCGGGTGCTTGCGCACGAACATCGCGCAGCCGCGCCCCGAGCGGTGGTACTCGCGCACGAGCTGGCGCAGGCCCTGGCGGTGGTGGTGCAGCGCGCGCAGGCAGTCGGTGCAGAGCACGCTGAAGCCGGCGTCGACCACGCGCTGGAACCACTCGTAGTCCTCGTAGGAGTGCACGAAGCTCGCGTCGAGCCCGCCGACCGTCTCGTACAGCTCGCGCGTGAACAGCACGTTGGCGGTGACCGGCGGCTTGCACGCGCCGTCGAAGGCGTTGCCGTTCGTGACGTAGTCCTCGGCCATCCGCGGCGTCTTGCCGGCGAACGGGTTGCGGTCGACGTAGCGGCCCCAGAAGTCGTCGTCGACGCTCTCCATCGGGCCGGCGACGCACGGGTACTCGGCCAGCAGCGAGACGCCGGTCGAGAGCCAGTCGGGCGGCAGCACCATGTCGCTGTCGGTCAGCGCGAGCAGCTCGCCGGTCGCGGCGGCGAGGCCCGCGTTGCGCTTGAAGTTGGAGTCGCGGCCACCGGTCGCGACCTCGACCTCCATGGCGCGCACGGCGCCTTCGGCGATCAGGTCGCCGATCGGCTCCCAGGTGCGGTCGCCGACGTCGCCGACGAGCAGCAGCTCGACCGGACCCGGGTAGTCCTGAGCCAGCAGCGACCGCACGACCTCGGCGATCGTCCGCTCGCTGTCCTTCACCGGCACGACCACGGTGACGGATCTCACGTAGCACCCTCCTTGGGCTGGAACACGAAGTGGTGGGCGACGAGGAAGTTCACGACGCTGCTGACGGCGATCCCGATCGCGTTGGCGCCGAAGTAGCCGACGCCGAGCGAGACGAGCAGCGAGAAGAGCGCCTGGTTGGCGGGGAGGGTCAGCACGCGCGAGCTGTGGAAGCGCAGCCACTCGGCGGCGATCGGGCCGCGGCCGACGGCGCGCCGGTCGGCCCAGGTCCACCAGCGCGACAGCGCGAAGCTCGTCTCGATCGAGAAGACCGCCTGGATGAAGTAGGCGAGGTGCGGGTTGACGTGCAGCAGCTCGACGAGCGCGACGAGCAGCGCCGCGCCCGCGACCATCACCACGCCGCCGACGACCGCGAAGCGGCCGACGCGCAGGCGGCGCGAGCGCCGCGGCGCGAGCGCCGGCCTCGCGAGCGCCGAGGCGGACGACTCAGCCATCCGTCCCCGCCGGGACGAACGCCAGGTCGCCGGCGGCCGGGCGCGGCGAACGCAGCTGCGGCACCGCGTGCCGCAGCTGCGGCACGCGCACCATCGCCTCCATCACGATCGCGCCGCGCATCTTGCTCTCGCCGCGCGTGCGGTCGCGGAACTCGATCGGGATCTCAGCGACCCGCATGCCCGCGCGCAGCGCGCGGTAGGTCATCTCGATCTGGAAGACGTAGCCTCTGCCGAGCACCCGCTCGAGGTCCACCGCCTCGACCGCGCGGCGGGTCCAGCACTTGAAGCCACCGGTGAGGTCCCGGACCCCGACGCCGAGCACTGCGCGTGCGTACGTCGAGCCGCCCCGGCTGATGACGCGACGGCGCAGCGACCAATCCGGCGTCGCGCCGCCCGCGACGTAGCGGGAGCCGATCACGAGGTCGGCGGCGGGCACGGCGTCGAGCAGCCGGGCGACGTCCTCGGGACGGTGCGAGAGGTCGGCGTCCATCTGCACGAGACGGCTCGCTCCGGCGGCGAGCGCGGCGCGGAAGCCGTGCAGGTAGGCGGCTCCGAGCCCCGCCTTGCTCGAGCGATGAAGCACGCAGACCTCGCGGTGACGGCTCGCGAGCTGCTCGGCGAGACGGCCGGTGCCGTCGGGCGAGTCGTCGTCGACGATCAGCAGCCGGGCGTCGCGCCCGTCGAGGACGGTAAGCAGACGCCCGACAAGCTCCGGCAGGTTCTCGGCCTCGTTGTAGGTCGGTACGATGACCCACGTTCCGGTGCAAGCACGGGCAGCGGGCAGCGACGGCTCCCGGGAGCCGGCGACGGCATGTGGCATGGCGAATGCCTCTGGTGAGTAGGTGGATATCCCCGCCTGACGCGGGACCTACGCCGGCCCTAACGAAAACGGCGGCGTTTGCAGCGGCGCGATTCTCTGCGGGTTGTGAAGCCCGTGTAAATCAAACATTCGTCCAGAAAGCCCCTGCAAAACTCAGCTTTTTGCTACGCAACAGGTTTTTTGTTCAGCGACCCTAGTATTAGTAAGAATCCTGACATACCAGCGGTATGCGAACGGGCGCGTTCATATACGCCACGGGCGATTCCTGGGCTCGCAGACGGTGTGCGCTACGCGCCGCGCGAGCGCAGGCCGAAGCCGCGCAGCACCAGCAGAGCGCGCTCGCCGAGCGTGCCGGCAGCCGGCAGGACACCGAGCTGAACGGCGGCTTCGTAGCGGTCGAAGAAGGCGCGCACGCGCAGCAGACGCCCGGCGCGCAGCTCGGCGTAGACGACGCCGTGCACGACGACGAAGCGTCTCGTCGGCGGCAGCCCCTCGAGCGCGCCGCGGTGCGTCCCGGCGAGCTTGCAGGGCGCGGCGGCGAAGCGGCCGGAGGGGTCGGCGAGCCGCTCGCCCGCGCGCTCGACGCGCACGTCGGGGAAGCCCTGCCACAGCCGCTCGGCGTGCGCGGCCAGCTCGTCGGCGCCGATCAAGGGCGTGGGCGTGAGCGGGTCCTCGTACTGGACGGCCGGGTCGCACAGCGACGCGAACGCGGCCGCGTCGCGGCCCGACCAGGCCGCCTCCCAGCGGTCGAGCAGCGTGTCGAGCGGCAGCGGCGGCACGGGCTCGACGCGCGCGGCGCCGGCATCGCTCGCGGCGGGGTCCGGCTCGTCAGGCATCGGCCGGCGACGGTGCCGGAGCGCCGAAGTCGGGCAGGCCGGCGTCGGGCGTCGAGGCCTCGGCGTAGAGGCGCCGCGGGATGCGGCCGGCGCGCCGCGCAAGGCGCCCGCCCTCGACGCCGGCACGGATCGCCCGCGCCATCGCAGCGGGGTCGTGCGCGCGCGAGATCGCGCTCGCGCACAGCACCGCGTCGCAGCCGAGCTCCATCGCGAGCGCCGCGTCGGAGGCGGTGCCGACGCCCGCGTCCAGCACGACCGGCAGCTCCGTCCGCTCGCGGATGATCGACACGTTGTACGGGTTGCGGATCCCCATCCCGCTGCCGATCGGCGAGCCGAGCGGCATCACCGCCGCGCAGCCGACGTCCTCGAGCCGGCGCGCGAGGATCGGGTCGTCGGTCGTGTACGGCAGCACGACGAAGCCGTCGGCGACGAGCGCCTCGGCGGCGGCGATCAGCTCGACCGCGTCGGGCAGCAGCGTGCGGTCGTCGCCGATCACCTCGAGCTTGACCCAGTCGGTCTCGAACGCCTCGCGCGCGAGCTGCGCGGTCGTGATCGCATCGCGCGCCGTGTAGCAGCCGGCGGTGTTCGGCAGGACCTCGACGCCGGCCGCGGCGAGCACGTCCATGATCGAGCCGCGCTGCTGCGGGTCGACGCGTCGCAGCGCGACCGTCACCAGCTCGCTGCCGCTGACGCGGATCGCCTCCGCCATCTCCTCGAGCGAGCGGAAGCCGCCGGTGCCGAGCAGGAGGCGCGAGCGGAACGCCTTGCCGGCGATCACGAGCGGGTCTTCCATGCTGCTCATCCTCCCTGGATCGCGGTCAGGATCTCGATGCGGGCGCCGGCGCTCAGGGGGGTCGCCTCCCACGCGCCGCGCCGCACGACCTCGCGGTCGACCGCGACGGCGACGCCGCGCGCGTCGAGCGGGACGCCGAGCAGCGTCACCGCGTCGGCGACGGTCGCACCGTCGGCGAGCTCGTGCCAGTCGCCGTTGAGCTGCACCGAGATCACGACGGCACCGCCTCGCGGTCGGCCGCGAAGCGCGCCGCGCCGAACGGCGCCGCGACCTCGGGAAGCGGCTCCCCGGCGAGCGTCGCGGCGAGCACGTCGGCGACGATCGGCGCCAGCAGGATCCCGTGGCGGAAGCAGCCGGCCGCCCACTGCAGCCCGGCGACGGCACCGGGGCCGAGCACCGGCGCGTTGTCGGGTGTGCCGGGACGCAGGCCGGCGGCGACCTCCTCGATCGCCAGCTCGCTCACGCCGGGCACCAGCTCGACCGCGTCGCGCAGCAGCTCGAAGATCCCGCCCGCCGTCGGCGCGGTGTCGAAGCCCTGCTCCTCCATCGTCGCGCCGAGCACGTAGCGGCCGTCGCCGCGCGGGACGAGGTAGCCGGGCTGCATGCGGATCACGCGCGTGAGCAGCCCGGGCCCGGAGGGGTCGCGCAACCGCATGATCTGGCCCTTGACCGGGCGGATCGGCACGCGCGCGTGCGCGGGCAGGCCGTCGAGTGCACCGGCCCACGCGCCGGCGGCGACGACGACGTGGTCGGCGTCGACGCGCTCGCCGTCGCGCAGCTCGACGCCGGTCACGCGCTCGCCGGTCCCATCGTCCGAGATCGTCACCCGCGCGACCTCCGCCTGCTCGCGCAGCACGCCCCCGGCCCGCTCGACCGCGACGGCGAGCGCGGCGCTGAGCGCGCGCGGGTCGATCGCGTGGTCGTCCGGCACGTCGAGCGCGAGCCGCAGCGTCGGCGCGAGCGCCGGCTCACGGCGGCGCGCCTCGCTCGCGAGCAGCCGCTCGACCGGCAGGCCCATCGCCTCGCGCTCGCCCAGCTCGCGCTCCAGCGCCTCCGCCTCGTCGCGGTCGCGCGCGACCGCGAGCGTGCCGCACGCGGCGAAGCCGGGATCACGGCCGGACGCGTCGACCAGCTCCCGCACGAACGCCGGGTAGCGGTCGAGCGACGCGCGACTGAGCGCCAGCAGCCCGCGCTCCCCGACGCGCGCCTCACTGATCGGCGCAAGCATGCCGGCGGCGACGTGGGTCGCACCGCACGCGAGCGCGCCGCGCTCGAGGACTACCGTGCGCAGCCCGCGCTGCTGCGCACGCCACGCGACGGCGAGGCCGGCGATGCCGCCGCCCACGATGGCGACGTCGAAGCGATCGGAATGCTGGGGCACGTGCTCCTTCCCTGCGCCGGCATGACCCGGATCAGGTTCTGACGGTCGGCGGCCGGAGTGCCGCCCTCTCAGCCCGGTTGAGGGCTCCCGTAGGGGCGATGGTAGCGCCCCGCCGGATCGCCTTGGAGCGACCGCGCTCGGCGGTAGTCTCGGCGCCCGCATGGCCACGTCTCTCCTTCCCGGCGACACCCTCTCACTGCGCAAGCAGCGGGGGGCTTTCTTCACGCCTTCTGCGATCGCTGACTTTCTCGCGGCGTGGGCAACAGCCGGACGCACTGATGCCCGGATCCTTGATCCCACCTGCGGTGAGGCCGTCTTCTTGCTCGCCGCCGCCCGCCGGCTCGCCGCCAACGGCGCTGAGCCAAGCGCGACACCCGAACTGCTCCACGGTGTGGATCTTCACGAGGAGTCGCTCGAGCAATCGCGCAGGCTGCTGAACGCCGAAGGGTTCGACGCCGACCTCGTCACCGGGGACTTCTTCGCGCAGCCGACGCCGGCGCAACTCGGCGGCCACCTGCCGTGGATGGACGCGGTGATCGGCAACCCGCCGTTCGTCCGCTACCAGGAGCATCGCGGGGACGCACGTAAGCTCTCAGCCGCGGCGGCGCTCGCCCAGGGCGTACGCCTCTCGGGACTCGCCTCCTCGTGGGCTGCCCTGCTCGTGCATGCGTGCTCGTTCCTCAAGCCCGATGGACGCGTCGCGATGGTCCTCCCCGCCGAGCTGCTCACCGTCGGGTATGGAGAGCCCGTCCGGCGCTGGCTGCGCGGGCGGTTCGAACGTGTCCATCTGGTCTTGTTCGACGAGCTTCAGTTCGAGGGCGCGGACGAGCAGGTGGTCCTGCTCGTGGCGAGTGGTAGTGGCGGGTGCGAGCGTGACGGATTCGTGCTGCACGAGGTGCGCGACGCAGCAGAGCTCGAGCGCCTGCACATCTTCGACAGCCAGTCTGTGACACCAGAGCCCGAAGGCAAATGGACGGACCTGCTGCTTCGAAAGGCGCAGCGGACGCTGTTCCACCGCGTCACGGAGGCGTCCTTCACCAGCCTCGCCGACTACGGGAATCCCGAGCTCGGAACCGTCACCGGGGGAAACGACTTCTTCGCCCTTTCGGAGGCGACGCGCAAGCGCTTCGGGTTGAAGCACAGACACCTCACCCCGATCGTCCCGCCCGGGACACGACATGTCAGAGGGATCGGCTTCACCCAGGCGCACTGGGAGGAGCTGAAGCTGCGAGATGAGCGGGTGTGGCTGCTGAACCCCGCGACCCGCCGTCCCACCGGTGGACTCGCTCGCTATCTGGCGCATGGCGAGGAGCTGGGCGTGCCCGACGCGTACAAGTGCACGATCCGCACCCCGTGGTGGAAGCCGCCGGTCGTCACCCCACCCGATCTCTTCTTCACCTACATGAGCCATCGCTATCCGCGCTTGATCGCCAACCAGGGCGGCGTCTCATTCTTGAACTCGATGCATGGCCTGCGGTTGCGACCTGACGCTCCCGCGATCGCGCGCGACGCGCTTCCGCTGCTGGTGCTCAACTCCGTCTCGATGCTCGGAGCGGAGGTCTTCGGGCGCTCGTACGGCGGCGGAATCCTCAAGATGGAGCCACGGGAGGCCGCACAGCTCCCGGTCCCGGCGCCCGCCGTGCTCTCCAAGGCTTGGAAGCGCATCGCAGGGCGGCAGGATCAGCTCGACCTGCTGCTGCGCGCAGGCCAGTGGCAAGACGTCGTGGAGGCGATCGACGAAGCGGTGCTTGTCGATGCCGCCGGAATCCCTCGCGCCGATGTCCTCGCGCTGCGCTCCGAGGCCGCCCGGCTGCGACGCCGACGAACGCGAAAGGACGACTGACCGTGGCCAGTCCACACAAGCTGGACGCGTTCTCGGGCTTCGACCCCCTGCTTGCAGCTGCCGACACCAAGGCCTCGCCATGGATCGACGGGGCATACAGCCCGCAGCTCGACCTTCTCCAGGCTCTTTTGAGCCTGCCGATCAGCGCGGGCGACAAGCAGGCGAGTGGTCGGGTGGCTAAGGCACTCGACGCATGGATCGGACACGAGCTTCGCCGCGCCGGATTTCCGGCGGGTGCGGTGTGGCCCCGCACGCGAAGGCCACGGGTGCTGCCGGAGGACCTGGCACCACTCGAGAGAGAGCTGGAGGCGCTCGCTCAGGCTCTCGTAGAGGCCGATGCGGACAGCGAGGGCGTCAAGCCGCCCGCACTGCGAAGAGCGATTCGCGCACTGGACGGCAAGCTGCCCGGGGCACACGAGGCGTACATCCTCGGCGACTTCTATGCCAAGCAGATCGATGTCGCGATCTCCTCATGGCGTCGCGGGCCAGATGTGCTCATCAGTACCAAGACGATGCTCTCGTCGTACCGAAAGAACCTCAAGAACCGCCACGAGGAGGCCGTCGGCGAAGTCATGAGCCTTCGCGCCCGGCACCCGATGGCGACGATGGGCTACGCGTACCTCGTGCGCAGAAACGTCTTTGAGGAAGAGGGTGCCTACGCAATCCTCCAAGACATCCTCGGCCGGCTGCGGCGTCCCGGTGAGGCGTATGACGCGACGATGCTTCTCGTGATCGATTGGGACGACTCCGATCCCCACCCGCAGGTGACGAGCATCGAGGAGCGCTCGGAGGTGCTCGGCGCCGCCCGTTTCTTTGAGGATCTGATCGAGTGTGTGATTGATCGCAGCCCGGTCAAAGAGCATGCCGATGTGCGTCTGCGGCGAGATCCTCCGCCGCCCGGCGGCATGCCGGACGAGGACGATCCGCCCGACGACGACGAGTAGCCCCGAGCCGGTGTCGGCCGCGGCGCGCGGTCAGCGGTGCGGGCGCAGATCGCTCCCGACGCGCAGCGCGCCGACGAGCGCGTAGCCGCCGGTGAGGGCGGTCGTCGCGAGTGCCTGGACGCGGGGGAGGTCGCGGCGGCGTAGGTGGCCGATGCCGGCCACGGTGTCCGACACGTCGCACATGAACGCGAGGCGCTGCCAGCGGCGGCGCGCGGCGCCGTCGGTCGACAGCCAGCCGAGACCGAGTGCGATCGCGCGGATGCCGAACACGCGCGTCATGTAGTCCAGCTCGGGGTTGGCGCCGCGTGTGCCGCCGAACGCGCGGGCAGTCCCACGCGGCGCGAGCCGGCTCGGCGTCCCGAGCGCGATGCGGCCGAGCGCGAGGCCGGCGAGCGCGCGACCGAACGGCTCGCGACGCAGCGGTCTCGTCACGAGCGGCAGCGCGGCAGGTCGGGCAGGAAGCGCGCGAGCAGCGTCTCGCGACCGCCGGCCAGCCGGCTCATGCCGCGCTTGGGACGGGCTCGCGTGCGAACGCGGCGATCAGCTCGGCGAGCCGCGCGGGTCTGTCCTCGGGCGAGAACGTGCGCGCGCCGTCGACCAGCTCGAAGCGGGCACCGGGGATCGTCGCCGCGAGCCGCTCGCCGTCCGCGCGCGGGAAGAACTTGTCGTCGGCCGACCACGCGATCAGCGCCGGGCGGTCGAACGCCCGCAGCCGCTCGGCGGCCTGGATCGTGAAGCACGAGTCGATCCCGCGCGAGACGCGCACAAGGTCGGCGCGCACCTCGGCCGACTCGAGCGCCGGCAGCACGTAGGAGTCCGACGGCGCGTCGGGGATCGGCGCGTGCGTCAGCATCCCGTAGGCGATCGGCAGGCGCCGCGCGGCGCGCATGCGCATCGGCGCGAGCGCGGCGAGCGCGCCGCCCGGCAGGCTCAGCGAGGCGAACAGCGGCTTGAGCATCGGCGGCGGGAAGTGCTCGAACGCGTCGCACGACGTCAGCACGAGCCGGCCGAGCCAGGCCGGTCGGTACGAGGCGGCGATCTGGCAGAGCGCACCGCCGGTGTCGTTGCCGACGAGCGTGACGTCCTCGAGGCCGAGCGCCTGCACCGCCTCGCCGATCAGCGAAGCGAGGTCGTCGGGCGTCAGTCTGCGCGCCGGCATCGGCACGAGGTGCGAGCCGAGCGGCATGTCGAGCGCCACCCGCGTGAAGCCGTCGAGCCGCGGCACGACGCCGCGCCAGAGGTTCGCGTTGACGAGCAGACCGTGGACGAACACGACGGCCGGACCGTCGCCGGTCACGTGCGCGCGCAGGCGCCCGCCATCGAGCTCGAGCGTGCGCGCCGGTCCGAGGTCGCCGGCCCGCCACCCTGCGTTCTCAGTCTTCGCCATCGCGTCCCGCCTCTCTCACATACAGGTTGTATGTCCCTAGCATACAGACGGTATGCCTCGTGAGGAGCAGGCTGTCGCCACGCGGACCGAGCTGCTGCGCGCCGCGCGCGAGCTGTTCGCCGCACGCGGCTACGCGGACGTCGGGACGGAGGAGATCGTGCGCGGCGCGCACGTGACGCGCGGCGCGCTCTACCACCACTTCACCGACAAGCGAGACCTCTTCCGCGCCGTGCACGCGCAGCTCGCCGACGAGCTGCTCGCCTCGATCGTCGCGCAGACGGCCGGCAGCGCAGACGCCTGGGAGGCGCTCACGAGAGGCATGCGCGCCTTCCTCGACATCTGCGAGGACCCTGCCGTGATCCGCATCTCCCACCTCGACGCGCCGGCCGTGCTCGGCTGGGCCGAGTGGCGCGAGGTCGACGCGCAGCACTGGCTCGGGCTCGTGACGATGGCGCTGCAGGAGGCGATGGACAGCGGCCTCATGCGCGGCCGCGACGCCGAGCCGCTCGCGCACATGCTGATGGGCGCGATGGTCGAGGCGTCGATGATGATCGCCAACGCTGCCGATCCCGCCGCCGCGCGCGCCGAGGTCGAAGGGCCGCTGCTGGCGCTGCTGGAGGGGCTGCGCGCGTAGCCGCCCGCCGGCCGCCGCGCCGCCGTGCGCCGGCCGGCTGCCAAGATGCAGGGCGATGGCGTCTGCACTCGGTGACGAACGGCGTGCGCGGCTGGCGGCGGCGCGGCTGTACCTCGTCTGCGGCGCGGCCGGCGACGGGCGCGACCTGCGCGCATTCCTCGACGCGGCGCTGCGCGGCGGGGTCGACATCGCGCAGCTGCGCGAGAAGGACGCGGCGGTCGGCGACGAGGCGATCCTCGCGGCCGCCCGCGTGTTCCGCGACGTCTGCGACGCGCACGGCGCGCTGTTCGTGCTGAACGACCGGCCCGACCTTGCGGCGGCGGCGGGCGCCGACGGCGTGCACGTCGGCCAGGACGACATGCCGGTCGCCGAGGCGCGCGCGCTCGTCGGCGAGGACCTGCTGCTCGGCCGCTCGACGCACACGCCCGACCAGGTCGAGGACGCGGCCGTCGCCGACGTCGACTACTTCGCCGTCGGCCCGGTGCACGCGACGCCGACGAAGCCGGGACGCCCGGCGGTCGGGCTGGAGCTGGTCCGCCACGCGGCGGGCGCGCCGCGTCCAGTGCCGTGGTTCGCGATCGGCGGGATCGACGACGCGACGATCGGCAACGTCGCCGCCGCGGGCGCGACGCGGATCGTCGTCGTGCGGGCGCTGACCGAGGCCGCCGACCCCGAGGCGACCGCGCGCGCGCTGCGCGGAGCGCTCCCGCAGGAGGCCGGCGTTGGCGCAACGTAGCCGCAAGCGCGGGCAGCGCGAGCGCAGAAGCTCCGAGGAGCGCAACGCCGAGATCCGCGAGCAGCTGCAGCCGCTCGCGGAGGGCGAGCGGCCGGGCGCGGTGACGATCGCTGCGATCCTCGCGGCCGTCGTCGGGCTGCTGAACGTCGTCCTGTACGTGGCGGGCGTGCGCGTGCACGGCGCCACCTTCTCCGGCACGGTCGGCGTCGGCGCAGTGCTGCTCGTCGCGGCGATCGGCATGTGGCAGACGCGCTACTGGGCGGTGATCGGATTCCAGGTGATCCTCGGCATCTCGTGCGTCGCCGCCGCGCTCTCGCTGCTCGTCGCCTCCAGCATCACCGGCGCCGTGCGAGCGGTGCTGGTGCTCGCGATCTGCGGCACGCTGTTCTGGAAGCTGATCCGCGCGATGGCGCGCATCCAGATGCCGCAGCGGCGGCCGGCGCCGTGAGCGACTGGGCCTACTACCACGTCGACAAGGTCCGCTTCGGCGACCTCGACGCGATGCGCCACGTCAACAACGTGACGTACCTCGCCTACTTCGAGGACGCACGCGTGCAGTACCTCTCGCAGCTGCTCGGCGAGGACCCGCTCACGCGCAGAACGTTCGGCCTGATCTTCGCCGAGTGCAAGATCAACTACCGCGCGCCGGCCTTCTACGACGAGGAGATCCGCACCTGCGTGCGCCCGGGCGAGATCGCCCGCTCGAGCGTGCGGATCGAGTTCGCGATGCACGCCGTGCGCGACGAGCGCCTGCTCGCCGAGGGCTACGGCGTCGTCGTCGGCTACGACTACGCGGCCGGCCGGTCGATGCCGCTGCCCGACGCCTTCAAGGCCGCGCTGGCGGCCGGCGCGGGGATCCGGTCGCCGGGCTGAAGCACGCGGGAGCTGCCGTCGGGCCAGACGAGGACGACTGCGTGCTGCTGGTCGAACGCGCGGACGATCTCCTTTGCAAGGCAGGGGGAGTCGTGATCCACGAAGGACGCGCGACTCGGGTACGGCGACTGGCCCTTGATGGTCAGCTCGATCGCCGCGTCCATGACTCTGCCGGCGGGGCTGTCGACGTTGCTGGGGTCCTTCACCCTCGACGCCATGCTTCGATCATCTCCTCGTGTCCGTGCTTGATCGCTTCGATCGCAGTGCGCATCCCTTCACCGAGGGTACCCCGGTGGAAGACCACACCAGGTTGCTTGCCCAGCTCCTTCGTGTATCGGTGCAGCTCGTTGACGCCGTGCGCAGCGTCGTAGATGCGAATCGTCTCGATGCGGCCGTCAAGCTCGGCTACCAGGACGAGCGCATAGTCGATGACATCGTCGCGTCGCGTCGCGAACTCCACGAACAGGTGGACGGTCTTGAGCTCGTCCAGCGCATGCTCGTAGCGGGCACCCACACGCCTCTGAGGCACACAGCGCCCGACATTCGCCCCCCACCAGACGTTCGGGGGGTAGCCCCAGGCCGCCAGACCGCGGCCGGGAGAGGGGGTGACATACACTCGCCGCCATGCCCGAATCTGCTTATGACTGCATCGTCATCGGTTCCGGTCCCGGCGGCTACGTGGCGGCGATCCGTGCCGCCCAGCTCGGGATGCGGACCGCCGTCGTCGAGAAGGACGACGTCGTCGGCGGGCGATGCCTCAACTACGCCTGCATCCCCGCCAAGGCCGTGCTGCGCACCGCCGACATCCTCAGCGAGATCGACGAGGCCGCCGAGTTCGGCATCCAGGTCGACGGCCGCTCGATCGACTTCGCGAGAGTGAGCGATCGCCGCAAGAGAGTCATCAAGACGCTCACCGGCGGCGTCAGCGGCCTCTTCAGAGCGAAGAGAATCGACCTGATCGAGGGCTTCGGCGCGGTGACGGGAAATGGCACGGTGCGCGTCGGCTCCGCCAAGGACGGCGTCGAGTACACGGCGACGAAGGGGATCATCCTCGCGACCGGCTCGGTCAAGCGGCCGATCCCCGGCACGCAGTTCGGCAGCCGCGTGATCGGCACCGAGGAGGCGTGGGCCTTCGAGTCGCTGCCCGGGAAGATCGCCGTCGTCGGCGCGGGCGCGTCCGGCGCGGAGATCGCCTCCGCCTACGCGCGCCTCGGCGTCGAGGTGCTGCTGTTCGAGGCGCTCGACCGCGTGCTGCCGACCGAGGACGCCGAGATCTCCAAGCTCGCCGAGCGCGGCCTCAAGAAGCAGGGCATGCAGATCTTCACGAGAGTGTTCGTCGAGAACGTGAGAGACGGCAGAGACTCCGTCACCTTCACCTACGGCGACCAGCAGGGCGAGGTCGACTACCTGATCATCGCGGCCGGCCGCGGCGCCGACGTCGAGGGCCTCGGCCTCGACGAGGCCGGCGTCAAGGTCGACGACAGAGGGCTGATCGTCGTCGACGGCGCGCTGCGCACGTCGGCCAGAGGGATCTGGGCGATCGGGGACATCGTCCCCGGCCCGGCGCTCGCGCACAAGGCGTCCGACGAGGGGATCATCGCCGCCGAGGACATCGCCGGCAACGCGACGCACCCGCTCACGTACGTCGACATCCCGCGCGCCACCTTCTGCACGCCGAACGTCGCGTCGTTCGGGCTGACGGAGGCGCAGGCGAAGGAGGCCGGCTACGACGTCGTCGTCGGCAGAGTGCCGTACGGGGCGGTCGGCGCCGGCACCGTCTACGGTGACCGCACGGGGCTCATCAAGATCGTCGGCGACAAGAGATACGGCGAGCTGCTCGGCGGCCACGTGATCGGCGCGAAGGCGACCGAGCTGATCCAGGAGCTGGTCAACGCGCGCGCGCTCGAGGGCGGCTACCCGGAGGTCGCGCGCATCGTGCACGGCCACCCGACGCTGTCCGAGGGCGTGATGGAGGCCGCGCGCGCCGCCGACGGCTGGCTGATCCACGGCTAGAGCCGTGTCCGAGCGCGGGCTCTCGGTCACGCAGCATGGCGACGGTCCGGCGGTGCACGCAGCGCAGCCGGACCGCTCGCAGCCCGTCTTCTACTTCGACCTCGGCAGCCCGGAGGCGTACCTCGCCGCCGAGCGCGTGATGGCGGAGCTGCCGGTCGTGCCGGAGTGGGTGCCGATCCTCGCGGCGGGGCTCGGATCCCGCCCGCCCGGCGGCGACGCCGGCACGCCGGCCGGGGAACGCCGCGCCGCGGTCGAAGCACGCGCGCAGGCGCAGCACGTCCAGCCGCTGCGATGGCCGGCCGACTGGCCGCAGGACGACACGCGCGTCGCGATGCTCGGAGCGACGTACGCGAAGCAGATCGGCCGCGCGGTCGCGTTCTCGCTGGCGGCCTTCCGCCAGGCGTTCGCCGGCGGCCGCACACTCGACGAGGACACTGTCGTGATCGCCGCCGCCGCCTGCGAGATGCACCCGCGCGCGGTGCTGCAGGCGCTCGGCCGCAGATCGGTCGGCGCTGCGCTCGACGCGGCGACGGCGACGGCGGCCGCAGCCGGCGTGACGCAGGTCCCGGCGATCGTGTTCGGCGGGCGCGTGTTCGAGGGCGAGGACGCCGTCGAGCAGGCGGCTGCGGCACTGGCGGAGCTCGCCTCGGCATGACCGCCCGCCGCGCCTACCGGCTGATCGTCACGCGCGGCGGCGCGGGCCCGGCGTGGCTGGCCGGGCCGCGGCGGATCGACCACATCGAGGTCGTCGAGGTCGACAGCGGCGAGGTCGTCCTCTTCTGGGACCTGCCGGCCGTGCAGGCTCGCCGGCTCGTGCGCGCGCTGCGCGAGGATCTCGGGCGACTCGAGGCAGACGCGTTCCTCGCCGCATGGCGGGACGCGATGTGACGTCGCCGCAGGCGGTCGCTTGCGATCGCCTGAGGGCGAAACACCGAGTCCGGGTAAGGTCAAGCGCATGGCCACGACGCCGGCAGCCAGACGCGGCCGGAACCAGTCGGACGACACCCCCGCGCCGTTGCCCGGGCAAGACGCAGCGCGCGAGTGGCTGGAGACGATGCTGCTGATCCGCCGCTTCGAGGAGCGCGCGGGCGAGCTGTACGCGAAGGCGAAGATCGGCGGCTTCCTGCACCTCGCGATCGGCGAGGAGGCGACGATCGTCGGTGCGGCGCGGGCGCTGCGCGACAGCGACTACCTGATCTCGACGTACCGCTCGCACGGCCACGCGATCGCGCGCGGCACGCCGCCCGACAAGGTGATGGCGGAGCTGTTCGGCAAGCAGGACGGCTGCTCGCGCGGGCGCGGCGGCTCGATGCACATGTTCGACCTGCAGCGGCGCTTCATGGGCGGCTACGGGATCGTCGGCGGCAACCTGCCGATCGCGGCCGGCTTCGGCCTCTCCGCCGACCTGCTGAGAACCGACGACGCGACGCTCTGCATGTTCGGCGACGGCGCCTCCAACCAGGGCACGTTCGGCGAGACGATGAACCTCGCCGCGCTGTGGAGACTGCCGGTCGTCTTCATGGTCTCCAACAACCAGTTCGGGATGGGGACCGCGTTGGCGCGCCACTCGGCGGTGACCGACCTGCGGCGCAAGGGCGAGTCGTTCGGCGTGCCAGGCGTGCGCTGCGACGGGATGGACGTCGCGGACACGCATCGCACGATCGTGGACGCGCTGCACCGCGCGCGCGACGAGCGCCAGCCGGTGCTGGTGGAGGCCGTCACCTACCGCTTCCGCGGCCACTCGATGGCCGACCCGGAGGAGTACCGCACGAGAGAGCAGGTCGCGGAATGGCGCAGACGCGACCCGATCGCGCTGTGGTCGGCGCGGCTGATCGAGGCGGGCGTGCTCGACCAGGCCGGGGTCGACCAGCTCGACGCCGACGCGGTCGCGAAGGTCGACGAGGCGGTCGCGTTCGCCGACGCCTCGCCCTTCCCCACGCCCGAGTCGCTCTACGACGACGTCTACGTGCTCGGCGACCAGGTGCGCGGCTGGTACTCGGTCGACGAGCGCTCGCCGGGCGTGCACCGCGGCGAGCACGAGCGCGAGATGGACGTCGACCCGCGCATGCAGGAGGAGTACGACCAGCACGCCGCCGGACCGCACGCGGGCATCGAGGAGCGGCCGGCCGACGAGGCGCAGGACGTGGCGCCCGGCGGGCGCACCCACGACGGCGAGCGGGGCGGCTGATGGCGGTCGTCCGCTACCGCGACGCTTTGAACCAGGCCCTGCGCGAGGAGCTGACGCGCGACGAGCGCGTCTTCCTGATGGGCGAGGACATCGGCGTCTTCAACGGCGCCTACAAGGTCACCGCCGGCCTGCTGGAGGAGTTCGGCGAGGCGCGCGTGCGCGACACGCCGATCTCCGAGAACACGATCGTCGGGATGGGCGTCGGCGCCGCGATGACGGGCACGCGCCCGGTCGTCGAGCTGATGACGATCAACTTCTCGCTGCTCGCGCTGGACCAGATCGTCAACCACGCGGCGCACATCCACTACATGTTCGGCGGGCAGGCGCGGGTGCCGCTGGTGGTGCGGATGCCGCAGGGCGCGGGCCACCAGCTCGGGCCGACGCACTCGCACTCGTTCGAGGCCCTGTACCTGCACGTGCCCGGGCTGCTCGTCGCCGTGCCCTCGACGCCGGCCGACGCGAAGGGACTGCTGAAGTCGGCGATCCGCGACGACAACCCGGTGATCTTCATCGAGCACGAGTACCTCTACGGTCAGCGCGGCGACGTGCCCGACGACGGAGACCATCTCGTGCCGTTCGGCAAGGCGGCGGTGCGGCGCGAGGGCGAGGACGTGACGATCGTGGGCATCTCGCGGATGGCGCTGACCGCTTCGCGCGCGGCGGAGGTGCTCGCAGACGAGCACGACGTCTCGGCCGAGGTGATCGACCCGCGCACGCTGCGGCCTTTGGATCTCGACACGATCCTCGCCTCGGTGCGCAAGACGAACCGCTGCGTGATCGTCGAGGAGGGCTGGCCGCACGGCGGCGTCGGCGCCAACCTCGCCGCGCTGATCCAAGAGCAGGCGTTCGACGACCTCGACGCACCGGTCGGCCGCGTCACCGGCGCCGACGTGCCGATGCCGTACTCGAAGCCCTTGGAGCAGATCGCCTTCCCCCACGAGCCGCAGGTCGTCGCCGCCGCGCTGGCGACGCTGCGCGACCTCTGACCCACCCGAAAGGACCCACGAGTGCCCGACGTCGTCATGCCCCGCCTGTCCGACTCGATGGAGGAGGGCACGATCCTCAGATGGCTCGTCGAGGACGGCGCGACAGTCGCGCGCGGGGACGAGATCGCCGAGATCGAGACGGACAAGGCGAACATGACGTACGAGGCCGATGCGGCCGGCGCCTTCCAGCGCGTCGCTGCCGAGGGCGATACGCTTCCGATCGGGGAGGTGATCGCGCGGATCGGTGGCGGTGGCTCCAGCTCGGGTCAGACGGAGCTGCGGGCGGGTCCTGTCGCCGGTGAGAACGATTCCGCGGGCGAAGCCGCGGAGATCGTCTCACCCGCGCCACCCGCCCGATCGGCGTCCGCCAGGCCGGCCGAGCCGCCTGCTCCCTCCCCCTCAATGCCCTCCGCCGAGGCCCCCAGCGGCCGCGTGAAGGCGTCGCCGATCGCGCGGCGACTTGCTCGTGAGCGGGGTGTGGATCTGACGGCCGTGTCGGGGACCGGGCCCGGCGGGCGGATCGTGAAGGCGGACGTGGAGGCGGCGGTCGCCGCTCCCGCCGCGGCGGCTCCCGCGCCTGCGATGCCGGCCGCGCCCGCCAGCGTCCCCGGCCCGGTCGCCCCCGGCGAACGCGGCGGTGGGAAGGGCGAGACGACGGTCGAGGAGCTGACGCGCACGCAGCAGACGATCGCGCGGCGGATGGCGGAGGCGAAGGCGACGGTGCCGGACTTCCAGGTCTCGACCGAGGTCGACATGGCGGCGGCCGTCGCAGTGCGCGAGCAGCTCAAGGCGCTCGCGAGCGACGAACACCCGGCGCCGTCGTTCAACGACTTCGTCGTGAAGGCGGCCGCGCTCGCGCTGCGCGAATTCCCGCGCGCGAACGGCGCGTACAGAGACGCGAAGTTCGAGCTGTACGAGCGGGTCAACGTCGGCGTCGCGGTCGCGGCCGAGAACGCGCTGATCGTGCCGACGATCTTCGACGCCGACCAGAAGTCGCTCGGCGAGATCGCGGTCGAGGCGAAGGCGCTCGCCGCGCGCGTGCGGTCGGGCGCGATCACGCCGCCGGAGCTGAGCGGCGGCACGTTCACGGTCTCCAACCTCGGCATGTTCGGCGTGACCGAGTTCACCGCGATCGTCAACGCCGGGCAGGCGGCGATCCTCGCGGTCGGTGCGCTGCGCGACGTGCCGGTCGTCGTCGACGGGGCCGTCGTCCCCGGCAAGCGCATGACGCTCACGCTCGTCAGCGACCACCGCATCCTCTACGGCGCCGACGCCGCGCAGCTGCTCGCCCGCATCCGCGCGCTGCTCGAGGCGCCGCTCGGCCTGGCGCTCTGACGCGGGCGCCCGCGCCCGCCGACCGCGACCGTTTGCGCGCGCCGCCGCGCGGGCAACGGAGCTTGTGCTCGCTTGGGTCCTGGCAGCGGTCGCGGTCACCGCACTCGCGCTGCGGCCGCGCAGCGCGTGGTCGGCGGCGGTCGTGCTCGCCGCCGCCGCGCTCGACGTGCTGCTGCGCGGCACGCCCGTGGAGCCGTCGCTGCGCGCCGTCGCGCCGATGCTCGCGTTCCTCACCGCCGCGCTGACGCTCGCGGCGCTGGTCGAGCGCGCAGGGCTCGCCGAGCGCGCTGCCCACGTGCTCGCGCGCCGGGCGCGCGGCAGCATGCTCGCGCTGTACGTCTTGACGTGCGTCGTGTGCGCGCTGCTGACCGCGGTCGTCTCGCTCGACGGCGCGGTCGTGCTGATGGTCCCGGTCGTGCTCGCGCTCGCGCGCCGGCACGACGCGCCGCTGCCCGCGCTGTTCGCGGGCGTCGTCGTCGTCGCCAACGCGGCCTCGATCGCGGTGCCGATGGGGAACCCGACGAACCTCGTCGTCGTCGAGCGGCTCGGCCTCTCGACCGGCGCGTTCGTCGCCCACATGCTGCTGCCGGGCGTCGCGGCCGCGGTCCTCTGCGCGGCCGGCGTCGCCGTGCACGAGCGCGGTGCGTTGGCGGTGCACGTCCGCCCGACCGCCTTCCCGACCGCACCGCTCTCGCGTGCCGAGCAGCACGCCGCCGCCGCGCTCGCCGCCGCTGCCCTGGCGGCGTGGGCGGCCGCCCCGCTGGGATGGGAGCCGTGGTGGCCGTTCGCCGCCGTCGCGGCGCTCGCGCTCGCGACCGCGCCGGCGTCCACCCGCCCGCGCCCGATCGTGCCGTGGCGACTCGGCTGCCAGGTGCTCGGCCTGCTCGTCGTCACAAGCGCGCTCGGCGTGCACCTGCGCTCGCCGGCGACGCTCGGGCTCGCGGGGCTTGCCGGGATCGCGCTCGCCGTCGGCGCCGCCGCCGCGCTCGCGAACAACCTGCCGGTCAGCGTCTGCGTCGCCGGCCTGCTGGGCGCTGGGCCGTCGGCGTACGCCGCGCTGATCGGGCTCGGCGTCGGCTCGCTGGCGACGCCGCACGGCTCGCTCGCGACGCTGATCGCGACCGACCTCGCCGGCGAGCGCGCGCCGCGCCCGCGTCCGCTGCGCACGGCGGCACTGGCGGCGGCCGGCGTGCTGCTCGCCGCGCTGCTGTTGTGGAGCGCCGCCTGACCGGCGTCCGCTTGCCGCCGCCGCGCTCGCGATCCTGTGGCGACGATGGAGGAGTCCTCGGCGACGCAGCTCGACCTGGAGCCGAACCACCGCTACGGGATCGTCCTGGCGGTCGCGCTCGCGACCGTGCTGTTCCTGATCGTCTCGCCCGAGTCGTCATGGAGCCGCGCGATCGCGGTGCTGCTGTCGGGCGGGATGCTCGTAGTGGTGATCGCGACCAGCCGCGGCAACTGGCGCCTGCGCGAGTCGGCGAGCCTCGCGACGATCGCCGGGACGCTCGCGCTCGTGACCGCGATCGGCTTCGAGTGGATCCCCGTGTGGATCGGCACCGCGACGAGCGCCGCGCTGGTGCTGACGACGCTCGTGCAGCTCGTGCGCGGATTGATCGTGCTGCTGAGCACGCGCGGTGTTACGGTGCAGGCGGTCGCCGGCGCGCTCGCCGTCTACCTGCTGCTCGGGATCGTCTTCTCGTTCGTCGTCACGACGCTCGCGAGAGCGGGCGCGGGCGCCTACTTCGCGCAGGGAACCGACGGCACCGAGAGCCAGCGCGTGTACTTCAGCTTCACGGCGCTGACGACGACCGGCTTCGGCGACTTCACGCCCGCCCAGCGCGGCGGCCGCGCGGTCGCGGTCGTCGAGATGCTGACCGGCCAGATCTACCTCGTGACGGTCATCTCGCTGCTCGTCGGCAACCTGCGGCGCCGGCGCGAGCAGCAGGACGAGGCGGCCTGAGCGCTCCGCGCCGCCGTGCCGCGACGCATGCGCGGCGCGACGGCTACGGTGGGCACATGTCGCGACTCGCGCGCATCGTCGAGCTGGCGCGCGCGTCGCTCGACCGTCTCGTGGAGATCCAGTTCGTCGACCGCTCGGTCGCGCTCGGCTCGCTCGCCTTCACCGCGATCGTGCCGCTGCTGGTGATCGCCTCCGCGTTCCTGCCCGGCACCGACGGACTGGCGAACGAGCTGGTCCGGCGCTTCGAGCTGCGCGGCGCGACGGCGGAGCTGGTGCGCGAAGTGTTCGCGCAGCCGGACGCGGTGCGCCAGTCGGTCTCGTGGCTGGGCGCGCTGCTGCTGATCGCGGCGGCGCTCAGCTTCACGCGCGCGCTGCAGCGCGTCTACGAGCGCGCGTGGCGGCTGGAGGCGCGCGGCTTCGCCGGCACGCGCTCCGGGCTGATCTGGATCGCCGGGATCGTCGTGTGGTCGACGCTCTTCAGCGCGGTGCGGCGCGGACTGCTCGACCTCACCGGGCCGGTCGCGTCGCTGACGATTCTGCTCGCGGGCGACGCGGTGCTGTGGCTGTGGTCGCCGTGGATCCTGCTCGCCAGACGCGTGCACTGGCGAGCACTCGTGCCGAGCGCATTGCTGACCGCGGTCGCGATGACGGGCATCAGCATCGGCTCGGTCATTTACATGCCCGAGGCGATCGGCCGCTCGGCGACCCACTACGGCCCGATCGGGATCGCGATCGCGCTCGTCTCCTGGCTCGTCGGCGTCGGCTTCGCGCTCACCTTCTGCGCGGCCGTCGGCGCGGTGCTCGGCGGGGCGGTGGACGAGGCGGAGGCGCCTGCTGCTCAGCGGTGAGCGAGCGGGTTCTCCCAGCGGATGCCGGGGAAGCGCGAGAAGTCGCGGTCGGTGCTGCAGACGGTGAGTCCGTGCTCGATCGCGAGCGCGGCGAGGTGGGCGTCGTTGACGAGGTCATGACGTGTCTCGCCGTGCAGGAGGTCCGCGACGATCTGCTGGTGGCGCTCGGTTGGGACGGGGATCCATGACTGCGGGCGAGACAGCCAGCGTTCGATGCGCGCCCACGCCTCGGTGAGCGGCATCGGGTTGGGCACCACGGCGCGGTTGCCCATCAGACGGACGAACGCGAGCAGCGTCGGCCACGGGAAGGCGACGCGGTCGGGCGCCCTCATGATCTCCTCGAACCAGGCGCGCGCCGCTGCGTGATGTGGCGCCTCCTCGAGGTGGGCGTAGACGGCGAGATTCGCGTCGACCAGAATCACAGCCGCGGCGGGTCGATCAGGTCGAGCGCCGCCGTCACGTCGTCGATGTCGATCAGGAGCTTGCCCGGCCACGGCTCGACTCTGAAGGGCTCGGTCGGCGCTCTGCGTTCGGCGGAGCGCTCTGCCTCCAGACCGAGGCGCAGCAACCGATTGACCTCCCCCTTGAGGGAGCTGCGCCGCTCGCGGCGACGCCGCTCGAGCTGCGCGGCGACGTCCGGCTCCAGCGTCAGCGTGGTTCGCATGCATCAGAGCATAGAGTCTTTGATGCTTTGATGCTATCCCCGCCCTGCCTGGAAGACGCCGTTCGGGGTGCCGCCGTCGCGGCGGATGCCGCCGCCGGCGCGGACGACGACGCACCAGGCGCGGCCGCTCGCGGGGTCGGGGGCGCAGGTGCGGAAGAGGCGGCCGGGGACGACGGCGACGGTGTCGGCCAGCTCGACGTGGCGGCGGAAGGCCGCCGGCGCGTACGTGCCGATCCACGCGACCGCGCGCTCGTGCGCGTCGGCCAGCGCGCGCCGGTCGCGCACGAGCGTTCCGTGGTGCGCGAGACCGGCGGCCAGCAGCCCGCCCGTCACGAGCAGCACGAGCACGACGCCGGCGCGGTCGCGCGCGACGATCACCGGCTGGTCCGGCCTCATCCGCCGCAGTGCCATCGCGACGAACGGCGCCAGCGCCGCGACCGCCACGAGGTTGATGAAGCTCGCCAGCAGCAGCGCGCCGGCGACGCTCGTCGGCCCGTCGCCGGCGAGCGGGCGCCAGCGGATCAGCAGCGCGTCGAGCAGCGTGAGCACGACGACCAGCGGCGCCAGCCACGCCCCCCGCAGGCGCCAGCGCAGTCGAGAGGCCCACATGCGCTCCATGGAGCGAGGGTACGCGGGGACGCGCTCAGGCGAGCGAGGCGGCGGCGGCGACGACCTGCCAGGGACGGTCGTCCGGACCGGACAGCGCGAGCGTCCAGCGCTCGGTGACGGTCGTCTCATGCTCCTTCGAACCGGCCAGCACGGCGGCCGTGTCGCGGTCCTCCACGTAACGACGGCCGCGCACCTCGACCTCGACCGCCATCGTCGGCGGCGACGACGCCGGGTCCAGCCCGGCGATCCGCAGGCGCCGCACGCGCGGCCCGCGGATCACGAGGCGTGTCCTGCCGGACGCGTCGCCCGGGTGCAGGAGCGCCTCGGCAGCCGCGGGCGTGGCGACGTCGAGCAGGTCGCGGTCGGCGCCGTCGACCGCCTCGGCCCAGGCCGCGACCGCGCGCCGGGCGGCGGCCTCGAGCACGTCCGGCGCCCAGCGGCCGTCGGCGAGCGACAGGTCGAGCGCGGCCAAGCGTGCGTCGCCCTCGAAGTCGAGGTCGGCGACCTCGGCGGCCGACACGCCCTCCGGCAGCTTCTCGGCGGCGGCGACCTCGACGACGGACGCGTCGCGCATGCGCTGCTCGTCGCCCCAAGGGGTCGCGACGATCTCCTCGTCGAGCACGTGCGCGCCCTCCGCGTCGGACTCGATCGAGGCGACGATCCAGCCGCCGTCGCGGCGGGCGAGCGTCCAGTACTCGGTGAGCGCGACCGTGTCGCTGCCGGCGCCGGTGCGCGTGACGTGCATGCCCGACGCGGTCTCGACGTAATCGCGCAGCCGCGCGCTGATGCGGCACGTGACGCGATCCTCGTCCTCGCCCTCGCGGTTGACGAGCCCGACGTACTCGATCGACGCGAGCTCCAGCACCTCGACGCGGTTCCACCAGCCCCGTGCGTCGAAGTCGGCCAGGCGCCGGCGCCACTCGACGAGCAGGTCGGGGCTGAGCAGTTGCACGAGGCGCGCATCGTCGCGGGCGTCCCATGCCTCCTGCGCCGCGCAGAAGATCCGCTCCGCGGCCTGCACGACCGCGTCGACTGCGAGCAGCGGATCGTCCTCCGCCGCCTCCGCGGCGGCCAGCTCGACGCGCCGGCGGCGTGCCGCGCGCCGCCGGCGGCCGCGGCGTGTCTGCAGCCCGCCGATCAGCACGGACGCGATCACGACGACCGCGAACAGCACCAACAGCAGCCCGCCGCCGCCCGAGCCGCCGTAGGCGCCGCCACCGCCGAACGATCCGCCACCTCCCCCGCCGCCACCGCCCCCGCCGAAGCCGGACGAGCCGCCGCCGGCGGCCGCGAACAGCGCGGCGAGCCCAAACACGATCATGCTCCGCACGCTACCGCGCCCGCACGCTCCCCGGAGGCGCCGCCGAGGACAGATGCGCGGACGGCCACCCACCCGATCGGGGGGCCGGAGCCGAAGTACCCTGGCGCGATGGAAGTCGTGTCGTCGGGCCCGGCCGGGGCCGCGGCGGCGGAGGATCCCGCGGGCGCGCCGGCGCACCTCACCGCCGCCGACCGCGTCGAGCTGCTGCGCGCGATGCGGCTGATGCGCGCGATCGAGGCGCGCGCGCTCGCGCTCTACAAGCAGGGGCGCGTGCCCGGCTCCTTCTACGACGGCTTCGGTCAGGAGGCGGTGTCGGTCGGCGCGGCCTTCGCGATGGGCCCGCGCGACCGTCTCTGCCCGCTGCACCGCGACCTCGGCGCGCACATCGTGCGCGGCGTCGAGCCGGCGCGGATCCTCGCCCAGTACATGGGCCGCGCGAGCGGGGTGACGGGCGGGCGCGACGGCAACGTGCACTTCGGCGACCGCACGACCGGCGTGATGGGAATGGTCTCAATGCTGCCCGACATGATGTGCGTCGCGACGGGCATGGCGATGGCGTTCAAGCTGCGCCGCGAAGCGCGCGTCGCGCTGACGTGGTGCGGCGACGGCGCGACCTCGCGCGGCGACTTCCACGAGGCGATGAACTGGGCCGGCGTGCAGCGGTTGCCCGTCGTGTTCGTGCTCGAGAACAACCAGTTCGCGTACTCGACGCCTTTGTCGAAGCAGTTCGCGGTCGACCCGGTGGAGCGGGCGCGCGTGTACGGGTTCCCCGGCGTGACCGTGGACGGCAACGACGCGGAAGCCGTCTTCGGAGCCGTGCGCGCCGCGCGCAAGTGGGCGCTCGCCGGCGACGGCCCGACGCTCGTCGAGGCCGTGACGATGCGCATGCACGGCCACGCCGCGCACGACGACATGCGCTACGTCCCGCCGGAGCTGCTCGCCGCGTGGGCGCAGCGCGACCCGATCGAGCGGCAGGAACGGCGGGTCGCCGGACTCGGGGTCGACGTCGAGACGCTGCGCGCCGAGGTCGACGCGGCGGTCGAGGCCGCCGCGGCGGAGGCGCTCGAAGCGCCGATGCCGGACCCGGCGGACGCGACGCGCGGCGTGTTCGCAGTCGGCGAGGCGGAGCCGCTAGGCGACGGCCGCGCGCCGTGGAGCGGGTTCGCCTGATGCCCGTCATGACCTACCTGGAGGCGATCTCCGACGCGCTGCGCGAGGAGCTGCGCGCGGACGAGCGCGTGCTCGTGATGGGCGAGGACGTCGGCCTGTTCGGCGGCGCGTTCAAGGTCACCGACGGCTTCGTCGCAGAGTTCGGCGAGCAGCGCGTGATGGACACGCCGCTGGCGGAGTCGGCGATCGTCGGGGCCGCCGTCGGGGCCGCCGTCGTCGGCATGCGCCCGGTCTGCGAGATGCAGTTCGCCGACTTCGTCTCGTGCGGCTTCGACCAGCTCGTCAACGTCGCCGGCAAGACGCACTACCGACTCGGCCTCGCGGTGCCGATCGTCGTGCGGCTGCCGTCGGGCGGCGGCTTCTCCGGCGGCCCGTTCCACTCGCAGAGCCCGGAGGCGTGGTTCATGCACGCGCCGGGGATCAAGGTGCTTGCGCCGTCCACGCCGGAGGACGCGAAGGGGCTGCTGACCGCCGCGATCCGCGACCCGAACCCCGTCGTGTTCATGGAGCACAAACACCTCTACCGCCGCGTCAAGGGCGAGGTGCAGGCCGGGACGTACGAGACGCCGTTCACCGCGCGGGTCGCGCGCGAGGGCACCGACCTGACGGTGATCGCGTACGGCGCGATGGTGCATGCGGCGCTGGAGGCGACCGAGCCCGACCAGCTCGGTGGCGCGAGCGTCGAGGTGCTCGACCTGCGCTCGCTCGTCCCGCTCGACACGGAGGCGATCCTCGCCTCCGTCGCCAAGACCTCCAAGGTCGTGGTCGTCGACGAGGCGAACGAGACGTGCGCGGCCGGCGCCCAGGTCGCCGCGCTGATCGCCGAGCGCGCGTTCGAGCAGCTCGACGGCCCGGTCCGCCGCGTCGCCGCGCCCGACGTCCCCATCCCCTTCAGCCCCCCGCTCGAGCAGGCCGTGCTGCCCAGCGTCGAGCGCATCCGCAATGCCTGCCGAGACCTCCTCGACTACTGACGTCACGATGCCCCAGCTCGGGGTGTCGGTCGCGGAGGGCACGCTGCTCAGATGGCTCGTCGCCGTCGGCGACGAGGTCGCTGCCGACCAGCCGCTGTGCGAGATCGACACCGACAAGATCGTCACGGACATCCCATCGCCGACGGCCGGGACCTTGGCCGAGATCCTGGTCGATGCGGGAGAGACGGTCGAAGTCGGCACGCTGCTCGCAAAGATCGGAACCACAAACGCCGATCGGGCGGGTGGCGCGGGTGAGACGATTTCCGCGACCCCGCTCGCGAAATCGTCTTCACCGGCGACAGGACCCGCCCGCAGCAGCGCCTGGCTCTCACCCGTAGTGCAACGACTGGCGACAGGACACGGTGTGGACCTGGAGCACGTCGCAGGCACCGGCACCGGCGGCCGCGTGCGCAAGCAGGACGTGCTGGCGGCCGCCGCGGCCGAGCGCCCGCTGCACAGCGAGAGCCCGTACCGGCCGGAGCCGGAGCCCGAGGCCGCGGGCCAGCTCTCCCGCATGCGCAGATCGATCGGCGCACACATGAAGCGCTCGCTGGAGACGGCCGCGACGTGCACGACGTGGATGGAGGCGGACATGTCGCGCGTGGAGGCGGCGCGCAGGGGCGCGAAGGCCAGCTCCCTGCTCGGCGTCACCGCCCTGCCGATCGTCGCGCGCGCCGCGATCGACGCGCTCGCAGACCATCCGGCCGTCAACGCGACGCTCGAGGGCGAGCGCTACACGCGCCACGACGCCGTGCACCTCGGCGTCGCCGTCTCACTCGGCGAGGACGGGCTGATCGTGCCGGTGATCCGCGACGCGCACACGCTCACGGTCGAGCAGCTCGGCCTCGCGATCCGCGACCTCGCGCGACGAGCCCGCAAGCGCGAGCTCACACCCGACGAGGTCCGCGGCGGCACGTTCACCGTCACGAACCCCGGCCAGTTCGGCTCGCTGATGGCGACGCCGGTGATCAACCAGCCACAGGTCGCGATCCTCGACCTCGAGGCGATCGTCAAGCGGGCTATCGTGATCGAGGACGACGATGGCAACGACGTGATCGAGATCCGCCCCCAGACGATCCTCGGCCTCTCGTGGGACCACCGCGCGCTCGACGGCGCGCAGGCCGCGCAGTACCTCGGCGCGCTGCGGCGGCGGCTGGAGCGGTGGGATGGATGAGCTGCTCGTCGTGCGCCTCGGCACGGTCGAGTACCGCGCCGCGCTGGAGCTGCAGGAGGCGGTGCGCGAGCGGCGCATCGCCGACGAGCTGCCGGACGTGTTGCTGCTCGTCGAGCACCCGCCCATC
Source organism: uncultured Conexibacter sp. (assembly GCA_964525715.1). GTDB lineage: Bacteria > Actinomycetota > Thermoleophilia > Solirubrobacterales > Solirubrobacteraceae > Conexibacter. Next base: position 28,013 of record CAZGJV010000019.1, on the reverse strand, counting down.
TATACGCAGGGGCGCCGCTCGAGACCCGAGGACCTGCCGTTCGCGCCGGAGTGGTACGCCGAGCAGGGGATCGACGTCGTGCCCGTGCGGCGCGGCGGCCAGCTCACCTACCACGGCCCCGGCCAGCTCGTCGGCTATCCGATCGTGCGCGTCGAGGACGTGGTCGCCTATCTGCGCACGCTGGAGAAGTCGCTGATCGCCGCGCTCGGCGACGAGGGGATCGCCGCCCGCAACCGCCCCGAGGACGGGATCGAGTACACGGGCGTGTGGGTCGAAGACCGCAAGATCGCGTCGCTCGGCGTGCACGTGAGACACGGCGTCACGACGCACGGTTTCGCCGTCAACGTCGACAACGACATGCGCCCGTTCGAGTGGGCCGTCGCGTGCGGGCTGCACGGCGTGCACATGACCTCGCTCGCCGACGAGCGCGGCGAGTCGGCGCTAACCCGACCGGCGCCAACCGAGCCGCTCGCGCTCGCCCGCGAGCCGTCGCCCACGCTCGCCCAGCTCGCCGACCGCGTCGTCGCGCGCTTCGCCGGCGCCTTCGACCGGACACCGGTCGAGGCCGCACCGGACGCCCTCGGCGTGGCCCTGCCGGAGGCCGCACGGAGCGGCCAGCCGGCCGGGCGGTCATGATTCGGTGCCATGCGCATCTCCGCGAAGGTGGACTACGCCGTGCGCGCGGCGATCGAGCTGGCTCAGGCCGGCGACCAGCTGACGAAGGCCGACGCGATCGCGCGCGAGCAGGACATCCCGCCGAAGTTCCTCGAGAACATCCTCGGGGACCTGCGCCAGGGCGGGCTCGTGCGCAGCCAGCGCGGCGCCGAGGGCGGCTACCGGCTCGCCCGCCCGGCCGGCGAGATCACGGTCGCCGACATCATCCGCGTCGTCGAGGGGCCGATGGCCTCTGTGCGCGGCGGGCGCCCGGAGGACGTCGAGTACGCCGGCTCGGCCGAGCCGCTGCGCAGACTGTGGATCGCCGTGCGCTCCGCGCTGCGCCAGGTCAACGAGCACGTCACGCTCGCCGACCTCGCGAGCGGCAGACTGCCGGCCGAGATCGAGGCGCTTACGCGCGTCGAAGACGCCTGGCTGACGCGCTGAGCGGGGGATCAGGCGCTGAGCGCGTCCGGCTCCGCCGCGGAGGGCGCAGACGCCGCAGGCACGCGCAGCGCGCTCGGCAGCGCCGTCGAGCGCACGTGCACGATGTCGCCGACGCCGAGCTCCAGCTCGTCGGCCTCGCCGCGCGGCAGCTGCACCTCGATCTCCTCGCCGTCGCCGAGCACCAGCTCCGCGCGCACCTCGAACCCGAGGTGCACCACGCGCGCGACCTGCGCCTCGAACGAGCCGGGGCGCGCGTCGAGCGAGAGCGCGATGTCGTGCGGGCGCACGAGCGTTTCGCCCAGCCGCGTGACCGGCCCGAGGAAGCGCATCACGAACGGCGTCTGCGGCCGGTCGTACAGCTCGCGCGGCGTGCCGACCTGCTCGATGCGCGAGTGGTCCATCACGGCGATCTGGTCGGCGATCGCCATCGCCTCCTCCTGGTCGTGCGTCACGAGCAGCGTCGTGACGTTGACCTCCTCGTGCAGCTTGCGCAGCCATTCGCGCAGATCCGCGCGGACCTTCGCGTCCAACGCGCCGAACGGCTCGTCGAGCAGCAGCACCTTCGGCTCGACCGCGAGCGCGCGCGCCAGCGCCATCCGCTGGCGCTGGCCGCCGGACAGCTGCGACGGATAGCGCTTCTGGTAGCCGGCGAGCCCGACGATCTCCAGCAGCTCGTCGACCTTCGCGGCGACCTCGTCCTTCGGGCGCTTGCGCACCGTCAGGCCGAACGCGACGTTGTCGCGCACCGTCATGTGCTTGAACGCGGCGTAGTGCTGGAAGACGAAGCCGATCCCGCGCCGCTGCGGCGCGACCGACGTCTGGTCCTCGCCGCGGATCACGACGCGGCCGGCGTCGGGCGACTCGAGCCCGCCGATGATCCGCAGCAGCGTCGACTTGCCCGAGCCGCTCGGCCCGAGCAGCGCGGTCAGCGAGCCGTCCGGCACCTCCAGCGAGACGTCGTCCAGTGCGACGTAGTCGCCGAATCTCTTCGTGAGTCCGGTGACCGAGATCACGTGTCCCCCTCCTCCCGTCGCCGGTTCATCGTGGTCATCGCGAGCAGCGTCACGAGCGCGATCAGCGCCAGCAGCGCCGAAGCAGCGTACGCGCCCGCGAGGTCGAAGTTGGAGAAGCGCTTGTCGACGAGCAGCGTGAGCGTGTCCGTCTCGCCGGAGATCTTGCCCGACACGACGCTGACGGCCCCGAACTCGCCGATGCAGCGCGCGACGCTCAGCACCACGCCGTACGCGACGCCCCAGCGGATCGCCGGCAGCGTGACGCGGCGAAACGTCGTCCACGCGCCCGCGCCGAGCGTCGCCGCCGCCTGCTCCTGGTCGTCGCCGATCTCCTTCAGCACCGGCGTCACCTCGCGCACGACGAACGGCAGCGAGACGAAGATCGTCGCCAGGACGATCCCGGGCACGGAGAAGATCACCTGGATCCCGGCGTTCGCGAGCGCGCCGCCGAACCAGCCGTGCACGCCGTAGACGAGCACGAGCGAGAGGCCGATCACGATCGGCGAGACGGCGAACGGCAGGTCGATGAAGGCGTTGACCAGCCCCTTGCCGCGCCATCTCCCGCGCGCGAGCGCAATTGCCATCACGATCCCGAACAGCGTGTTGAGCGGGACGGCGATGATCGTCACCTCGAGCGTGAGCTGGAAGGCGTGGATCGCCGCGGGCGTCGTGATCGACTCCCACACGGCCGCGAAGCCGTGCTCGAACGTGCGGTAGAAGATCAGCCCGACGGGCACGAACAGCAGCGCGCCCAGGTATGTGAGTGCGACGACGCGCAGGCTGAGCTGCCAGCGGCGGTCAACGGTCATAGCGAACCCCCCAACGACCGATGCCGCGGATCGCCAGCAGCACCGCGAGCGAGACGAGCAGCAGCACGGTCGAGACCGCCGCCGCGCTCGTCGGCGCGTCGCTCTCGATCAGGTTGAAGACGTAGACCGAGCTGACCTGCGTCTTGAACGGGATGTTCCCGGAGATCAGCACGATCGACCCGAACTCGCCGACCGCGCGCGCGAACGCAAGCGCCGCGCCGCTGAGGATCGCCGGCACGAGGTTCGGCAGCACGATGCGGCGGAAGATCGTCGCGTTGCGCGCGCCGAGCGACAGCGCCGCCTCCTCCATCTCGGTGTCGAGCTCGATCAGCACCGGCTGCACCGAGCGGATCACGAACGGCAGCGTCACGAACAGCAGCGCGACGAGCACCGCCGCCTGCGTGAACGCGATATCGATCCCGACCGGGCTTCTCTGCCCGTAGAGCGTCAGCAGCACGAGGCCGGCGACGATCGTCGGCAGCGCGAACGGCAGGTCGATCAGCGCGTTGACGAAGCGCTTGCCGGGGAAGCGGTCGCGCACGAGCACCCACGCGATCAGCGTCCCGCCGATCACGTTGATCAGCGCGGTCGCGAGCGAGACGAGCACGGTGAATCTGAGCGCTGCGAGCGCCTGTCTGCTGGTGACCGCGTCCCAGAACGCGCCGAGGCCGCCGTCGAGCGAGTGCACGACGACGGCCGACAGCGGCAGCAGCACGATCACCGACAGCCACAGCGTGGCGACGCCGAGACCCAGCGCCCCGGTCGAGCGCCAGGCCGGAGCGGCGCGCCGGGCGGCCCCGCCCGCGGGGGCGGAGCCGCCGGGCGCGGCGGAGCGCGGTCCGGTGAGGGACGTCGCGCTCACTTGGCGGTCGAGACCCCCGCGTTCTGCTCGATCTTCGTGATCGCGCCTCTCGTGACGTCGAACAGCTGGTCGTCGACCGCTCTCCAACCGCCGAGGTCCTCGATCGTGAACAGCCCGGGCGGGGTCGGGAACTTGCTCGCGTTCGCCGCCAGCACGGCGGCGTTCACGGGCCGGTAGCCCCAGTCGGCGAAGCGCTGCTGGGCCGGTCTCGACAGCACGTAGTCGAGGAACGCTCTCGCCGCGGGCGGCGCGGTCTTCGTCGTCGCGATGTCGATGTTGATCTTGATCGTGTCGTCCGGCAGCACGTAGTCGACCGACTGGCCCTTCTTCTGGGCGGTCGTCGCCTCGTACTCGTAGGACAGGAGCACGTCGCCGTTGCCGCCGGTGAAGTCCGACAGCGCGTCGCGGCCCGACTTGTCCTGCACCGGCACGTGCGAGATCAGCTGTCTGACGTAGGCGAGGCCGGCGGCCGGGTCTCTGCCGGCGTTCGACGCCTGGCCGTAGGCGGCGAGCAGGTTCCACTTCGCCGCGCCCGAGGAGAACGGGTTCGGCGTGAGCACCTTGATGCCCGGTCTCAGCAGGTCGTTCCACGTCTTGATGTGCTTCGGGTTGCCCTTGCGGACGACGAAGGCGACGACCGAGGTCGTCACGAGGCCTCTGTTCGGACCCTGGTTCCAGTCGGCGGCGACCTGCCCGTCTCTGACGAGGCGCGTCATGTCGGGCTCCGTCGAGAACGTCACGACGTCGGCTCTCAGACCGGCGTCGACCGCGCGGCTCTGGTCCCCGGAGGCGCCGTAGGAGGTCTTGAAGTTGACCCCTCTGCCGGCCGCCGTCTTCTGGAAGTCGGGGATGATCTGGTCGTAGACGACCTCCGGCGTGGAGTAGGCCACCAGCGAGAGGGTCGGGCCGGAGCCGCCGCTGCTGGCGGCGCCCGTGCCGCTGGAGCTGTCGGAGGAGCCGCCGCACCCTGCGAGGGCCACCAACGCTCCAAGGGCGAACAGTGCCGGGACGGTCTTGCGTACGCGCGAGATCAAAACGAAAACCCCTCCAAGTCAGTCGGAATTTGACTGTTTCTCTTATACCGCATCCCCATGCAACACGTCGAGATAGTGGGAGTAGTGGGAAAGGTGGGGAACCCGACCGGACAGCCCTGCGCACCGCGCGGCCGCTACCTTTCAGAGGGCATGAGCGCGACCGAGGAACGCAGACACGTCACGCGCTCGCGCGCGAACCCGGGCGGCATGGACGTGCTGAAGGTGCTCGGCCCCGAGGTGCGGCCGTTCCGCGAGCGCAAGCCGCCGTGGTTCAAGGTCCCCGCGCCGGGCGGGCCGAAGTACCGCGACCTGACGGCGATGATCAAGCAGGAGAACCTGCACACCGTCTGCCAGGAGGCCGCCTGCCCGAACGTCGGCGAGTGCTGGGAGCGCGGCACCGCGACGTTCATGATCCTCGGCGACACCTGCACGCGCCGCTGCGGCTTCTGCAACGTGCAGACCGGCAAGCCGACGTGGAACGACCCGCTCGAGCCCGCCCGCGTCGCGCGTTCGGTCGCGAAGATGGGGCTGCGCCACGCGGTCATCACGAGCGTCGACCGCGACGACCTGCCCGACTACGGCGCGTCCGCGTTCGTCGGCGTGATCCGCTCGATCCGCCAGCAGGCGCCGCAGTGCAAGGTCGAGGTGCTGACGCCCGACTTTCGCGGCCAGGAGATGCCTTTGGCGAAGGTGATCGCCGAGCGGCCCGACGTCTTCAACCACAACTGCGAGGTCGTGCCGCGGCTGTACCCGGTCGCGCGGCGCGGGTCGGAGTTTCTGCGCTCCGCGCGCGTCTTGAAGAACGCGAAGGAGATGGGCGGCGACGAGGTGGTCACGAAGTCCGGCCTGATGGTCGGGCTCGGCGAGACGCACGAGGAGATGGTCGAGACGTTCGGGATCCTGCGCGAGCACCACGTGCAGGTCTTGACGGTCGGCCAGTACCTGCGCCCGACCGAGCGCCACCTGCCGATCGTCCGCTACTGGCACCCGGACGAGTTCAAGGCGCTGGAGGACGCGGCCTACGCGCTCGGCTTCGACCACATCGCCGCGGGGCCGCTCGTGCGCAGCTCGTACCACGCCGATCAGCACGTGCCGCAGCAGCAGCCGGGCACCGGCCCGCTCGCGGCGTAGGAGCCCGCCGGTGGACGTCGAGGAGGCGATCCGCAGCCGACGGACGCACAAGGTCTACGGGTCGGAGCCGGTCTCGCGCGAACTGCTCGACGAGCTGCTGGAGCTCGCCACCTGGGCGCCGAACCACCACCTCACGAACCCGTGGCGCTTCCGCGTGCTCGGGCCGCAGTCGCTCGCCGCGCTGAAGGAGGCGGCCGGTCCCGAAGCCGCCGGGAAGCTCGACCGCGCGCCGACGCTCGTGTGTGTCTCCGCCGTGCAGAGCGGCGAGGATCCGGCCGGCGACGAGGAGGACCTGCTCGCGGCCGGCTGCGCCGTCTATGCGCTGCTGCTCGGCGCGCACGCGCGCGGGCTCGCCGCCTATTGGCGCACGCCGGCGGTGCTGCGCAGCGACGCCGGCCGCGCGGCGCTCGGCCTGCCGCCGCAGGAGCGCGCGATCGCGCTCGTGCACCTCGGCCCGTTGCGCCAGGAGAAGCCGCCGCCGGAGCGCGCGCCGGCCGGCGACGTCGTGACCTACCTCGACTGACCGCGCGCACGCACGCGCGGCCTGCCAAGCTCCGGGGCCGTCCCATGATCCCGATGAAGGACAACATCCCGACGGACCGGCTGCCGATCGTCACGCTGCTGCTGATCGCGGCGAACGTCGTCGTCTACTTCCTCCTGCAGCACGGCGGCTTCGCGCACGGCCCGACGCAGTCGAGCGTCCTGCACTACGGCGCGATCCCCGCCGAGGTCACGCGACAGCAGCCGGACGACGGACCGGTGCCGGCGTGGGTGACGCTTTTCACCGCGATGTTCATGCACGGCGGGATCCTGCACCTCGCCGGCGACGTGCTGTTCCTGTGGATCTTCGGCATCAACGTCGAGGACTCGATGTCGCGTGTGCGCTTCGTCGCCTTCTACCTGCTCGGCGGGCTGTGCGCGAGCGGGTTGCTGATTGCGCTCGACCCCGGCTCGACCGCCCCGGCGATCGGCGCCTCGGGCGCGATCGCCGCCGTGGTCGGCGGCTACGTCGTGCTCCACCCGCGCGCGCGGGTCGTGACGGTCGTGTTCGCGCTCTTCTTCTCCACGCTGATCGAGGTGCCGGTGTGGCTGCTGGTCGGCCTCTGGTTCGTCATGCAGGCGGCGTTCGCCGCGACGTCGGCCGCACACCCGGCCGGCGGCAGCGGCGGCGTCGCCTACTTCGGGCAGGTGGGCGGCTTCGCCTTCGGCCTGCTGGCGATCCGCGCGTTCGCGCAGCGCCGCAAGCGGCTGCCGTCGTCGGCGTCGGCGGCGGAGCGGGCGGAAGCGGTCCTGTCGTGAGCACCCGCCGCGTCGTCGCGGCCGTCGCGCTCGTGTTCACCGCCTTCTTCGCGTTCCTGACCTTCTACGACATCGTGCAGCACGGCATCGACGTGCTGGCGATCATCTCGCTGTTCGTGCTCGTGCTGTTCGGCGTCGGGATCCTCGGCGCGCTCGCGAGCGGTCCCGACGAGTAAGAAGCGCCTCAGCGCCGGAAGGCGAGCGCGGCGTAGCTGAGGCCGTCGGTCGCGAAGCCCGTCGTCACCAGCTCGCTGGGGCCGGCGGCGAACGCGAGCCCGACCGAACGGGCGCCGGCGAGCGCCGAGCGGGCCGCGCGCGACAGCCGCAGGCGACCGTGGATCGCGAACCCGAGCGCCGGCCCCTTGCCGGCGAGCTTGCCGAGCAGCGGGTTCTCGCCGACGGCGCCGCGCGTCGAGGCGGAGCGCCGGCCGTTCACCGCGTACGCGAACACGGCGACGGTGGCGCGCGTGACGCCGTCGCAGCTCGATCTGACGGCGATGCCGCGTGCGAGCAGGGTGCCCAGACGCACGTGGCGCTGGAGCGTCAGCGTGCAGGGGATCGGGTCGTAGAGCGCCGACGCGACGGCGCCGCTGCGGCCGAGGTCGTCGGTCGCGCGCACGCGCACGTCGTAGAGGCGGTGGCGATGCGCCAGCGCGACCGTGCTGTCGGTCGTGCAGGCATGCCACGCGGGCGCCGCGCCGTGGGGCTGGAACGAGCAATCGGCGCGGTCGACGGTCCCGCCGACGTTGTTGTCGTCGACGACCGCGAAGCTCGGTCTCGGGGCGAACGGCTTCAACTGATCGGCGTGCAGGATCCCGCCGTCGGTGTCCAGCTCGACCGACGGCGGCGTGGTGTCGATCTCGACGCGCAGCCAGACGGCCGCGAGCACGTTGCCGTCGGGGTCGTCGACCTCGGCGTCGAAGTCGTGCTGGCCGGCGGGCAGCGGCGCCGCCGGCCGGATGCTGGCGCACGACGCGCAGCCGGCCGGCGCGGGGCCGCAGGGCACGGAGTCGCGGATCGAGTCGAGGTGGCAGACGACCGTCCCGCCGTCGGCCTGGAAGCCGATCGCCGGCTGCGCGTCGGCCGTGCGCAGCTCGAAGGACGCCTCGGTGTAACCGGCCGGTCCCAGGACGGCGGTGGCCGGATACGTGGCGCCGTCTGACGGCGCCGTGAAGGTGACGCTCGCGGCGAGCGCCGATCCGCCGGCGGCGAGCGTCGCGACGAACGCGAGCAGCAGCGTGAGCAAGCGCGACCGCACGCGCGAACCGTAGCCGAGTCGCGCGCGGCGGCGCCGCGCTACGCCGCTTCGCGCAGCCGCCGGCCGGCCGAGCGCGCGGCCGGGAGCTCGCGCACGAGCGAGGGCAGCAGCGGCATCAGCCGGCGGACGAGGCTCGTCTGCGCGCCGAGCAGCCGCTCGCGCTGCGGGCCCCAGCCGAGGCCGTAGTCCTCGCGCAGGGTCGGCGGCAGCAGCCCGACGGTCGCGAGGTTGAGCGCGTCGAAGGCGGGGCGCAGCGGCAGCGGCAATCTCCGCGGGCGCAGGATCGCGTCGGCGACGTCGCGCGCGGGCGGCGTCACCTCGAGCGCGTGCTCGACCGTCTCGTCGTACCACGCCATGAACTGCGCGAACGTCGCGGGCGCCGCATCGGCGGGCGCGCCGCAGGCGGCGAGGAAGCGCTTCTGCTCCTCGTAGTAGGCCTCGACGTCGGTCACCTTCAGCGGGCCGACGTAGCGCGTGTAGATCAGCAGCGCGCTCTCGACGAGCGTCGCCCACACCCACAGCAGCAGCTCGTGGTCGGCGGCGGCGTAGGACTCGCCAGCGCGGGCGCCGTCCTCGATCGTCCCGCGCACGTGCGCGTGGACGCCGCGCAGCTGATGCGAAGCCTGCATCGCCGTGCCGGTGTCGCCGAAGACGATGCGGCGGGTCACGTCGAGCGTGCGCGAGAGCCGGCCCCACGGGTCCTCGCGGTAGCCCGAGTGCTGCGCGACGCCCGCCCCGACGCTCGGGTGCGCGACTTGCAGCAGCAGCGCGCGGCCGCCGCCGAGCAGCAGCACCGACTCGCGGTTCACGCGCCACGTGACGCTTCTCGGTCCGAACAGACCGTGGTCCGACATCGCTCCGCTCCTCTCCTCGCGACGAGCGGCGCCTCCCCGAACGAAGGTAGCGACGGCTGGCCCGCGACGGCGCCGGTTGGCGGTATGGTGACCGCAGGAAACCGATTGGCCAGTCAACCAGTCCCTGGAAGGAGCGCCAGCGTGGACCTCAACGACACGCCCGAGCAGGCCGCGTATCGCGCCGAGGTGCGCGCGTGGCTCGAGCAGAACGCCTCGCACGCCCCCGCGACCCGCGGCCGCGGCGACGAGGAGGGCGCCGTCGCGGCGCACCGCGCCTGGCAGCGACAGCTCGCCGAGGCGGGCTACGTCGGCGTCACCTGGCCGGCCGAGCACGGCGGGCAGGGCAAGGGCCCGCTGCACCAGGTCGTCATCAACCAGGAGATCGCGCGCGCCGGCGTGCCGGGGATCCTCGACGCGATCGGCGTCGGCATGCTCGGCCCGACGCTGATCGCCCACGGCAGCGACGAGCAGAAGCAGCGCTACCTCGCCCCCATGCTGCACGCCGACGAGGTCTGGTGCCAGCTGTTCTCCGAGCCGGCCGCCGGCTCCGACCTCGCGGGCATCCAGTCACGCGCGCGCAAGGAGGACGACGGCTCCTGGCGCCTGTCGGGCCAGAAGGTGTGGACGACGAACGCGCAGTTCGCCGCCTACGGCCTGCTGCTCGCGCGCACCGACCCCGAGGCGCACAAGCACAAGGGCCTGACGATGTTCGTCGTGCCGATGGACGCCGAGGGCGTGACGATCCGCCCGCTGCGCCAGATCTCCGGCGAGCCGGAGTTCAATGAGGTCTTCTTCGACGACGTGCGGCTGGAGCCGGGCTCCGAAGTCGGCGCCGTCAACGGCGGCTGGGGCGTCGCGCTCACCACGCTGATGTTCGAGCGCCTCACGATCGGCGCCGGCAGCGAGGGCATGGGCTACCGCGCCGACCGCTTCGCCGCCGCGATCGCGAGCGACCCGGTCGCCGCGAAGGACCCGGAGGTGCGCGCCCGCTTCGGCGAGCTGGCGACCGAGCTGCTCGCGCTGCGCTTCACCGGCTACCGGCTGCTGACCGCGATCTCGCGCGGCCAGATACCGGGGCCGGAGGCGGGCATGGGCAAGATCACCGCCGTCAACGGCGCGATCGCCGCCGGCGACCTGATCGCCGACGTGCTCGGGCCGGAGGCGCTGGATCCCGAGTCCGAGTGGTCCTACCTGATCTCGTTCCTGCCGGGTCTGAAGTCGGCCGGCGGCACGGAGGAGATCCTGCGCAACACGGTCGGCGAGCGCGTGCTCGGGCTGCCGCCGGAGCCGCGCCTGGACAAGGGCATCCCGTTCAGCGAGCTGCGCGCCAAGGAGCGCCAGGAGGTCGCGTCGTGAACTTCGATCTGTCAGACGAGCAGGTCCTCCTGCGCGAGGCGGCGAGAGACGCCTTCAGCCGCGTGAGAACGGTCGAGGCGGCGCGCGAGGCACTCGAGGGCGGCGAGCTGCCGGACCTGTGGCCGACCGCCACGACGGCCGGCTGGACCGGGCTGCTGCTGTCCGAGCAGCACGGCGGCGCCGGACTCGGCGCGATCGACGCGATGCTCGTGGCGGCCGAGGCCGGCCGCGTGCTCGCGAGCGTGCCGCTGCTCGGGCACCTGCCGGCGACGGCGATCCTCGACGCGGGCGGCTTGCACGACGAGACGCTGCGCAAGCTCGCCGCCGGCGAGCTGCGCGCCGCGTACGTGCCGGCGCGCCCCGGCGACGACGTCGACGCGGCATGGACGGTGGAAGCGCGCAGCGGCAAGCGCCGCGCGCCGGCGCCGGAGGTCGTGCGCGGCGACGACGGCCTCGCGACGGTGAACGGCAGCGTGTCGTGGGTGCCCGACGCGGTCGGCGCCGACGTCCTCGTCGTCGTCGGCGTGGACGCGAGCGGCCCGGTCGCGGTCGCGGTCGATCCCAGCGCCGACGGCGCGCGCGTTGAGGCCGCCACCGGCGTCTACGACTCCACGCGGCCGCTTGGCCACGTGACGCTCGACGACGCCTCCGGGCGCGTGCTCGTCGCGAGCGAGGAGGACCTGCGCCGCGCGTGGTTCCTCGCGCACACGCTGATCGCCGCCGAGTCGCTCGGCGCGGTCGAGGAGTGCCTCGAGCGCTCGGTCGCGTACGCGAAGGAGCGCTACACGTTCGGCCGCGCGATCGGTTCCTACCAGGCGGTCAAGCACGCGCTGACGGAGGTGCTGCGGCGCCAGGAGAACACGCGCTCGCTGCTCTACTACGCCGGCTGGGCGTATGTCGACAAGCCCGACGAGTTCGCCGCCGCGGCGAGCGCCGCGCGGGCGGCCGGCGGTGCGGCGCTGGACTTCGCCGCGCGCGAGGTGATCTCGGTGCACGGCGGGATCGGCGCGACGTGGGAGCACGACGCGCCGCTGTTCTTCCGCCGCGCGCAGCTCTCGCGCCGCCTGCTCGGCGGCACCGGCGACGCGGTCGACCGGCTCGCCGGCGAGCTGCTGACCGGAGCGCCCGCGGCCTGAGCTTCAATCACTCCGGCGGCGGCTCGACGCCGCCGTCGGGGTGACGTCGTGCGCAGGCGGCCGCTTGCGGCCGCCGGAGCGCGAAATACCGTATGCGCATGAGCGACGAGATCATCATCACCACCATGAACGACCTGCCGGGCTACGAGGTCACGGAGGTCTACGGCGAGGTGTTCGGGCTGATCGTGCGCGCCCGCAACGCCTTCTCGAACATCGGCGCCTCGTTCCGCACGTTCGCGGGCGGCGAAGTGAAGGGCTACACGAAGCTGCTCGCCGAGAGCCGCAACCACGCGGTCGACCGGCTGCGCGAGGCCGCCACCGAGCGCGGCGCGAACGCGGTCCTCGCGATGCGCTTCGACTGCAACGAGATCGGCGACATCATGAGCGAGGTGGCCGCCTACGGGACGGCCGTGCGCGTGGAGCGCCGCGGGTCCTATGCGCCCCCGGCGGGCGGCTGAGCCGCGCTTCCGCTCGCGTCAGCCGCCGGCGCCGCCCAGCCGCAGCACGAGCTTGCCCGTGCTCGTCCGGCTCTCCATGAGGCGGTGCGCCTCGGCGGCGTCCGCGAGCTCGTAGTCGCCGGTGATCGGCACGCTCACCTTGCCGTCCGCGACGAGCCCGAAGGCGCGCGCCGCGATCTCGCGCAGCAGCTGCGGCTGCGTCACGGCGAGCGTGCTGATGCTGAACGCGTGGACGCCGGCGCCGGCGGGCGCCAGCGTGCCGAACTGCGCGGTCCACGGCTGCTCGCCGGCCGCGTTGCCGAACGACACGAGCCGTCCGAAGGGCGCGAGCAGGTCGAGGCTGCGCCGCCACGTCTCGCCGCCGACCGGGTCGAGCGCGACGTCCACGCCGCGGGTGCCGGTGGCCGTGCGGATGCGGTCGTCGAAGTCGTCGGCGAGGAACACGTCGTCGTAGCCGAACTGCCGCGCGTAGTCCGCCTTCTCAGGCTTGGAGACGACGCCGAAGACGGCTCCAGCCCCGGCGAGGCGGGCGATCTGGCCGACGACCGCGCCGACGCCGCCGGCGGCGCTGTGGACGAGCACGGACTCGCCCTCGCGGAGCCGCGCGACCTCGTGGACGAGCGCGTGGGCGGTGGGCAGCACGATCGGCAGCGTCGCCGCCGTGCGCAGGTCAAGCCCGTCCGGCACGGGGAACGTCAGCGCGGCGGGTGCGAGCGCGACGTCCGCGTACGCACCGCCGGTCGTGAGCGCCGTCACCGGCTGGCCGACCGACAGCCCGGTCACCTGCTCGCCGACCGCGCGCACGCGCCCGGACGCCTCGAGCCCGGGCACGAACGGCAGCGACTGCACCCGGTATCCGCTCGCGCGTGCGAGCACGTCGGCGAAGTTGACGCCGGCGTACGCCACGTCGATGACGACCTGATCCGGACCGGGAGCCGGCTCGGGCCGCTCCCGCAGCCTCAGCGCCTCCGGTCCGCCGACCTCGTCCACCACGACTGCCCGCATGATGCCCGCCCCTCGTTTAGGATGTTCGATCTACTTCGAACAGCAAGTGTACGGATTTCATCGAACATACGGGTCGTGGGCGTGATGAACGGCACGGCGGCGGGCCACCGTCCGGTTCCCACGCACACGCATCCGCGCGACGTGCCTCTGCGGTCGGTGCTGGCGGCGCTCGCCGATCCGGTACGCCTGACGATCGTCCGCGAGCTCGCGGCCGGCCCCGACTGGTCGCGCGTATGCGGGTCGTTCGACGTGCCGGTCGGCAAGGCCGCGCTGAGCCATCATTTCGCCGTCCTGCGCGAGGCCGGCCTGATCGAGCAGCGCGACGAGGGTGCTCGGCGCGCCAACCGGCTGCGCCGCGCCGAGCTGGACGAGCACTTTCCGGGGCTGCTCGACCTCGTGCTCGACGCGAGCCGGGACTGATCAGCGCTGCGCGTAGATCCGCACCGTCTCGACCGGTGCGGCGGCGAAGTCGGTCCGGAAGGCGTCGTCGTCGGGCCATTCGCGCTTGGGCACCAGCCGGCGCCGCAGTGTGAGCGGCGTCGTGTCGTCGACGAACGGATACGGGTCGAAGCGCACGCGCCAGGGCCCGAGCGGCTCGATCGCGATGCGGACGGGATCGCCGCCGGCCTCGGTCGGCACGCCCTCGCATGCGCCGGGCGTGCCGACCTCGACGTTCGCGAGGCCGAAGTACAGCGACACGACATCGAGCACCTGCAGCAGCGCGTAGCTCGTCCAGCGCCAGGCCTCGTCGACGTCGAGCATCCGCCGCAGCGCAACCTGGCGGTCCTCCTCCTGCTGCACGAAGGCGTCGACGAGATCGCGCTCGTCGTCGGGCAGCGTGCGCGGCGGTGTCGGCATGACACCGTAGCGGTCGCGGTAGAGGCCGCTCATGTGCATCGAGACCAGCAGCCCGGCGAGCGGGTCCTCCTCCGCGAGCGTCTCGACGCCGGCGCGGTAGAACGCGAGGTGGACCGGCGCCGGCACCGTGATGAAGGACTGCGGCGCGCCGTCGGCGCCGAGTCGCGGGTGCTGCTCCCACACGGTCCAGCCGTCGTCGTGGCGCCGCGCTGCTCGCACGACCGCGTCGTACGGCTCCGGCCGCGCGAAGCCCGGCCCGCCCCACGCCTCGGCGAGCTGCCCCGACAGGTCCGCGTGATCCGTCTGCAGGACGATCTGCCAGACGTCGCCGGCGTCGCGCACGAGCATGAGGCGAGCCTACCCCCTGCGGCGCGCGGCGCTCAATCGAGCGCCGGCGCCGGAGCCGCTCAGCGCACCGCGGAGCGGCTGCCGCCCGCGCCGCGACGGCGGCCGGAGCGACGGCGGCGGGCGCCGCCGCCGCTGATCGACGGCGTGCTCGTCGCGCGGGCGCTGACCGGCAGACCGCCGGCCTCCAGCTCGCGGTGCAGGCCGAGGCCGGCGACCATCGAGACGACGTCGCGGACCTGGTCTTCGAGCACGAACGTGATGCCAATGCCGGTCGCGCCAGCACGCGCGGTGCGGCCGACGCGGTGGACGTAGTCGTCGGTCGCGGCGGGCGCGTCGAAGTTGATCACGTGCGTGACGTCGCGCACGTCGATGCCGCGAGCGGCGACGTCGGTCGCGACAAGCGTGTCGACGCGGCCCGACTCGAACTGCGCCAGCGCGCGCTCGCGCTGCGCCTGCGACTTGTCGCCGTGCATCGCCGCGACCTTGAGCGTCGGCACGCGGCCGAGCTGCTTCGCGAGCCGGTCGGCGCCGCGCTTGGTGCGCACGAACACGAGCGTGCGCCCGCGCTCGTCCTCGGTCAGCGCGGAGATCAGCTTGTCGGTGCGTCCCTCGCGCGAGACCTTCAGGAAGCGGTGCTCGACCTTGCCGCGCGCCTGCGGAGCGGCGACGTGGGCGTGGCGTCTGGCCTGGTGCGTGTACACGCGCGCGATGCGGTCGACCTCGCCGGCGAGCGTCGCCGAGAAGAGCATCGTCTGGCGATCGTCGGGCGTGAGCGCGACGAGCCGGTCGACGACCGGCCGGAAGCCCATGTCGAGCATGCGGTCGGCCTCGTCGAGCACGAGCACCTCGACGTGACCGAGCGTGACCGCTCTGCGGTCGAGCAGGTCGACGAGGCGGCCGGGCGTGGCGACGAGCACGTCGGCTCTGCGCGCGCCCTTGATCTGCGGGTTGATGCCGGCGCCGCCGTAGACGGCGATGACCGACAGCGATCGCGCTCTGGCGATCGCGCCGAGCTCGTCGACGATCTGGCTGGCGAGCTCGCGCGTGGGCGCGAGCACGAGCGCGCCGGGCGCGCCCTGCGGGCGGCCGGCGCTGCGGCCGGGCTCGAGCGTGTCGACGAGCGGGATCCCGAATGCGAGCGTCTTGCCCGAGCCGGTCGGCGATTCGGCGAGCACGTCGAAGCCCTCGAGCGCGTCGGGGACGACGAGCTTCTGGACGGCGAACGGGCGCTCTATGTCGCGGGCGCGCAGCGCGCTGGCCACGGCCTTGGACACGCCGAGATCGGCGAAGGTGGACTGCTGCATATGGTGCTCCTTGCGCCCAGCGCGAACGTGCGCAGACGCTATGTGGTGGGGAGAGATTCGACTGACCCCAACCGCGCGATGCGCCTTCAGGAGCAAGAACCTCCGCGCACGGCGGCGCCGCACGCACCCGGCACCTTAGCAGCGCTTTCCGAAAGACCATGTACGCTGCCGTGCATCGACCAGGTACTGGAGCAAGAGCGCGTGCTTGCCGGCCCCACGCCGGAGGACGTCCAGCCCGTCGAGTACGAGACGCTCGACCGCTTCCTCACGGGCATGATCACGGTCGTGCCGGTGCTGGCGCTCGGCCTCGTCGCCTGGCAGCTGTGGGGCGACGCCTTCGGGCTGAGCGACCTGCTCGTGTTCGGGATCATGTACGCGATCACCGGCCTCGGCATCACGGTCGGCTTCCACCGCCTCTTCACGCACCGCTCGTTCAAGACGAACCGCGCCGTGCGCGGCGCGCTCGCGATCGCCGGCTCGATGGCGATCGAGGGGCCGATCATCAGCTGGGTCGCCGACCATCGCAAGCACCACGCCTTCTCCGACCGCGAAGGCGACCCGCACAGTCCGCACGTCGACCACGGCCACGGCCTGCGCGGCGCGCTGCGCGGCCTCGCGCACGCGCACCTCGGCTGGCTGTTCATCCACACGGCGCGCGGCAACAAGGAGCGCTATGCGCCCGACCTGCTCAGAGACCCGGTCGTCAAGTGGGTCAACGACACGTTCTTCGTGTGGGCGGTCGGCAGCTTCGTGCTCGCGTTCGCGCTCGGGTTCGCGATCGGCGGCACGTGGCAGGCCGGCCTCACGGGGATGCTGTGGGGCGGCCTCGTGCGGATGCTGGTCCTGCACCACGTCACCTACTCGATCAACTCGCTCTGCCACTTCTTCGGCCGCAAGCCGTTCGAGACGGGCGACGAGTCGCGCAACCTCGCCTGGCTCGCGCCGCTGTCGTTCGGCGAGGCGTGGCACAACGGGCATCACGCCTTCCCGACCTCCGCGCGCCACGGCCTCGACCGCTGGCAGCTCGACATCTCGGCCGGCGTGATCGCGCTGCTCGAAAAGCTCGGGCTCGCGTGGGACGTCGTGCGCATCGAGCCGGCGAAGCTCGCCGCGAAGCGCACCGCGTCCTCGGCCGGCTCCGCCTGAACGCGCCGCCGACGCCGGCGGGTCAGCCGCGCGGCGGTGCGGGCGGGATCTCGTCGCGCTTGGCGGGCAGCGCAGCGGAGGCCGGGCCGTTGGGGCCGGCGGGAAGCGCGGCGCTCGCTGCGGCGGCGCGCGCCCCGCTCGCTCTCGCTCTCGCCTTCGCGACCCAGTCGACCATCGTCGGCGTCGCCTTCAACAGCGCCGGCCAGGTCGCCGCGTCGACCTTGCCGGTGGCCGGCAGGCCGGACGCCGTCTGGAAGGCGCGCACCGCGTTCGCGCTGCCGGCGCCGAACTGGCCGTCGACCGTCACCGGGTAGCCGGCGCCGACGAGGTGCTCCTGCGCCCACACGACCGTGTCCCCGCGCGAGCCGACCTTGCCGCCGCTGCCGGCGGCGAGCGTCGGCCACAGCGCCGGCGGCCGCGCGACGGCGCCGATCGAGGCGCCGACCGCGTTCCAGTCCGATGCGCTCGCCTCCTGCCAGTCCCACCAGCTCACGCCGCGCGCGCCGTAGGCGCCGGACAGCTGGCGGAAGCGCAGGATGTCGCCCGCCGGCGGGCCGTCGTACGTCTGGCCGAGCGGGTAGATCGCCGTCGCGTAGGGCGTGTTCCATTCGTAGGTGTGCGCGAGCGAGGCGTCGACCGCGTCGCCGATCGTCTTCCAGTACACCTGCGGCAGGTTGAACGTCGCACCGCCGGGGCCGAGGAAGACCGAGAACGGCAGCCCCGGGTGGAAGTCGACGTACGGGAACGACGTGAGCCCGATCGGGTAGCTCGCGCCGACGAGCTGGCGCAGCTTCGTCATGTACTCCTGCGCCTGCGCGTACTTGCCCTCGTAGGCGCCCTCGGCGTCGATCACGAAGCAGTCGGCGCCGGCGCCCTTCGCGGCGGCGGCCGCCTGCGCCTCGCCGACCGGGTCGGTGCCGTAGACGAACTGCCAGGCGCACACGCGCAGCCCGACCGCCTTCAGCGCCGCGACGTTGCTCGCGCTGAACTGCGACCACAGGCCCGTCCCGTCCGCGCTCTTGACGTAGACCGTGCGGATGCCGTGCGCCTTCGCCTGCGCGGCGATCGCGGTCGGGCTCCCGCCCTCGGACTTCGACAGGTACCAGATCCACATGCCGTTGCCGTCGAACGCGCTCGGCCCGCTGAAGGGGACCCCGCCGCCCGTCGCGGCGGGCTTCTTCGGCGGGCGCGTGACCGTGACGCGCACCGCGTTGGAGTAGCGCGCGCCCGGGTTCGCGACGCGGACGGCGCCGCTGATCGCATTGCTGGGGACGGACACGAGGATCCGCGTCGGCGTGCGCAAGCGGCCGCCGACCGCGAACGGAGCGGAGCGTCCGGTGCGCAGGCGCACCGTGAAGACGACCTTCGCGTGCGGACTCATCGCCTTTGCGCCGACGAGCAGCCTGCCGGTGCGCGTGACGACGGTCCGGCCCCTGCAGGGGAACGGGACCGACGAGCAGCGCACGAAGACGATTCGCGGATGCACGCTCGACGGGGCCGCCGCGGCACCCGCGAGCGCGAGGGCGGAGGGGGCGGCGCACGCCAGCGCGAGCAGCACCGCAGCCCACGCGGGCGCGAGGCGGCGGGGGATGCGGTGGCGGACGACGATCATCGGCGATGCGGGCGGCGGGGCCGCGAGCCAGCCAGCTTAGGCCCCGCCGGACGCCCATCCTGGGCGTCCCGTTGCAGCCCGGAACACGCCCGTGCCGCCGATGGTGCGCTGTGACGTCGCCCGCAGGTAATCGCTTGCGATCACCGGAGGGCGAAACCCAGTGCGGGCGCGCGACCGGCTACATCACCTCGATCGTCTCGTACACCTCCACGCTGCCGCCGCCGTCGAGGACCGGAGCGCCCTTCGCCTTCTCGGTCGCCTCCGCGAGGCTGCCGGCGCTGATGATCGAGTAGCCGGTGAGGGAGGACGGGGCGCTGCCGTTGCCGCCGTCGGCCTTTACGACGGCGGACGGGCCGAACGGGTTGCCCGCGTCCACGAGCGACTCGCCGAGGCCGCCGAGGAAGGCGCCCCAAGCGGCCATCACGGCCTGCCGCTCCTCGTCCGTCTCCGCCATCCGTCCGCCGGTGTAGGCCAGCACGTACTTCGCCATGGTGTTGCTCCTTCGGTGGGGTTTGCCGATGGGTCAGTGCGCGGCGACGCCGCTGCGCTCGAAGCTGTCGAGGACGCCGTTCCAGCCTCTGGCGTGGTTGGCGCGCGACTCGTCGTTGAGCAGGCCTGCGTGCTCGATCAGGACCGTCGTCCGGCCGGGCGCGTCCTCCACGAACGTCACCGCGACCTCGCTCTCGTGGTTGGCGTTCGGGCCTGTCCCCTCCCACTGCCAGCTGTAGACGAGCCGGTCGGGGCGGGAGATCTCGCGGTAGGTGCCATGCACGACCATGTCCTCGCCGCCGTCTCTGCGCATCTCCAGCCGGTAGCCGCCGCCGACGCGCAGGTCGAGCTCGGGGATCGTCACCTCGTGGCTCGGGTCCGCCTTCCACCAGCGCCGCAGCACCTCGGGGTTCGTCCATGCGTCGAAGACCGCCTCGGCGGATGCCTCGAAGGTGCGCTCCACGCGCACCGTGCCGGTGTCCACGTCAACGTTGCTCATGCTCGGTCCTCCGTCTTGGGGGTGTTGGTGGGTTCCGCGGCGCTCTGCTGCTCTCCGAGGTACTCCTCGACGACGTCGAGCTTGCGCTCCCACAGCGCGTGCTGGCGCGCCAGCCACGCGTACGCCTCCTCGAGCGAGGAGCCGTTGAGGCGCAGCCGGTGCGTGCGGCCGTCGATCACGCGCACGATCGCGCCTGCCTCCTCGAGCACCTTCAGGTGCTTGCTGATCGCCGGTTTGGAGACGGGGAAGTCGTGCGTCGCCTCGCCGACCGTCAGCTCGCCGTCGGCGAGCCGCTCGAGGATCGTGCGGCGCAGCGGATGGGCCACGGCGACGAACGAGCGGTCGAGCGTGGCCGATGCATGACTGTTAGCCATATGGTTAACAATAGGGAAGCGCTTCGCGAACCGCAAGCGGCCGCGGTTCGCGCGCGGACCTTCAGGAGGGGACGCGGACGATGCGCGCCGCGGCCGGGCGCGCGCCGGCGCCGGGACGCAGCAGCGTGACGTAGGCGTCGCGGCCCGCGAGCGCCGTCGTCCACAGGAGCGTGTCCGTGCGATGCGGCGTGCGGCGTGGGCACTGGCTCGACGCGCTGCCCGTCGGGTCGTAGCCGAACGCGTATCCGGCGTCGCGGTGCGCCGTCGTGCCGATCTCGAACAGGGTGCGCGGACGGTGCGGCCTGCTCGCGCGGACGACGAGGAGGCGCTGGGTGCAGTAGGTCGACTGCACGAACAGCAGGCGGCCGCCGTCGAGCGCCGGCTGGGAGAGCTGGGAGACGCGGGTGGCCAGCACGACGCGCCGTCCGCGCGTGGCGAGGTTCACGATCGCGATGCGGCTGACGCCGGACGTCGAGGTCGCATAGGCGAGGCGGTCGCCCGACAGGGCGGGACGGTCGATCGAGGCATGGGCACCGATGCCGCCGGCGACGACCCGCGGGCGCTCGATCGCGAGCGGTGCGGCCGTGCCCGGCGGAGACGGCGACGGCAGGCGACTGGCGTAGAGGCGGTCGCCACCGCCCGGCCGCGGCGCGCGCCACACGAGCCAGCCGTCGGAGACGGCGAGCTGCGACGCGCGCGCCACGTCTCCGGCCTGCACGAGGACCGCGCCGCTCGCGCCCTCGCGCACGGCGATCGTCCCGCCGCTGAGCGTCGCCACCCAGCGCCCGCCGATCGCGACGTCCTGCGCCGGAAGCGCGGTGCGAGCGTCGCCGTCGACGAGCAGCGCGCCGGCGCCGCCGAGCCGCAGCCAGGCGAGCGCGGAGCCGGCGCGTGAGGGGTCGGTCGCATGGTCGGCGACGAGCCGCGCCGCGCTCGCGCTGCCGCTCGCGAGAAACGCAACCGCGAGCGCGGCGAGCAGCGCGCCGTCGGCGAGCCGCAGGCGGCGCAGCAGCGCCGGCCGCTCGGCCATCTTCAGCTCGAGCCGCTGCCCGAGCGTCGCGTAGCGCGGCGCCATCAGCACGACCGGCAGCGCGCGGCCGGCGCCGAAGCCGAGCCCGATCAGCAGGCCGGCCGGGACGGAGCCGATCGCGACGGCGATCCCCGCCAGCGCCCACACCGCGAGCGTCAGCACGAACGTCGTGAAGCCGAGCCCGAGCAGGGTCCCGTAGAGGCCGGCGGCGAGCGGCAGCGGCAGCGTGCGGCGCCACGACTCCGGCACCTGGCGGCGGATCTGCGGCACGATCCGCACGCCGAGCGTCTCGCCGAGCGCGGCGGCCAGCGCGATCGCCGTCGCCGCCGCCAGGGCGACGGTGCTGCCGGCGCCACCGAGGGCGTGGCCGAGCACCGCCAGCGCGGTGAAGGTGACCGCCCCGCCGCCGAGCGCGCCGAGCGCGAACGTCGCGCAGCTCGTGCGGACGGCGCGCGCGCCGCGGTGCGAGCGCGCGCTTCCGAGCGTCTCGACCATCGAGAAGCCGCACGGCGACCATGCGCCGGTGATGCCGGCGACGAACGCGGTGAGCAGGAGGATCGCGGCGGTCATCGGCTCAGGTTCTCAGCACGGGACGCTCGTCTGGAAGTACATGACGCAGAAGACTCTGCGGCCCTGGTAGCAGTAGCCGGTGAGCGCCGTGTCGCCGTTGATGCGCGTCTCGTGGTGAGCGCAGCAGTCCATCAGCCGGCGGACGTGGCCGCCGCAGCAGCGGTACCAGGAGCCGTCGATCTGCGTGTGGAAGCCATACCGGGCGGGGATTCCGTCCTGGCAGATGCGCGTGCGCGGAGCGGGCGGCAGTGGGTGGCCGTCGGGGCCGGTGAGGCGGTGGCCGTGCTCGTCGAGCGGACGGCCGTGGCGGTCGACCGGGCGGCCGAGGTCGTCGACCGGCTTGCCGTCGCGGGCGCGCAGCGGGTAGCCGCGGATGTCGACGCGCGGGATGCCCGTCGGGTGCGGGCAGTGCCCGGTCGTGTAGGTGTGCCCGCAGTAGCCGTAGTACTGCTGCGCGTCGGCGTCCTCTACGCCGGCCGCGAGCGCGGTCGTGCCGGCGGTGGTGGCGAGCAGCCAGCCGCCGGCGCGGGCGAGGAAGCCGCGCCGGGAGGTGCCGCCGGCGAGCGCGTCGCTGAGGCGGCGGCGGTCGCGGCGGGGCTCGCCGCCCCCGCCCGCGTCAGGCATGCACCAGCTCCGGCTCGCGCGCCTCGCCGGTGGCGAGCAGCGCCTCGAGCTGGCGCGCGCTGTTGAAGGTCCCTTGGGAGAGGACGGTCCCGTCGAGCGCGAGCACGAGGGCGTACGGGCTGCCGGGGATCGCGAGCGCGCGCCACACGTCCGCATCCTCGTGCTCGTCGAACGTCTCGACGGCGAGCAGCGGATCGCGCTGGAGGGCGGCGACGGCGGGCTCCAGCGCCTGGCACATCGGGCAGCCGTCGGAGGAGAAGACGGCGAGCGCGAAGCGGGTCGTCGGCTGTGGCGCGAAGCGCTCGATCAGCTCGATGCGCTCACCGCGCGGCGGTCCCTCCCCTTCGATCTCGAGCGCGAGCTGCGGCGGCAGCGCGAGCCGCAGCTCCCCGACCTCGCGCGCGAGCGCGAGCAGGAGGACGGCGAGCACCGCGATTGCCGTCAGCGCTATTCCGAGCCCGAGCGCCAGCCAGCCGGTCGCGCTCACATGGGTGTCGGGGACCGCCGGCAGCAGCGCGAACGCGACGGCGAGCAGGAGCGTGCGCCCGAGCGCCGCGGGACTGACGCGCGAGCGCGCGCCGAGGCAGCCGCATGGCTGGCCGGCGCGACCGGCGCGGAGGGCGCGCGCGAGCAGCGCGGCGAACGCGAGCATCAGCGCGGCGGTGGCATAGGCCGCGGCGTCGAGCCCGAGCGCGACACCGATCCCCAACAGCGCCTCGGCTGCGGCCGCCGCACCCCACGCGAGGGCGCGCGCCCGAGGCGTCCGCAGCCCGAACGTCGCCAGTGCCGCACGGGTTCGTGTCGGCGCAGCCAGCTTCGCCCCCGCGGAGCCGACCAGCACAACTCCAAGCACCACGTCGGCGATCGTCGAGAGCATCCCGCACGATCACAGCAGATCGGGCAGACACGGCGCAAGGGCCCGGCCGCGCTCCACAACCCCGATCACAGCTACAGTTGGGCCCGCCCGGGGGCGTGGTGCTAACGGGAACACGCCGCCTTTGCAAGGCGGAGTTGGGGGTTCGATTCCCCCCGCCTCCATTGCCCCTCGGTGCCGCGCTCAGGCAGCCGGCGCCAACACGTCGAGCACGACGACGCGGTCCGGCACCGCGAGCGCCGAGCGAGCGGCGGCTTCGAGCGCGCCTCTGTCGAGGTCGTAGCGGCCGGAGACGGCCGCGATCGGCTCCTCGATCCCGAGGTCCGGGTAGAGCAGTTGCAACTCGACTGGGTGGCCGTCATGCAACGCGACGATCGCGCGCTCGTGCACCTGATCGGCACGCTCCGCGTGCTCGACCGGCACGAGCGTGATCGAGATGGCGTTCGCCTTGCTGTCGTAGTCGGCGCGCATGGTCAGTCGTCCGGGACAGTCGTGATGAGAACCGGGATCGTCGTCGGCGACCGCGACGATGATCGCACGGCGATTGCGTCCGGTCCTATCAGCAGCGGATTGCCACGTCGTCCATGCCGGGCGCAAGCGGCGCCGCAACCACGGCTGGTGGCTCGCCGGTGGGGCGCAGATCAACGTGCAGCAGGGGGTTACAAGCCCTGATCGCCGCGATGGCGGGAGATGAACCGCCTGTGCAGTTGCGTTGTGCACAGATTCCCATACTTAACCATGCTTATGCACATCAGTGTCTGCGTTATCAACAGCAAAAAGCTGGTGACGGGAGCTTTGGCTGGCTAGGACACGGCAGAATGACGAGCGGGCCTTACCGCGATGCGACTCGACGGCGTCAATCTACTTCTCAGCCTTGTCGGCATTTTGCTGTCAGTGCTGCTCGCGGTGGCATCGCTCTTCGTCGCGGGCATCGTTATCGGCATGGTGCTGGGCGTCGCAGCATCGCCATACGTTGCGCGAGGGTCAGCTCGGCTCGCACGCCACCTCGGCCACTCGGATCCCGCCGCCGCTCCACCCTCACACACATTGGTCGACACGAGCAAGCGCATCCGATAGGGCACGCCACGGATGATTCCGGCTGCCGGGCATCGACCATGTTCCCGCCCAACAGCGCTTGCGATGGCTTGTGACACGCCAGATTGCATTGCCACACGGATCGGGTCGACGGCGATGCAGATCGCGGCTATCCTCAACTGGAGTCAGGGTTGGATCCAAGATCCACCTTCCAGAGCCCGGCGCCACGAACGCCGGGCTCTCTCTCTGAGAGGACGTCCGGCACCGCCACGAACAGCGCCGGACGTTGCTGCCGCTACCGCTTGATCGCGAGAACCACGAGCAGCAACAGCAGGAGCGTCGTCAGAGTTGGATCGGTCATCCACACCTCCTTTCTCGGGCCGCCCCTCGGGGCATCCCGGCCAGAGCGGAAAGCTCCGACGATTCTGGAGGTGACGTGGCCTTCGGATCGCTCGCCAGGGAGCGTACGGGCGAGCGTCCCGAGGCTCTACAGCCTGCGTATGTGATCGTCACGCACGTGCGTCGAGCGGTGCGGGTGCGGCGGTGCGCAAGCTAAGCCGGCGTACTGCGCCGCCGACCAAGCCGGCGGCGCCCCCGCGGAAGCACACCCCACCGCTGGGATCGCCAACATCCCGGGCGGGAGGTGGGGCGCTGCCCCTCCCGCTCAGTCCTTGTCGTCCGCCAGCAGATGCGTGATGCCGAACATCACGACGCCGAGCAGGAAGACCATGGCTGCGACCGCGACGGCGACCAGTACCCAGGATCCGCTGGCACCGATCGACCCGACGATCGAGACGATGACGAGGACCGGGACGAGGAACAGCAGAAGCAGCGGCGCGACGCCGTCGGTGCGGCGCTGCGACGGGTCGAGCATGGTGCGGAGGGCGGACATCGGGACTCCTTGGGTTCAGGTTCGGAGCCCGGCATCATGTCGAAGCGCGCCCGCCCGCGGCCGCGTCAGCCGCCCAACCGCACCGGCAGCGTCCGCAGCTGGTTGACGAACCCCGACACGACGTACTCGGGCTTGCCCGCCAGCTCCATGTTCGGATAGCGCTTCAGCGTCTCCTCGAACAGAATCCGCAGCTCCAGCCGCGCGAGCGCGGTGCCGAGGCAGAAGTGGCGCCCGCCGGCGCCGAACGCCTGGTGCTCCGGGTTGCGCTGCACGTCGAAGCGGTCCGGCTCCTCGTAGCGCGTCTCGTCGCGGTTGGACGAGACGTACCACATGACGACCTTGTCGCCGGCTCTGATCGGGCAGCCGCTCAGCTCCACGTCTCTGGTCGCGGTGCGGCGGAAGTGGGCGAAGGCGGGGAACATCCGCAGCGCCTCCTCGACCGTGCCCGGAATCAACTCCGGGTCGCCGAGCACCTGCTGCAGCTGCGAGCGGTCCTCCAGCAGCGCGCGCATGCCGCTCGCGTACGTCGCCTTCGTGCTGTCGTTGCCGGCCGCCATCAGCAGGAAGAAGCCCATGACGATCTCGTGCTCCTCGAGCTTCTCGCCGTCGACCTCGGCCTCGCACAGCACGCTCGTGAGGTCGTCGCTGGGGTGCGTGCGGCGCTCGGCGATCAGCGCGCGGCAGCGCTCGAAGATCTCCGGCACGTCGCGCGCCATCACGGTCTCCGGCCCGTCGGGGTTGACGTCGGGATCGCCGGCGCCGAGCGTCGTGTTCATCAGCCGCGCCCAGATCGCATCGTCCTCGGGCGGGATCCCCATGAACGACCCGATCACACGCGAGACGACCGGTTGCGCGACGTCGATCACGAGGTCGCACGTCTCGCGGCCGGCGAGGCCGTCGAGCACGCGCGCGGCGATCGCGCGGATCTCGTCCTCATGCTCGGCGATCCGCTTCGGCGTGAAGCCCGCCTGGAAGAGCGCCTTGAGGCGGTCGTGCTTCGGCGGGTCCATCCCGATGAACATCGAGCGCGTCAGCTCGAGCGGCAGGATCGAGTCGGTCAGCGCGGTGATCCCGCCCAGCTCGGAGGAGTACGTCTGCCAGTCGCGGCTGACGGTGTGAACGTCCTCGGCCGTCGTGATCGACCAGTAGCCGGCCTCTCTCGGGAAGTCGGGGATGCGCGAGGTCCAGTGGATCGGGCACTCGGACCGCAGCCGCTTGAACAGCTCGTGCGGCGGACCGTCCTGCCAGTGCTCGGGGTCTCCGACGAGCACATCGTCGAGATCGCTGCGGGTCGACGTCATCGGGACCTCCTGAGTTCGCACGCGGGGTGGTCGCCCGATGGTACTGGCTGGCTGGCCAGTCGGCGTCGGGTGGCTTGCATATGCGCTTTTGCGCATATTGGCCCAGTAAAGAGGTTCATGGCATCAAATATGCGCGATCGCGCAGATCTCCCCACCTATCCGCCGCTTAGGTCAAGATATGCGTGATCACGCAGATGGGTTCACATGTCGACATCGCCGCCCAGCAGCTCGGCAGACGGATTCGCGAGGAGCGGCGCCGTCAAAGCCTCGACCAGCGCACGCTCGCGCTCGTCGCGAACGTGGCCGTCCGCTCAGTCCATCGCGTCGAGCACGGCCAGCCCGTCCGTCTCGACGTCCTGCTGCGCATCGTCCTCGCGCTCGGACTCACGCTCGACATCCGGCGCGGCGAGATCCGATGACCCTGCTCGTCCTATGGGACACGGAGGTCGGCCGACTGGAGCTGACCGACGAGCGCTCCCGTGCGTACGCGTTTCGCTACACGCACCCGCGCCGAGACGCACGCGCGATCTCGCTCGCGCTTCCCGTGCGCGAGCAGCCGTTCGACTCCGCCGAGAGCCGGCCGTTCTTCGAAGCGCTGCTGCCCGAGGGCGTCGTGCGCGAGCAGATCGCCCACGAGCTGCGCCTCGACCCGATGGACACGTACGGGCTGCTGGAGCGGCTCGGCCGCGACTGCGCGGGCGCGCTCCAGATCACGCCCGACGATGCGCCGGCAGTCGACCCGGACGTGCGCTGGCTCGACGGAGAGCAGCTCGACGAGCTGGTGGAGCAGTTGCCGCGGCGGCCGCTGGGGATGCGCGCCGGCGACCGCCGAATGCGCCTCAGCCTGGCCGGCGTCCAGCGCAAGGCCGTGCTCGTGCGCGATGACGACGGCCGCTTCGGGGAGCCGCTCGACGGAATGCCGAGCACCCACATCCTCAAGCCCGATCCGCTGGACTCCGAGCTGCCCGGGCTTGCCGTCAACGAGTGCTTCTGCATGCGGCTCGCCGCTCGTTGCGCGCTGCTCGTCGCGCCTGTCGAGCTGATCGAGGCCGCGGATCGAGGCTGCCTCGTGGTCGAGCGCTTCGACCGCGACCGAGCGACGTGGCCGCCTGCCCGCGTCCACCAGGAGGACCTCTGTCAGGCGCTCGGGCTCACGCCCGCGTTCAAGTACCAGCACGCCGACTGGAGACTGCCGTCCTACGGTGCACTGGCCGATCTGCTCGACCGTCACTCGCCGCAACCCGGCGTCGACCGGCTGCTCGCCGCGCGCGCGGCGGTCTTCCACTTCCTCGTCGGGAACGCCGACGCGCACGCGAAGAACATCGCGCTGCTGCACCTTCCCGACGGCGTACGCCTCGCCCCGCTCTACGACGTCGTCGCCACGGACGCCTATCCGCACCTCGGCTCCACGCTGGCTATGGCGATCGGCGACGAGCTCGACCCGGCGCGCATCGGCGCCGCGCACTGGAGCGATCTCGCGCACGACTTCGGGCTGCAGCCGCGGGCGTTCGAGCACGTGCGACGCGCACTGGCCAGGCGCACTGTGGCCGAGGCGCGCAGGCTGCGCGCCGAGGCGCACGCGGAGGGCTGGCACGACCCGGTCGTGGACACGATCGTCGAGACGATCACCGCGCGTGCTGCGCAGGTGGCGTGAGACCCGGCCATGCCGCCCGCGCCCGCCGAGCACGACACGATCCACCACGCCGACAACATGGCGGTGCTGCCGGCGCTGCCCGACGAG
>CAZGJV010000018.1:8614-69906 GCA_964525715.1 uncultured Conexibacter sp. | reverse complement strand
TGATCCGCGCGGCCGAGCGCGGCAAGCAGGCGGTCTGCCTGGTGGAGCTGACGGCGCGCTTCGACGAGCGCGCGAACATCGGCTGGGCGCGCGCGCTGGAGCAGTCGGGCGTGCACGTCACGTACGGGATCCCGGCGCTCAAGACGCACGCGAAGGCGGTCCTCGTGGTGCGCCGCGAGGGCGACGGGGTGCGCCACTACGCGCACGTCGGCACCGGCAACTACCACCGCGGCACGGCCGACCTCTACACCGACTTCGGCCTCTTCACCTGCGACGAGCTGCTGACCGGCGAGATCGCCGAGCTGTTCAACCAGCTGACCGGCTACTCGCGCCCCGAGCACTACCGGCGCGTGCTCGTCGCGCCGCTGAACCTGCGCGAGCGGATCATCGGCGAGATCGACGCGACGATCGACGCGCACGAGGCGGGCAAGGACGCGCGCATCCGCATGAAGATGAACTCGCTCGTCGACGCGGCCTGCATCCGCGCGCTCTACCGCGCCTCGCAGGCGGGCGTGCCGATCGAGCTGAACGTGCGCGGCGCGTGCTGCCTGCGGCCGGGAGTGTCCGGCGTCTCCGAGAACATCCGGGTCGTGTCGATCGTCGGCCGCTTCCTCGAGCACTCGCGCATCTACGCCTTCCAGCGCGGCGAGCAGACGGCCATCTTCATCGGCTCCGCGGATCTGATGCCGCGCAACCTCGACTCGCGCGTGGAGCTCGTCGTGCCGGTGGACGACCCCGACGCGCGCTCAGAGCTGCTCGACACGCTCGAGCGCTGCCTCGCCGACACGGAGAACGCGTGGGACCTCGCCGCCGACGGCACGTGGACCCATCGCCGCGTGCCGTCCGGCGGGCAGCCGCGCGACGTGCAGGCGGAGCTGATGCGCGCGCACCTCGCGCGTGCGCAGCTCACCGAGGCGTGAGCTCCCGCCGCGCCGTCATCGACCTCGGCTCCAACAGCTTCCGGCTCGTCGTCTTCACGACCGGCGAGGGCGGCTGGTGGAAGCGCACCGACGAGCTGAGTGAGATCGTGCGCATCGGCGGCGACCTCGACGCCGACGGCGGGCTGTCGGAGGCGCGGATGGCGCACGCGCTGGAGACGCTGCGCGTGTTCGCCGCCTTCTGCGCGACGAGCGGCATCGGCCCGGACGCGATCGACGCGGTCGCGACGAGCGCGATCCGCGAGGCGCCCAACGGCGCCGCGTTCGTGCACCGCGCGCACCGCGCGACGGGCTTGCCGATCCGCGTCGTCGCCGGCGAGGAGGAGGCGCTCTACTCGTACGTCGCGGCGGCCAACTCGACGTCGCTGTCGGACGGGATCGTGCTCGACCTCGGCGGCGGCTCGCTGGAGCTGGTCGAGGTGCGCGACCGGCATCCGGAGGCAATCGCCTCGTGGCCGCTCGGAGCGGTGCGGGCGACGGAGCGCTACCTCCCCGGCGACGGCCCGGCGAAGGCCGGCGCGATCGCGAAGCTGCGAGAGCGGACGCTGCAGGCGCTGGAGGACGCGCCGTGGGTCGCGGGGGCCGGCCGGGCGGCGGCCGGCGGGACTCCGCCGCGGCTCGTCGGCCTCGGCGGCAGCGTTCGCAACCTCGCGATGGCCGCGATCCGTGCCGCGGAGCTGCCGCTCGACAGCGTGCAGGGGTTCGTGCTGAGCACGGAGACGCTCGACGCGCTGATCGAGGAGCTCGCGGCGCGGCCGGCCGAGGAGCGCGACCGCATGCCGGGCATCAAGCGCGGGCGCGGCGAGGTGATCCTCGCCGCCGCGGTCGTGCTGCGCGCAGTGGTGGAGGCGAGCGGCGCTGACGGGATCGAGGCGACGGAGGCCGGCCTGCGCGAGGGGATCTTCCTCAGCGGGCTGCTGGCGCCAACGGACCCGCCGCTGGTCGACGACGTGCGCGCGACGAGCGTGCGCAACCTCGCGCGCCAGCACGGCGTCGACCTCGTGCACGCCGAGCACATCGCCGGGCTCGCACATCAGCTGGTGGAGGCGCTGCCGGGCGCGGGCCTGCCGGAGCCGGGCGAGCCGGAGCTGGTGGAGGCGGCGGCGCTGCTGCACGACGTCGGCATGGCGGTCGACTACGACGACCACCACAAGCACTCGTCCTACCTGATCCTCGGCAGCGGGCTGCCCGGCTTCACGCCGCGCGAGGTCGCGCTGATCGCGCTGATGGCGCGCTATCACCGCAAGGGCACGCCGCAGCTCGGCGCGCTGGCGCCGCTGTGCCGCGACGGCGACGAGCAGCTCGTCCTGCGCGGGGCGGCGCTGCTGCGGATCGCCGAGCAGCTCGAGCGCAACCGCGACCAGGTCGTGCGCGCCGCGCGCCTGACACGCCCCTCGAAGGACGGCGACGTCGAGCTGGAGCTGGACGCCGTCGGCGACGACACCGTCGCCCGCTGGGGCGCCGAGCGCCAGGGCGAGCTGTTCGAGCGCGCGTTCGGGGCGCCGCTGCGGGTCGTGGCGCGGTAGCGCGGGAAGGTCTGCGCGGCGGCCGGCGTCCATGGGGGGAGTGACGCCAATTCCACCCCGAAGGAGCTGCGCCCGATGACCTCAGCCCACGTCCGTCCGCGGCTGCTCGCCGCCGCCCTGATCGCCGGCGCGGCCGCGCTCCTGCTCGCGTTCGCCGTCCCCGCCTTCGCCAAGCACAGCGTGCACGTGCACACCTCCCAGAACGCGACGCTGCACAAGCGCATCGTCGTGACCGCCTCCGGCCGCACGCTCTACACGCTGAGCGCCGAGACGCATGGGCGCTTCATCTGCACCCGCTCATGCCTCTCCACCTGGCACCCGCTCAAGGTCCCGGCCGGCGGGACGGTCGAGGGCGTCGCGAAGCTCGGCGTGATCAAGCGCCCCGACGGCAGCCGCCAGGCGACGTTCAACGGCCGCCCGCTCTACACGTTCATGGGCGACACGAAGAAGGGCCAGGCGAACGGCGAGGGCTTCAAGGACGTCGGCACGTGGCACGCGGCGGCGGTGTCGTCCAGCAAGGCGTCGCCGAGCACGCCGCCGGCCGGGGGCGGGTACTGAGCTGAGGTTGGGGGAGACGGACGGTGGGGGCCGTCCAGCGCGGAAGGTTGGAAAACCCGGCCAGCTTTCCAACCTTCCGCGCTAAGGTTGTGAAGTGGCCGAGACGTCCCAACCCGCGCGCGGACGGATCGAACAGCGCATCTGGAGACCGACGGTCGACCACGGCGCCGGTCGCCGGCATCGCGTCGCGCAGACGATCGAGTGCTTCGTCCCAGACCCGATCGCCGACTGGGATCCAACGCTGACGGCGTCGACCGCGGCGTTGATCGCGGAGGCCGATCTCGAGGTGTGGGACCTCAACCGCAATGCGCCCGGGGTCGACGGCCTCGACGCGCTCGCGCGTCAGCTGCTGCGCCAAGAGTCGGTCGGCTCGTCGCGGATCGAGGACATCGTGATCGGTCAGCGGCGGCTCGCGCGCGCCGCCGCCGGCGGCGGCGGCGGGAAGCGCGACGAGACGGCCCGCCTCGTGATCAACAACGTGCGCGCGATGGAGCAGGCGATCGCGCTCGCGACCGAGCAGCGGCCGTTCACGCGCGACGACGTCGTCGCGATCCACCGCGCGCTGTTCGAGGGGACGCACGACGAGTGGCTCGCGGGCGTGGTGCGCGAAGAGCAGAATTGGATCGGCGGCTCGGCCTACAGCCCGGCCGGCGCCGCCTTCGTGCCGCCGCCACCCGAGCACGTCGAGGCCCTGCTCGACGACCTCGCGACGTTCATGAACCGAACCGACCTGCCGGTGACGCTGCAGGCGGCGATCGCGCATGCGCAGTTCGAGACGATCCACCCGTTCCTCGACGGCAACGGGCGTGTCGGGCGCTGCCTGATCCACGTCGTCTTCCGGCGGCGGGACCTGGCGCGGGCCGTCGTGCCGCCGATCAGCCTCGTGCTCGCGACCCATGTCGACCTCTACATCGGCGGCCTCGTGGCGTACCGCTTCGGCGACCTGAAGGACTGGCTGCTGCCGTTCGCCGGCGCCACGGTGAAGGCCGTCGACAGCGCGCACGAGCTGGCGGCGAGCGTCGGGGCGCTGCACGAGGCCTGGCTGGAGCGCCTCGGCCAGCCGCGCAGCCACGCCAGCTCACGCGCGCTGCTGCACCAACTGGCGGCCGAGCCGGTGCTCACGGTCGCGCGTGCGGCCGAACTGACGGGCGTCAGCGAGACGGCCGCCGCGAGCGCGCTCGCCTCGCTCCAGCAGGCCGGCATCGTCACCCCGTCGCAGCAGCGCTGGGGCCGGCGCTGGGAGGCGCGCGAGCTGTTCGACCTGCTCGACGCGTTCGAGCGCGACGTCGCGACGCCGGGGCACACGAGCCGGCCGGCCCGCCCGGCGCCGCGCGCACCGGGCGACTGACCCAACCAACCCGCGCCTCGCCAGGCGGTGTCGAGTACGGTCGTCCCCGTGACGGCAGGGACGGGACGGCTGGGTGTGCCAGGAGGACGCCGAGGCCTGTGACGACGCAGGCCACACAGGTCGTCGCCGTCGACTGGTCCGGCCGCCTGAAGGGCGCGGAAGAGACGATCTGGGTCGCGCAGGTCGTGGACGGACGCCTCGTCGAGCTCGAGAACGGGCTCGGTCGCGAAGACGCGATCAAGCACGTAATCGAACTCGCGGCCGCGGCGCCGCGCACGATCGTCGGGCTCGACTTCGCCTTCTCGTTCCCGGCCTGGTACTGCCGGCGGCGGGACTGGAGCTCCGGACGCGACGTGTGGACCGAGATGCGCGCCCGGGGTGACCAGCTGCTCGCGTCCTGCGAGCCGCCCTTCTGGGGACGGTCCGGAACGACCGCGCAGCGCTTCGGCGAGCCGCTGCGCGCGACGGAGCGCTTGCTCGTGCCGCGACCGAAGAGCGTCTTCCAGATTGCGGGCGCAGGCACGGTCGGGACGGGCTCGATGCGCGGCATGCCGCACCTGCTCACGCTGGCGGGCGCCGGCTTTTCGATCTGGCCGTTCGAACCCGCCACCGGCGCGACCGTCGTCGAGATCTACCCGCGCCTGTTCGCGCCCGACACGATCAAGCGCCGGCATCTCGCGCGGCGCGAGCACCTGAAGCAGTGCTTCCCCGACCAGTGCGCCGTCCTGCGCGAGCGCGCGGCCGGCAGCGAGGACGCGTTCGACGCTGCGGTCTCCGCCCTCGTGATGGCCGAGCACCTCGCTGAGCTCGAACGCCTTCCCGCGGTGCCGGCGGACGCTCCCGAGCACATCGAGGGCGCCATCTGGCGACCGTCAGTGAGCACGGCGGCGTGAGCGCGCCGCCGGCGGGGCTCACGCTTCCATTCGTCTCGGAGGCCGACCCCGACACGCAGCAGGAGGGCAGCCTCGACCCGCTCGGGCTGGCCGCGCTTGCCGATCGGCTGGCGGACGAGATCGCGCCCGAGGTGACGGCGCGGATGGGGCGCGTGCGCTTCGCGACCGCGATCGCCGTCTGCTCGTGCGTGCTGGAGGAGCCGCTGGAGCTGACCGCAGCGGACGGCACACCGTCCTATCTCGCGTTCGAGTGGCTCGTCGTCGAGGCGATGGTGCGCCGGCCGCCGGGCAGCGGCACCGAGGCGGTGCCCGGCATCCAGAAGGCCCGCCGGCGGCTGCGCGGCGCGGGGGCGCACCTGGGCGCCTCCTCCTATCTGCTCGTGCCGAAGGTCTTCGGCTTCCACGGCATCTACAAGCGCCTCGCGCGCGATCTCGGCCTGGTCGACGACGCGCTCGCGCTGCTTCCGCGCGGCGAGGCGCTCGTCTCGACATGGGAGGCGGAGCAGGGCCTGCCGGGGTTCGTGCGCGGGACGGCCGGCAGCGTCGGCGGCCTGTTCGCCCGCAAGCTGCGCGACGAGGCGCGCCGCGCGCTCGACGACGGCGTCGTGCGGCTTCCCGTCTCCTCGCGCTACTGGTCGACGATCGCCGCCGCCTTCGCGCCGAGCGACGCGGGCGCACGCGAGCGACGGCAGCTGTGGGGCTGGCTGACGGACGACAGCAGGCCGCTGCGGCGCGAGCTGCTGCGGCTGCTCGCGCACGATCCCGATCCGGCGCGCTCCGAGCGCACGACGCTGGAGCGGCTGCGGGCGGAGCCCCTGAGCGCGGACCTGCGGTTGCGGCTGAAGGCGATCGACCACTTCGAGGCACTCGTGCGCTGCCTCGACGACGTCTTCCAACTGATCCGCGTGCAAACGACGCAGGCCGGCACGACGCGGATCCACGAGGCGTCCCTGGGGAACGAGCCGGTCGTGCGCGAGGCGGCGGAGCGGCTGCCGAGCCGCTTCGCGGCGACCGCGGCGGCGTTGGAGCCGCTCGACCGCAGCGGCGAGCTGGAAGGGCTCCTCGGGGTCTTCGCCGAGCCCGCCGACGCGTCCGAGCTGGTGCGCCGGATGCTCGACCGCCACGACGCCGTGCAGCGCGCGAAGGACAAACGCTCCTGGTTCGAGCGCGACGAGCGCGACGTCGCGATCCGGCCGATCGCGCAGCGTCACGAGGCCTTCGCGCCGCGCTCGGAGTACCTGCATCCGTACCGCTTCCGCGCGCTGTCCACGTTCGCTCGCGACCTGCGGCCGCCGGCCGCATGAGCGCCTCCAGCCGCAGGCTGCTCGACCACTGGGCGCCGCCCGACGGGGCCGGGCGGGCGCTCGGCTGCGTCGCGACGACGTTCACGCTCGAGCCGGACTTCTTCGAGTCGCAGTGCCTGGGACGCTTCCTGCGGCTCGACACGCGGCCCGGCGAGGGCTCGGAGCTGGCTGCGCTCGTGGAGCGCGAGGAGGCGCTCGCCGAGACGCACGTCGTCGTCCTCGCCGACCGCGGCTGCAACCCGGAAGGGCGCAGCCTGCGCTGGGACGTCGTCCCGGTGACGGCGCCGACGGGCGTCATGCACGCGAAGGTCGCGCTGCTCGTGTGGGAGCACCGCGTGCGCGTGCTCGTCGCCTCGGCCAACCTGACCGAGCGCAGCTACCGCGGCACGATCGAGCTCGCCGTCGCGCTCGACGTGATGCCGGGCTGCGAGCTGCCGCGCACGGTCGTCGCGGAGCTGCTGGAGCGCGTGCGGCGGATCGCGGAGCTGGGGCCCGGCTCGGGCAGCGAGCCCGGCCCGCGCAGTCGCGCACTCGAGCTCGTTGGACGCGCAGTTGCGCATGTCGACGGATGCGCGCTGCCCGAGCGCGCGCCACGCGGCGCGCCGCAGATCGCCATCGTGGGGACAGGACTCCCGGGCGACGCGGACGCGCTCGCGCAGCTCGAGGCGCTGATCGGCAGGCCACCCACGCGGGCGACCGTGATGTCGCCGTACTTCGACGTCGGCGCCGGCGCGAGCCGCGCCGCCCGGCGACTCGTCGAGCTGCTCGCAAGGCGCGGCGCGCGCGCCGAAGTCGTCGTACCGCTGGAGCAGCTCGACGGGCACGCGGTCGCGCGCGTGCCCGCCGCTCTGCAGGAGGCGTTCCCGCCGCGGATTCCACTGCGCCTGTGCGACGTCCGCCAGCCCGATGCGAACGAGCCGCGCGCGCTGCATGGAAAGCTCGTCCTGCTGGAGCACGCGAGGAGCTCCTGTGCGCTGGTCGGATCCGCCAACTTCAGCGCTCCCGGCCTCGGGATCGGGGGCGGCGGAAACGTCGAGGTCGGGATCGCAGTCCTCGCGCGCACGAGCACCCCCGCCGCCGAGGCGCTCGCCGAGCTCCCGCTCGCGGGCGAGCCGATCGCCCCGCAGGTCGAGCAGCAGGCGGCCGAGGATCCCGAGGAGCAGACCCCGCCGCTGCCGGCCGGCTTCGTGCAGGCGCTCGTGGACCCTCGGCGGCAGCTGCTGCGAGTCGAGCTGGACGCGGCGCGGCTGCCCGAGACGTGGTCGATCGCGACGCCCGACGGCGAGCTCGTGGCCGAGGCGGATCGCTGGCGCGAGGACGGAGCGTCGCGCTGGCTGGAGCGGCCCCTCGACGCGCTCGTCTTCGTCGTAGAGGTGCGCTGGCGAGACGGTGAGGCGACGCATCGCGTCGCGCTGCCGGTCAACGTGACGGACCCGGCGGGGCTGCCGCCGCCGGAGGAGCTGCGCGCGTTGCCGATCGCCGCGCTGTTGCATGCGCTCGCGTCCACGCGGCCGCTGCACGAGGCGGTCGCGGCCGCCGCGGAGCGCGCCGAGAGGACGGCACACGGCGACGTGCCGCTCGACGCGCTCGACCGCTTCGCGCCGAGCGGACAGTTGCTGCACCGCACGCGCGCCCTCTCGGCCGCGCTGACCGGCCTGCGCGACCGCATCGAGCGACCCGCCGCGAGCCTCGACGCAGTGCGCTGGCGCATCGAGGGCCCGTTCGGGCCGGTGGCGATCGCCGAGAAGCTCGTCGCGGAGCGGCGGAACGCGGCCCGCTCGCTGCCGGGCGAGACGTCGTTCCTGCTCGGCGAGATCGCGCTCACGCTGGCTGGCGTCGATCTCGGGCGCACGACGCGGCTGTGCCCCGAGCACCGACGGGCGGCCGAACTGCTCCTCGGCGAGGCGATCGAGGGGCTCGCGGCACTGTGCGACGCGGATGGGGACCCCGCGCTGCGGAGCTACATCGACGACGCGTTCGCGCGGGCGCGCGCATGAGCTGGCCGCTCTCGCCGCGCGTCGAGCTCGGCACGACGATCAAGGCGGTCGACGCGGCGCGCCAGCGCGAGACCGCCGCGGCGATCCTCAAACGCTTCGAGCGGCTGCCCGGGATCGTGCTCGCCGACGAGGTGGGGATGGGCAAGACGTTCGTGGCGCTCGCCGTCGCGGTCTCGGCGATCGAGGCGACCGACGGCCGCGCCCCGGTCGTCGTGATGGTGCCGCCGGCGGTGCGCGACAAGTGGCCGCGCGAGTGGCGCAAGTTCCACGCGGCCCTGCGCCCCGGCCGCGAGATCCGCGCGGCCGAGCCGGTCACCTCGGCGTCCGATTTCCTGAAGCTGCTCGACGACCCGCCCGAGCGGCGCGCCCAGCTTGTGTTCCTGACGCACGGCGCGCTCCACAACGCGCTCGCCGACCCCTACGTGAAGCTCGCGATCGTGCGCCGCGCGCTGAGCGCGCCGCGGCTCGCGCGCCAGCGCGCGGCGCTCCCCCGCTGGGCGAGCGCGCTGATCCCCTCGCTGCGGCTCGACGCGGACGCCTACGCCACGCTGCTGGCGGCGCCGCCGAGCCGCTGGCGGCGCGAGCTGAGGCGCCTCACGGGCACGGACCCGGGCGACGATCCGGTGCCGCGCGCCGTGCTCAACGCGCTCTCCGCCGTCAACCTGACGCCGCTGCGCGACGTGCTGGAGGAGCGCATGCCGCTGCGCGCGGGCCCGACGATCGAGGCGCGCCTGCATAGCGTCCGGCAGTCACTCGCGCACGAGGTCGCGACGATCTGGAAGGCCTGCATGACGCGGCTGGA
The DNA here is from genome assembly GCA_964525715.1 of uncultured Conexibacter sp. Classification (GTDB taxonomy): domain Bacteria; phylum Actinomycetota; class Thermoleophilia; order Solirubrobacterales; family Solirubrobacteraceae; genus Conexibacter. Next base: position 60,540 of record CAZGJV010000018.1, on the reverse strand, counting down.
GCTCGACCTGCCGCTGCTGATCCTCGACGAGGCGCACCACGCAAAGAACCCGTGGACCCGTCTGGCGAGACTGTTCGAGAACGAGGACGCCACCGCCCTACAGCGCGGCGCGTTCGGCGGCGTCTTCGAACGCATGCTGTTCCTGACCGCGACGCCGTTCCAGCTCGGGCACGACGAGCTGATCGAGGTGCTGCGGCGCTTCACGGGCGTGCGCTGGGACGACCTCGACCGCGACGCCTACGAGCGCGAGCTGGAGGAGCTGAAGCGCGCGCTTGACCGCATGCAGGCGTCCGCCCTGCGCCTCGACCGCGCCTGGGGCCGGCTCGGCGCGGACGAGCTGGCCGAAGCGCTGCCGGACCGCTGGTGGAGCAGACCGGACGACGCGTCGCTGCCGGACGCGCTGCGCGCCGTCGCGGCGACGTGGGTCGAGACGCGCGAGCGCACCCGCCGCGCGGAGGTCGCCCTGCGTCCGCACGTGATCCGGCACCTGCGCCCGGATCGCGACGAGCGCCGCGCGACGCTGTGCGGGCAGGCGATCATCGACGACGTGTCGGCCGACCGCGGGCTCGGCGTCGACGGGCCGGCCGTGCTGCCGTTCCTGCTCGCAGCGCGCGCGCAGGCGGTCGTGGCCCTCCACGGCGTTCAGGAGCACCGCCGCACGCGCGCGCTGTTCGCCGACGGCCTGGCCTCGTCGTTCGAGGCATACCGGCGCACGCGCACCGCCCGGGACGCGGCCGAGCTGCTCGACGACGCCGGCGACGGCGCGACGGACGAGCTGCCGGCGGAAGTGGCGTGGTACCTGGACCGGATCGAGCGCGCGCTGCCCGCCGACGGCGACGCCGGCTTCCTCGAGCACCCGAAGGTCGCCGCGACGGTGCGGCGCACGGTGGCGTTGTGGAAGGCGCGCGAGAAGGCCGTGATCTTCTGCTTCTTCAAGGCCACCGGGCGGGCGCTGCGCAGCCACGTCGCGCGTGCCATCGAGGCGGAGACCGTGGCCCTCGCCGCCGCGCCGATGCGGCTCGACGCACGCGCGTCCGAGGAGGTGCTGCGGCGGCTCGACGGCTTCCGCGAGCGGCTGTTCGACCCGCGCTCGCCGGCGCGCAGATTCGCGGAGGGGGAGCTGCGGGCGCTGCTGCGCGAGCAGCTCGCCGGCGACGAGCTGGAGCTCGCGGCGGAGCTGGCGCTGCGCTTCCTGCGCACGCGCTCGTTCCTCGTCCGCTACGCGGACCTGGCGGCCGCTCCGCTGCGCGCGATGGAAGCGGCGTTCGCGCGCACGGACGGCTCCGGGATGGCGTTCGCGGACGTCGTGCGCGCTTTCGGCCGCTTCGTCGCCACCCGTGAGGCGAGCGAGCGCGCGCGGTATCTCGACGTGCTAGGCGAGATCGCCGTCGGCGATATCGGCGTGCGCGACCTGGAGGAGGGCGCCGGCGACGGACGCGCCGCGAACGTGCGGCTCGTCAACGGCGAGGTCGATCACGCGGTGCGCGAGCGGGTCACGCTCGCGTTCAACACGCCGTTCTTCCCCGAGGTCCTGATCGCCAGCGCCGTGATGGCGGAGGGCGTCGACCTCCACCGCCACTGCCGCCACGCGATCCACCACGACCTCGACTGGAACCCGAGCGTGATCGAGCAGCGCACCGGCCGGCTCGACCGGATCGAGAGCAAGGCCGAGGCGACGCGGCAGCGCGTCGTCGTCTACGAGCCGTTCGTCGAGGGCGCTCAGGACGAGAAGCAGTTCCGCGTGATGAAGGACCGCGAGCGTTGGTTCAACGTGGTGATGGGCGAGCGCCTCACGCTCGACGAGTGGGCGACCGACCGCCTGGCCGAGCGCGTCGAGCTGCCCGATGAGGCGGCGCGTGAGCTGGGCATGGAGCTGGGCGTGGGCGGGCGGGCCCGGCGACCGCCCGACCCCCGCTGAGCGACCGGCCGCGCTACGCCGCGAGCGGCTCGGCGACCGGCGCGCCGACGGGCGCCGCGGCGGCGACGTCGGCCTCCCCCGCCGCCCGGCTCGCCGCCGCCATCTCCGCCTGGCGCGCGCGGCCAGGGACGAAGAGGGCGCAGATCGCGCCGAGCGCGAGCACGCCGGCGCCGACCCAGACGGCTTGGGTCATGCCGTCGGTGAAGGCCTGCGGTGAGGCGTAGGAGCCGGCGCCGGCGAACACGGTCGACAGCACCGAGACGCCGAGCGCGCCGCCGATCTCGCGGAACGTGTTCGTCGCGCCCGAGGCCTGGCCGGCCTCCTGCGGGCGAACCGAGCTGAGCACCGCGTTGGCCGCCGGCGCGAAGACCAAAGCCATGCCGGCGCCGGCCATCGCGAACGGGCCGACGAGCTGCGCGTACGGCACGTCCGGCGTCGAGACCAGCGCGAGCAGCGCCATCGCGCCGGCCTGCAGCGTCAGGCCGAGCGTCATCAGCGGCCGCGAGCCGATGCGGTCCGACAGGATTCCGGCGATCGGCGCGACGAGGATCGTGACGCCCGTCCACGGGAGCGTGCGCAGGCCGGCCTGCAGCGGCGAGTAGCCCTGCACCGTCTGGAAGAACTGCGCGAGCAGGAAGATCGAGCCGAACGTGCCGAAGAACATCGCCACGGTCACGCCGCTCGTGGCGCTGAACCCGCGCGAGCGGAAGAAGCGCATCGGCAGCATCGGCTCCGGCGCGCGCAGCTCCCACGCGACGAACACGGCGAGCAGCAGCAGGCCGGCGGTCGCCGAGCCGACCACGGTCGTGCTCGTCCAACCGAGGTCCTGCGCCTTGATGATCCCGAACACGAGCCCGAACAGGCCGCCCGCGGCGAGCAGCAGGCCGCGCACGTCGAGCCGGCGGCCGGGGCCGTGCGACTCGGTCAGCTGTGTGATCACGAGCGGCACGAGCACGATCCCGATCGGGACGTTGAGCCAGAAGATCCAGTGCCACGAGATGCCCTCGATGACCGCGCCGCCGGCGAGCGGCCCGAGCGCCACGCCCAACCCGCTGACGCCCGACCAGATCCCGAGCGCGAGCCCGCGCTTGCCGGCCGGGAAGGCCTCACTCAGCAGCGTGAGCGACAGCGGCATCACGAACGCGGCGCTTGCGCCCTGGAACCCGCGCGCCGCGATCAGCGCCTGGGCGCTCGGCGCCAGCGCGGCTGCGATCGAAGAAAGCGTGAACGCGCTCAGCCCGAACGCGAACACGCGCTTGCGGCCGAGCCGGTCGCCGAGCGCGGCGGCGGGCAGCAGCAGCACCGCGAACGCGAGCGTCTAAACATTTGGCTGCCTTTAGGCATGCCTAATAGCGCGAGCAATGCTCACGCTTCGACAATCACCGCCTCCAGTACGCCCTGTGTCGTCCACGCAGCGACCTCGAACCGGCCCCGCGGACGCGCCAAATCTAGCGCAAGTCGACAGTCGGTTTTCGGAAACTGGACGTTCGTTTCACGCCGCCAGATCTCCCGACCGAACGAGTAGGGCGACGAATTCTCCCCCGGCAGATGCACCACTGAGTGCGACTGCAGATCAATGCGCTCTCGGAGTCACATCCGCCCCGCGTCCGCTGAAGGGCAGCTCGAGCGCGAGGCGGCTGCGCTTCGCGGAGGCGCTCGTGGCGTCCTTGGGCAGCAGGGTGATCGAGGCTGCGACGGCGTCGTCGGTGGCGGAGCCGAACAGCGGCTGCTCGAGCTTTCCGGCGAGCTGGCCGAGCGATCCGCCGATGCCTCTCCAGGTCAGCCCGACGCTGCTGAGGAGAGTGGCGGCGCCAGCGACGATCACCCCGGAGTCGCTCGCGAAGATCATCAGCACGACGCCGAAGGCGAAGAGGAAGAGGATCAGCCCCGCGAGCCAGCGCATGCGGCAAATTGCTGCGACCGCGGCCGTCCGGAGGCGGCGCTCGAAGCCCTTGGCCACGTCGAGCCAGGCGTCCATGTCGAGCATGTCGGCGCCGCGCTTCTCGCCCGAGAGGAGTGCGCGCCACAGCTCGCCCTGGCGGCGCACGAGCTTCAGCGCGTCCTGGTCGGTGAGCGGCGCCTGGGGTGCCGCGGCGTCCGCCGGCGCGTCTCTGGCGGCCCACTCCGACCAGTCGCGCAGGGAGGCCGCGACGGCGTGGCCGGCGTGTGGCGGGAAGGCGCTGTTGAGGTCGTCGAGCCAGCCGAGCAGGTTCGCCACGCGGTAGCGGCCGAGCTGTCTTCTGAGGCTCGCGTCGTCGGTCGGCTTGCGGCAGGTGTCGGCGAGCGCGCGGCCGAGGCCGTAGGCCTTGCCGAGGCGGAAGTCGGCCGCCGTCAGGTGGCCGAGGATCTCGACGTGCACCGTGAGCACCGCGTCCGGCAGCGGGAGCGTCCCCGGTGTGCGCAGGCCGCTCAGGTCGATCACGCCGAAGCCGGCGCCGGCGAGCGGAGCGGCCAGGCGTGCGAGCGCCGCCTGCACCTGGTCGACGAGGATCTCGGCGCGCTTGGGGTCGTCGAGCGAGCTGAGGCCGGGAAGGTCGTCCGGCTGCTCGTCGTCGTCGCTTGCGCTCGTGCGAGCCGCGGGCCGGGGGCTGCTCCCGGGGCGGTACAGCTCGGCCATCTGCCAGCCGAGCGAGAAGGCGAGCGCCACGTTCGGGTCGGCTGTGGACGACGGCGCGGTCTTGGCCGCGCTGACGAGCGACTCGCCGAACGCCACGAGCGCGTCGGTCGGCGCCCCCGCCTTGCCGTCTGCCTCCGGGGGTCTCGCGCCTGCCGCCGCTCTGGCGTCGGGCTTCGCCGCGTCGCCGGCTGTCGGGTCGTGCCCTTCCATCGTCTCCGTCCTACGGCTGGCCGGCCGGATGGCCCTTGCGGTGCAGTTCCTGGGCGGCCGCGAGCAGGCCCGTCTGCAGGTCGGTGACCTGGTGCTGCTCGGCGGGGCGCAGCATCTCGGCCGGGGCCGTGAGCAGACGCCGCGTGCGCGCGGCGTGGCGGTCGGCGACCCACTGCACGAGCGCCTCGCGGTCGGGCGCGGGCCGCGGCGCGGACTCGGTCAGCAGCCCGCCGAGGTCGGCGGCGGCCGCCACGCGCTTGCCCATGTAGTGCGGGTGGCCCTCCTCCAGCCAGTGGCCCAACGCATCGGCGCCCGAGCGCTGCGCCAGCTCGGACGGGCAGAAGCGCGCGAGGATCGTCCTGGCGATCGACGCGTGGTCGAAGAGCGTGCTCGAGACCGACCGCGCCGCGACCCACGGCGAGACGACGATCGCCGGCACGCGCACGCCGTAGCGCGAGAACGTCCGCGGGTCGTCGTCGGGCGGGTGCTCCGGCGGCGGAACGTGGTCGTAGAAGCCGCCGTGCTCGTCGTAGACGATCAGCAGCAGCGTTCTCTCCCACTGCGGGCTCGTCGCCAGCGCGTTGTAGACGAGGAAGACGAGCTCCTGGCCCTCCTGCACGTCGGACGGCGGATGGTCGTCGTTGGGCGGCGTGCCGACGAGGTTCAGATCCTTGAAGTTCGGATCGATCCACGAGACCGCCGGCAGTCTCCCCCGCGCCGCGTCCTCGAGGAAGCTCGCCGCGTCCTCGTCGACGAACAACTCCTCCTCCGCACGCGCCTTGAACGCGAGCTTGAGCTTCTGCACGTACGCGAAGCGGTCGTGATGCCCGAGCAGGTACTCGTCGTCGACGCAGCGCAGCGTCCCGATGTCGTACGAGTACCAGCGCCACGACACGCCGGCCGCGTCGAGATGGCGCACGAACGACTTCTTCGCATACAACGGCGGCGGATGCTGCTTGTCGTCCAGGCTCCCGTCCGCGCTGCCCGCGACCGCGTACAGGCGGTTCGGCCACGTCGCGCCCGGCACCGAGCTGTGCCAGCGGTCGCAGACGCAGAAGTGCTCGGCGAGGTGGTCGTAGACCGGCAGGTCCTCGGCGTTGTAGTAGCCCATCGCGATGCCCGGATCCGGGTCCGCCACTCTGCTGCCCAGCAGCTTCTGCGCGTAGCTGGCCGCGAACCCGTCCATCGCGCCGCCGCCGATCTGCTCCCGCGTCGCGGCGCCCGAGTGGTCGAGGTCCCAGTGCCCGTCCGGCAGATGCGTCGCGAGCATCCGGCGGACCGGGTACTCCCGCCCGCCCGCCGTGTTCGCCATGCCCGCTCTGAGCCCGTCGACGTCCGCCCGACCGCCCTCCAGCGAGAGGTAGCCGAGCATGTGGTCAAACGACCGGTTCTCCAGCATCAGCACGACGACGTGCTCGATCTCCTGCAACCCACCCGCCACAGCAGCTCCCTTCACCCGGCACCCGAACCGGCCCCCGCCCCGTCTCGTGGCCTCAGCCGACCGAGCGCTGACTCGGATTCCTTATAGCCCACAACTCGGTCGGAAGGACCAGCCAAGCCACGTGGAGGCATGAGCCAGTGCCCTCGACCTAGGCTGCATGGCCGGTCAGGGTGCCATGCGACCCAGGATCGGGTGCGCGCCGTTCGCGGCCAGGGACGACGACGCCGGTGCTTCGGAAGCGCTTCTCGCCGGCGATGCTACGCCGGGATGCAACCCTGCTGCGGGTTCCGATGGACCCAGGTCAAGCGCCGGCGGCTGCCTGCTTACCGGTGGCTCGGATCCAAGAAGCGGGCCGGCGACGCGTGCAGCAGCCGCGAGCAGCAGCAGCGCGCGGACAGCGTTCTCGGGCGTCTCCCATCCGGAAGCCGTGCCGTGGAGTGCCGGGTGACGCTTGAGCTGCGAAGTGATCGCATCGACGGTGTGGCGACCCGATTTCCAAACTTCGGGGATCGCGCTACAGACCATCGCAACGGCAGCAGCGTCAACCAGCAGACCTGCATAGTCCGCTTGATCGCGCCCCTCCATGCGGTTCAGCCGCTCCTCGAGCTGATAGGCGTCGACCCGCCGCCAGCTCCCGTTAGCACGGGTCAGCACCCCCTCGATCAGGGGCAGCGTGCCACAGATCGCTACGTACGCTCGGCCGTCGTCCAGCGAAGCGAGCACCTCGCGCACCTGAAGTTGTTGCTCGGCGAGCAGGCGCGCGGTTCGAAGCTCGGTGACCAGTGTCGCGTAGCCCGGTCCGCCTGGCGCGTAAACGCGCAGGATCACGGCCTCGGTCGAAGCCGACGCACGAGCCGCCGGATCTGCGATAGCTGCCCACCCAGCTGCGTCGAAGGGAGCGTAAAGCCGCGTCTCGCGGCACGCTCCGCGCACGTTGTCCCACACGACCCAGCCGGCGACGACTGCCCCCAGCACCTTTCCCGCACCCTCAAGAAGCGACCGAAGCACGGTCACGAACGTCGTAGGGCCGGCTTGAGAACCATCACCAGAGGGCATGTCCGGGGAAGTATTCCTGTCGCCATACAGTCGCCGTCGCGTTTCCCTCACGTCGCCATGCGGGCGCCGCCTCCGGGATTGGACGGCGCAATGAACCAGCGCGCAGCCTTTTAGTCTAGATTTTCGTGCCTCGCTGTTTGACGAGCAGCAAACCGAGAGTGGCAGGCTCCGCCGCGCCAGTCCAAGTAGGCATAGGAGAGAGGCATGCACAACGGTCGCGTCGCGACGTCGGTCCCTCGCTTTCGCGTATCTCTCGACGCGGCGGCCTGCGTGTGCGGCCTGCTCGCCAGCGCGGTCGCGGGGTGGGAACGCCGAACCGACGCAGGCCGCAACCATTTTGCAAGCAAACCGGGCGTGCGTCGTCCCGGCGCTGCGGGGCGATAGCCTCACAACGGCTCGCCGGGCGCTTTCAGCGGCGCACTGCCGCCTCGGCTCCATCCACAGGCCGGCTCGCCACCATGGCACCCTCCGTGTGACCAGACAGAGCGCCCGGGCCGGGAAGCGGCTTGCGAGCGACGCTCGCGTCAGCCTCTGGCTCGGTTTCACGCGGCAACCGAGACCTGGCTCTACGGGGCAGACGATTTACGTCGCCAACTCCGAGAACAGCAGCATCACGGAGTACGCGGCAACAGCTAGCGGCAACGTCTCGCCAACCAGGACCATCACCGGACCCAACACTGGCCTCAGGGGCCCTGACGGCTTGGCTGTCGATTCGTCCGGCACCATCTACGTCGCTAACGCCGACGGGGCCAGCATCACGGAGTACGCGACCGGGGCACACGGTAATACCACGCCTACACGCACCATCAGCGGAGCTGATACCACCCTCAATAGTCCGTGGGGAGTTGGTGTCAACCCTTCGGGCGCGGTCTATGTGACTAACCGTGGCGGCAGCGAGATCGTGGAGTTCGTGTCCGGGGCCAGCGGTGATGTCGCGCCTGTACGCACCATCAGGGGAGCCAATACCTTGCTGTTCGAGGGCTGGGGCATCATCTTCGATGCTTCGGGAACGGCCTATGTATCCAACGGCTCCGACATCAACAATGCCGTTACCGAGGATTCGCCTGGAGCGACCGGGAACGTGTCTCCCAACAACTCCATCAGCGGCAGCAACACCGGAATATCAGCACCAAACGGCGAGGCCTTCGACAGTTCCGGGACTCTCTACGTCTGCAACAACGGCGATCCCAACAGCGTCACGGCATACGCCCCCAGAGCCACCGGCAACGCCTCGCCGCTTCGCATCATCAGCGGAGTCAGTACGCGGCTGCACGGCTGCGCAGGCCTTGCTGTCCACTGACGGCTCGCGGAACGGCACTTCTGCTGGCGGTAGGCGCGGCCGCGTCGGCGATGGCTGGGGCGACGTTCGTGGCGATGTCCGCACAAGCTGTGCGACGGGTACGCGAGCGGAGTCGCGCGCCAGGCACTATCGACACTCCGGAAAGAAGAAGTCAACTAGTCTGGTTCGCCTGATGGGGCGAGACTCGGGTGGAACGGCGCGGGCGCGCGGCGCACTCCGCACCGCAGGGTTCTGCCTCCTTGTCGTCGCGACCGTCGCGCTGAGTGCAGCGCAGGCCGACGCGGGCCGCCTCGTCGTGCGCGTGCGCGGGCTGCCTGCAGGGGAGCACGCGGCTGCCGTCCTGCTTGGGCCCAATGGCTCTCATCGGCGGCTGAGATCTCGCACGTACGTGATCGTGCGTGCCGGTGTGGGGCGCTACACGCTCACACTCGCTCCCGTGCGGATCGCGCACACCACGGGACTGATCCGCACTGGCGCTATCGCCACGCCCACGCGGCGTAGCGTCAGCGTTCGGATGACCGCGGGACGACGCGCGGTCCTCGTCGGCACGTACGGGTCGATCGTGAACCCGGGGGTCAAGACACTCGCTACCTCAGCGCTGGTAAGCAGCAGGGGCCCGAGCGGCGATCCGACAGAGGTCGTGCTGCACGGCCATGTCGCGTTCGGTAATGACACGATCCTTTCGCTGCCGCCGAGCCAGCGTTTGCCGCGTGGCCTCCTCGCACATGTCCTGCACCAACGCTTCAGCAGCTCGGACACCGTGCTGTCCGTTCGCGCCGCACGCATCGATGAGGTCGCTCCTGTGTACAGCTTCGACATTCCTCTGACATCGGCGCCGAAGGCGGCGGGTCTGGGTGGAGGCGAGTCGGCGGGCTGCGGATCTCCGTCCGGCGTGATGCCATATCGCACGCTCAACGACATCACGATCTCCGGCGGCTGGAATACCGTCCGCGTGCTCCGCCACGACATCCCGATCGGAGTGCAGGCCGAGGTGCACTTCACCGCCAACGCTGGGGTCGATGTAACCGGAGGGCTGGGTCTCGCATGTTCGCTGCGCGCCTCGATCTCGGCAAACGGGATGGCCGGACCGATCCCGGTGACGGCCGGGATCGAGGGTGATCTGACCGCCTCCGCCGAGCTCGGCGCGAAGCTGTCTACGGGCGGCTCGGTCCATGTCGACGCCGGGGTCTCGACCGCCGGCGTCCCGCCGCTGCTCATCTGGGTGCCGAACGTCGCCTTCTCGGATCCCCGCTTCTCGTTCACCGCGCAGCGGCTGCTCGGCGCACAGGCCGATGTCGGGGTCGGTGTGAAGATCGGGATCGGCAATGACGACGTCGCGAGCGCGACGGTGAAGCTCGGCTCGAGCGTGGCGCTGAGCGCCCAGCCTGGGTCGTGCAACTGGGACGCGCGCTTTGGGCAGTTCTCCGCCGAGGGTTCGCTGCTGCACTGGACGATCGAGTCGCCAAAGACACCGGCCTTCTACACAAAGAACCTGTGGCACAGCGCCTGTCACGAGAGCGGCGGCGGCTCTACGGGCGGTGGCGGCCCAGCGCCTGGCGGCGGACCTCCAGGTGGCGGGCCGGCGCCGGCGCCTCCGCTCCATCTCGGGGCGGCGTCTGCGATCGCGACCGGCTGGGACATGGGCTGCGCGATCCTTGTCACGAAACATGTCGCGTGCTGGGGGGCGCTCTCACTGGATAATGGCGAGTCGATCGGTGAGCCGTTCGGGCCCGCGTCGGAGGTCGCGGGCTTGACCGGGGCTACGTCGATCGCAGCCGGCGAGTCGTCATTTTGCGCCACGTTGACGACGGGCCACGTCGCCTGCTGGGGCTACAACTTCAACGGCGAGCTCGGCGACGGAACGTTGAACTCGAGTGCGCAACCCGTCACCGTCGTCGGGGTCTCGAACGCCGTCCAGGTGACAGTCGGAGCCTCGCACGTCTGTGCGTTGCTCGCTGACGGTGGCGTCAAGTGCTGGGGGCGCAACGATCGTGGTCAGCTGGGCGATGGCACGCTCGTCGAGCGGCACTCGGCGGTCCCGGTCGCCGGCCTGTCGGATGCCGTCCAGGTTTCAGCGGGCGGCTACCACACATGTGTGTTGCGCGCGACGCGCACGGTCGCCTGCTGGGGCACGCTCGGAGATGGAGCATCCGAGTCGACGACACCGGCCGACGTTCCAGGCATCGCAACAGCCGCAAAGGTGTCCGCCGGGCACTACCAGACGTGCGTCCTGTTGCAGGACCACTCGATCCACTGCTTGGGCTACAACGTCTTCGGCGGGGTCGGAGACGGGACGACCGAGAGTCGCTCGGCGCCTGTCGCCGTTGTCGGCATGGCCGACGCGACCGATCTCTCGACCGGGAACGACCATTCCTGCGCCGTCGCCGACGGCAAGGCTTGGTGCTGGGGCGAGGGCCATGACGGCGAGCTCGGCGACGGAGCGATGCCCACCTTCAGCGCGGTTCCCGTCGCCGTCAGCGGCCCGTTCGCTGCGGCGTCGGTGTCGGTCGGCACGTGGAGTGCGTGCGGGCTGACCGGACAAGGCGCGGTTGCTTGCTGGGGCGGGAACGCGTCTTCGTGGCTGGGTCAGGACCTCCCGCCGTCGGCGCGCTCGGTGCCGAACGCGATCCAGGGGATCCCGTGAGGCGCCGCTCGACCGTCGCCCGGACGGCCGTGATCGCCGCGCTCGTAGCGACTACGGTGCTGTGCGCGGTCATGCCTGTCGCTGCGCAGGGCAGCGAGTCCGACTGGGTGTCGGAGATCAACCGCTACCGCACGGCGACCGGACTCGCGCCCGTCTCCGACCAGCCCGCCTGGGACGTCGGGATGGAGCACCACTTCCTCTACCTCAGGAACACGCCGGGCAACCTCGAGCAGAGCCCGTACAACTCCGTGCACACCGAGAACCCTGCGAGCCCCTGGTACACGCCCGACGGCGCAAACGAGGCGGCCTCGAGCGACATCATCCTCAACGGACAGCATCTCACCGAGGTCAGCGTCGTCGATGCCTTCCTGACGGGACCGTTCCACGCCATCGGGATCTTCGATCCGCAGCTCACGCAAGTCGCGCTGCAACTCGAGACGAGCGAATTCGGCGAGATGGAACTGGGCAACGCAATGCTCGACATTGGCAGCGGCATCGTCTCCGGCCCGCAGTGGACCGTGCCGATCTTGTTCCCGGGCCCGGGGATGACGACCGACCTGGTACGGCTGCACCCGGAGGCACCCGATCCCGACGAGTCCTGCAAGGACGACAACCTCGGCCTGCCGATCTTCGCCCTGCTGACACAAGCGCCCGATCCCGCCCTGACGGCGACCGTCACCGGGCCCACCGGGACCGTGACCTCGACGGACGGGACGCTCTGCGTCATCGACTCGAGCACCTACGTGAGCACCGATCCGGTCTTCGGTTCAACAGGGGCGGCAACGCTCGCTTTCTCCAACGCGGTCGTCCTGATCCCACGCGACCCGCTGACCAACGGCACTTACGCGGTGACGATCCACCAACCCGGACAGCCGGACGTCGCATGGTCCTTCGCCGCACGGGTGCCGCCGCCCGTGTCTTGGACGAAGCCGACGATCATCGGCGACACGAGCGACGAGACGCGCGTCGGCGACCATCTGCTCGTAGATCAAGGCACGTGGGACGGCTACCCGACTGCCTACAGCTTCCGCTGGTACGCGTGCGACACCCGAGGCGCAAACTGCGAGTCGATCGCGAACACGACCGACAACGGCTACACAATCGCCCCGGCCGACCTCGGCTCGCAGATCCGAGTGACCGTGACGGCACGCAACACCGGCGGATCGACGACCTCGCCGATGTCCGCGCCCACCTCTCGCGTGCTGCCCTCGCTGCACGGCGCGGTCCAGCTCAAGAAGCTCCATCCGCGCCTCCGCCTGACGCCTGGTAAAGCGGTGATCCGCCTGCCACGCTGGACGGGGCGCGCGCCGCTGGTGGTCACGATCCGTGCACAGCGCCGCGTCTGCCACAGAGCGCGATCCTGTCAATGGCGGACGATCAGCCTCCGCAGACGAACACCTCACACCAGAAGAGGCGTCGCGACACTGCCCACTCCCCGGCCAACCGTCGCGGTGCGCGTGAGCGTTACCGCGCGAGTGAGCCCCTTCAACTACCTGTACGTCCGCTACTGGTCGGACCCCATCACCGCCACCCTTGGCCCGCTGCGGAAATAACCAGTGCTGCCTTCCGTCGCGGCGAGCAGGAACGAGCGCTCACACTCGACCGCACGCGCGTCTGACGCGGACATCGTGTCAGCGATCCGTAACACTCATGGCCGTGACCGATTATGCGGCTCCGCGTGGCAGCGGAGAGTTTCAGGGCTCCACAGCAGTCAGCGCCCGCGAGCGGCAGCGGCGTCATGCGCGCTGGATGCTTCCGGCGCTTTGCAAAGACCCATCCGCGTTATCGCAGCCAGTGGGCGATGTTCTCGGCCACGGTGTCTCCGATTCGTTCGCGAAGCTTCGCGGGCAGGGCGCTGAGTGTGGCGCTGGCTGTGCCGGCCATGAGGTCGAATGTCGAGGCGTGAATGGCCGCCGATACCGACAGCCAGGTTCCGAACGGCACCTTGATCCGCTCGGTGTAGCCGTAGCGATCGCCGATGGCCCAGAGCGGCGGGCGAAACCAGCCCGCACCCTCGTCCTCAAACAGCAGCGGAAGGGTACCCATCCGGCCCGTGGTTCTCTGCCAGCCTGACGTTGCCAGCATCGGCAGGTTGCGCCTGCGCAGGTCCCAGGCTCGCTCGAAACACCACAGTAGGTAGTCGAAGTACGAGTAGTCCTCGGTCGGGAAAGTCCCGGCAGGACGGTCCTGTCCGGTCTCTGTTGCGCACGCCGCAAGCCAGTCGACCTCCTGGTAACCGCACAGCTGCGGCACATACGATTGATAGTGATCGAGACCGGCGGCGTCGCAGATCTCACTGACCAGGCTGACATAGTCGTCGTGAGTCGACGCTGGCCCAAGCTCCGTCCTGATGCCGCGCATCGCGGCGACGACCCGCCGGAAGCGATACGGCGGATAAATGTCCGCCCACGCGATCCGCTGAGAGCCAGCTGGCACGATCGGCGGCAGCGGCGGGTTCAGCGAGACATCGCAGGCGGCCGTGAAGGTCCACAACCCGGTCGGCACGAGCGGTATGCGGCGGCCGGCGATGTTGGCGTACAGCTTGCCGGCCACGCCGTAGTTGCCCGTCTCGAACCGATCGGCGGCTTCGATGGCGCCGGCTGCTGCAAGGTCAGCGTCGGCGATAGCGGTGCCGAGCGATGCCAGGATCTCATTGGCTGTGGCAGCCGCTTCCATGATGCCGAGCGTGGTCAGCCGCTCGTCAGCGTGGGCGATGCGTTGCCGGGCCTCGGGGAGCGTGAAGAGGCGGCGGACGGTGCCGTAGTCGTACTGCGCCGACGCGCCGATCCGATGCACCACCTGGGAGAGATCGGAGATCGCCTCGGCCATCCCCTCCTCCTGATTCCATGGCACGCCATCGGTCACTTGGGACTCGAAGAACAACCGATGCGTGAGGAGATGGTCATACCAGCCCTGGACGAGGCTCTCCACCAGCTGAGCGCCCCGGCCGGAAGCCTCGTCGAGGCTGAAGTCTGCGGCGAGTCCGACGATCGGTTGCGGCGGAGACCCGGTCCGTTCTCGGCGAATCCGCTCCCTCATCGCTGGATCGAGCAGCGGCAGCATCAGCGCCGTCTGCTCGGACGAGAACCGCAGCGACGTCAGGAACGCCCCGACTGTCGTGCCGATCCACTGCAGCCAGTGATGGCTCTCGTGGGCCGATCCACGGTGATAGGCCAGCCCGTCGGCGAGGTTCAGCTCCGATCCGGTGGTTGCGCCCGGGCTCGCGAACGTGATCAGGCTAAGCGGATCAAATTCATAACGCCCGGTTCCCGAGCCGAGACGCCGGCGCAGCAGCAGCGGCGCGTCGCTACGAACCCTCATCGCCGACGGACGCCTCTGGTCCCTCGCCGTCGATCTTGTCGACCTGCCGGACGTCCGGGTGTTTGGCGAGCATCGCCTTCAGTGCGTCATAGGCCGCGTTGGAGGCTACGCCGCTCGCCAAGCTGACGATCAGCTCCCACACCTCCATCTGGCCGTGAGCTCGCCGGTCGATCAGAGACACGGGCGCCGGCCGAGGCATCGAGACATCAGCCACGCCCTCGACCACTCCGCTTGCCAGCTCATCACGAATTGCCGTGATGGCGTGCTGTGGGGCTGAGACGCGGTACCGGGGCATGGTCAGGTGATAAGCCGTTTCGTGTAGGGAGTTCGTCGAGACGCGCTAAGTCAACCAGGATTTCAGTGCGCACCCCAGCACATGTGGGGATGCGTGGGACCATTGCGGAACCAGCGCACCCTGAGCTGCCGAGTTGTGAGGATCACGCGATGGGTTCGCAGGTGCTCGACGTCAAGATCGTCAACTGCGGCGGATTGCGGGATCTGATGAGCGAGATGGAGTCCTCGTTCCTGGTGAGCGCGTTGGGCCTGTTCCGCAACCATCAGGACCTCGGCAAGGGCTATCCGCGCGCGAACGTGAACCTCGTGCGCGCATACAAGGCCGAGCACTTCTACCGGGCCGCGTTCGGCGAGTTCGACGTGCTGCATGTGATCGGCCACGCCAGCGGCGACCAGCTCGATGTCGGCGTCGCGAAGAGACGCGTGGAGGCGAGCAGGCTGGACGTGGAGGCAAGAAAGATTGGCGCCTCACTGCCACCGATCGTCGTGTCGACCGGTTGCCGCCTCCAGAGCGAGGCGTGGCGAACAGGATTGAAGGCGGCCGGCGCGGACATCCTGATCGCATCCGACGACGACGTGTCGCCGGCTGCCCTTACTGCCTTCGACATGGCGTTCTACTCCGCCCTGCTCGCGCGGGTGCGCAAGGGCCGTACGCTGGTCGAGCGCGTGATTGCCTCGTTCGAGCTGGCGGACGCGCACTACCGAGCCATCCATGCGCCCGGCACGCCCTACGCGAAGTTCCGTCTGAAGCAGTTGTGACCAGCGTCGCGCTGTCGGGCAGATGCGTTTGCGCACGGCTGGTCGGTGTCGCACAGATAGCCCTGCCCGCGTCATCCTTCGCGATGGTGTCGCTCGGACGTGTCGGCCAATACGAACTCCTGCGAAAGCTGCCTCACGGCGGGAACGCCGACGTGTTCGTGGCCGTCGCCGATGGCTCCGGCCGCGAGATGGCCCTCAAGCGGCTGCGGGCAAAGCCCGGTTCCGAGCCGTGGCGGCGCTTCGCTCAGGAGGTCCGCGTCGTCGCGCAGTTGGACACGTTCCCAGGAATCCTTCCAATCGTGGACTCCGGAGTCCCCGAGGACCCGCAGCCCGACGATCGCGCGTGGTACTCGATGCCGCTCGCCGAGCGAGTCGACGAGGTGTTGCGTGGGGCGCCGCTTGAGGATGTCGTGCGAGCCATGGCCGCCTATGCCGAGACGTTGACTCGTCTGCACGCGATCGCGCACTACCACCGCGACATCAAGCCGGCCAACCTCTACCGCCTCGACGGGCAATGGCTCGTTGGCGACTTCGGCATCGTCGATGTCCCCGACGCCGAAGCGATCACGAAGGCCGGCAGGAAGTTCGGCCCTGCGAACTTCCTGCCCTACGAGCTCATCACGAACCCCGACACGGCCGAGGGCGGACCAGTCGACGTGTACGAGCTGGCGAAGACGCTGTGGGTGCTTGCGGCAGATGAGTGGCTTCTGACGCTGGGCGGGTTGTACGCGCCGCTCGGTCCCCAACCGGCCGACGGCGGAAAGTTCACCCTCGATCGCATCCTCGCAGGCCATCCGCTCGCCTCACGCCTCGACAGGCTGATCGAGCAGTGCACACGGACTGATCCCGACCTGCGACCTGACATGGCGCAAGTCCACGGAGATCTGCAGGCCTGGGTCGAGATGGCCGAGCGCGACCGCGGTGACGACGAAACCGCGCTGGCCGCAGCAGCGGCCGAGTTGCGTGCAGCATTCGCTGACCAGCTGACAGCGGGCGAGCTGCAACAGCGGCGGGTCGAGATCGCGCGCGAGCGGATCACGTCCCTTCGTCACGGGATCGAACAGCTCGCTGAGGAACTCCGACGCGAGCTTCCCGGCGGGGTGACCATCTCCAGCCACAACCCGACAGTCCTGGCGGTCCTGGGGTCGCCTCGCGTCAACCAGGCCCCGGACGCCGTGATGACGGCGGGGTACGCGGTCGTCGTGAAACTTGATGACGATGGCTTCCGGCCGGAGGTTCTGCTGGCGATCGTGACCGAGCTCGAGCAGGACGGTCGGCTCAGCATTCGCGCGGGCGCTTTCCTCGACTATCCAGGGCTCGACGCCGGCGAGTCTGACGTGCTCTACCGGAGTGACGCGCTGGTCGATAGCGTCGTGACGGACAACGCGATCGAGGGGTCCATCGCCGCGCTGCGCGCTGCCGCGCCCGAGTGGCTCACCAAGCTCAGGCGGCGGAGTGCCTGACGGACGGGACGAGCCGCTCGCGAGACTCGCGACCGATGTCGGGCGGATCGCCGGCGCGCTGGAAGCGATCGTGCATCGCCTCGCCGTCCGCGATGGCGTACCCCGTGTCGTCTGCGAACGGCCGCCGGGCAGTGCGAACGCTCCCGCGCCGGTCAACCTCGCCAGCGGACCCAACACGCTGTTCGTCCACTTGCGGCTCGTCGGCGACGAACGCGCGACCGTCGGGCCCGTAACTGTCATCGCCGGCGACGTGCACGCCGAAGGCATGCTTCACATCGCTTCGGCCCGACTCGCTCGCGCTCAGATCCCGCCCGGCGAGCACTTCGTAGTCGAGGTCGAGGTGACCTCCGAGCTTCACGGGCCGCTCACCGCGAGCCCCCAGCAGCCGGTGGAGGTCCATGTGCGGTTCTCGCCCGGCCCTCACGCGGGAGGCACGGTCGCGGTGATCCCGCTCGCGCCTGGCGGCACGATCGCAGGCCGCCCCGGATGGCTGCCGCATGACGCTTACGACGCGCCCGCAGCCGCCCTCGGCGGGTAATGCCACCGTCGGCGATCCGCTCGATACACGGCAACTCGCCTCCACCCGTTCTCTCCAGGATCGACTGCCGCTGAACCGGCGTGCCGGCCACCGCCCCTCCGTCAGACTCCATCGAACCGCTTGAACGCGGGCGTGGTGATGCCAGGGAACGTCGACTATGCCGCGTTGCTGACCGAGTTCGGATCGGCGACGTACAAGAAGCTGCTACCAGCGCAGGAGCCCGTGCTGGCCGCGTATGCCGAGCGGCACACCAGTGAAAGGGACGTCGCCGTCGAACTGCCGACCGGGGCGGGCAAGAGCCTGATCGCGTTGCTGATCGCCGAGGCTTGGCGTCAGGAGGGTCACAGTGCCGTGATCCTCTCAGGGAACAAGGTGCTCGCCAGGCAGATGGAGCAGCAGGCCGACGACCTTGGCGTCGACGTCTGTCGGCTGGAGGGCAGCCGCGAGCAGCTCTCCTCGAAAGACCTGCGCGCCGTGCAGCGCAAGCAAGCCGTCGGCGTCATGAACTACTGGGTTTACTTCAACCAGAACCCGTCGATCGATCCATGCTCGCTCGTCGTGATGGACGACGCGCACCTCGCGGATGGACCTCTCCAGTCGCTCTATTCGGTCGAGATCAACCGCTTCGACCATACCGAGCTGTTCGAGCGCCTCGTGGTCGAGCTTGCCATCCGCCTCCCGCACTACGCCTCACTGGCGGACGCGGCGGGGGGCGATCGGCGCGGGCCGGGGACCACGGAGGCGATCTCGTTCTATGACCAGCACCGTATCGAGGAATTGCTCGCGACGATCGTCGACGGCTCGCCCCTTCCGAGCGACCTCGCGTACCGCTGGGGGCGCCTGCGCGACCGGCTGGCGCAATGCGTACTGCTCGTCTCCCGGAACGCCCTGTGGCTGCGCCCGTGGGTGTATCCCCTCCAGACGAACGACCACTACCAGCAGGCGAAGCAGCGCCTTTACATGAGCGCGACCATCGGCGATCCAGCCGACCTGTCGCGTCGGCTTGGAACCGAGCCGATCTCGATGGTCGAGGTCGATCCGGCGCTCAGCGGGGGCACGCTCGGGCGGCGGCTGATCGTTCTCGATCCCGACGAGGACCAGTCGCGGACGAACGCCGCATTGTCTGCGGCCCTGCGGGTGCGCGACAAGAGTCTCTGGCTGTGTACGAGCCGCAGCGAGGTCGTGCGGGAGCAGACGGAGCTCGCATCGCTCCACCAGCAGCTCGCTCTGCCGGCGGCGCCTCAATGGACCGTGAGCGGGACGGGCGATGAGGTCGACCAGTTCCGCGCCGCCGAGTCCGGGCACCTGTTCGCCGCGTCACGCTACGACGGGATGGACTTCTGCGGCGAGGAGTGCCGCGTCGTGGTCGTGCCGGCGATCCCACGGGCGACAAACGCGCAGGAGGAGTTCATCTCGCAGCAACTCGGCGGCGGAGGGGTCATCAACGGCCGGCTCAATGCGCGCATCGTGCAAGCGCTCGGCCGCGCGAATCGGTCCGAAGACGACTACGCCGTGTATCTGCTCGCCGATCCGCGCTTCGCTGGCCACTTCGCGCGCGAGTCCTTTCGCGAGATGCTGCCGGCCGATATCAACGTCGAGGTCGATCTCGCCCAGGATCTGTCCGAGCAAGGCTCCCAGGACATCGCTGACCATGTGAGCGCGTTCCTCGCGGGCGACTTCGAGCGCTTCGACGAGGAGCGCGCCGACGCGAAGGCGTACGGCGCGCCCGTCCCGCCTCCGATCCCGGATTGGAGCGAGCCGCTGGCACGCGACGAGATTGACGGCTGGCACTCGCTCTGGCGGGGTGAGTATGCGAAGGCCGAGCGCGACTTCCTGAACTGGAGCGAGGCCTGCGCCGAGCACGGGCTTGAGGAGATGAGCGCGTTCGCCCGCTGGTGCGCGGCGAAGGCCGCGTTCCTGGCCGGAGAACAGGGTGACCGAGCCGCGGCCGCGCGCAGCAAGGAGCTTCTCGAGGCGGCGATTGGCCACGGCGGCCGGTTCACGACGTGGTTTAACGACCTCCGCCACTCGCTGCACGCCATGCGAGCCGAAGCGGTGCCCGAAGGCGTCATCGCCGACGGGGCGCGCGAGCAGATCTTGCGGGCATTCGACGCGCATCTGGCTGCTCGCGGCAACGCCCCCGCGCGTTTCGAGAAGTTCCGTCGCAGCATCGACGAGGACCTCGCCTCGGGCAGCCACGCGCGCTACCAGCAGGCGCTGGAGCAGATCGGCGAGCTGATGGGCTACAACGCGGTACGCCCAAAGTTCGGCCAGGCGACCACCGACGTTCGGTGGACCGGTGTGTTCGGTGGCCAGCGGGAGCTCCTCACGTTCGAGCTCAAGATCGAGCACCAGGCGCACAACGCGCTCAGCGCCGGCGATGTCGACCAGGCGCTCGGACAGGTGTCCAGCGCCCACACCGAGTGGGCACCGCGTGGCTTCCAACCGCGCGGCGTGATCGTCACGACTCTCGCGAACATCGATGACGCTGCCTTGCCGCGGCTCGGAGCGCTCGCCGTCGTCCACCACGACGCGGTACTGGCGCTCTGGGAGCGCATCGCGACGTTGCTCGGGCAGTTCCGTGAGGCGTGGTCGCCGGACGATGTGGGGGCGCGGCACGCGGCACGTGAGCAGATCGCGCCAAGATTGCCGGACACGGGCTGGCTGCCGCGCGCGCTCGACCGCGGAGAGCCGATCGTCTCGACGGATGATCTGCTGGCCGAGTGGACGTGACGGTCGACCCTGAACAAGAACGGTTTCCGGATCTGCTGCGTGCTCCGTCGCGACGGTTCGAGGGGGTATCGTCGCTCTCGCAACGTCGACCATGCGATCGAGAAGGAGGTGAGCGAGTCGTGGCTGGTTCTGGGGATCACATCAAGGCGCTGGTGCGGAGCCATGCGGCTGGCGACGACGATTCCTTCTACGCCGTGGCGATGCAGGTCGCGGCACGGGCGGCGCGGCAAGGCCATAACCGCCTTGCGGAGGATCTGAAGAAGACGATCGACACATCGCGACGGAGGCCGGTGGTGCGCGGGGTCACGCCGATCGCGCAGCCGCGCGGCGAGCTGGCCGACCTCGTCACCGCATCGTTCCCGGAGGTCGGGCTTAGGGATCTGGTCGTCCGGGATGACTTGTTGACCCAGGTTCGCCAGATACTCAACGAGCAGCGCCAGCGCCAGCGCCTGCTCGAGCGCGGGTTCGCGCCGATCCACCGCCTGCTCTTGGAGGGCCCGCCCGGGACCGGCAAGACAATGACAGCGTCAGTGCTGGCCCACGAGCTCTCGCTGCCATTGCTGACGGTACGGCTGGAGAGCCTGCTGAGCAAGTTCCTCGGCGAGACCGCGAGCAAGCTGCGGATTGTGTTCGACGCGGTGGATCAACAGCGCGCGGTTTACCTGTTCGACGAGTTCGACGCGCTGGGTGGCGATCGATCCGGAAACGATGTCGGTGAGGCGCGGCGCATCCTGAACTCGTTCCTGGTCTTTCTCGAGCAGGCCGGCGCAGAAAGCATTGTGGTAGCGGCGACCAACCATCGCGCGATCCTTGACCGCGCCCTGTTTCGCCGCTTCGACATGGTCATCACCTACGACCTGCCGAGCCAGATCGAGGCCGTCAAGGTGATGAGGGCTCGGCTCGGACCGTTGGCAAAGGGGTTCCGCTGGCGCAGCATCGAGAAGAACGCTGCGGGCCTCAGCCATGCGGATCTCGTCAAGGCGAGCGAGGCGGCAGCCAAGCAAGCGTTGATGCGTGGCGACATGCACGTGAGTGTCGAGGACATGACCGCCGCGTTGCGCGCACGCCAGGCGGGCGCAGTTGCCTGACCAGGGCGAGGTCTTCGCGCACCTGCTTGTGCGCGAAGCGGCACAGACCCGGGACTTTCGCCGCTCCGGGGGTGGAAACCCGAAGGTTCGCGACGTCGAACATCGAGCGCATGGATCCGCTCGCCTCGACGAGCTCGAACGTTCGCTCGAGGAACAGGAACGCGGACGCGATGAGGCGTCTTTGACGGAGGACGAGCTGCGGTCGCTCGGCGTAGTGGTGGTGCTAGAGGGATCCGATCCAGCGTTTCCGCTGAAGCTCGACTCGTTGCAGCAGTACTCACGGCATCGTGAGCCCCGCCCGAAATGGCTGTTGCTTTCCGTGAGTCCGGCCTCAGAGGATCACGCCGAACGAGCCGTGGTGTGGATCAGCGACGAGTACCGTGACCGCTTCGTACGACACTTCGAGCAGTACGCAACCGAGGTCACCGAGAGAGGCAACCCGCGGCACCGCGAGCTTGTCGCGAATATCGCTCGGATCCGCCAAGCAGTGCTCGCCGATCTGTGGCAGTCGTCTGGAGATCCACCCACGCGCGGCCGCGTCTGGTGGGAGTTGTGGCTGCATCAGACCGATGATGCGATCGAGCTGCTTCGAGCCTTCACCACCGCTCGGAGATTGCGACTCGCTGCTCGCGCCTTGAAGCTCAGCGACCGCGCCGTCGCGTGGGTGCACGCGAGCTGGGATGACCTTCGAGCGCTCCCGTTCACCCGCGTACCGCTGGCGGAGATCCGCCGGCCCGAGTTCGTCGACACGATCGAGGATCTTGAGCGTGATGAGCAGGATGAGCTGGCTGAGGATCTGCTGTCTCGAGTAACGCCGACTTCGGATCCTGTAGCACCGGTCGTCTGCCACCTCGATACTGGTGTTCGACGCACGCACGTTCTGCTGGCTGACTCGCTCTCACCACAGGACGTGCATTCGATCGTCGACGAGTTCGGTGTTGACCAGCAGAACCACGGCACGCCCATGGCCGGGCTCTCGCTCTACGGCCCACTCGACGACCTGTTGCTTGGAACGACGAAGGTAGAACTGCGCCATCGCTTGGAGTCGGTGAAGATCCTTCCCGACACGGGCTCGGGTAACGACCCTCTCGCTTACGGCATCGCCATGGCGCAGGCAGCAGCGATGCCAGAGGCTGTTGCCAAGCGCCCTCGTGTGTTCTCGATGGCCGTCACGACGGAACCCGACCGCGTCGGCGAGCCGACATTGTGGTCCGCATCCTTGGATGCGCTGGCCGCGGGCGTCGACATAGCGAGATCGGACGACGGCATCGAACTCCTCGGCACGCCTGATGCTGACGCCACACGCCTGTTCATCGTCTCGGCTGGAAACGTGCGGGCACATCAGCCGCAGACTGATTACCGCGACGCGTGCGACCTCGCAGCTGCGGAAGATCCGGCGCAGGCGTGGAACGCCCTGACCGTCGGCGCCTACACCGAGCTGGTCAACCTCCCAACTGACCCAAGCTTCGACGGATGGTCGCCAGTGGGAACTGCTGGCGATATCTCGCCGCACAGCCGCACCTCGGTGTTGTTCGGTGATCGATCATGGCCCGTCAAGCCGGACATCTGCATGGAGGGCGGCAACGTCCTGACGGATGGGGTCCGGGACTTTGAGCCCGCACATCCGCTGCTGTCGCTGCGCACGACCGACAGCCGCAACGACCTTGCACTGGGATCGGCGAACGCAACCAGCGCAGCGACCGCCCAGGCAGCGCGGCTCGCCGGCCTGACGCTCGCTCGCTATCCGTCGTACTGGCCGGAAACCGTTCGCGGGCTCCTCGTGCATGCTGCGGAATGGACGCCGGCAATGCGCGCCGAGTTCGATGGCACGCCCGCAAAAAGAGCAAAGCTTCGCCTGTTGCGTCGCTACGGCTGGGGTGTCCCATCCGAGAGCGCGGTCCTCGACTCGACGCGCCAGGCGGTCACGACGGTCACCCAGGACTCCTTCACACCGTTCGACGAGCAACACCGTGCTCGCTACTTCCGCCTACATCGCCTTCCGTGGCCCACCACGACACTCCGCGAGATCGCCGCCAGCGATGTCACCCTGCGCGTCACGCTCACCTACTTCATTGAGCCCACCGCCTCGCGACGTGGCTGGCGCCAGCGCTACAGCTACGCATCACACGGGTTGCGGTTCGATCTCAAGCTGCCGACGGAAACCGTCGACGAGTTCGTCGCGCGCGTCAACTACGAGGCCCAGCTCGAAGAAGACGGTACCCGCCGCTCAGCGCCGTCCGGCCTCGATCGCTGGCTGATCGGGCCCAACCAACGCAACCTGGGCTCGCTCCACCAGGACATATGGGAAGGCTCAGGCGCCGAACTCGCCGACGCAGGCGTCATCGCTGTCTATCCCATCGGCGGCTGGTGGAAGAACAACAACCGCAAAGATCGGGCCAGCCTCCCTGTGCGCTACGCACTCATCGTGTCGCTCAAGACCCGTGAGCAAGGGATTGACCTCTACACGCCGATTGCCGCGCAGCTCCAAATCCCGATCGAGAACCTCGTTCCGGGCGCATAGGCGGGTGCGACATGGTCGAGATCCTGCTGTCGGCGCGAGCGATGGACCGTCCCGGAGATCGCAAGGGTGACGACATGGCATCCGGCCTTTCTCACTCCTTGACCTCCACGACCCAGTCGTTCTCCGGATGTATAGTCGAGAAGACCTGCGTAGGCAGAGGCGAGGCTGTACAGCGCCGTACGCTGTAGCAGCGCCGCGCCGTCAACCGCGCCGAGATGACCCCGGTCACGCTCCGACGTGCTCGAGCGCTCCGACGTGCTCGAGCCGGTCGATCAGGCGGAGGCCGTCGACGGCGGCGCGCACAGCCGCCTCGAGCTCTGCGCACCCTCCTGCCGTCCGCCAGCAAGTGCCCGCGCAGGATTACCGCGACGTCCGTCTCCGTCTTCTTCCCACATCGCGGGATGCGAGCTCACGCCGCAGGAACGCAACTGCGACCTCTTCGGGGTGGAACGCAACAGCTCGCACCAGCGCCAGCCCCCGCGCGTCGGAGCGTGAAGGAACTCCCGAGTAGTGGGCAACCCACCACGCACGCCGCACATTGGCCGCGATGAAATCGTCGGAGGCCTCATCGAGCCGCGCGAAGAAGCCATCGCGAGGCAACTCACCGACGCGCTGCTCGCCGAACCCGCCGCCGACATCGCACGCGCGTTCGTGCGCCAGCACCGGATGCAAGAACCGCACATCCCTCACAACACGTTTCTGCCCACATCGACGCCCAAGCCAACGCGCGAGACCGTCACCAGACGACGCGCGCGATCCTCAGCACCACGGGTAGGTTCGCCTCAGAGAGGTGATGCCGCAACGGTGTCCATGTCTGCGTCGGCAGCACGCCTCAGAGTCGCTGGCGACTGCCGGGCGTGCTGGCCGGCTGGCTCCGGTCGCGGGCCGCTTGTCGACGGCGGGACGCCGCTCCAACCCGGTGGTCGACAACTACAGCGCGAACAACGAGAACACTCTGGAGTGCGCGCCTTCATGCCTGACACGGACCACTCGTAGTCCTCTGTCGTCGGACTCCATCCAGGCTGTCACGACTGCACGACTCTTACCGCCGAAGGCCTGGTCCACGTGCGACCGGATCCAGGCGAGCGAGGCGTCCAACCGCTCGCTGGTCCGTGGGTCGTAGGCACAGAACAGCTCGGGTGCGATCGGCTTGACCGATCCCCCGCCGCCGATACCGCGCGGTGTCGTCCCCGGCATCCAGAACCGATGCCGTTCAGCCTGCGTCCAGGCGCCGTGGTTGAACGGGGAGAGGTGGTGTCGCGCAGGGTGCCTCACCTCAACGCGGTCGTCAGCGTCAAGCCAGGTGAGCAGCAGCGCGGTCGTTGGGTTGATCGGCACGCGCACTTCGCTGCTGCCAAGCACCACGTCGCCAGGCCAAGTACCGTCCGGCGCAGCGCTCGTCCATGGGAAGGTGCTGATGGGGTGGTCGGATGAGATCAGCGTCGGGCGAGCGAAGTGCAGAACTGTCCAGTGCATCTGGCCGAGAAGCGATGCGATGGTGCTGACCTCCGCGAACATCGAGTCCAGCTCGAAATCAGGCTCGCTCAGCTCATGCCGCTGATCGACCGTCGCGGCCGCCATAACCGGATGATCTCGTTCGAGATCGGAGAAGAATGCAGCGACTGTGCCCGGGATCTGTTGTCGCTGGCGCGGGCTTGCGCACAGCGTCATCGCGAGCCACAGCGCTACCCACGCACGCTCGCCGCTGTCGCGTAGCGGCCAGCGATCCGCCAGGTCACGCAGCAGTGGCAGCGCCTTAGTCTCTACCGCCCCGCGCGCTCTCTCAGCAGCGCCCGCCGTCCGAGCCCCATCGGCCGCCGGCGACCCAGCGTAGAACTTCTTACGCACGCCGACCTGACTCGGCGCGAGCGGGAGTCGTGTTCCGCTCGGGACAAGTTCGCACTCGACGACCCCGCCCACCGTCCAGTTGCGGACGTAGCCGGCACTGATGACGTGATTGCGATCAAGTTGCACGACCGAAACCGTCCCATGGCCCGCAGACGCACCCTTTGCACGACCCGCGGCCGCACGCGGACACGGCCGGGCCCCACGCCGTTCACGCCCGCGGGGCCCGGCGCAGGACCCCCAAGCGCCGCGCTAGGGTCGAGTCGTGGCCACGTACGCGCTGGACGCTCTGGGCGCGGAGGAGTTCGAACACCTCGCGCAGGATCTCGTAAAGGTGGTCGTGGGGAACGGCTCTGTCACGTACGGAAAGGGGCCGGACGGAGGACGCGAGGCCACGTTCGACGGGGTCGCGCCGTACCCGTCAGCGAGCGAGCGATGGCGCGGCCACTGGATATTCCAGGCGAAGTACGTTGATGTCGGCCGAGCCGGGGCAGGAGAGGCCCGACGGACGTTGCTCGCGAGACTCAAGGACGAGCTCGAGCGAATCGTTCGATCTGGGAAGGCTTGCAATAACTACATCCTCATCACGAACGTCCCGCTGTCCTCGGTCGTCGACACTGGCACTCACGACGTCATCGCCGAGCAGATCGCACCGGCCTTCCCGCAGATTCGCAACCTGCATGTGTGGGGCTATGACGATATTGCCCGACTGCTTGACCTCAACCCGCACCTGCGCGCGGTGTTTCCCTCCTTGCTGCAGGTCGGAGACTTCGTGTTGCGGCAGCGTGGTGCGGCCCCGCCCCAGCCGCTCGACGAGACCATCCGCCTGTTCCTCGCGACCGAGTACCAGGAGGACCGTTACGCCCAGCTCGACCAAGCCGGCGACACCGGGATTGAGCGCCTTTCGCTGGCCGATGTCTTCGTCGATCTCGACGTGCAGCCGCGCGCGACTACACACCCTCGCGAGGTTGGGGATGAACGGAACGCGCCCGAGGGCCCGGCGATGGAGCTGCTCGTCTCCGAGCGCCTGCGCCATGTGGTCTTTGTCGGTGGCCCGGGTCACGGCAAGTCGACGCTCGGGCAGTTCGCTGCTCAGATCCATCGCTCCATGCTGCTCAAGAAGGTGCAGGAGGTCCTCGGCGACGACGACCGCCTCCTGCCGCCCGACGCGCGCGTCCCGTTCCGGATCGTGCTGCGGGACCTCGCGCAGTGGGTCGGGGAGCGACCTGAGCGCGAGGAGCTCGTGCTTATCGAGCGATATCTCGCCGAGCGTGTGGCCAGGGCGGCCGGTCTCGACGCGCCTCTCTCAATGGAGCAGATGCGCGAGGTGCTCCGCCGTAACAGGACGCTCATCATCCTCGACGGTCTCGACGAAGTATCCGAGCCGACATTGCGGACACGCGTGATCGACGCGATCGACGCTTTCCTCGAGCGCGTCGAGTCAGCGCTCGGCGCAGATGTCCAGGTAGTCGGCAGCTCCCGCCCGACTGGATACGAAGACGAGTTCCGGCCGGACCGCTTCATACACCTGGAGCTGCTGCCATTGAGCGAGGAGCGCGCTGGCGAATACGTCGAGCGCTGGGTCACGGCGCGCGGGCTGGGCCGTGAACGGGCCGAGAGCGTACGCGCGCACTATCGCGAGAGCGTCGACGACGCACAGATTCGACTGTTGCTCACGACACCGCTTCAGGTGAACATCGTGATCTACGTGATCTTGTCCGGCGGGCGTCCCTCGCATCAGCGCGAGTCACTCTTCTCAGACTACGTCGATGTCATCTACAGGCGCGAGCGCTCGAAGCCGCGCAGCACCCTGAAGACCGAGAAGGACACGCTCTTGGGGCTGCATCAGTACCTCGGATATCTCCTGCACCGACGCGCGAGCCAGTCCCGCCACGTCGCGTCGACCCTGACCTCGGAGGAGTTCCGAGAGGAGGTCCGCCGCTTTCTGCGACACGCAAACCCGTATCTCGATCCGCCGAAGCTCGAGCAGCAGACCGAGACGCTTGTGAGCGAGGCACGCGAGCGACTCGTCCTGCTCGTTGAGAGCAGCCCGGACCGCTTCGGCTTTGAGCTCCGCTCGCTGCAGGAGTACTTCGCTGCCTCACACCTCGTCGACTCCGCGCGAAGCAGTGAGGAGCGTGTCGACCGCTTTCGCACGATCGCCATCTCCACCCATTGGCGAAACGTCGCGCTGTTCTTCGCCGGCCGCATGGGTCGGGCGTTTCGTGGTGAGGCCGCAAACGTCGTCGATGTCTGCCGCGCGATCGACCGTGAGCTCCCTGATCGGCTGTTGCGTCGGGGAGCGGGACTCGCACTCGCGCTCGCGACCGATCGCGCGTTTGGCTCGAACGCCAGTCTGCAACGCAGCACTGTCGAGACGGCGGCCACGCGAGTCGAGTGTGATCCGCTCACGTGGCTCGAAACGAGCGAGGCGCTGTTCGCAGGGCTGACCGAGGAGGACTGTGCAGATCATGCTACCCCCGCGCTAGCGGCGAAATTGCCGGCGCTAAGTTTCGACCGGCTCCTCGTGATCCAGCCCTTGTTGCAGCAGCCAGGCATCGACATGTCCGTCTTGGTGGCGCTGTTGGAGGAGCACTGCCTGACAGGGGCACATGATTGTGCACACGCGCTCCGAGGACTGCTCATGCTGCCGCAGAAGCCGGAGCGGCTGAGCGTGTGCACACGCGCGTGCATCGATCAGGCTCCCGCGCAGACATTCGGCACGGCAATCGGCGACGTGGCCCTTGCGGACCCTAGGCGCTTCGCAGCCGCGCTGGGCAACGCTGAGCTATCCGTCGCGCACGCGCGTGCGCTGGTGGCCGCAGCGGCCAGGGACCTCCGCTTCGGGCGGCGCCTGCGCGGTGTCGACCCGATTCCCCCAGTACCTGTTGAATGCCCGGTCCTCGACGCGGTCATCCACATGCTGGTGTTGATCCAGTGGTTGGGCGCAGTGGCCGACGGACCAGCCGACGATATGCCAGCCCGACCGGTCGACAACGAGCGCCTCCAAGCTATGCGCGCGCGGCTCGCTCAAGACGAGGGCGACCCGCTGCTCGTCGATGCGATTGAGCTGGTCAACGCGTGCGGACGGGTGGCGTGCTGGGACGTGCAATCACTGGACTTCCCGGGCGTGGTACCCCTCTGGCGTGCCATCGATGCGGAGCTTCCAGAGGTCACCGCGCTGCTCCATGCGAGACTGACGTCCTCGCGGGCAGATCGCGTAACTCCCGTGGCGCTGGTGGTCGACGAGCTCCACAATGGCGCCTCGTCGGGCGTCGGAGCCGCCGTGCTCGAGCGCATGGCGACAGAGCCAGCTCCTGAGGCCGCTTGGCGCACCACAATGCACGGCATCCGCGATCTGCTCGCGGGCGATCAGAGCCTGCGCGAAGCGTTCTCTTCTGGTGCCGGCGACCTGGGCGGCGAAAGCCCAGAGGAGCGCGCGGTCGCCGACGCGACCGGCGTCTCGTTGCGTGAGCTGCAGCCGCTGGCGGCGGACCTGTTCTTGTCGCCGACCCAAAGCCGCAGCGACGCCCTCGAGCTCCTGCGCGGCGCGAGCGTGCGCTTGACAGACGGGCGGCTGTTGGAGGCAGCTCGTTTCGTGAATGTGGCGTCCGAAGCACTCGTCCAAACGCCCTCCCTCGCTCCACATGTGTGGCAGACGGCGATCCACTTCCTCAACGGAATCGTCCGGCGCGGCACGTCGAACGCCGATGTCATCGGGGCCGCGACGCATCTGCTCGTCGCCTGCTTTCCCGTGGCGATCAGTGAGCGTGGCCCACTGCTCCGCTCCTGGCTGGCGACAATCGGATCGTCGCCAGCGCACACACGCCCGCTCGTGACCACCACGAAGGCGGGAACCGGAGGAGTCGTGCCAGTGCTCGCGGGGATCGGCGCCGACGGCTCGCCCGAAGTGATGCGCGGAGCGGCACAGTGCATCAAGCTCTTGCTGACGTTGACGCCAGGCGCCGGTGCCGTCAGACCAGACGATCTGACGGCGTACCTCGACAGTGGCGATGCGATCTGCGAACAAGCCGGGATGGCGCTCCTCGCAGCCATGGATCACAACTTCGTAGGAGCGTTCCTCCTGTCGCGCTTTGACAGCGGGTGCATGTCACCACTTCCGAATCAGATGCTCTTCCTTTCGAACCGCGCAATCCCGGATGAGCCAGCCGTGCATGCACGCCTCGTTACGGAGATTTCGACGTTCCTTGAGCGTCCGGGCGCCGGCGCGCAGGCCCGGGGCGGGCTGTTGCGGTACTTGCGCGCGCTGGCAGACGCCATCGAGCCGGAGCTGTCCACGCGCGAGTCAGAGCTGGGGCTGCCTCTCGCCCACGTCTGACGATGATCGTGGCCCAGCGCGACGCAAGCGCGCCCATGCTGAGGCGCAGACCGCGAACCTGCACGATCGTGTGCTCACAGCCATGTCCGGAACCGGGATGGACGCGCTCCTGTGGAGTCTGGAGCATCCCGACCAGTTCTCATTCCAGGACTTCCACGACCCAGTCGTACCCCGGATCCGAAGCTTCGAGAAGAGCTGCGTAAGCATGAGCGAGGCTGTACAGCGCCGCACGCTGCTGAGGCGACGAGACGACGGCCCGGTCGTCGCCCCCAGCACCGCTTCCTGACTCAGAATGGACTTCCCCCGCTTTGAGTTCGGCTGGAACCAGTTCCGTCCGGAGCGTTTGCCTCAGGCATGGCCGGGCGCAGGCTCACGCCAACGCGTGCGACAGGTAAGGGCACGGCCGGCCACGACGCCGGCCACGCCAGCGCTGGCCACGGGGCCAGAGCCACCACTGAGACCGCGCGAGCTGGACCGCGCGAGCGTTGTGTTGCGCGAGAGCAGCTGACCGTGCTCGGCTTCGACGACATCGCGATGGCCGCATGGACGTCGTACCGCCTCTCGACCGTGCGCCAGGACCCGCCCGCGATGGCGCGCGCCGCGGTGACGCTGCTGCTGGAGCGGATCGCCGACCCCCGCGCGGCGCGATGGTGCCGGCGGAGCTGGTGCTGCGCGCTCGCACGCCGCCCGGCCGTGCGCTGACGGGGACGCGTTCCAGGATCGCGCAGATCATATTGTGCTTTTCCGGGCTCTTGGGATAGGCTCGAGCGCGTCGTGCCGACCCGGCCCGCGCGCGTGGATCGCCGGAGCGCTCGGCACGCTCAACCGCCGCGCTTGAGACATGACCGAGCTGATCGGGACGATCTTCCATCTCACCGACATGCACCTGTGCGTCGAGCGCGACGGCGCGCTGCGCGAGAACACGCGCTGGCTCTCGCGCCTGCTCGTCCGCGGGGCGCGGAAGATGCCGGGCGCATCGATGCGCAACGTGCTCGCCGGCTCGATGTGGCACCGCGAGCCGGCGCTTGAGGGCTTGCGGCGCACGCTGCCGCTCCTACTGAGGGAGGAGACGCAAGCGCCCGCCGACTCGTCCGCGCCGATCGTCGTGCTCCAGGGCGGCGACGTCGAGGCGCTGGGTAGCTGGGCCCCACGACACCACTCCGGCTACACGGCCTTCCCCTCCTTCGACTTCGTCCACACGCACCTGAGCCGCCACGAGGCAGGGGCGGCATGGCTCGACGTGTTTGGGAACCACGACACCTGGCCTGGCATGGTCCCGGTCGTGCCCACCAGCACCGCCAGGCACAACCGCGCGCGGATCGCGACGGTCCCCGGCCTCGAGGGCCCGTGGCCCGCGCCCGTCGAGCTCGCGACCGTGCCGGTGCCGCTGGTGGTGGCGCGCGTGAACACGGTCGCGCGCGAGCCGGTCGGGGAGCTGCTGGCCTACGGCGCGGTCAGCGAGCATCCGCCGGACCCCGAGCGCCCGGACGACGTGATGGAGCAGCTCACCGCCCAGCTCGCGCCCTGGAGAGATCGGCCGGCGGTGCGGGTCGTGCTGCTCCACCATCCCGTGCACTACGCGGAAGGCGCGAGCGACATCGGGCCACGCCGGCTCGATGGCGCCAAACAGCTCGCCCGCTGCCTGAGCGAGCTGCGGGTCCAACTCGTGATCGCCGGGCACGTGCACGCGCTTGACCCGCCCGCCGGCGAGCAAGACCTCGAAGCCGGCAGCCAGTCGCCGCTCGAGTACCCAACGGCGCAGCTCGTCGCCGAGACGCCGACGCAGGACTGGCCGCCGGGCGGCAACGGTGCGGACGACTACGCGGCGCTGCCGACGCGCTCCTTCTGCCGCTACCGCCTGTTGGCCGAGGGCGAGACGTTCGCCGTCGAGCGGACGGTCTACCGCTGGTACGACGCCAACGCGGGTTTCTCGCCCGTCGGCGACCCGACGACCGTCTTCAGCGGCATGCCGCTCGCATAGAGCGCGACGCCTTGCACCACCGGGACGCAGGCGTGCCCCTCCTCCACCCGCAGCTCGCCGTCGCCGTCGATCGTCCACATGCTGTCCGCCTCCGCGTCGTACCGGGCGTCCACCACGAGCTCGGGCTCGCCCGGAGCCGACCAGACGCGGTCTCCCTCGCTCAGCGGCAGCGCGTCCGCGGTCGGCTCGCTCCGCGTGGCGACCAACGCCAGCGGGCTGACCTGGGCGGCCCGGATGCTCGTCGCGTCGGCGCGCAGGAGCAGCGGGCGGTCGCGGATCAACAGCGCGGCATCGCGCTCGGCGAAGCAGCGCAGCAGCGCCTCGGCGGCCAACACGAGCGCCACCGGCTTGTCCGCCTCCGGGAGGTCGCCGGAGCCCAGCAGTTGCGTGCGCTCCTCGATCGGCACGGCCGCCACCCACTCCCTGATCGAGCAGGGCTCGTCGTCCCGGCGTTCCTCGAGCGTAAACAGCAGGCTCAGCACGGTCCAGCGCGCGGCGGTTCGCCAGGCGATGCGCAGCGCGGTCCGCTCGTCCTCGCGGGACAGCTGCTCGGCGGCCTCCGACGCGTCGAGGCCGAGCGCGGCGGCGAGCTCATCGAGCACCTCGAGCTGCTCCTCGGCTCCCTGCCGCAGTCTTCTGAAGCCGCTGTCGAGGTCGTCGGCGACCGTGTCGTAGAGCATGTGCAGCCGCCGGTCCGACGCCCAGGAGAACGCGTCGTGGAAGGTGGGCAGGTAGACAGTGCCGTTCGTGCGTGATCTCCTGGTCGTGATCGTGGGCATGAGAGAGCGGAGTGTCGCGAACATAACGGTGCAAGCCTTCCCAAGCGTCGTGGGCCTCTGCACCCTCTCAACGCGACGAACGGCGACGACGTGACATCGAAGCGCCCCGACGGGCTCGACGACCGGCAGCTGGCGCACTACCGCGCGCTGCTGGCGAGCACCGACGCCGACGCCGTGCACGACCTGATCGCGCGCCACGGTCCCGAGATCCTCGACCGCGACCTGCCCTACCTCATCGTCGCCGCCCGCAACCAGCTGCGCAGCGAGCTGCGGCGCCCGTCGCGCCGCCACGTCGTGTTGACAAGCGCCGCGCCGGAGCAGCCCACGGCGGAGGGCTCGATCTGGGATCCGCTCGCGCGCGTGACGGCGGACGAGAGCCGGCGCGCGCTGCTGCTCGCGCTGGCCGAGCTGGACCCCCGCGACGTGCTCGTGCTGTGGTCGCGCGCGGCCGGCCGCACCGACGCCGAGGTCGCGGCGCAGTGGGACCAGCTCGGCTTCAGCCCGCCGAACCCAAGCGAGACCGCGATCCGCAAGCGACGCGAGCGCGCCGGGGAGCGCCTGCGCAAGCAGCTCGCGCGCGGGTCGTGACGCTCATGCGGCGCTACGCCGCAGCCGCGTCCCTTCCGCTGCCGGCGCCCCGGCTCGAAGCTCGCCGCGCACAGCGTCGTAGTTGCCGCACCGCATCGGGCGCGGTAACGGCTGATTTGAGGGGCGCTGTCGTGCCACGCTCGACAGCATGAGCGCTCGCAGCCCGTCTGCCAGCGACCAGCTTGCGATGACACGCGACCCACAACGTCTCGAGCGGCTGCTGGATGTGGGTCGGCGGCTTGTCGAGACGCTCGATCTGGAGGTCGTGCTCCCGCGTGTGCTCGGCGCGGGCCGTTGGCTCACGGCCAGGTTTCCCTCCCGCGCGCAAGGCACCGAAGCAGCCGCCCGGTGCCACCAGTTTCAACCTCGTCCTCCGCGTCAGCTAGTCCCTATTCTGCGCCGAGGCGTGGAGTCCGAGGAATCCACAGACTCAAGCGATGCACGAAAGTCGCAGAAGGCGTGGCTGTCGGACTGGCCGCGCGAGCACAGACTTCAGCTAGCGGCCGTAGTCGTCGCGGCGGCCGGTGTGCTCGCCGGAATCGGCGTCGCTCTTGCAGTGCACTCAGGCTCCTTGCAGGGCACGGCGACGGATGCCGGCGGTATGCCGACCCGCGCGGAGACATCGGCCAGCCAAGAATCGACGCCGAAGACGACGTCCCCCGCGGTGCCGCCCGCACCTCGGCTTGATGCGAATGCTAGGTGCAGCAGTTTCGAGCGTACGAGCGACTCGACCAAACCCACGATGATGTTCGTGACGAGTCCCGGTCAGCTAGCAGGGGGCGACACGATCAAAGGACGAGTTCTGCCCCATGGACGCTTTGCCGACCTGATCAGGGCGATACCGAATACGGCAGCGTCCGCGACGCGCACGTCCGCATCAAGATCGTTCAGCAGCAACCTGGCTGCTGGCGCGTAACGGGCTCTGCCTGGTCGGGACACGAGCATGAGGCCGAGGCTTCGTTCGGGCCTGCGTTGATCCTCACATCGCCGGGGGAGCCCGCCTCACGGCTGCGCTACGTCGCATCGAGCACGCGCCTGATCGATCAGCGTTCCGCGCTCATCGGCGCGCTGCCCGATGGCATCATCGGGCGCGGAATCGCACTCCCATTTGAGATACCACCTGCTTCCGTCGACGCCTATTACCTGGAATGGCTGATCTACGTACAGAGATAACCGGCGCGATCGCGTGACGGCCTCTCCTCGGCCAGACCAACGCCGCCGCAGCAGCCGATCTACAGCAACCGGCCGCTCGCGTCGACGAGCCGGTCAAGGGTCGCTGGCCCGGGGAAGTTCGCGTTCCTCGGCGGGTGGCAGCTCGGTCTGCTCATCACGGTCGACCTCGGCGCCGAACAGTCCGGCGATGGCCTGGAGCGGTCCGGACGGCCCGTACCACTCTGTGGTCTCGATCTCCTCCAAGGACCCGTCCGGGCCGCGGCGGATCACACGTTGGTGTGAGCGCTTGCCTTTCGTCGCCACGAGCCACATGCCGTATACGGTCGCGATGGCGATCAGCCCTGCCTCGACGATCGGGAGCTTGCTCCGTGACGCGCCGATCGCGCCGACCGCCAGCTCGCGCGTCTCTTCATCGGCGAGCCCGTCCTGCAAGATGAACAGCGAAGCGCTATCGAGGAGCGCCGCGTCGTGCTCCAACCGGTCCAGACTGCGCGAAAGGTCGTCGGCGTCGACGCCAGCGCGCACAAGTCGTTCTCGCATCTCGAGCTCCGGAAGGTCGTGGGCGCGGGCCGAAACGTAGTAACGCATCGCGTGCGGCACGGTCGCCGCGTCGCCGCCGTGCGCGCGGAGCGTGTCGATGAGGGTGTCGCTCACCGCTACATCATCGCCAATCGCCTTCGATGCAGAGGCACCGGGCGCGCCATGCGGGAAGTCGCTGAGCCGCCGCATCGCCGGTCTCCTTGATGGCTGCGGCTAGCGGCCGGCCATCGAGCAGGATTCTTTGAACCTCCTGGAGCTGATGCACGGCATCGACTGCCACCGCATCCCACGCTGGCGCCACGATCGCTCGTGTGCCCCGTGGGCGCAGTGCACCGAACAGCCCCAACCGCTCACCCATTCCGCCGATCAGGCCGCGGCCCGTTGAACATGCCGCGCTGAGGATCACCGCCGGGCCACTGGGAACCACTTGCAGCGTTCGCCATGTGAGGCGATGCTCGCGACCTACGGCGGACGACGCAGCGACCGGGTGCTGCGATGGCAGCTGATTGTGCGCTGCGAGGAGAAGCGCGAGGTCGAGTTGGTCGGGGTCGACGAGGCCGTGGCAGAACAGCGTGATGAGGTCGTTGCGACCGAGCAGCCCAAGAGCCGCCGAGCAGTCAGCGTCGACTCCGGTGATCGCCTCGAACGCCACGTTGCGTCGCGCGGCCTCCTTGCGCGCCGTCGCGACGGCGCTGTCGAACGCGTTGACGGTCGCCAGCGCCTCCTCTCGTGCAGGAACCGCGACCACGCCCAGCGAGGACAGCCGCCGAACCGGCCGGAGATCCAGCAGTGCAGACCAGCTCGGCGCGTAGGACGTGGTCCAGCCGGCGCCGAGAGCGTGCCACGGCAGTCCCGCCAGGAGCCCATGTTCGATGACGACCAGGTGATCGCCTTTGCGGGCCTGCCCCAGCTCAGCTTGCAGCCATGCACCGAGGGCCTGCCACCCAGCGTGCTCCAGCGGATCTCCGGTCCGTCCCGGCCACCAGCCCTGCAGCCGGGCTCGCACTTGCGATGCCACCGCGGGCGCGTCGACCGGCATTGCCGGCAGTGCGCGCATCGACACCGCGCCGCTCGCCTCGATGCCGGTCAGCAACGTCACCACGCCCTGAGCGGCCGCCCACCACTCGATCACCCAGAGAGTCCCGGTGTCGGGCGCGAGTGATTGCAGCGCCTCCTCTGGCAGCCCGGCTGCGAGAGCGCTTCGCGACGGTAGCGCTCCGTCGGCCGCGCTCCACGCGCGAACCCGCCCGATCGCGTCGCGAGCGAGCTCCGCGGCGAGCCGTACGTCGCGCGGGAGCGGACGGCCGGCCATCATGGTGCTCGCGAGGTGTTGGACCTTTGCCCGCAGGCGTCCGGTGGACTCCAACAGCGCTCCGATGTCGCGGATCTCGCCATGAGCGGCGAGCAGCGCCTCTGGCACTTGCACGAGCAGGGCACGGGCGTCGTCGATGCGACCGCGGCCGCCTCGGATCGTCGCGAGCGAAACCAGTGCCAGCTCGTCGTGGTGCGTCTCCAGCACCGCTTCCCAGTCCGCTGCGGCCGCTTCGTCATCACCGAGGAGCTCGTGCAAGCGCGCACGCACACGAAGCGCGCTGCCCTGCACCGTGGTGTCGCCATCGCGGCCTGCTCGGGCCTCTGCCTGCGCGAGTGCGTCCATCGCGTCGTCGACGACACGCTGCTCGAGCTCCTGGTCCTGTTCAAGTAGCACCGCGATGGCGTCGCCCACTGCGACCGACGCCTGCGGGGGCAGCGTCGTCGCGTCGAGCGCATCGAGTTCAGCGCGCGCGCCCGCGGTGTCGCCGGCGGCTGCGAGAACGCTGGCCAGCGACGCGCGAAGCGTCGGAGCATGATGGGCGTGCTCACCATGCGCGTAGGCGATCGCTGCGCGCAGATGGCGGGCGCTGTCCTCCTGCCGGCCCAGCGCAGTGACCGTCCGCGCGAGCGCCTGATGCGCGAGGAACCGCTCGTCGTCGTCGGCCGCGTTTTCGAGAAGCTCCTCGAGCGCCTGCAGACCGAGGTCGGTCGCGCCTGCGTCGCGGTCGATCAGCGCCGAGTTGAACTCCAGGCGCCACCGCGTGTCGCGGTCGAACGCCAGGCCTAGATACGGTCGCAGTAGCGACTGAGCTTCGCTGGCGCGCCCGGCCATGCGCAGCGCCGAGGTTCGCTCGGTGTCCAGCGACAGTCGCCACTCGTCACTCAGCTGCGCCTCCCAGTCGGCTG
The DNA here is from genome assembly GCA_964525715.1 of uncultured Conexibacter sp. Lineage (GTDB taxonomy): Bacteria > Actinomycetota > Thermoleophilia > Solirubrobacterales > Solirubrobacteraceae > Conexibacter. The sequence goes on along the minus strand of CAZGJV010000018.1, from coordinate 23,172 downwards.
GGCGGTCGCCGACTCTGTCCAGAAAGACCGTCGGGCGGCGCGCGTCCTTCGCTGCACTCCCGAGCTGCACGAGGAGCATCACCCGCGCTTCGGGCGTGTCAACGCTGAGCGCTAGCGCGTGATCGGTCATCGCTTCGAGTTCATCCGCGCGTTGCGAGGCGTTAAGCACCCCAAGGACGAACCGCAAGCCCTCCGCGAGGCGTCGAGGGTCTTCGAATTTCGCGACCTCGGACAGGGCCGAGCGCAGCACTTCGCTCGATGCCTGTGCCATGACCGGGGCGCCGCCAGCGGCCTGGCGGACGAGCCGTGGGTGACCGGCCTCCTCGGCGATCTGCTGCAGGCGCTCCATCCAGCCCGCGGGTGCGTCCGTTGTCTCAAAGACAGCGTTCGTCAACTCGCGCGGGTCGACCGCTCGCGCCAGCAACTCTGGAGGCGGGCGGAGACGCTGTAGTTGCGAGTCCTCTGGGTGTTCGTTGGCCGCCCAGGCGTAGCTGATCCACTGGCGAGTGAACGCCATCTTGAGCGGATCGTCCTGACCGGCGGCGTCACGCGCCGCAGCGTGCATCGTAAGCACCGCAAGCCGCTCCGACGGGCTGAGCCGGCCGGCGCCGCACATCGCGGCGACCGCATCCCCGAGATCGTGCGCCGCTCGCGGCATCACGAGTCCCGGCCGGACATGCGCGGCGATGGTAGACGCGAGTTCGCGCTTCGCTTCGGCAAGTACAGCCAGCGCTGCCGAGGCGAGCGCACTCGCCTGCGGCGGCCCGAGCATGTCGTCGATGACCTTCTGCGGATCGCCGCCGTCTCCGACGACCCAGCCCGGGACCCGGCCATCGGCTGCCAAGAGCGCAACCGCAACCGCCTCGGCCGTGAACTCACTGTGCCGCGCTCGCGCGATCTCGTGCTGCGCCACGCGATCGGACGCCCGCCAGAGCGAGGCAAGCAGCCCCTGCAGATGAGCAGTGAACGCCGCGAGGAGTTCCTCCGGCACCGCCGGCACGTGATCGTCGTCCCCGTCAAGCTGGACGTCAGCGGACCACCCGTCGCCGATCACCCGTGCCGTGAACTTGACGGGAAGGACGGAGTCGCACGCCTGGCACCGGATGGCGGCCGGGCGACCATCGAGCAACTCGCGCATTGCGACGACGTCGACGACGGGCACCGAGACGCCGGTGCCGTCGACGGCCTGGCGCATCCCGCACTGTCGACATACCGTCTCAGCCACCGGCTGAGGATCGCATCCGCGACATCGCGCGACAGCCGTACCCTTGCGTGTCGATGTCGCACAGCGCCCGCATTACCGGCTGTCTCACCTGCGGAAATGACGATGGCCGGTTCGAATCCGTCGAGCACATCATCCCGGCGGCGCTCGGCAACACCGAGTCGTCCGGTCTGGTCGAGCGCGAGCTGACGATCCCCAAGGGCGAGATCTGCACCAAGTGCAACGGCCAGCGGCTGTCGCGCGCCGACCGCGCACTCATCCAATGGCCGCCGGTCTCGGTCTTCCGCTCGCTCGGTCTGATCCGCAGACGTCGCGGGGGACTCGCGGACGCCGTCGCAGGCACAGCCTGGCGGCTGGTGCTGGACGAGTCAGACCGCCGCAACTTCTCGCTCCACGTCGACGCCAACACAAGCCCGGCGTCACGCCGCGACGACGTAGCGCGGGCGCTCTGCAAGATCGCTCTGGAGACCCGCTGGCTGCAAGACCACAGCGACGCTCGCAGCGCTCGTTGGGGCCCGATCGCGAATGCCGCGATCGGAGGCGAGCTGCCCGGCGGTCTCGCGATGGGCCTCGTGCAGCCCGCATCCCCCTTCGACATCGACTTCACGCCGAACGCCGACGTCCTGCCCACGGCGAACGAGACACCCCTGCGCTTTGCCTGTCGCGTCGAGGTCGTCGGCCTCGTGTTCCTGCTGATCGTCAGCACTCCGCCGACGCAGATGCCGCGGACGCACTGGTGGACGGTCGACGACGACACCAGGACGCTTGAAGGAGCGGATCTCATGTGGGCGCGCTTTGACGGTCGCGCCGAGTCTGCCACCCGACTGACTGCACCGAACTCAACACCAGCGAACAAGCGGATCGTGCTGCCAACCGTCGAGGGCGCGCACGTACAGATAACGCCGGGCGCGGCCCGCGACTCCCCTAGCTAGGCGTCTCGCAGTCGATCCTGCGACGGGCGCAGTCGGATGCGCTCTGGGCTTCCGGCAAACGCGTAGAACGCCGACTCAGGCACGTAGCCCGGGTTCCGGAACCAGTTGCGCACCCGGTCGCCCATATGCATGTCGTCGGCGATCTCGCCGAGGACCGTCTCGGTGTCGGCGTAGATGTCGCCAGTGCGCAGACGATCGACCGACCGCTTAATCATGAACTCCTGGAGGACCGTTCGCCCGCTCGGCGTGAGCTCCCCGCCCCAGGCTCTGAGCGACGGGCTCCCAGCGAGGACATCGAGCACCGCGTTGCCGCTCTGAACATGGCGCCAAACCTGGAGCAGGTTATCGCCGTAACCCTCAACACCTCCAACCACCTCGGCGATGTTGATGAGGAAGCGTGCAGTCAACATGGTGTTGTTCCAGACGTCGACCGGGACCTGGGTTCCCAACACCGCGACGGCCCCCTCCCGCAGCAGCAGGTCGGCGACGCTGACCGTGCCCGCGCCGCGCGGGGCGACGTGGCAGGCGCTCAGAATCACGACCGGTGGCAGGGGGCCGAGGCCGGGGCCGAGGACCAGTTCGTCGCCGACACTCAGGCCCGCGACGTTGGCCGTCGGGGAGAGCGCCCCGTGCGCGCTGATGATGAGGATGTCGGGACGGTGCCCAGCGATCGCCTCGCGCAGGGCGTTGACCGAGGGCGTCTCGACGAGGTCAAGCGCGATGCGTTTGTTGCCGACATCGTTTGCGAGCATCTCCCGCACTTCTGCCCAACCCTGGCGCGACAGCTTGCCGACAGGGTCGTCTCGGGGGATGCACTCTGTAAAAAGAACCCGCGCCTTTCCCGACTGGTCGATGAGCGGCACGTAGCTCAACTCCGCCTGGACGGCGTGCGTCAGTGGGAGCAGCGGTCGGTAGGTAGTCGGCACGCGTGCCGCGAGCGGCGCGGTGTCGCCCGGCAGGCGAACCAGCCCGAGCGGGAAGTTTTGAGAACACTGTGAGCGTGGAGGCACGGGCAACCGCGGCAACCACGGCGGGGGTCCAGAAGTTCGCAGTGGCGTTCGCAAGGCGGTCGAGCAGAGTTGTAACCGTCTTGCCTTTCGGCTCGGGCGTCCGCAGGTGCGCCTCGAGCTGGGCGAGCAAGCCAAACGCCTCAGCGGGGACCGGCGGCAGCCCGATCCCAACGCCGCCGCGTGCGATAGCACGGTGCGTGACCAGGAACCGGATCGCGGACAGCTCCGCCGATGCGTCGCTCCAAGCGTCCGTCGCGGTCGTCCACGTGTCCGCGGTGATTGTCGAGCGGTTGCCGGCGCTGGCTGCGCGGAGGTCGGCGTCGTAGGCGGTCTTGACGTAGGCCGGGGCGACCCCAGGTGCAGCGAGCGTCACCGGGACACGGAATCCTGCTCGCACCTCGGCGAGCATGGTTTCGACGGGTACGGCTTCATCGTCATCGTCCTCGAGCCTCACGGCGACCTGCAGGAGCGTCTGTGCGTCCAGCGCGTGGTAGATCGCAGCGTCTTGCACCGGCTCGTGGGTCTCCGCTCGAGCATCCTCGGTGCCGTCGAGCTGCCGGGCCAGCCAGCGGCGAGGAAGATCGGCCGGAGCGACCGCCAAGCGGCGGCTCAGGCGCGGCACGCGGCCGAGGTAGGGCTTGTCGGTCTTGGTCAGCTCGTAGATCGACCGCCAGTGCTCTTCAAGGCTCTCGCTTGACAGCTGCGAGTAGGGCACCGGCTGCAGCGCGAACCCCAGCGACAGGCACCGCTCGCTTGCCTCGGCGAGCAGCTCATCGGAGCAGACAGCCAGCACCGGGATGCCCTGCGCCAGCAGCGCCCCCACATATGCCGGCGTGAACGCCGCGATCGGTGCCAGCAGGATGTGGTGCCCGAGGTCCCACGACTGCGCCGTGGCGAGGAAGGACGGCGGCAACTCGATCACCTCGAACATCGTGTTGGGAAGGTGCAAGCAGTACCAGAGGCCCGGCAGGGCGGCGACCACCTCCTTGTCCAACCCGTGCGGAACCGTCACCGGCGCGCCGGCGCCGTATTGGGCAGTGACCAGCGGCGAGTAAGCGTCCGAGTCCGGATCCACGGTGCCGTCGAAGAGCACCGCATATATTGGTGCGCGCTCGAGCGTCACCACTATCAGCTCCAGGTTGTGGGCACGCTCAGGTCGCCGACGCGTTCGTTAGAGTTTCTCAATGGTGGCCGCGGATTGCGCGGCTTGTGATGCGTACCGATACCAGCGTCGAGGTCTTCCTCGGCAATCCCATCGAGATCGCGAGCGAGAAGCAGTTCGTCGCTCACCTCCGGCGTGACCTGCTGACGCGGGGCGTGTCGTGTCGGATCCTTGGCAATCTTCAGCTCGGCCGGGCGGCCCGCCAGGTCGATTTCGTGATCATCACCGATTGCCGCACGGTGCTGGTCGAGCTCAAGACGTTCCCGGGCCCGATCATCGCCGCACCCATGAACGGGGACTGGAAGGTTCGTGTCGGTGGCGCGACTGTCCGCGAGATCGGCAACCCGGCGTGGCAGGCGCAGCAGGAGACATTCGCCCTCAGCGATGAGATGCGGGCGTTCGCCGCCGCTAGCGCAGCGCCGGACCCCAGCGGCGGGAAGTTCTACCGCGACATTGACACGGTCGTGTGCTGCTTTCCGGCGCTGCCGGACGGCTCGTGCCTCGGCGAGCTGCCGTACGTCTCGGTGCTCGGGTACCCGGAGCTGCTGGAGCGTCTGCAGCAGCCGGGGCGGCGGGTCGCCTGGTCGGCCGCCGACTGGGATGCGTTCGGGCGTCGCTTGAACCTCTACCGGGAGGAGAAGGACTCGCCGGAGGGCATCGTGCGACGCGCGGGCGCCGCAGCCGTCGACGCGTACCGCGGCCTGTACCTGAGCGGGCATGCTGACCTGCCGCCGCTGGTCGAGACAGGGATCCAGATCAACGGCACCGCCGCCGCACGGCCGGATCTGCCTCGTGAGCTCAGTCAAGGACGAGCCGTGCTCCTGCACGGGCCCTCGGAGTTCGGAAAGACGCTGTGGGCCCACACCGCCAGCGTCGAGCTCGCCCGCGCTGGGGAGATCCCGATCTGGATGGCCGCGGAGGTATGCGAGAAGTCCTTCCGCACATCGATCGCGCGCGCGATCTCGCCGTACACGTCGCTGTCGCCGGAGGAGCTGCTGCGGGCCGCCGCGGCGGCAGGCCGGACGGTGGTCTTCCTCGTCGATGATCTCGCCAAGGCGAGCGACGCGGTACGGCAGGCGCTGCTCGAGGGGGCCAAGGCGGTGCGGCTGCGCCGCTCGACCTGTGGTCTTCTGCTGACCGTCCAGGACGCCGAGGCGGCCGCCTCGATCCCCGATACGCTCGAGATCGAGCTGCTGCCGCCTGTTGAGTCTGAGCGGCAGGCGCTGCTGAACGCGTATGGGGCGCCGCAGATCATCGACCGCTGCGACGCGTTCGTCAGCCCGCTGGAGCTGTCGCTCGCGGCCACGTACGCCAGCGCGTTGTCTGCGGGCGCGAGCGCCGCGGAGTTGCTGGACATGCACATCGACGGGCTCGTGTACGGAGACAACCGTCTGCGCAGCGGTCTGCGCGCGATCGCGAGCAGGATGCACCGGAGCGTCAGGCCTTCGCTGCGCCGCCCGGACCTCGCGCGTACGCTGCGTCGCGACGCTGGCGTGACAGATGAGGAGCTGCAGTCGCTGTGGTCATGCCCCGTCCTGACCGTGGCCCACGGGCGTATCTCGTTCCGTCATGAACGCTTCGAGCACTTCCTGACCGCCGAGGCACTAGTGATCGACACCGCCAACGCGAACGCACTCGCGCGGATGCTCAACACCTCGCGGTACGCCACCGTGCGCGCCGACGCGATCGCGCTGGAGAACGACGAGCAGCGACTTGGTGAGCTGCTCTGCGGCTGCGAGCACGCCGACGTGCTCGTCGCCGCGGCCATCGGCCGGTTGGGTGCCCACGCCGTGCGCGTGACCGAGACCATTCTCACGGACGCGCTCGACCTCGCATGCGCGCAGACCGCGGCGGACGGCGTCACCTTCGACGCCGGCAACGAGATCGTGTTTGGCGACCGTTGGACTGTTCCCGACGGCGGCCCTGCCGCTCGGGCGCAGCTCGCCGCGGTCGGGCGGCTGCTGACACGCGGACGCTTCGTCGAGGGCTGCGCCCGGCTGCTTGACCAAACCGACGCGCTGTGCGCGCGCCTGCAGGCGGAGGCCCATCCGGCCCCGTCAGCCTTTGCCGATCGGATGTTCGCGACGACGTACGCGCTCGGCGGACACCGTGCCCTGCCAGCCACGACGGTGGTGCGGGCCGCCACCGACGAGGCGATGTTTCACCGGAGCCATCGTCCGGAGCTGAGCACCGTTGCCGTCGAGCTGCTGGGCCCCGGTGATGTGGGTCTCGGGCGATTGTTCGTCGCCGCAGAGTTTCTGCGCCGGACGGGCGAGTCGGCGACGCTGGCGGGTGTCATCGTCCGGTGCCTGGAGGCGCAGCGCTACCACCTGCTGCTGTTGGGCCTCGAGCTGGCCGAGGGCTGTGGGCGGCTGCTCAACGAGCCGGCGCGTCAGCGCGTGCTGGCCGCTGTCCATGCCGTTCCGACCGACAACCTCATGATCAGCACGTCGGTCGTCGAGACGCTGTCGGCTCTCGGGGACCTCACCCCGGTCAAGGACGTCGAGGACATCACCGCGGAGATCCGCGCTGTCCTGGGCATGCAGGACGACCCGATCGGACGCCGGATGGCCTACGGGATCGTCGCCGGCCAGTTCGAGACGGAAGCCATCGGGCCGTACTACGAGGCGGTGCACGCAATGCCTGAACGAGACCGCCGACAGCTGCTGGCGATGGCGCTTGACGGCGGTGACATCGACGGCCTTTCGATGGGCTGGATCCTTGGTGAGATCGAAGACGTCGTGGATCCGTTCACCCGCTCTGCAGTCGAGCGCTACATCGCCCGCACGGACCCGTCGACGTGGATCAGCTCCCAGTGGGGTATGCAAGGCGTCGTTCGTGCGCTCCAACTGCTCACCGCCGAGAAGATCCCTTTGCCGGATCCCGTGGCCGGCGGGTCCACCGACCCAGCCTGGCGCGCGAGCCTGAGCATCATCGCGGCCGCGCTGGCCGGCGCCGACGAGCAGAAGTCGCTCGACGCAGCATGCGCCGTCCTGCTCGACCAGCACGTCGACGTCGTCGCGAGCCTGTTGCTGAACCTGTGGCAGGCCGACCAGCGCTCGGGCCTTTTCGGGGAGGCCGCAAACCTCCACGACCGCGTGCTCCTCGCCATGTCCGGCACCGGGATGGACGCGCTCCTGTGGAGCCTTGAGCATCCCGACCAAGTCCGGTCACTGTGCCGATACGACCGCGACGTCAGCGGCTACGTGATCGAGGTGCTCGGCGAGATCGGCGATCGACGAGCAGCCGACGTGCTGCGTCGCTTCGTCGACGACCCCGCTGTCGGCCAAGCAGCGGTGGCCGCAGTCCGGGCGATCGAGGCACGCGCGATCGCATAATGACCCGACGGATCGCCGCGCTCGTGTCCGCTGGTCCTGACCTAAGCGAGCCGTACGATCCGACCGTGAGCTTCACGCCATTGCACCGGGCTTTGGGGCTCTCGCCGGGGCCATTGACCAGCGAGATGCTCGACACGGCTGTCGCGGCCGGCATCACGGAGACGGACGATCTCGACTGGAAGTCGCAGTTGCCTCCGGCGAGAGGGCTGTCCCAGACCGACTTCCCCAAGGATGTCGCGGCGATGGCGAACAGTGGCGGCGGGATCATCGTCTTCGGAGTGCGCGAGTCGCAGAAGGCTGCGACCGAACGGGTCGATACCGGCGAGCTTGACGAAGCACACGAGCGGGCTCTCCGAAGCGTCGCGATCACGGCCGTCTCGCCACCCCTGTTCGGTCTGGGGATCCATCGACTTGGAACAGACGACAACCGGGCCGTGGTGGTCGAGGTCCGTGCGAGCGTGGACGGACCCCATCTCATCTACAAGAACGAGTATTTCGGCGCTCCGATACGCAACGACGCCGACACCGTATGGATGAAGGAGCGCCAGATCGAGGCGATGTATCGCGCGCGCTTCGAAGAACGCCGACATGCGACCGACGCGCTCGACAACCTCTACCGCGAAGCTTCAGCAGGCCGAGACACCAGCGCTCGTGCTTGGCTGATCGCGGTGGCGCATCCCCGGATCCCTCGCCCGCTTGAACGAATCAGCCAGGACGATGTCCGGTCCGTGCTGGAGCAGACCGACGGGCTGGCGCTCGAGTACGCCCCCCGCGACCGCGGCGGCGTCCATCCGATCGAAAGCCTGGACAGATCGAACCCGCGTCCGGGACTGCGGCGCTGGGTCGTCGTAAACACCGCAACAAGCGAGCGTGCCTCGTGGCGGGAGGCATGGGCGAGCATCCACTTCGACGGCTCCGTCACGCTCGCCGCCGCGATCGGCGGCCACCGTGTGCAGGAGGGTTACGCCGAGGGATGGCAGGTCGACTCAGCGAGCATCGAGTGCGCGATCGCCGACCTCATGGCGCTCGTTCGAGCGACCGCGGCCGCCAGCGGCACCAGCGACTATGACATCCGCATCGGGATCGACTGGACCGGCGAGCACCCGCTCGTCATCGAGACGGTCGACCAACACGGCTTTCCGTTCAGTGCGACCTCGATTCCCATGCAGGTCTATACGCCGGTCGAGACGACAGTCGCGGCTGCCGCAGCCGACCAGGAGTACCTCCGGCAGGTGCACGACCTTGCCCAAGACTGCGTGAACCAAGGCGGCATCTCCAACCTGCGCCTGATCAAGCAGCCAGACGACGACGTGGACTGATCCACGAGTCGCGCGTCGGGCAGCTCGGGATCGACGTGGGCAAGCACGGCCGCTGTCACGCGCTGGAACACCTCGCCCACCACCGCGACGCGCAGAGCGCCGCGGCGCAAGCGCGCCGAGGCAACGCCGGCCACCGCTCCGGCCGGCCGACTCGAGCCGGTCGGCCGGGAGGCGGCTTTGAACCTCGGCGGCGCGCAGAGCGGCCTTGGCCCTGCGAAGCTTTCGTCGATCCGCTCACCGCCACGCGGGAATGGCGGTGCTGGGTATGAAGACCGCGCGGGTGCTGCCCGCGGCGCCCGCTCTCGCGGTGGACCCCTCCGCGTCACGATGCACGCTGTCGCCATCGTCGTTGAGCGGTATGTCCACGGCCCGCCCCCGATCGCCGTCGCGACCCGGCTGAACGAGACGGCCGATGCGGGTGATCCGTCCGTCCTCGACACGGCCGCCCTCGACGTTGCAGCTCTTCACCGACGCGACCCACTGCCGCAGCGTCATGGCGTTCGTCGGCGGTCTGCTCACAAGTTCGGCGCCGTTGAACGACTTGCGTCCGATGAGCCCCGGTGGCGGCGGGCTCCCGATCGCGGGCAGCGGAGGCATGTAACCGGTTATGGGGAGCCCACGCAGCCACTCGTACAGATCCCGGGCGGGCACCACGTGAAACCAGTCCTCGCAAGGCAGCCCCGGGGGCCATGGATGCCCCGAGACGCGTGCACGAGCGAGCGTCGGCATCAGCGACGAGCCCCGTGCAGCCGCCGCGACCGCGGAGTACGGCGGCTGCGGGATCACGTACCAGACGAGCCCGGCCAGTCTCGGGTCGGTGCAGTAGCGCCAGAGCTGCTGTGTGAGTCCGACGTCGATGACGACCCAGTGCTCGTTGCGCGTCTTGTGCAACACGGGCGCTTTCTGCTCGAGCACGAACAGCTTGCCGCTTGCCGAGATCGAGATGTCGAAGTCGACCTTGGTGCGCTGCGTCGGCGCCCACAACCACACGCCGGGCAACTCAGACGACAGGTAGGCCGCTACCCACGTGTCCAGCGCCCGCTCCGGCAACGTTGTCTTCCCCAGCATGGAGTCGATCATCGCGACGCGAACGGTCGGAAGCGCAGCCGCGACCGCGCTACTCGACGCTGCCGCGGGTGGTGCCAAGAACCGACAGCCGCCTGACGGATCCCGTGGCACGCGCCTCATGGCCGCGATGTCGATGCCGCGCCAAGCTGCTCCAGCAGCCGGGCCAGCTCGTCCCGCAGACCGACCTTCCGCTCGTCCCCGTAGAGGATCTTCCTGAGGCGCTTCGTCGAGACACCGACACGCTCGGCGGCCGCGGCGTGCGAGAGCCCTTCGAGCCAGAGGCAGGCGACGATGCGTGCGCCGCGCTCGCCGAATCGCCACTCGATCCGCTTGAGGACCGTCCGGACGATCTCTCGGCTGCTTGCCAACTCCCACAGTTCCTCGACCGTCCCGAGCTCATCCACTCCTACGAGCGGCACCTCTCGATCGAGATGGCGCCGGCGAAGGTAGTCCACCGCCCTGCGGTAGGTCACGACACACAACCAGCCATCGAAGCGATCCGACATCTTGCCCTGGAGCACCTGCTCGATCAGTGCCGCCCACGCCAGGTTGTAGCTCGCCTCCAACTCCTGATCCGGAAGCAACGCGCCGGCACCCCCAAGCCTGCGCCGCACAAAGCACGCCACCGGCTCCTGCAGCCTCGCGTAGTGGACACTCGCGAGCTGCTGCGCCCGATAGCGACGAACATCCTGCATCCCACTCATCCCGTGCTCCCTTCGAGAGGCCCGACCGCCTCCTGCGACCAGTTCATGAGCACATCCGCAAGAGCGAGCCCTGCCGGATCGCCACGACCGCAAGCGACAGTCCACCTTCCGGCAATCCGTTCCCGCTCTCGACGCAAGCGCGCCCGAACCCAAGGGGCCCAGCTCAATGCCGGCCCGCGCTCACGCTTGGTCGATCGTGCCCGAACGGCTGATAGCATTGATAGCGTCATGGAACGGGTCATGGTCCAAGCCGACAAGACGCTGCTGAAACGCGCGCGCCGCGCCGCCCGCGAACGCGGAGTCACGTTCCCCCAACTGGTGCGCGAAGCACTCGAGCACGAGCTCGCCACGCGAACCGAGCCCGCACGTCCGCTGAGCTGCGTCGGCGCGATCAGCACCGACGGACTCGCTCGCCAGCGGGCATACGAGCCCGACGCGTGGCGCTGATCCTCGACACCGGACCGCTCGTCGCGCTGCTCGACGCGACCGATCCCGACCACGACCGCTGCGCGACGCTCATCCGCGAGACGCGCGAACCGCGCATCGTCCCCGTCTGCGTGCTCGTCGAGGTCGAGTACCTCCTGCGCCCCTGGCCCAGAGCACTCGCCGCCCTGCTCGCCGACTTCGAGACCGGGGCGCTCCAGCTCCTCGATCTCCCCACTCGCTGGCTCATGCGCAGCGGCGAGCTCATCGACCGTTACCGCGACCTTCCCCTCGGCCTCGTCGACGCCACCGTCATCGCCGCAACAGAGATGCTCGACGAGACCAAGGTCGCCACCCTCGACCACCGACACTTCACCGTCGTGCGACCCAGACACACCCCGGCACTGCAGCTGCTGCCATAAGACGCCCCTCCACCGCCGAACATCTGCGGGTAGCGACTCGACGGCGGACGGCCGTCGCGGGAGCGTTTGGCGCCGCCGTGCCAACAACTCCCGACAACGCGAGCGCTGAAGCGCCGTCGAGTAGCGAGGGCCGCGAGCCAGCCCTGCGCGCGCCCGAAGAGCGCACGGCCCTGCCGGACGTCGACCGGGCGATGCGGTCCTCGAGAAGATCTCAGACACGGTGTCGCGCAAGCTTCGCCGTCCGCCAGCAAGCGCCGGCGCAGGCTTACCGCGACCTCCGTCTCCGTCGTCTTCCAACGTCGCGGGGTGCGAGCTCACGCCGCAGGAACCCAACCGCGACCTCTTCTGGATGAAACGCAACAGCTCGCACGACGGCCAGCCCCCGTGCGTCAGAGCGCGAAGGAACTCCCGAGTAGTGGGCAACCCACCAAGCACGCCGCACATTGGCCGCGATGAAATCCTCGGAAGGGACGTCGAGCCGGGCGACGAAGCCATCGCGAGGCCGCTCACCGACGCGCTGCTCGCCGAACCCGCCGCCGACATCACACGCGCGTTCGTGCGCCAGCGCCGGATGCAAGAGCCGCACGTCCCTCACAACCGGCTTCTGCCCAGATCGACGCCCAGACCAACGCGCGAGACCGTCACCAGACGACATGCGCGATCCCCAGCACCCGGGGTAGGTTCACCTCATAGAGGCGGCCCCGGCGGCGCGTGAACACGACATGGCATCCGCCTTTCCCGTTACCGGATCTCGATGATCCAGTCGTACTCAGGGTTCGAGGCACTGAGAAGGGATCCGTAGGCATAGGCGAGGTTGCGCAGCGCCGCACGCTGCTGGGGCGATGAGTCGTCCTGATCGCCCCGGCCACCGTCCCCAACGACGACCACCGACCCAGAATCAAAAACGCGCTCATCCGAGGACCGTTCCGTCGGGAGCGGCTCCGGCCCATCGCGACGCACACCCTGCATCCCGCTCATTGCGTTCTCCCTTCGAGACGCTGACCGCCCCTGCGGCCAGTTCAAGAAGCACATCCGCACAAGCAAGCCCCATCGGATCGCCACAACGCCGACCAACTACCCACTTTCCGGCAAAGCGCGTCCGCGCCTGGCGCATAGACACCAGATCGAAGAACTCATCCCAAGCCCAAGCCATCCCGGGCAGCACCTGCAACCCCACGGCGCGCGCCGAACCGCTCACATCGACCTCGAGACGACCGAACAGGACGTTGACCAACCCGCGCCGACACGTCAGACGATGCGCAAGACGCCGGACCCGGGCGTCGACTACGCGCCTCGCACAAGCGACGCCCCAGCCCTACGGAAACGGCCAACGTGCCAGAAGCGTTGCCGGCCCACACACAAGTTCCCTGCAAAGCCGCTGACCCGATGTCCTTGGCGCGTGCGAGCGGTTGCGTCCCATCTCACCGCTGCGATACGTTCCCCACGCCGATTCGCTGATTTACTGAGCTTCGCAGCGAAGGTCTCGCCAGAGCCATTCGCCCCGAGACCCGTGGCCATGCGTAGCTAATGCGATGCGTAGGTGTAAGCCGTGACGGTCCACCCGAGCGAGGCGAGCGTCGCGCCGAAGTCGACGCGGATCGACGGCAGCGCCGTCGTCACGACGAGGTTGTCGAGCGTGACCATGAAGAGCGCGACGCTCGTCACGATCGAGGTCCAGATCTGCCGGGAGCGAGTCATCGGGTCGAGCCTCCTGCGCTGGTGTGTGAGTGGTCACTCATCTTTGTGGCAAAAAAAAGGGGTCAGTCGGCCGCAATGGCGGCGGGCTTGGTCGTGCTCAGCTCCTCCTCCATCGCGCCGCCGCACAGCTCGCGCGCCCACGGCGCGTCGATCGACGGCGCGTCCATGCCGGCCAGCACGGTCATCAGCATCCCGCGCGCGACGAAGTCGCGCAGCTCGTCGCCCTCGGCGCCGCTGATGCGCTGGACCAGCTCGATCAGGTCCCCGTAGCCGCGCCGCACGGCGTCGCGGATCGCGAGGTCGTCGCCCGACGCGGCGGCGAACGCCTGCAGCGTCGCGCGCAGCGTCGTCGGATCCTGCAGCAGCGCGGCGTAGGCGTGACCCATCCGCTCCATCGTCGTCTCGCCGTCGGCACTCTCGTCTTCGGCCGCCGCGCGCATCGCATCGCCGAGGCGGCGGTAGCAGCGGTCGACCGCAGCGACGTACAGCTCCGACTTCGTCGGGAAGAGGCGGAACAGGTACGCCTGCGAGATGCCCGCCGCCTTCGCGATCTCCGTCGTCGGCGTGCCGTGGAAGCCATGCTCGGCGAACGCCGCGACGGCGGCCTCGACGAGCACCTCGCGGCGCTCGGCGGCGGTGGACAGCTGACGGGTGGCAGGAGGCGGGATCACAAAGAGTGAGTATGCACTCACTCTTTTGCCGTGTCAAGCGGCTCCGGGCAGCCGGACCCGAGGCGCCCCGGGGCGGGAAGCGCCCCGGGCCGACCCGGGGGCGCGAGAGGGGGGTGTGCGCCCGAGGGGGACGCGCCCCGCCCCGGCGATTCGCCTGAAGCCGGAGCGGAGCGCGTTTGGTGGGGACCATTGGCTGCTACGCAGCGGCCCCTCTGTTGGATCAATCGGTTTTCGCGACTCGACCGATCGCTGACCGCTTTCGGGGTTTCGCCCTCCGGCGATCGCAAGCGACCGCCTTCGGGCGACGTCACTCCTAGCCCTTGAAGCCGCTGGTCGAGTAGCGGACCAGCGTCACGGTCGACGTGATCGTCTGCCCTCTGACGAGCGCGTTTACGACGGTTGCGTTCACGCGCATCGTGCCGCGCTGGCGCAGCAGCCGCTGCCCGAGGTCGTTGAGCGTGACGTGCACGAAGCCGCCGTCGTTCGACGCGAGCGCGAAGGACGGGCGCGCACCGAGCGTCTGGCCGCTGCGCGAGAGCGTCAGGCCGCCCTTGCAGGCGGCGCTGCCGATGCACGCGACGAACACGCC
>CAZGJV010000018.1:0-8514 GCA_964525715.1 uncultured Conexibacter sp. | reverse complement strand
AGAGCGTCAGGCCGCCCTTGCAGGCGGCGCTGCCGATGCACGCGACGAACACGCCCCCGACGCCGTGCTGGTCAGCGAACGCCGTCTGGCCGAACAGCCCGAGTCTCGAAGCGACGACCGCCGTCGAGAACGTGCTGTCGGCTCCGATCGCGAAGGCGCCGTTCGGGCCCACTGCGACGAGCCGGTAGTGATAGGTCGTGTTCGCGGCAAGGCCAGGCAGCGTGCCCGACACCGACACCGCGCCCGAGCCCGAACCGGCGCCCTGCGGCGGCGTCTGCTGGCCGTAGTTCGCGGTCGTGCCGAACTCGAAGTAGTAGGAGGTGTCGACGCCGTTCGGGGTGACCGAGCCGCTGAGCGTCGCGCTGGCCCCGTTCACGACGGCGCCGCCGGTCGTCGCGCTCGGAGCGGTCGGCGGCGGCGGGGCGGTGCCGGTCGTCTGGAACGTTCTGTCGGCGCCGACCGTCGTCCCGGTCGCGTTCGTCGCGATCACGCGGTAGTGGTAGGTGGTGCCGGACGTGAGACCCGCGAGGTCGGCTCTGACCGGTACGTCGGCCGTGCCCGAACCGGCGGACGTGAGCGCGCTCTGCTGGCCGTAGGCCGTCGTCGTGCCGTACTGGAACGCGTAGCTCGTGAGCTGGCCCCCCGGGTTGACCGTCCCCGCGAGCGAGGCCTGCGTGTCGGTGAGCCCGGACGCGTCGCCGGTCGTGGCACTGGGCGCGTTGGCCGCGAGCGCCAGGCCCGCCGTGAGCGCCAGCAGCGCGATCGTCATGGCGCCGAGCGCAGCAAATCGCCGCATGGGGGAACCTCCAGGTTTCGTTCGGGGCGTACCCGGTCCCCAACCGGGCCGGCGGGTGCGAGTTGCGGGACGCGGCTGCACGCTGACCCCGTGCACGACGTCGTGCACGAGCGCACTCGCGCCGCGAGACGTCGCTAGGCTCAGCCGCGGATGGTCTCCCCGTGCGACATACGCCCCGCCGTGCGCGAGGACGCGCCGCTGGTGCTGGAGCTGATCGGCGAGCTGGCCGAGTACGAGCGCCTGCGCCACGAGGTCGTCGCCGACGCGGAGCTGCTGGAGCGCCACCTGTTCGGGCCGCGGCCGGCGGCGGAGGTCGTGCTGGCCGAGCGCGACGGCGCGCCGGCCGGCTACGCGCTGTTCTTCCCGACCTTCTCGACCTTCCTCGGCCGGCCCGGGCTGTGGCTGGAGGACCTGTTCGTGCGCCCGGCGCTGCGCGGCGGCGGGATCGGCCGAGCGCTGCTCGTGCACGTGGCGCAGCTGGCGGTGGAACGCGGCTGCGGGCGGCTGGAGTGGTCGGCGCTCGACTGGAACGAGCCCGCACTCGCGTTCTACCGCGGCCTCGGCGCGCGGACGATGGACGAGTGGCGGCAGCACCGCCTCGACGGCAGGGCGCTCGCGGCGGTCGCCGGTGGGCGCGATGACGACGAGGATGCGAACGCGCCAGGCAAGATCTAAGGTCCAGCGCATGACCGCAGCCATCGAGGCCGAGGGCCTCGTCAAGACCTATCCTGGCGACGTGCGCGCGCTCAATGGCGTGAGCTTCAGCGTGCCCGCCGGCACGATCTTCGGGCTGCTCGGCCCCAACGGCGCCGGCAAGTCGACGACCGTCAAGATCCTCACGACGCTCGCCGCCGCGGACTCCGGCACGGCGCGCGTCGCCGGCCTCGACGTCGTGCGCGAGCCGGTCGCCGTGCGCCGCGCGATCGGCGTCGTCGGCCAGAAGAACGCCGTCGACGGCGCCGCGACCGGACGCGAGAACCTGTTGCTGCAGGGCCGCCTGTACGGGCTGAGCGGGCGCGACCTGCGCGCCCGCGTGGACGACCTGCTCGAGCGCTTCACGCTCGCCGACGCGGCGGACCGCTTCGTGCGCGGCTACTCGGGCGGCATGCAGCGCCGGCTCGACGTGGCGCTCGGGCTGGTCGCGCGCCCGCAGGTGCTGTTCCTCGACGAGCCGACGACCGGCCTGGACCCGGAGGTGCGCGTCGCGATGTGGGGCGAGATCTCCACGCTCGCACGCGAGGAGGGCCTGACGATCCTGCTGACGACGCACTATCTCGAGGAGGCCGACCAGCTCGCCTCGAAGCTGGCGATCGTCGACAGAGGCGAGATCGTCGCCGAGGGCTCGCCGGAGCAGCTCAAGGCCGAGCTGCGTGGCGACGCGATCAGCGTCGAGCTGGACGCCGACGGCGGCGCGTCGGTGCACGAGGCGCTCGCGCGCGTGGACGGCGTGCGCGAGGTCGCGCTCGAGGGCCGCATGCTGCGCGCCCGCGCCGACCAGGGTGCGCGCGCCGTGCCGGCCGTGCTGGCGGCGCTGGAGGCCGAGGGCGTGTCGGTCGCGGCCGTGACGGTCGCGCGCGCGTCGCTCGACGACGTCTACCTGCGCCACACCGGGCGCACGTTCGGGGAAGCCGACGAGGGATCGCCGGAGCCGGAGCTCACGACCGCAGGGAGCCGCTGACGATGCCCGCAGTCCTGCAGCACTCCTTCTTCATGACGCAGCGCCACCTGCGTGCGCTGCTGCGCCAGCCGGCGTGGATCGTCGTGACGCTCGTGCAGCCGGTCATGTGGCTGCTGCTGTTCGGCGCGCTGTTCAAGTCGATCGTCAACCTGCCGGGCTTCGGCGCGAGCAACTACGCCGACTTCCTCACGCCCGGCATCGTCGTGATGACCGCCCTGTTCTCCGCCGGCTGGGCCGGCATGGGGATCCTGCAGGACTACGAGCGCGGGATCCTCGACCGCTTCCTGGTGACGCCGTCGAGCCGCGTGTCGCTGCTCGCCGGACCGCTCGTGCAGCAGTCGATCGTGACGGTCGTGCAGTCGCTGATCATCATCGGCCTGGGACTCGCCGTCGCGGGTGCGAGCTTCCCGGGCGGCGTGCCGGGCGCGCTCGTCGTGATCGTCGCGGCGATCCTGCTGGGGATGGCGATCGGCGCGCTGTCGAACGCCTTGGCCTTGGTGGTGCGCAAGGAGGAGACGGTGATCGCCGTCGTCACCTCGCTCACGCTGCCGCTGTCGTTCCTGTCCGGCACGTTCATGAACCTGAAGCTGGCGCCGTCGTGGATCGGCGACGTGGCGAAGTTCAACCCGCTGGAGTGGGCGGTCGTCGCCGGGCGCGAGGCGCTGACCCAGAGCAGCCCCGACTGGGGCGTCGTCTTCTCCCGCCTCGGCCTCCTCGCACTCCTGCTCGTCGCCTGCTTCGCGGTCGCGACGCGGGCGTTCCGGGCGTATCAGCGGGCGGCCTGAGACGGCCTGTCACAGAGCTCGCGCGATTCTGGGTCCAAGCGATCATCGTCTTGGCGGTTGCGCTGCTCGTCGCGCTGTTGGTCATAGACCGCCAGACGCGCGAGTAGCACCAACCTCTGACCAACCACATGTCCGGGCGGGAGTCGGCTCCGAGCCCGCCCGGGCACACCTCAAGGGCAAGTGACCCGCGGCACCCGCACAACCCGTTCTGTGTTGCGTCAGCGCCCCGTGAATCTCGCCGGGCGGCGCTCGAGGAAGGAGCGCATGCCCTCGGCGCCGTCCTCGCTGGCGAAGAGGGGGACGGCGTCGGCTTGGAGCCGGGCGATCGCGCCGGCCTCGTCGCCGGCGATCGCGCGGTGGGCGGAGCGGAGCGTGGCGGCGACGCCGAGCGGGGCGGCGGCGGTCGCGATCCGCTCGGCCAGCTCGGTCGCGCGCTGGAGCTGGCGGCCCGGCTCGACGACCTCCTGCACGAGCCCCATGCGGTGCGCCTCGGCGGCGTCGAACGGGTCGCCCGTCAGCAGGTGCTTCATCGCGTTGCCCCAGCCGGCCTCGCGCGGCATGCGGATCGTCGCGCCGGCGAACGGGTAGATCCCGCGCTGCACCTCGAGCTGGGCGAAGCGCGTGTCGGCGGAGGCGATCCGCACGTCGGCTGCGAGCAGCAGCTCGATCCCGATCGTGATGCACCAGCCCTGCACGGCGATCACGACCGGCGTCGTCCACGGCCCGTCGAGCCGCCACGGCTGGCGGCCGCCCTCCGGCACCGGCAGCCCGCCGCCGTCGATTACCACGGGCGCGACCTCGCCCAGGTCGAGTCCGCCGGTGAAGTGCTCGCCGTGGGCGAACAGGACCCCGCAGCGCAGCTCCGGGTCGCGCTCCAGCTCGCCATAGGCGAGCGCGAGCTGCTCGAACATCCGCAGCGTGAAGGCGTTGCGTCTGGCCGGGCGGTTGAGCCCCATCAGCAGCATGTGCCCGCGCCGCTCGATCGTGACCGTCGTCTCCTCGTCCACCGGGCACACCTCCCCGCTCGCGCTCTGCCGTTGACGCGCCACCCTAATGGCGGCGCGTCGTCGACAGACCCGGTAGGAGGCGGCGCTCAGCCGGCGGACTGGCCGGGCAGCGGCGGCGCCCCGGCGGGGGGAGCCGGGCGCGCGGCGGCGAGCAGCTGCTGGCACTTCGCGTTGGCGGCGACGAACTTCGGGTCCTGGCGGTTCACCTTGCTCGCGTCGAAGACGGGCCCTCTGCCGGACGTGTTCGGCGCCGGAAGGTCGAAGCCGTTTCTGCGCACGCAGGCGACGTAGGCCACGAGCGCTCTGCGGAACGCGGCGCTGCGCACGTCGGGGCCGCCGAAGCGGCGGAAGCCGCCGGCCTGCGCGCCGCACTTCTGCATCGCGGCTCTCAATCTCGTGCGCTGCGCGCTCGACAGTCTCGAGAAGAAGCCGCCGCCGCGGCGAAAGCCGCCGCTGCCAGGCGCCGTGCCGGCGGGCGGCCGCGTGCCCTGGCCACCCGCAGGCGGGCTCGGCAGCGTGACGCCCTGCTGCTGGAGGCAGGCGCGCAGTCTGGCGAAGCCAGCGCGGCCGGCCGTTCCGGGCGATCCGGTCGCGTTCGTGGTCGCGCTCGCGTTGGTGGTCGTACCGCCCGACGAGGAGCCGCAGGCGGCGAGCGTCGCGCCGAGCGCGAGCAGCACGATGAGCGCCGCGAGCGCACGCGCCCGGACGCGGATGGACGAGCTGGTCATGGTGTCTCCCTGGTCGTGGAACCTGCGCCCCCGCTTCCGCCTCCGCCCCCGAACAGCTGGTCGACGACGCCGCCTGCGCCGCCGGAGCCCGACGCGCGCCCGCCGCCCAAGGCCGCGCCGCCCGCGCCCGCGGGCGTCGCGCGGATCGAGGTCGCGACGATCGCGCCTCTGCTGGCGGCGCCCTGGACGATCACCGTCGAGCCCGGCTGGATCGCGTGCACCTTGCTGTCGATCTGGCGCGAGACGCTGGCGCCGTGCGCGGCCGTCACCTTCAGCGTGTTGCCCTGCGAGTCGGTGACGTAGAGCGTGTCGCCCTGGACGGTCGCGACCGTCCCGAACGTGACGCCTCCGGGCGCGGCCGCGCCGCCACCGGCAGCACCGCCCGCCCCGCCGCCGGCGCCCGCGGCCCCGCCCGCACCGCCGCCGCGGGCAGCCGCGAACGCCGCCGCGAAACGCCCGGCGCCAGCGCCCCCGCCAGCCGCCGAGCCGCCGCCTCCCTGCCCCTTCTGCACGAGCACGCCGCCGATGAAGCCGCCGGCGACCAGCAGCAGCGCCAGCAGCCCGGCGGTCAGCGGCGTGAGCCGCCTGCGCGGGCGGCGCGGCAGCTCGCCGCCCTCAGCGGGCGCGGGATCGTCGTCCCACTCGTCCTCGTACAGCTCCTCGTCGGGCTGCTCGGCGTTGGCAATCGCGTCGTCGTCGTGCGCATGCATCGCGTCGGGTCCTCCGGGTCTCACTCGAAGCGCAGCGCTTCGATCGGTCGCAGGCGAGCGGCACGGCTCGCGGGGTAGGTGCCGAAGAAGAGGCCGGTCAGCACGGCGGCGCCGAACGCCAGGCCGATCGAGTACGGCGCGATCACGGGCTCGACGCCCGCGATCCGGAACTGGCTGCCGATCACGCCGAGCAGCACGCCGCAGACGCCGCCGAGCAGCGACACGAGCACGGCCTCCACGAGGAACTGCGCGAGCACGTCGGAGCGGCGCGCGCCGATCGCCTTGCGGATGCCGATCTCGCGCGTGCGCTCGGTGACCGACACCAGCATGATGTTCATCACGCCGATCCCACCGACGAGCAGCGAGATCGCCGCGACCTCGCCGAGCAGCGTCGTGAAGACGCTCGACGTCGCGCTCGAGGCGGCGAGGATCGAGCCCTGGTTGATCACCTGGAAGTCGGGCGTCCCGCCCGCGGCGATGTGGTGGCGCGCGTCGAGGATCGACGTCACCTCCGCCGAGGCGGCGTTCAGCGCCTCGCGCGATCTCGCCTGCACGGTGATCGAGCCGAGGTTGCCGTAGCCGGTCAGCACGTCCTGCACGGCGGTGATCGGCGCGAACGCGACGTCGTCCTGGTCCTGGAGGCCGTTGGAGCCCTTCGGCGCGGTGATCCCGATCACCTGGAAGTCCGCGCCGCCGACCTGGATCGTCTGCCCGACGCCGACGCCGAGGTTCTGCACGACCGTCGGGCCGAGCACGATCACGCGTCTGCGGCCGGTCACGTCGGCGTTCGTGAAGAAGCTGCCGCTGGCCGCCGTGTAGTCGCGCGCCTGCGCGTAGGAGGGCGTCGTGCCGACGAGCTGGCCGGGCGTGTAGGAGACGCCGTCGGCGACGAGCGTGGTGGAGCTCGCGTTGACGACGGGCGAGACGCCCGCGACGTCGGGCGCCTGCGTCTGGTCTCTCAGCGCGGTCGCGTCGGCGAGCGTGAGCGGCTGCTGGTCGACGGTGGCGAAGCGCGCGCCGCCGCGGAAGCCGCCGCCGGTCACGAGCAGCACGTTCGTGCCGAGCGCCTCGATCCGCTGCTCGACGGCCTTCGAGGAGCCGTTGCCGACGGCGACGAGCACGATCACCGAGGCGACGCCGATCGTCAGCCCGAGGATCGTCAGGCCCGAACGCAGCTTGTTGGCGAGGATCCCGCCGAGCGCGATCCGCAGCGTCTCGGCGCCGATCATGCTGCCCTCTCCCGCGGCGCGCGCGCGCGCACGGCGGCGACGCGGCGGTCCTCCACGACGCGGCCGTCGGCGAGCCGCACGACGCGCTTGGCGCGCGCGGCGACGTCCGGCTCGTGCGTGATGAGGACGATCGTGCGGCCCGACGCGTTGAGGTCCGAGAAGAGGTCCAGCACGTCGTGCGTGGAGTGCGAGTCGAGGTTGCCGGTCGGCTCGTCGGCGAGCAGCAGCGGCGGGTTCGTGACGATCGCGCGGGCGATCGCGACGCGCTGCTGCTGGCCGCCCGACAGCTCGGACGGGAGGTGCTCGAGGCGGTCGCCCATGCCGACGGTCTCGAGCGCGGCGAGCGCGCGGCGGCGGCGCTCGCCGCGCGCCACGCCGGCGTACGCGAGCGGCAGCTCGACGTTCGCGAGCGTGCGCGTGCGCGGCACGAGGTTGAAGCTCTGGAAGACGAAGCCGATCTTGCGGTTGCGGATGTCGGCCAGCTCGTCGTCGTCGAACGCGCGCACGTCGACGCCGTCGAGCAGGTAGCGCCCACGGCTCGGCGCGTCGAGGCAGCCGAGGATGTTCATCAGCGTGCTCTTGCCGCTGCCCGAGCTGCCCATCACGGCGACGAGGTCGCCGCGCTCGATCCGCAGCGAGACGCCGCGCAGCGCGTGCACGGCGACATCGCCCATCGCATAGGTCTTCGTCACGCTCGCGACGTCGATGACGGCGCTGCGGGAGCGTGGGCGGGGCGAGTGCGCGGTCGCGCGCGTTGCGCTCACGGCGGCCCTCCCCCGCCGCCGACGGCGATCCCGCCACCACCACCGAAACCGCCGCCCCCGCCGCCGAAGCGGCCTCCGCCACCGCCGCCGAACGCCCCGGCGCGGGTGCCGGTCGCGGCGCCACCGAGGCCGCTCGCCGCGGACGACGCGCTTGGCAGCTGGGTGACGATCGCGACCTGGTCGCCGGCTCTGACGCCGCCGAGGATCTGCGTCGTGCTGTCGCCGACGACGCCGGTCACGACCGGCGTGCGGACGCGCTTGCCGCCCTGTACGAGATCGACCGAGGCGTTCGCACCACGACCGGAGATCGCCGCGCTGGCGACGTTGAGCGCGTCGCCGACGCGTTCCACGACGACCTGGGCGGAGGCCGTCATGCCGGACTTGAGCCCTGGGGTGAGCTGGTCGAGCCGCAGCGTCACGTCATAGCTGACGACGCCGCTGCTGCTCGTCGGCAGCGTCGCGATCGAGACCACGTGGGCGGCGAGCTGCTGGTTCGGCAGCGCGTTGACGGACACCGTGGCGGGCTGCCCGACGCGCAGCTTGCCGACGTCGGACTCGCTGAAGGGGACGACGACGTTGAGCGCGTCAAGGTCGGCGAGCACGATGAAGGCGGAGCTGCCCGAGCCGCTCCCGCCGGAGCCCGAGCCGGAGCCCGAGCCCGATCCGCCGCTGCCCGAGGCGCTCCCGCTGCCGCTGCCACTCGAGGACGCGGAGCTGCTCGCGCTGGAGCTGCCGCCGCCGCTGACCTGTTCGCCGACGGCAGCGCCGATGGAGGCGACCGTGCCGCCGATCGGTGCGTGCAGCGTCGTCGCCGCGA
>CAZGJV010000017.1:76525-82031 GCA_964525715.1 uncultured Conexibacter sp. | reverse complement strand
AACGACTACTCCGACGCGCGCCGCGGCGCCGACACGGAGGACCGGCTCGGGCCGGTGCGCGTGACGGCCGGCGGGCTCGTGCCGCCGCGTCAGGTGCTGATAGCGACGTACGTGACGTTCGGCCTGGCGATCCTCTGCGGCGTGTACCTGGTGGCCGTCGCCGGCTGGCAGCTGCTGCTCGTCGGCGCCGCCTCGATCGTCGCCGGGGTCCTCTACACCGGCGGCCCGCGGCCGTACGGCTACGAGGGGCTCGGCGAGCTGTTCGTGTTCCTGTTCTTCGGGATCGTCGCCGTCGCCGGCTCGTTCTTCGTGCAGACCGAGCGGCTCGTGTGGGAGGCGTTCGCGCTCGCGGTGCCGGTCGGGCTGCTGGCCTCGGCGGTGCTCGTCGTCAACAACGTGCGCGACCTCGACACCGACAGACGCGCCGGCAAGCGCACGCTGGCGGTGCGGCTCGGGCGCGAGCGCACGCGGAACCTCTACGCCGTGATGGTCTACGGAGCGTTCCTGCTGGCCCCCGTCACGTGGATCTTCGGCCCGCTGAAGGCGTGGATGCTGCTCCCCCTCCTGGCCATCCCGCTGGCGGCGCCGGTCGTGCGCACGGTCAGAACGCGCACCGACGGGCCCTCGCTGAACGAGGCGCTCGCCAGCAGCGGAAGACTCGAGCTCGTCTACTGCGTCCTGCTCTGCGCCGGCATCCTGCTGAGCTGAGCTGAACGCGGGGAACGGGAGCGGCGTGCGGCTCGAGATCGCTCCCCGGCGCCTGCGCCTGCGGACCCCGCTCGCGACGGCCCATGGGACGGTCACCGAGCGCGAGCTGCTCGACGTGCTGATCCTCGGGGCGGACGGCGTCGCCGGCGCCGGCGAGGCCGCTCCCCTCCCCTCCTACGACGGCGTCTCGCTCGACGACGTGCGGGCGGCGCTGGAGGACTGCCGTCCGGTCGTCCACGGCGCAGAGGGTCTGCCGCGCGCGATGGTGCTCGACGCCTGCCGCAAGGCGGCGGTGCTCCCGCAGGCGGTGGCGGCGATCGACCTCGCGCTGTGGGACCTCGAGGGCCGGCGCGCCGCCGCGCCGGTGTGGCGGCTGCTGGGCGCGCACGGGCGGGTGGAATCGGGTCCCCCGCCGGTGGCCGTCAACGCGCTGCTGAGCGCCGAGGACCGCGCCGGAGCGGCGGCGGAGGCGGCCGCCGCGGTCGCGGCCGGCTTCGCCTGCGTGAAGGCGAAGGTGGGGATCGGCGACGACGCCGGCCGCCTGGCGGCGATCCGCGCGGCGATCGGCCCGGACGTCGCGCTGCGGATCGACGCGAACGGCGCGTGGAGCGTCGAGGAGGCCGCGGCGAACCTGCGTGCGCTGGCGCCGACGGACATCGAGCTGTGCGAGGAACCGGTCCACGGCGTGGCCGAGCTGCGCGCCGTCGCGGAGGCGGCGGACGTGGCAGTCGCGATGGACGAGACGGCGATCGCGCCGGGCGCGCTCGCGAGCGGGGCGGCGCCGATCGTGTGCCTGAAGCTGAGCCGCTGCGGCGGGATCACAGGGCTGCTGGAGGCGGCCGAGACGGTCCGCGCTTCCGGCAGCGAGGTCTACCTCGCCTCGACGCTCGACGGGCCGCTCGGGATCGCCGGCGCCCTGCATGCTGCCGCCGTGCTGCGGCCGGCGCGGCCGTGCGGGCTGGCGACGCTCGACGCGTTCGCCGACCTTAGCGTCGACCCGGCGCTGACGGTCGATCGTGGTTTCATGCGCGTGCCGGACGGCCCCGGGCTGGGCGTGCGGGCGTGACGAGCGACGACGAGCGAGGGAGAACCATGAGCGACGAGCGACCGAACATCTATGGCGATGCATGGCAGCGGACGGTCGACCACGGCGCGTTCGGCGTGCGCGGGACGCGCGTCGGCGCGATGGCGGGGATGCAGGAGGCCGGGATGACGGTCTACGAGCTGGATCCCGGCAAGCGCAACATGCCCTACCACGCGCACCACGGGATCGAGGAGACGGTCGTCGTGCTGCGCGGGACGCCGACGCTGCGCACGCCCGAGGGCGAGCGCGAGCTGGCCGAGGGCGAGGTCGTCGTCTGCCCGCGCGGGCGGGCCGGCGCGCACCAGCTGATCAACCGCTCGCAGTCCGTCGCGCGCTTCCTGATGCTCAGCTCGAAGGCGCCCGCCGACCTGATCGAGTACCCCGACAGCGGCAAGATCTCCGCGCAGGCGGGCGCGTGGGGCACGCCCGACGCGGTCGCCTACACGCTGGCGAGCGAGCCGCAGCTCGACTACTTCGCGGGCGAGCCCGACTGAGCGGCGGCCGCCGGCTGGGCGGCCGCGGCCGCCGCGTCGCGCTCGGCGAACCAGCCGTGGCCCTCGACGCTGACCTGCGGCATGCGGCGGTCCAGCCAGCGCGGGAGCCACCAGGCGGAGCGGCCCATCAGCGCCATCGTCGCCGGCACCAGCAGGCAGCGCACGAGCGTCGCGTCGATGATCACCGCGACCGACAGCCCGACGCCGAACTGCTTGATCGTCGGGTCGCCGTTGAGGATGAAGCTTGCGAAGACGGCGACCATGATCAGCGCCGCGGCCGTGATCACGCGCGCGCTCTCCGCCAACCCGACGACGATCGCATCGCGTGGCGTGCGGCCCTCCTTCACGTGCTCCTGCACGTGGCTCATGAGGAAGACCTCGTAGTCCATCGACAGGCCGAACAGGCCGGCGAACATCAGCAGCGGCAGGAAGCTGACGATCGGCACCGAGCCTTCCAAGCCGACGAGCGAGGTGAACCAGCCGTACTGGAAGACCATCACGACGACGCCGTACGCGGCCCCGATCGACAGCAGGTTCATGACGGCCGCCTTCAACGGCACGAGGAACGAGCGGAAGGCGATCGTCAGCAGCAGGAAGCTGAGGCCGATGATCACCGCGATCGTCTCCGGCAGCGTGTCGGAGATCTCCTCCGCGAGGTCGATGAACGCGGCGGTCGAGCCGCCGGCGTAGGCGCTGACGTCGGTCCCTCTCGTGGCGTTCGGGATCGTCGTGTCGCGCAGCGTGCGCACGAGGTCCTCGGTCGCGAAGTCCGACGGCGCCGTGCTGGGGATCGCCGAGAAGGTCGCGACCGTGCCGGCCTTGTCGAGCGCGACCGGCGAGACGCTGACGACGCCGTGCGTTCTCGCGACCGCCTGCTGCAGCTGCGCGAGCTGGGGATCGCCGGGCTGCGCCGCTCTGGACAGCTGCGCGGCGATCACGATCGGGCCGTTCGTGCCGACGCCGAAGCCGTAGGTGATGTCGTCGTAGGCCTGCCGCGCGGTCTCGTCCTTCGGCAGCGCGCCCGTGTCGGTCTGGCCGAAGTGCAGCGAGAAGGCGGGGATCGCGAGCGGGATCAGGATCGCCAGCGCGATCGCGACCGAGACGAGCGGATGGCGCATGATCCAGCGCGCGAAGCGCGCCCAGCGCGAGTGCTCGACGTCGAGGGGTCTGCCGGGTCTGCGGCCCGGAAGCGGCAGCGAGTCGATGCGCGTGCCGACCGACGCGAGGACCGCCGGCAGCAGCGTGAGCGCGCAGACGACTGCGAGCGCGACCATCAGGCCGGTCGTCAGGCCCAGCGTCGTGACGAGCGGGATCCCGGCGACGGCGAGCGAGCAGACGGCGACGACGACGGTCGTGCCGGCGAACAGCACCGCGCCGCCGGACGTCGCGATCGCGCGGGCGACCGACTCGTGCACCTCCATGCCGTGCGCGAGCGTGTCTCGGTGGGTCGTGACGATGAAGAGCGCGTAGTCGATCCCGACGCCGAGGCCGAGCATGATCGCGAGCGTCGGCGCCGACGTCGGCACGACGACGAGGTGGCTCAGCAGCGTGATGCCGGACAGGCCGACGATCACGCCGATCAGCGCCGACAGGATCGGCAGCCCCATCGCGACGAACGTGCCGAACGTGAAGGCGAGCACGATCAGCGCCATCGTCAAGCCGACGACCTCGCTGCTCTCGGTCGCGGGCTTCGACAGCTTCGAGCCGAGCGGCCCGCCGGCCGACGTGCTGAGGCCGGCGTGCTTCGCCGCGTTCGCGTCGTCGAGGATCCCCTGCGCCTTCTCGATCGTGACGCTGCCGAGCGACTCGGCCGGGTACATCGAGATGAACGCGACGGTGCCGTCTCTGCTGACCTGGGCGGCGCCGGCCTGGTCGAGCGGGCTGATCACCTTCGCGACGAGGTCGTTCGCCTGCAGCGCCTTGACGCTGTCGTCGATCGCGCTCTTGTAGTCGGCGATGTGTCTGCCCTGCGGTGCGCGCAGCACGATCGGCGAGGCGCCGTTCGCCTGCGCCGGGAAGCCTCTCTGCAGCAGGTCGGTCACCTGCTGGGAGCCGGTGCCGGGCAGGCTGACGTTGTCGCTCGCCTGCGAGCCGAAGTGGGCGGAGGCGAGCACCAGCCCCACGGCGAGCACGAGCCAGATCGCCAGCACCGGCAGCCGGTGGCGCGAGCACGCGCGCCCGAGGTGGTAGAGGAAGCCGGTCACGTGGGGGCGCGTCGCACCCTATCCGCGAGCAACGAAGGGGTCAACGCGCAGCCGCGATGCGGGCGACCGCCTCGGGCTGCTCGAGCTGGACGGCATGCCCGGCGCCGGCGACGACGTGCAGCGTCGCGTCGGGCAGCGCGGCGGCCATCCGCTCGGCGATCGCGCGGAACTTCGCGTCGCGCTCGCCGGCGATCAGCGTCACGGGCGACGTCAGCCGCGGCAGGCGCTCCCACAGCGGCTCCATGACGCCGGTGCCGAGCCCGCGCAGCGCGGCGGCAAGGCCGGCGGGCGACTGCGCGAGGCGCGTCGCTTGCGCGGCGGCGGCGACCTCGGGCGGCTGATCCGCGAATAGCGGCAGCGACGACCAGCGCGCGGCGAACGCCTCGATCCCGTTGCGCTCGATGCGCTCCGCGAGCGCCTCGTCGGCGACGCGGCGGGCGCGGCGCTCCTCTGCGCCTGCGAGCCCCGGCGAGGCGCCGACGAGCACGAGCCGCTCGACGCGTGCGGGAGCGGCGAGCGCGAGCGACAGGGCGATCCGGCCGCCCATCGAGTAGCCGCCGAGCATGAAGCGCTCGGGCGCGAGCGCGAGCACGTCGGCCCGCACGGACGCGAAGTCGACCGGCCGGACGTCGGCGGCGCTCCCGTGCCCGCGGATGTCGGGCGCGAGGGCGCGATAGCGTTCGCCCAGCGCCGCGATCGCCGGCCCCCAGCTGCGGCCCGTCTGAGTGAAGCCGTGGAGCAGGACGATCGTCTGCGGCGCCATCCCCCGCATCTTCCATGACCGACGCCACGGACACGTACCTGCTGCTGCGCGCCTTCTGCGAGGAGCTGGTGCGCTGCGGCGTCACCGACGCGTGCACCTCCCCCGGCTCGCGCTCGACGCCGATCGTGCTGTCGCTCGCGCGCACGCCCGGCCTGCGCGCCTGGTCGCACGTCGACGAGCGCGTCGCCGGCTTCTTCGCCCTCGGGCTGGCGAAGCGGAGCGGGCGCCCGGTCGCGGTCGCCTGCACGTCGGG
>CAZGJV010000017.1:73023-76425 GCA_964525715.1 uncultured Conexibacter sp. | reverse complement strand
GGACCCCTGCCCCGGCCGCGCCGACGGGCGCCCATGGGTGGCGCATCCGGTCGTGCCGGCGGCGGACGGGCTGCCAAAGGTGCCGCTGGCGCCGAGCCCGCGCGCTGTGATCGTCGCCGGACGCGACGAGCGCGACCCGGCGCTCGGCGAGGCGCTCTCCGCGTTCGCCGCGGCGGCCCGCTACCCGCTGCTCGCCGACCCGCTGTCCGGCGCCCGCCGCGGGCCGGCCGCAATCGCGCACTACGACGCGCTGTTGCGCGACGAGCTGCTCGCCGCCGAGCTGCGACCGCAGATGGTGCTGCGCGTCGGCGACCTGCCGACGTCGAAGCCGCTGCGCGCCTGGCTCGCCGGCCTCGACGGCGCGCGGCAGGTGGCGCTCGACGCCGAGGGCGCGTGGCACGACCCGGCCGGCATCGTCAGCGAGCGGATCGCCGCGAATCCGCGCGCGACGCTCGCGGCGCTGACGACCGAGCACCGCGACGCGGGCGATCCCGCGTGGCTCGAGCGCTGGCGCGCGGCCGACCGCACGACCGCCGACGCAATCGCGGCGACGCTCGGCGACGAGCTGAGCGAGCCGCGCGTCGCAGCCGAGCTGGTCGACGCGCTGCCGCCCGAGGCGACGCTGTTCGTCGCCGCCTCGATGCCCATCCGCGACCTCGAGACGTTCGCCGCAGCGCGCGACGATGCGCCGCGCGTGCTGTCCAACCGCGGCGCGAACGGCATCGACGGCACCGTCGCCTCTGCGCTCGGCGCCGCCGCCGCGGGCGACGGCCCCGTCGTGCTGCACATCGGCGACGTCGCGCTCGCCTACGACCTCGGCGCGCTGCTGTCGGCGCGGCGGCTCGACCTCGGCCTGACGATCGTGCTCGTCAACAACGACGGCGGCGGGATCTTCGACTTCCTGCCGGTCTCGCGCGAGGGCGCGGACTACGAGCAGCACGTCGCGACGCCGCACGGGCTCGACTTCGCGCAGGCGGCCGCGCTCTACGGCGCACGGCACGCGCTCGCCGCCGACGTCAGCGCGTTGCGGATGGAGCTGGCGCGGGCGCTCGGCGCGGGCGGCGTGACGATCGTCGAGGTCCGCACGCAACGCGCCGCGAACGTCGCCCTGCACCGGCGCGTGTGGGACGCGGTGGGTGCAGCGGTCAGCCGCGCCCGCTGACTCAGGCGCGCCGCGGGCAGACCACCCGTGGCGGATTCCCGTCTCCCAGCGCAGCGCGGATCCACAAGCCGGAGCCGTCCGGGAAGCGGATGCAGGGCGCGCCCAGCCCCTCCATCGTGCGCGCGCGTATGAGCGACGCTTCGCCCGCGTCGAGGCCGGGCGTCATCGTCTGCTGCGGCACCATTTCGAGCCCCGCGATGCGTGCCATGACGAACAGGCCGATGCCTTCGAGATACGGTTCCCAGCGGTTGATCAGGTCGTCCCACTGTATGACGTGGATGCCGGCTGCCTTGAGCACGTCGAGCAGACCGAGCATGTCGGGGCTGCGGTGCGGCCCCGAGACCATGTAGTCGTGATTTTCGTAGACGATCACGCGGTTGCGTGGCGGGACGCCCTCGCCGTAGGCGGCGGTGCGGTCGCCTGGCAGCAAGCGGGTCGTGGCGCCGCCGATGCCGAAGGTCGCGCCGACGTGCGCGGCCGCTATCGCGACGACGAGAAGCCCGATCGCGAGGGCGCGCGGCGCAGGCGCCAGCCGCACGATCCACGCCGTTCCCAGGACGGAGAGGAAGACGATCAGGCCGAGCGTGTAGCGCATGTCGTGATGCGGCATGAGGCTCAACGCGAGCCACGCGCCGACGAGCCCGGCCAGCAGCTCGGGCGTCGGGTCGTCCAGCGGCCGTCGGCGCGCCACGCGCGCGACCGCGGCCCCCACCCCGACCGCGGCGAACGCGAACAGCGGCGCGAACAGCAGACCGTCGAGCGTCGCCCAGAGATACCAGGTGAGGTTGGCCGGCGACAGCACCGACGGACGCGCTGCGGGCGGCACGTCGCCGCCGGGGCCGGCCGCTTCGATCCCCAATCCGTTGTGGAGCATCAGTTGGCGCAGGTACCACGGCGCACCGACGACGAACGCCGCCACCGCGAACGCCAGCAGGCCACGCCAGTTCCGCCAGCCGCCACCGCGCGCGAGCACGCATGCGAGCAGCCCCGCGAGATACAGCGGGGCGAGCTGCTTGGTCTCGAGTGCGAAGCCGAACGCGACGCCCGCGAGCGCCGCGACGCCCACGCGCCGGAAGCGCGCGCTCTCCAGCACGAGCCACACGGTGGCGGCCACGATCGCCGCCTGCGGGACGTCGAGCATGAAGACGTGGAACTGCTCGATCACGAGCGGCGCACCGAGCGCGAACAGCACTGCCAGCAGACCTGCCGCCGGGCCTCCCAGCAGGCGGCCGACGCGATAGCAGGCGAGCGTCAGCAGGGGCACGAACAGGATGTTCTGCGCGAGGATCGGCGCCGCGACGTCGATGCCGCCGACGTAGGTCGCGAGGGCGCCGATCAGGTACGTCGCGGGCGGATAGAAGCTCCCGAAGTCGATCGCCTGCAGGAGGTGGCCTTCGCTGAGGTGATCGCGGAAGCCGAACGCGAACAGCAGGTGCTGAGCGGCGTCGTTGTACGGCATCGCACGATCGACCGACAGCCACCAACCGGTCAGCGCGACGAACGCGGCGGCCAGCGCGGCAGCGCCCCATGCGGGCGCGCTCATGCGCGCACATGCCGCGATCGCACGTGCGACGACGCTTCGCCCCAGCACGACGGGGCCGACGCTCCCCCGAGTCGTAGCCACGGCCGTATCCTACCGGGAAAAGGCGAGCCTATTTGCTGCTTTCCGCAGCAGTCAGCGTCCTGCGCTCCGCGGCGGACTCCGCCCCCACCGCGCGGCGGCAGAACGCGGTCAGCGCGGCGATCACGGCGTCCGGGTCGGCGTTGCCGCCCGCGACCGGCGACAGCGGGCTGACGAGCGCCTCGGCGATGCCGCCGATCAGCGCGGCGGCGGTCGTGTCGGGGTCCTGGTCCGGCAGCTCGCCGCGTTCGACTCGCTCCCGCACGAATCTGGCCATGCGAGCGGCGTAGGCGCGGCGGCAGCGCACGCGCTCGGCGTCGACCGGCGGGTCGAGCGGCTCGTAGACGAGCGCCCATGCCACACGCGGGCGCGACAACGCCCGGCCCGCGAAGGTCGCGATCACCGCGTCGAGCTCCTCGGCGGCGCTGCGCGACGCGGCCGCCGCGCCGGTCATCGCCGCCAGTTCGGCATCGCCGATCGCGCGGAACAGTTCGACGAACAGGTCGGCCTTCGACGGGAAGTGGCGGTAGAGCGTTCCGGTCGCGAGGCCTGCGTGCTCGGCGATCGCGGCGACCGACGCGGCGGCGTAGCCGCCCAGCTCGAGCACCTCGATGCCCGC
>CAZGJV010000017.1:0-72923 GCA_964525715.1 uncultured Conexibacter sp. | reverse complement strand
TCGCGGCGACCGACGCGGCGGCGTAGCCGCCCAGCTCGAGCACCTCGATGCCCGCACGCAGGAGCCGTGAGCGCGTGTCCTCACGGCGTGGCGGTGGCGGCGGCTCGATGACGCGAAGGTCGGGCATCGTTCAGTCGAACGTCAGCGTACCGCTGTAACGTCGCGAGGAGGTCGCCGCCGGCGGTAACCGGAGCGCGAAACCCGCTTTCGCGGGCCCGGCCGCGCTCAGCCGGCCAGCACCGGCAGCAGCGCCTGCAGCTTGACCTCGGTCTCCGCCAGCTCAGCGGCCGGGACGGAGTCGCGTACGACGCCGACGCCCGCGTAGCAGTGCGCGACCGCGCCGCGCAGCAACGCGCAGCGCAGCGCGACGCATAGCTCGCCGTCGCCGTTGGCGTCGGTCCACCCGACGGGTCCGGCGTACCAGCCGCGGTCGAAGCCCTCGAGCTGCGGGATCAGCGGCTCGGCCGCCGCGAACGGCTCGCCGCCGACGGCGGGCGTCGGGTGCAGCAGCGCCGCGAGCGCCATCGCGCCGAGCGGCTTCGAAAGCTGCGCGCGGATCGGCGTCGCGAGGTGCTGGATGTTCGCGATCCGCACGACGACCGGCTCCGGCGCCGCCGTCACCCACACGGCGTGCGGCCGCAGCGCCTGC
This sequence comes from uncultured Conexibacter sp., assembly GCA_964525715.1. GTDB lineage: Bacteria > Actinomycetota > Thermoleophilia > Solirubrobacterales > Solirubrobacteraceae > Conexibacter. Next base: position 72,274 of record CAZGJV010000017.1, on the reverse strand, counting down.
GCGATGCGGCGCGTGACGATGCCCTGCTCCTCGCGGTTCTTGTCGCTGCGCAGCAGCGCCTCGCCGAGGTGGTCGTCGACGGCCGGATCGGCGCTGCGGCGCGTCGAGCCGGCGAGCGCGACGGTCGAGGCGCGCTCGCCGTCGCGGCGCACCAGCAGCTCGGGCGTCGCGCCGACGAAGGTCGCGTCGCCGCGCCCGACGGCGTAGACGTAGCACTCGGGGAAGCCCTCGCGCAGCGCTCCGAGCACCGCCCCGGCGTCGTGGTCGCGCGGTGCGTGCACCTGCACCTCCCGCGCGAGCACGACCTTCTCGAGCGCGCCCGCGCGGATCCGCTCGACCGCGCGCGCGACCGCCCCCTCGTAGTGCTCGGGCGGCATCGCGGAGACGACGCGGTAGCGACCCGTCGGCGCCGGGTCGAGCAGCGGCAGCGGCACGCCGGCGCGCAGGTCCGCGAGGCGCGCGTCGATCCGCGCGAGCAGGTCCGCCGCGGTGACGTCGGGCGTCGCGAGTGCCGCGACCGTCAGCCGCACGTCGGCGCCGCGGCGTGCGATCGCCACCTCGGGCACGTGCAGCGACGCGGGCGTGAAGCCCTCCCACTGTGGCGCGCCAGCGCCCTGCGGCGCGAACGCGAAGCCGCCGACGGCGACGAGCCCGGCGCCAGACGGGCCGTCCGGCGGGTCGGCGATCGCCGCCGCCGCGAGCGCTCGCCATTCGCGCGCGACCGCCTGGAAGCGCCCCGGCCCTGACGCCTCGATCTCGCGCACGCAGCCGAGGCCGGCCAGCGCCGCCCTGTCGCGGTCCGGCTGCTCGAAGCTGAACCACGGCTCGCCCGCCCGCCGCGAGGCGGCGGCGAGCGCACTGGGGTCGACGGCGGACGACGACGGGATCGCAACCGTGACCGCCGCAAGCGCCTCGCCGGCCGTGCGCGCCCGGCGCACGGCCGCCTCCAGCCGCGCAGCGAGCAGATCGCGCGCGGCCGGGTCGAGCCACTGGCGCTCCCCCGGCCGCGTGCGCGTGAAGGACATCGAGGTCGGGCGCTCCGGTCCTACGTTTCCGTTCGCCCGCGGGCGATCGCGATCTCGCCGGTGCGCGCCATCTCGATCAGGCCGAACGGCCGCACGAGCGCCTCGAACGCCTCGATCTTCTCGTCCGTGCCCGTCAGCTCGACGACGAGCGAGCGCTTCGCGACGTCGACGACGCGGCCGCCGAAGATCTCGCACAGCTGCAGCACCTCGGCGCGCTGCGGACCGTCGACAGCAAGCTTGAACAGCGCCAGCTCACGCGCCAGCGTCTCCTCCGGCTCGAGGTCGCGGATCTTCAGCACGTTGATGAGCTTGTGCAGCTGCTTCGTGACCTGGTCGATCGGATGGACCGCCCCGTCGAGCGTGAGCGTGATGCGCGAGATCGTCTCGTCGTCGGTCGGCCCGACGGCGAGCGTGTCGATGTTGAACGCGCGCCGCGCGAACAGGCCCGCCACGCGGGTCAGAACGCCCGGCTTGTTCTCGACGAGGATCGAGAGGATGTGCTTGCGACCCGTCCGCAGGTTGCCCGCCGCCTCGAGCTCGTCGAGGCTGATCAGCTCCTTCGTTCCTGGCTCTCCCATGACGGTCACCCCACCATGTCCCGCGCGGCCTGGCCGGCGGGGATCATCGGGTACACGTTCTCCTCGGCGGTGACGCGGACGTCGACCACCACCGGGCCCTCGGTCGCGATCGCGGCCTTGAGGTCGTCCACGAGCGTGCTCTTGTCCGTCAGGCGGATGCCGGTCGCGCCGTGCGCCTCGGCGAGCTTGACGAAGTCGGGGAAGCTGCCCATGTCCACCTGCGAGTAGCGCTTGTCCCAGAACAGCTCTTGCCACTGGCGGACCATGCCGAGGTAGCCGTTGTTGAGGATCACGACCTTCACCGGGATCCCGTTCTGCGAGCAGGTCGCCAGCTCCTGCGCGTTCATCTGGATCGAGCCGTCGCCGGCGATGCAGACGACCGTCTTGTCCGGACAGCCGACCGCCGCCCCCATCGCCGCCGGCAGGCCGAAGCCCATCGTGCCGAGCCCGCCGGAGTTGATCCAGCGACGCGGCTCGGGGAAGCCGTAGTACTGCGCCGCCCACATCTGGTGCTGGCCGACGTCGCTCGTGACGATCGCCTCGCCGCCGGTCGCCTCGAAGACGGCCTGCACGGCGCGCTGCGGGCGGATCTCGGCGTCGGCGGTGTCCTCGTATCTGAGCGGGTACTGCGCGCGCCAGCCCTCGATCCGCTGCCACCAGTCCTCCAGGCGGCTGCGGTCGGCGCCGAGCGCGCGGTACTCCGTCACGAGGCGCGCGACGACGTTCTTCGCATCGCCGACGATCGGGATGTGCGCCGGCACGTTCTTCGAGATCTCGGCCGGGTCGACGTCGACGTGGATGAACTTCGCGCGCGGGGCGAACTCGCTCAGCTTGCCGGTCACGCGGTCGTCGAAGCGGACGCCGATCCCGACGATCAGGTCGGCCTCGTCCATCGCGTAGTTGGCGGCGCGAGTGCCGTGCATGCCGAGCATCCCGAGCCACTGCTCGTGCGAGGCCGGGAAGGCCCCGAGGCCCATCAGCGTGCACGTGACGGGGAAGCGGTCGCTCGTCGCGAGGTCGCGCAGCTCCTGCGCGGCGTTCGCGTTGACGACGCCGCCGCCGGCGTAGATGACCGGCCGGCGCGCGTTCGCCATCGCCTTCGCGGCGAGGCGGATCTGCTTCTGGTTGCCCTCCGTCGTCGGCTGGTAGCCCGGCAGGTGGACGTCGGTGACGGGCTCGTACGGGATGTCGGCGCGGCTGAGGTCCTGCGGGATGTCGACGAGCACCGGCCCGGGACGACCCGTGCGCGCGATGTGGAACGCCTCGTGGATCGTGCGCGGGATCTCCAGCGGGTGCTGGATCATGAAGCTGTGCTTCACGATCGGGAGCGTCATCCCGAGGATGTCGGCCTCTTGGAAGCCGTCGGTCCCGATCAGCTCCGTGCGCACCTGGCCGGTGATGAACACCACCGGCACCGAGTCCATCATCGCGTCGCAGATCGCGGTGACGAGGTTGGTCGCGCCGGGGCCGCTCGTGCCGAACGAGACGCCGACCTTGCCGGTCGCCTTCGCGTAGCCCTCCGCGGCGTGGCCACCGCCGGCCTCGTGGCGCACGAGGATGTGCTTGATGCCGGCGTCGTAGAAGGCGTCGTAGGTCGGGAGGTTCGCGCCGCCGGGAAGCCCGAATACGACGTCGACACCCTCCGCCTTCAGGCACTCCATCAATGCGTCGACTGCTCGCATGTGCGCTCGCCTCCTTTCCAAGAAGCTCGTAGATGTGCGAATGGCGCGACGAAGGTCGCGCCGTGGAGCCAGTCTACCAGCGGAATTCGCCGCTACCGCGCGGAATTCCTGGCGTGAGCGTGAGCGAGTTGCCGCTCGGCGACATCCGCCTCCGACGCGATCGCCACGTCGGGGAACTCCAGCTCGGTCCCGCAGCTCGTGCAGATCGCGTCGTGCAGCTTCACGACCCGCCCGCAGCCGGGGCACTGGCGCCGCAGCTCCTTGCTGTCCCAGCGGTAGAGCAGCGCGGCGATCAGGCCCAGTCCCGGCACGACGGCCGAGATCAGGAACCAGATGAAGAACGAGCCGCCCTTGATGCGGCCCACGACGCCGCCGCAGATGCCGAACCAGACCGCGATGACGAGGTAGGCCATGGCGGCCTCAGAGCAGCTGGTTGAGCGCCCACAGCACCGCGACCACGGCCACGACCGCGACGAGGATCCAGAAGATCGCCATCACGAAGCCGATCACGATCTTCGCGACCAGCACCACCACGACGGCGAGGATCACGAGTGCGAGCGCGCGCTTGAGGAACGACGGCTTCTCGGGCTTCTCGGCGCCCTGGGAGTAGCTCATCCCAGAAGCGTAGCGCTCCGGCCGACGGCGTCGAGCGCTGTGCGCTGGCGCTTCGGCAGCCGCCGGCGCACGCGCCAGCGCGCTCCGCTGAAGGCGAGGTTGGCGACCGTCGCGAAGCCCTCCTCGTCGCTGCGCAGCGCGAGCAGCAGATGCGCGACGCGGTCGCCGGAGGGCAGCCGCGCGCCCTCCGGGTCGGTCGCTCTCACGCACCAGCAGGAGACGCGGCGGCCGCTGACCAGCAGCGCGCCCGCCTCACCCACGAGCCACGTGCCGAGCCGGCCCGGCTCCGGCACGAGCCCGCTGCGCGCGTGCAGCTCGCGCGCGTCGTGGTCGACGAGGTCGCCGAGCAGGCCGAGCGAGACCCGCTCCGGACCGTCCTCAGTGGGTCGCAGCGATCGCGTGACGGTCGCGCCGCGGCGCGCGTACAGCTCCGGGATGAGCCATGCGTGCGCGAGCGCCGCCAGCGCGACGGGCAGCGCGAGCGGCGACAACAGCACCATCACGACCGCCACGACGACGAACGGCACGACGTGCGCGACCGTCGTCAGGGTCCATAGCCGCCCGCGGCGCTGCAGCCGCTCGGCGGTCATGCGCGGGCGCCAGTAGACGGCCGCCAGCTCCGGCAGCGCGCCCGCCGCCGCCATCTACTAGCCCCCCGCGATCGGCCGCCGCATGATCACGAGCGGCTCGTCGAGCGGCAGCTCGCGCACGTGCTCTGCATGGCCAGCGCCGCGCGTGACCATCGCGATCGAGCCCTGCTCGAGCTCCTCGCGAAAGGCAGCCACGGCCTGCTCGACCGACGCCCGGTCGTCCGCGGTCCACTCGGCGAGCGTCGTGTGGCCGCTGCCGTCCATCCGGATGAGTCGGGACATCTCGGGCCTCCTGAGCGCGGGTGCGGTGGCTTTCTCCCAGCGTACCCGCGCCGTCCAGCCGGTCAGCTTCTTTCGTTGGCGTACAGCCGGATCTGGCCGAGCTGGCCCGTCGATCTGGAGATCTGGGCGGACGCATGACCGCCGAAGTCCCATATGAAGAAGCGGCCGACTCTCTGGAGCTGCTCGTAGTCCGCCTCCGATATGTCGAACAGGACGTCTCCGCGCAGCGTTTCCCCGGCACCGATCATGCCGCCGTTGACGGCCGCGATCGATTCGGCGTGCACCTTCCGCTCGACGTCGGTGCGCTCGAGGTAGTTGTCGGCACCGACCCCGAGCATCGTCTGCCCGAAGGCGAAGCGATGCGCGACCCTGTCGCGGTTCTGCACCTCCAGCGTGACGCGCAGGAAGGCGTCGCGCTGGGGCGTCACGGTCCTCCCGTGCCCTTGGTCGGCAGGAGCCACGGCGACGCCGATGATCGTCACGCCGAGCCTTTTGAGGTCGACGACCCCGCCGTAGTTGCCGACGACGTACTGCACCCCGCCTTCCTTGCAGGCGCCGGTGCCGAGCTGCGTCGAGTTGATGCCCTGGCTGTCGCAGCTCTTGTTCGGATCGGTGTGCCCCGCCTTCGAGGCCGGCAGTCTGTTGGACGCCGACGTCGACGTCGCGCCGCTGAGTCCGGCGCTGCCCTGCGTGCCGCCGCACGCGCTCACTCCAATCGATGTCGCCAGCAGCGCGAGCGCCAGCGCGACCTTTTTCCCCACGGCTTCCCCCTAACCGGTGACTCCACAAACTAGACAGTTCTGACCCGTGCACGCAAGCGACAACCGTGCGTGCCCTCGGGCTCGGAGATCGTGTTTCGCCCTCCGGCGGCCGCAAGCCGGCCCGCCTGCGGGCGACGTCACCCCAGACCGAGCTGCTCGCGCACGAGCCGCGTGACCTCGCCGCCGTCGGCGCGGCCCTTCGTCTCGCGCATCACGAAGCCGACGATCGGGCCGATCGCCTTCATGTTGCCGCCCTTGAGCTTCTCGACCGCGTCGGGGTCCGCCGCGAGCGCGCGCTGCACGATCTCGGCCAGCTCGTCGCCGCCACCGAGCGCTCCGAGGCCCTCGGCCTCGACGATCGCCTGCGGATCCCCGCCCTGCGCGACGAGCGTGTCGAGCACCTGCTTGGCGGCGCCCGGCGTCACTGACTTGGCGCGCAGGAGCGCGACGAGCTGCGCAAGCGCGGCCGGCTCGACCTTCGACGTCGCCGGATCGCCGTCGCCGACGCGCGCGACCAGCTCGCCGGTGACCCAGTTGGCGAGCGTCTGCGGATGTGCCCCGTCGGACGCCAGCGCAGCCTCGAAGTAGGACGCGAGGTCCGCGCGGAAGGCGAGCTGGCGGGCGCTGTCGGCACTCAGGCCCAGCTCGCGCTCGTAGCGCTCGGCGCGCTGGGCGGGCAGCTCCGGCAGCTCGGCACGCGCGGCCGCGATCATCGCCTCGTCGACGACGACCGGGACGAGGTCCGGCTCGGGGAAGTAGCGGTAGTCGTGCGCCTCCTCCTTCGAGCGCAATGAGCTGATCGCGCCGGTGACGGGGTCGTAGTGCAGCGTCTCCTGCTCGACGTCCCCGCCGGCCTCGACGATCGCGATCTGGCGCGCGATCTCCGCCTCCACGCCGCGCTCGAGGTAGCGAAACGAGTTCATGTTCTTGAGCTCGGTCTTCGTGCCGAGGACGTCGCTGCCGGCTGGGCGGATCGAGACGTTGGCGTCGCAGCGCAGCGAGCCCTCCTCCATGTTCACGTCGGAGACGCCGAGCTGGCGCAGCGTCTCGCGGAGCACGTTCAGCCACTCGCGCGCCTGCGCGGCCGAGCGCACGTCGGGCTCGGTGACGATCTCGACCAGCGGCGTGCCGCCGCGGTTGAAGTCGACGACCGACTCGTCGGCGCCGTGGATGCGCCCGCTGGCGCCGACGTGCACGAGCTTGGCCGCGTCCTCCTCCATGTGCGCGCGATGGATGCGCACGTCGCCGAGGCGGCCGCCGGAGCAGATCGGGACGTCGTACTGACTGATCTGGTAGCCCTTGGGCAGGTCCGGATAGAAGTAGTTCTTGCGATGGAAGATCGAGCGCGGCGCCAGCTCGCAGCCGAGCGCGAGCCCGATCAGCAGCGCGTAGTGGATCGCTCTCGCGTTGACGACCGGCAGCGCGCCCGGCAAGCCCAGGCAGACCGGGCACGTGTGCGTGTTGGGCGGGTCGCCGAAGCTCAGCTCGCAGCCGCAGAACATCTTCGTGCGGGTCTTCAGCTGGACGTGGATCTCCAGCCCGATCACGGGCTCGTAGCTCATGCGCGCGCCGCCGATCCGTCGAACGCGAGCGCCTGCTCGAGCACGTGCGCCGCCGCCAGCAGGCGGTTCTCGCTGAACGCCGGACCGCACAGCTGGAGGCCGACGGGCAGCCCGTCGGAGAGGCCGTTGGGGATCGAGATCGCCGGGATGCCGGCGAGCGACATCGGCACGGTGCAGACGTCGTTGAGGTACATCGCGAGCGGGTCGTCGACCTTCTCGCCGAGGCGGAAGGCGACGCTCGGCGCCGTCGGGGTGACCAGCAGGTCGAAGCGCTCGAAGGCGGCGCGGAAGTCCTCGGCGACCTTCGTGCGGACCTGCTGCGCGCGCCCGTAGTAGGCGTCGTAGTAGCCGGACGAGAGCGCGTAGGTGCCGAGCATGATGCGCCGCTTGACCTCGGCGCCGAAGCCGGCCGCGCGCGTCTGCGTGTATATGCCGAGCAGGTCGTCGGCGTCGACGCGCAGGCCGTAGCGGACACCGTCGAAGCGAGCGAGGTTCGCCGACGCCTCGGCCGGCGCGATCAGGTAGTAGGCGGACAGCGCATGCGGCGCGTGCGGCAGTCTGCACGTCTCGATCGAGGCGCCGAGCTGCTCGGCGAGCGCGAGCGTCGCCTCGAACGCCGCGCGCACGCCCGGCTCGATCCCGTCGCCGGTCAGCTCCTGCGGCACGCCGAGCCGCACGCCTCTGAGGTCGGCGCCCCGCGGCAGCTCGATCTCGCCGGGGAAGGCGAGCGACGTCGAGTCGCGCGCGTCCTGGCCGACCATGTGGCGCAGCAGCAGCGCGGCGTCCGTCACGTCGCGCGTGAACGGCCCGGCCTGGTCGAGCGAGGACGCGAACGCGATCATCCCGTAGCGCGAGATCGCCCCGTAGGTCGGCTTCAACCCGACGATCCCGCACAGCGCGGCCGGCTGGCGGATCGAGCCGCCGGTGTCGGTGCCCAGCGCCCACGGCGCGAGGCCCGCCGCGACCGCGGCGGCGCTGCCGCCCGACGAGCCGCCGGGGACGCGCTCGCGGTCCCACGGGTTGCGGACCGGGCCGAACGCGGAGTTCTCGTTCGAGGAGCCCATCGCGAACTCGTCCTGGTTCGTCTTGCCGAGCAGCGTCGTGCCGGCGGTCGCCAGCTTCGCGACGGCGGTCGCCGTGTACGGCGGCCGGTAGCCCTCGAGGATCTTCGAGCCGGACTGGCTGGGCACGCCTTCGGTGCAGAAGAGGTCCTTGACGGCCAGCGGAACGCCGGCCAGCGGCGCGTCTGCGACCGGATCGGCCGGCGCGCCGTCGGCGACCCACGTGAACGCGTTGAGATCGTCGGCGTCGGCCGCCGCGCGCGAGCGGTAGGCCTCGAACAGCTCGGCCGCGGACAGCTCGCCCGCGCGCACCCGCTCGACCGCCTGCGCGCCCGTCAGCTCGATCGGGCCGCTCACGACGCTCCCGGGCTCGGGACGCCGAAGCCCTGCTCCAGCGGCTCGGGCGCGGACGCGAGCGCGACGTCGCGCGGCAGCGACGGACGCGGCTCGTCGGGGCGCAGCGCGTTGACGACGTCGATCACGTGCGAGGTCGGCGGGACGCCCGCCAGCTCGAGCTCGGAGATCTTCTCGATGTGGCCCAGCACGTCGGACAGCTCGCGCGACATCTGCGCCACCTCCTGCTCGGAGAGGGCGAGCCGCGCCAGCTTCGCGACGTGGAGCACCTGCGCGCGATCGATCATCGGCGCAGCAGTTTAGGCGCCGGGCGCTCGCGAGGAGCGCCCGGCACCGACCGGCTAGGAGCTGAGCGGCGGCGGCTCGCTCGAGGGAGCCGCCTGGGCGGGCGCGGGCGGCTGCGTCGACTCGCCCGCCTCGGGCTCCGCCGGGGCCGGGGGCGGCGGCGGTGCCGGCGGCGAGCTCGCGGGCGGCGGCGCCGTGGACGCAGCGCCGCCGGCGGCCGGTGCCGCGCCGTCGAAGGCGGCGCGCGCCTGCGTCGCCGCCGCGCTCGCCTGTCCGCGCACGTCGTCGAGCGTCGTCCCCTCGTCGCGCATCGAGAGGTAGCTGCCGTAGACGATCGCGAGTACCGCCAGGAAGCCGAGGAACGCCCACAGCGTGGGGCTCACGTCGACGTTGATCGTGACGCCCCCGAAGCTCTCCGATCCACCGCCGGGCGCGTCGACCAACCGAAACAGGACGAGCACTGCCGCGAGCGCGCTCACCGCGGCCGTGATCACGCTCGTCGTGACCGGGAGCGCCGGGGTGCGCTGCGTCGCCGTGAGCGCGACAAGCGTCAGCGCGACGACGACCGTGAGCAGCAGGTAGATGTCGATGAAGCCGAACGCCTGCCATGCGCTGCCGCCCCCGACCCCGACCGAGCGGCTGAAGCCGGCAGCCGTGCCGCTCACGCTCACGCTGTACCAATCGAAGAACATCAGGACGAACAACGCCACCGCGCCGATCCCCACGATCTGCTCACCGCGACGGAGCCTGCCGAAGTCGAACTCCATGCGTACCTCCTCGGGCACGTCGGTTGCGCCGGCTCGGAGCCGGCGCCGCAACCGTAGCGACGACGGCGGCCGTTATCGCAGCCGGGCGGCGGTGAGCGTGTTGCGCAGCAGCATCGCGATCGTCATCGGCCCGACGCCGCCCGGCACCGGCGTCAGCAGCCCGGCGACCTCGCGCACCGCGTCGAAGTCGACGTCGCCGCAGAGGCCCTCGGGCAGGCGGTTCATGCCGACGTCGATCACCGCGGCCCCCGGCTTCACGGCGTCGGCGCCGATCAGCCGCGGCACGCCGACCGCGGCGATCAGCACGTCCGCGCGCGCGCAGACGGCCGCCAGGTCGCGCGTACGCGAATGGCAGATCGTGACGGTCGCGTTGCGCTGCAGCAGCAGATGCGCGACCGGCTTGCCGACGAGGTCGGAGCGGCCGACGACGACCGCCTCGGCACCCTCGAGCGCGACGTCGTGGCGGTCGAGCAGCTCGATCACCCCGAGCGGCGTGCACGGCCGCAGCCCCGGCACGCCCTGCAGCAGCCGGCCGGCGCTGATCGGCGTGAGCGCGTCGACGTCCTTGTCCGGCGCGATCAGCGCGCTGAGCGCAGCGTCGTCGAGCCCGTCCGGCAGCGGGCGCTGGAGCAGGATCCCGCTGCACGCCGGGTCGGCGTTCAGCTCGTTCAGCAAGGCGATGACCTGCGCGGCGGTGGCGGTTGCCGGCAGGTGGCGGTGCAGATCGGCGATGCCGGCCTCGGCGCACGCTCTGCGCTTGTTGGCGACGTAGACGGCCGAGGCCGGGTCGTCGCCCACGAGCACGGTCGCGAGCCCCGGGACGACCCCGGTCTCCGCAGTGAAGGCGGCGACGTCGCGCGCGACCTGCGCCCGCACCTGCTGGGCGATCGCTCTGCCGTCGATCAGCGTGGCGGTCATTCGGGTCGTGGATGCTAGTTGCGCGAGCAGCGGCGCGGCGTCCTGGCCCAACAGTTCGAAATTTGGTGCCGGACCTGCGGCTCGGCTAGCGTAGCCCGGTGTCCTCGACCGCAGCATCGAACAGCGCGCGCAGCCGATTCTCCGCGAAGGTCTCGGCGACGATGGCCGTCGGGGATGCGGCCTGGCTCGTCGCGGTTCCCTGCAGCCTGCTCACGACGGTCGCCGTCGTGGCGCTCGGGCCGCCACTCGGCAGGGCGCTGTTCAGACCCGACCAGGTGGAGTTCGTGGACGGCGGCGCCTGGCCCGAGCCGACGGAGCACGCGCGCTACCTGATCGCCGCCGCGGCACCGTTCGTCGTCGCATGCATCGTCGCGGCATGGGGTCGCTCGATCGCCGACACGCCGCTGCGTCGCACCGTCGCGCGTGCCGGCGGCCCGCTGCTGCTCGCGTTCACCGTCTTCGCCCTCGTCGCCCAGCACACGCTGGCGTTCCGCGGCGCATTCAGCACGATCTATCCCCAGCACCGCATCTACTTCACTCCGGCGACGCTCGTCGTCGCCGTGCTGCTCGCCGGCGCGCTCGTCGCGACACTCCGGCGTCCGACCGTCGTCGAACGCCTGCGGGGGTCCCTGCGCGAGACGCCCTGGACGAAGCTGCTCGCCGGTGCGGCCGTCGCGACCCTGCTCGCGCTGTGGATGCTGACGGCGCTCAACAGCGACGCCACCATCGGCGAGACGACGCTGGCGCTTCGCCAGAACGTCCCGTTCTGGCTCGACGAAACCTTCGCCGTTCTCAACGGGCTCGCTCCACTCGCGACCTTCCACGCGCAGTACGCACAGCTCTGGCCCTATGTCACGGCGGGCGCCATGGCGCTGCTCGGCGGCACGTACAGCGTCTTCGCGGCCGTGATGGTGAGCGCGACCGTCGCAACCATGCTCGCCGTCTTCGCGACGTTCCGCCGCGTCGTCGGCAACTCGCTGCTCGCACTCGCGCTGTTCGCCCCGTTTCTCGCGACGAGCTTCTTCAAGGAGCAGGGCACGCTCGCCGACCGCTACGGCCCCGCGAACCTCTTCAGCCTCTTCCCGATCCGCTATGGCGGCCCGTACGTGCTGGCATGGCTGGTCGTGCGGCAGCTCGACGGCAGACGTCCGCGCCGCATCGCGATGCCGCTCGTCGTCGCGGGGCTCGTGCTCGTCAACAACCCCGAGTTCGGAGCACCCGCCTTCGCGGCGACCGTCGTGACGCTGCTGTTGACGCTGCCCCAGCTCACGTGGGGCGGCGCGGCCCGCGTCCTGGGCGCGGCGCTGGCGGGGATCGCAGCCGCTCTCGCGGTCACGACGGCTGCGACGCTGGCGGTCGCCGGCATGCCTCCGCACTTCGGCCTGCTGTTCGAGTTCTCGCGCGTGTACGCGCTTGACGGCTTCGGCATGCTCCCGATGCCGACGTTCGGCTTCCACCTCGCGGTCTACGTCACGTTCGCGGCGGCGCTGATCCTCGCCGCCGTGCGCGCCGTGCAGCGCGAGCGCGACGTGCCGCTGACCGGCATTCTGTGCTGGATCGGGGTCTTCGGGCTCGGGGCGGGGGCCTACTACGCAGGCCGCTCCCATCCCGACGTGCTGATCGACCTGTTCTCCCCATGGGCGCTCGCGCTCGCGATGCTGCTGGTCGTGGTCGTGCGCCTACTCCTCGCGCGCTCCGCGTCCCGCCGCTGGCCGACCGCCGCCGAGCTCGCGGTCCTGCTCGGATTCGGCCTCGCGGTGTGCTCGCTCGGCCAGACGCCGACCCCGTGGTCGCAGGTCGCGCGATTGAGCAGGACGACCCCCACGCCGGCCTTCCGGCAGCGCGCGATCGAGCAGTTCGTCCGCAGCCACACGGTGCCCGGCCAGCGCGTCGCCCTCGTGGTGGCGCTCGGGCACCGCATCGCGTACGACGCAGGCGTCCGGGACGTGGACCCGTACGCGAGCACCGACTCGATGCCGACCACAGCGCAGTGGAGCACGCTCTTCAGGACGATCCAAGCGCAGAGGCTGAGGACCATCTTCGTCGCGACGCTGTTCAGAGAAACCGACGTGATCCAAAGCCAGCTCCAGGCGGTGCTGGTCAACAGAATCGCCGACGCCGGCTTCCATACCGCGGCCGTCGGACCGCCGCCGCTGCACCTGACGCAACTGGTCCGCTGATCGCGAGCAGAGCCGCCGGTAGACTGCCGCCGTGTCTGCCAGGGGGAGGACATGGCGAACGGCCACGCTGGTCGGCGCCACTCCGGGGGAGGTCGCGTGGGTCGCGGCGCTGCCTGCGCTCGCGCTGCTCCTGGTGGGGATGGCGCTGCTCGACCGGCCGGTCGGGCGCCTCCTGTTCGCCGCGCCGCACGCCGACTTCTGGCCCTTCTGGCGCGCACGGCTGGGCGTGCTGCCCGAGCCGTCGGAGCGGACCGCCTACCTGCTCGCCGTGCTGGCCCCGGTGGGCGTCGGGGCCGCCGTCGCGCTCGGCGCGCACCGGCGCATCGCGCTCCCGCCGCGGCTGCTGCGGATCGCGGTGCCGCTGGCGCAGGCGCTGGTGCCGTGCGCGCTCGTCACGGCGATCGTCGCCCAGCGCCTGAAGGTCTTCGGCCTCCCGTGGTCCGAAATCCCCAGACACACCGTCTACTTCACGCTGCCAACGCTCGTCGTCGCCGCGCTCGTTGCGGCCGGGCTCGCGCTCGTGCTCCGCAGCCGCACGCTCGTCGCGCGCATCGGCGCGTGGACGCGCGAGACGCGCGGCCGCCGGCTGGCCGCGCTCGCCGCCGCCGCCGTGCTCGCCGCCGCGTGGCTGCTGACGGCGATCAACACCGAAGCGTCGATGGCGAACGGCAACTACCGCATCTTCGTCAACCTGCCGTTCTGGCTCGACGAGTCGTTCGCGGTCCTCGACAGGCGGACGCCGCTCGTCGACTTCCACACCCAGTACGGGCACCTGTTCGCCTACGTCGGCGCCGGCGCGATGGCGCTGCTGGGCACCTCGCTCGGCGTCTACACGGCGACGATGGCCGCCGGGAGCTGGCTCGCCGCGCTCGCGCTGTACGGCGTGCTGCGGCGCGTGGTGCGCCGCTCGCTGCTGGCGCTCGCGCTGTTCGTGCCCGTCCTGTCCACCGGCTTCTTCACCGAGCTGGGCCCGCCCGACGCGCGGCACGGGCCGCAGACGCTCTTCAGCGTGTTCCCGATGCGCTACCTCGGCGCCTACGGGCTTGCGTGGCTCGCCGCGCGCCATCTCGACGAGGCGGCGCCGCGCCGGCGCGTGCTGCTGTTCGCCGTCGGCGGGGCGGTCGCGATCAACAACCTCGAGTTCGGGCTCTCGGCGCTGGTCGCGACGCTGGCGGCGCTCGCGCTCGTGCAGGCGCGCTCGCCGAGGCAGCTCGGCCGGCTGCTCGCCGACGCAGCGCTCGGCGTGCTCGTCGCGCTCGCCGGCCTGTGCGCGCTGACGCTGGCGCGGTCGGGCTCGCTTCCGCACCTCGGCATGCTGCTGACGTTCCCGCGGCTGTACGGGATCGACGCGTTCGGGATGATGCCGATGCCCCACCTCGGCTTCCACCTCGCGATCTATCTGACGTTCGCAGCCGCGATCGTGTTGGCGGTCGTGCGTGCCACGTCCGGTGCCGCGGACCGCCTGCTGACCGCGATGCTCGCCTGGTCCGGCATCTTCGGGCTCGGTGCGGCGAGCTACTACGTCGGGCGCTCGCTGCCGGAAGCGCTGCTGAGCATCTTCTCCGCCTGGAGCCTCGCGCTGGCGCTCCTGCTCGTCGCAGCCGTGCGCGCCATCCTCGCTCGGCCAGCCCGCCGCCCGACGCTCGCCGAGGCGGGGCTGCTGCTCGCGTTCGGGCTGACCGTCTGCTCGGTCGCGCAGACGCCGACGCCGTGGTCGCAGGTCGCGCGCCTGCGCGACACCTCGAGCGCACGGCCGCTGTCGGTCGCTCCCACGGCGCGGGCGATCGGTGCGGTGACGCACCGCGGCGAGCCAGTCGCGATCCTCGGACCGCTCGGCCATCAGATCGCCTACGAGCTGAGGATCGACAACGTCTCCCCATACGTCAGCATCGAGTCGATGCCGCTGCGCAGCCAGCTCGCGGAGGCGATCGCGGCGCTGCGCGCGGCCGGCGGCAGCAAGCTGTTCCTGCCCGTCGCGCAGTCCCAGCCCGAACAGGTCGCGGCCGTGCAGCAGGCGGGCTTCCGGCTCGTGCGCACGGAGCCCGAAGCGAACGTCACTGAGCTGGTCGACGCGACCCGCTGACCGTCGGACGCGCGCCGGCTCAGCGCCGCGTGATCGGCGCGAGGTCGGCGACGAGCTTGCGCTCGGAGCCGTCCTCGGCGAAGCGGATCACGACGATGCCGCCGGCCTCGACGCCCGTCACGACGCCCTCGCCGAAGGCCGGGTGCGCAACGTCCTCGCCGAGCCGGAACGACGGGCCCGCCTCCTCCCCGCCGCCGCTCGCCCACGCGATGCCGCTGCCGCTGCCGAGCCCGCCCGGCGCGCCTGAGCCGGAGCCCCACGAGGTCGCTCGCTCGCGCACGCCACCGACGCCGAACGACGGTCGCGCCGGCCGATCCGTCAGCGCGAGCGGGATCTCGTCGACGAAGCGGCTGCGCGCGCCGTAGCTGCGCGCGCCGAAGACCGCCCGGGTGCGCGCGTAGGTGACGTAGAGGTCGCGCTGCGCGCGCGTGATGCCGACGTAGGCGAGGCGGCGCTCCTCCTCCAGGCCGCCCTCGTCGATCGCGCGCGAGTGCGGGAAGACGCCCTCCTCGCAGCCGATCACGAACACGATCGGGTACTCGAGCCCCTTCGCGTTGTGCAGCGTCATCAGCGTCACGAGCCCCTCGTCGTCTCTGCGCGAGTCGGCGTCGGCGACGAGCGCGATCTGCTGCAGGAAGCCGGCGAGCGACGGCGGCTCGCCCTCCGCGTCGGTCTCGATCGAGTCGTACTCGGCGGCGACGTTGACGAGCTCCTCGAGGTTCTCGCTGCGCCCCTGCGCCTCGATCGTGCGCTCGGCCTCCAGCGCGTCGAGGTAGCCGCTCTCGCGCAGCAGCTCGTTCAGCAGCGCCGCGATCGGCGCGCCGCTCTCGGCCCGCTCGCGCAGCACTCTCATCGTGCCCATGAAGCGGTGAAACGCCTTCACCGCCGCGGTACCGAGGCCGGGGACCGCCTCCGGGTCGGCCGCCGCCTCCCACACCGTGATGCCGGCGGTGTTGGCCCAGCTCACGACGCGCGAGAACGAGGTCGCGCCGATCCCGCGCCGCGGCGAGTTGACGATCCGCCCGAAGGCGACGACGTCCTGCGGGTTGACGAGCGCCGTCAGGTAGGCGATCGCGTCCTTGATCTCGGCGCGCTCGTAGAACTTCGTGCCGCCGATCACCTGGTAGCCGATCTGCGCGCGCACGAGCGTGTCCTCGAGCACGCGCGACTGCGCGTTGGTGCGGTAGAAGACGGCGACCTCGTTGCGTGACGTGCCCTCGTCGACGAGCCGCTCGATCTCACCCGAGACGAAGCGCGCCTCCGCGTGCTCGTCCTCCAGCTCGCGCACCTTGATCGGGTCGCCGGCGCCGAGGTCGGTCCACAGCGCCTTCCCCATCCGCCCGCGGTTGTGCGCGATCACCGCGTTGGCCGCGTCGAGGATCGTCTGCGTCGAGCGGTAGTTCTGCTCCAGCTTGACGACCATCGCGTCGGGGAAGTCGTCCTCGAAGTCGAGGATGTTGCGGACGTCGGCGCCGCGAAAGCCGTAGACCGACTGGTCGTCGTCGCCGACCACGCAGATGTTTCTGTGCTGGCCGCCGATGAGCTGCAGCCAGCGGTACTGCGCGTGGTTGGTGTCCTGATACTCGTCCACGAGGACGTGGCGGAAGGCGCTCGCGTAGCGCTCGCGCACCTCGGGGAACAGCTCCATCACGTTGACGGCGCGCACGAGCAGGTCGTCGAAGTCCATCGCGTTCATGCGGTGCAGCTCTGACTCGTAGAGCTTGTAGACGTCGACGACCGTCTGCTCGAAGTACGAGCCGACGATCTCGCCGTAGGACTCGGCGTCGCGCAGCTTGTTCTTGGCGTCGGAGATCTCGTGGTGGATCGCGCCCGGCGTGAAGCGCTTGGGGTCGACGTCGAGCTCCTCGATGCAGCGCTTGACGAGCCGGCGCGCATCGGCCTGGTCGTAGATCGTGAACTGCCGCGTGTAGCCGAGCCGGTGCGCGTCGGCGCGCAGCATGCGCGCGCAGGCGGCGTGGAACGTCAGCAGCCACATCGCGCGCGTGCGCGCGCCGACGAGCAGCTCGACGCGCTCGCGCATCTCCTGCGCCGCCTTGTTCGTGAACGTGATCGAGAGGATCTCGTCGGGCCGCGCCTGCCCGGTGGCGAGCAGGTAGGCGATGCGGTGCGTCAGCACGCGCGTCTTGCCCGAGCCGGCGCCGGCGAGGATCAGCAGCGGCCCCTCGCCGTGCAGGACGGCCGCGCGCTGGGGCTCGTTCAGACCCGCGAGCAGGCGGTCCAGCTCGGTGTCGGTGTCAGCGGGTCGGGCGGGCTCCATCGGCGCGTCCGACGATAGCGAGCGGCACGGCGCGCCAGCCGGGCCTGATCGGCCGCCATCCGTCGTGTCGATGTGCCGCGAGCCGGTAGACTGCGCGGGTGTCAAAGGGGGAACGCACGCTGGGGGTGCGTGCAGGGACGCGCGCGGCCGAGCCGGCGCGCACCGCGGTCGCGCCCGCCGAGCTCGCCTGGCTGCTCGCGCTGCCCGGCGCCGTCGTGCTGGTCGCGGCGATCGTGCTGCTCGGGCCGCCGCTCGGGAGGCTGCTGTTCCCGACGCTGCACGTCGCCTTCTGGAAGACCGGCATCACGACGCTCGCGGTCCGCCCCGAGCCGACCGAGCAGGGCCGCTACGTGATCGCGATCGCCGGTCCCGTCGCGCTCTCGGCGCTGCTCGTCGCGCTGCGCGGACGGCCTGTGCCGCTGCGCGCGGGCATGACGTCGGCGCTCGTCCAGATCAGCCAGCTCCTGCTCGCCGCATTCGCCGTCACTGCGCTCGTCGCGCAGTACCGCGTCGTCTACGACGTCTCGTACTCGGGCACCCAGCCGTTCAGGCGCGTGTACTTCACGCCCGCGACGCTCGTCGTCTCGGCGCTGCTGACCGTCGCCGCCGTGCTGGTGCTGCGGCGCGAGGCGCTCGTCGCGCGGATCGGGCGGCTGGCGCGCGAGACCGACCGCCGGCGCCTGATCGCGTTCGTGCTCGCGGTCCTGTTCCTGATCCTGTGGCTGCTGACGGCGGTCAACACCGAAGGCTCGTTCGGGCTCTCGAACGACGGCGTGCGCGGCAACGTCACCTTCTGGCTCGACGAGGCCTACGCGGTGCTCGACCACCGTGCGCCGCTCGTGAACTTCCACGCCCAGTACAGCCAGCTGTGGCCGTATCTCAGCGCCGGGATCATGTCGCTGGCCGGACCCTCGTTCGGCGCCTACGTCGCGATCATGGTGACGGCGAGCGGCCTGTCGCTGCTCGCGGTCTACGCCCTCTTCCGCCGCGTCGTTCACAGCTCGCTGCTCGGTCTCGCGCTGTTCCTGCCGTTTGTCGCGACCGGCTTCTTCATGGAGCTGGGGCCGCTCGGAAACCGCTACGGCCCGTCGAACCTCTTCAGCATGTTCCCGATGCGCTACGGCGGGCCGTACGTGCTCGCGTGGCTGCTCGCGCGGCACGTCGACGGCCTGCGCCCGCGCCGCGGCGCGCTGCTGTTCCTGGCCGCCGGGATCGTGCTGCTGAACAACGTCGAGTTCGGTCTGCCCGCGTTCGCGGCGACGCTCGCAGCGCTGCTGTGGAGCGACGCGCGCCCGTGGCGGCCGCGCATCCTGACGCTGCTGCGTGACGCCGCGCTCGGCCTGCTCGGCGCGATCGCGCTCGTCGCGCTGCTGACGCTCACCGTCGCCGGGTCGCTGCCGCACTTCGGCTACCTGTTCACGTTCTCGAGACTGTGGGGCCTCGGCGGCGTGACGATGCTGCCGATGCCGACGCTCGGCTTCCACCTCGCGATCTACGCGACGTTCGCGGCGGCGCTGGTGGTGGCGACGGCCCGTGCGATCGGCGGAGCGGAGCATCGGGTCTTGACCGCGCTGCTGGCATGGGCCGGCGTGTTCGGGCTCGGCGCCGGCAGCTACTTCGCCGGCCGCTCGCATCCGGAGGTGCTGATCAGCCTCTTCTCGGCGTGGGCGTTCGCCCTCGCGCTGCTGCTCGTCGTCGTCGTGCAGGCCGTCGACGCGCGCGCCGACCGCCGTCCGAGCGTCGCGGAGATCGCGCTGCTCGCCGGCTGCGCGCTGGCCGTCTGCTCGCTCGCGCAGACGCCCGCGCCCTGGCCCCAGATCTCGCGCATCGGCAGATCCGCTGCGACCCCCGAGCTGAAGGTGCTCGCCACGCGCAGCTTTGTCGCCGCCTCGGGCGCCGCACCGGGCGAGCGGGTCCTGATCCTCGCGCCGATGGGCCATCGCGTCGCGTACGAACTCGGGCTCGTCAACGTCGCACCGTACGTGGGCATCATCTCGATGCCCGCCGAGCAGCAGATGACCGAGTCGCTCGACGCGCTGCGCGCCGCCGGCGGCACGCGCGTGTTCGCGTCGCTCAGCCAGATACTCCCGCCCCAACTGCGGGCAATCGAACAGGCCGGCTTCCAGGTCGCCCGCCGCGACGAAGCGAATGTCGAACTGCGTGCGACGCGCTGAGCGCAGCGGCTCAGACGAGCAGGTATGTGACGCGCGTCACGACGACGTACGCGCAGAACAGCAGCGTCGCGCCGCGCAGCCGCGAGTCGCGCCCGGCCGCCGCGAGCGGCAGCAGCCACACGACATACCAGGGCACCAGCCACGCGGTGCTGAGCAGCAGCGCGAGCGTCGCCCATCCGGCGCCGGCGATCCAGTCGATCCGCTTGCGCCACGTCGCCCACAGCAGCCACGCGACCGAGGCCGCGAAGGCGAGCAGGAACGCGAGCCGCAGCCCGCTCGGGAGCGTGTCGTAGCCGAGCAGCCCGGCGACGCGGCGCGGCACGCTGTCGGCCGCCACGAATCTCTGCTGCTCGCGGATCTGGTTGACGAAGCCGAGCGCGTCGCCGCCGAAGGCGGCGACGGCGGCCGCCAGCACCGCCACGGTGGCGGCCAGCGCACCAGCGACCACCCGCCGCGGACGCTCGGCGCCCAGCAGCAGGAACGGCAGCAGCAGCCCCGCGGACGCCTTCACGCCGACCGCGAGCACGCCGAGCGCCCCGCCGCCCACGTCGCGCTCCTCCAGCACGAGCAGGATCGCCCCGAGCCCGAGCGCCATCAGCAGGAAGTCGTTGTGCGCGCCGCCGACGCCGTAGGCGAGCAGCAGCGGGTTGAGGCCGACGAACAGGATCGCCGGCACCGGCGCGCCGCCGCGCCGCTGCACGATGCGCCACACGAGCGCCACGCAGCCGAGGCTCGCGGCCGCTGCGAGCACCTTGCAGGCCCACAGCGCGGCCGGCACGCTCAGCCACGCGAGCGGCTCGCTCGCGGCCGTGAACAGCGGGCCGTAGGGCGTCGCGACGTCGCGCCAGCGGACATATCTCACGACCGGGTCGTGGAGCGCGGCCGCCGCACCGTGCGTGTACGGGTCGAGACCGTGCAGCACAGCCAGGCGCGCGTAGTCGACGTAGCCGAAGACGTCCGCCGAGAACAGCGGCGGCGCCAGCAGGAAGACGACGTGCACGGCGAGCACCGCGGCGATCGCGAGGCGCGCCGAGATCGCGCCTGCGCGCGCGCAGGCCAGCGCCACGAGGTAGCAGGCGAACATCGCGACCAGCATCAGCGCGCCGGTCGGCGGCTGCAGCACGAGGCCGAGGCCGTGGAACGGTCCGGCGAGCCAGTCGGGCATGCCGCCGCGGCCGCTCGACGGCACGAACCAGATGCGGCGCTCCGCCGACCCGCCGACCGCCAGCAGCCCGGCGGCGGCGAGCAGCCCGGCCAGCGCGGCGGCGCCGATCGGCGCCGCCGCAGCCGCAGGCATCCGCGGCCCGGCCATCCGCGGAGGCTCCGCGTGCGCCACCGTGGCCATCGGCCCCTATCCCGCCCCGGCCGGGTTGAAGCCCGGCGGGATCTCCTGCGTCAGCGGCGGCGGGTTCTCCAGCAGCAGGTGCGGAACCGACGCGAAGCCGTAGCCCTGTCTGCGCAGCTCGGCGACGATCCGCGGGACCGCGGCCAGCGTCTCCGAGCGGTCCCCGCCGCCGTCGTGCATCAGCACGATCGAGCCCGGCTGGACCGCGCCGACGACGTTGTGGACGATCGCGTCGGCGCCGGGCTTCGTGTAGTCCTCGCTGTCGACCGACCACAGCACCGACAGCATTCTGCGGCGCGCGAGCAGCGCGTGCGTCGTCTGGTCGTAGGAGCCGTAGGGCGGGCGGAACAGCCGCGGGTAGGGCGCGCCGTAGGAGCGGATCTCGGCCGCGTCGCCGGCGATCTGGTGCTGCTGGTCGGCAGGCGACAGCTGCGTGAGGTTCGGGTGGTCGAGCGTGTGGTCGCCGACCGTCATCCCGGCCGCGACCTCGTGCTGGAGCTGCGGCGCGAACGTCGGCAGCTGGTAGCCGACGACGAAGAAGGTGGCCGGCACGCCCAGCCGCTGCAGCTCGGCGATCAGCCGGTCTGTGTACGGGCTCGGCCCGTCGTCGAACGTCAGCGCGACGAGGCGGTGCTGCGCGCCGGCCATGCGCACGAACGGGGTGCGCTGCAGCGCGCGGTCGATCGCCGCGCCCTCGAGCGCGCGCTCTTCGGCGCCGAGCGAGCGTCTGCCGGTGCCGGCGAGCGTCTGCAGGCGGCCGTACCAGCCGACCGGCGCCGCGGCGTCGCTCACGGCGGCGGGTCCACCGCCGCCGGCGCCGGCGATCAGGCCCAGCACCAGCGCGCCGGCCGCCACCGCACAGAGCGCGCCTGCCCGCCGGCGGCGGTGGCGAAGCTCGACCTGCGTCGGACGGCTCGGCCCACGGATGACGTCGATGAGGCGCATCCCGGAGGATCATGATCGCGAATCGCGCGGATGGGCGCGGCGCGCCATGGGTGACGTCGCGCGGAGGCGGTCGCTTGCGATCGCCGGAGCGCGAAACGCCGATCGCCCGCGCGCAGCCAGCCGCCACCGGGCCTTCGACTACGCTTCCCCGCCCTATGCCCGCCCTGTGGGTCATCGTTCCGACATATGACGAGGCCGCCTCGATCGAGCGGCTGCTGCGCAGCGTCGCCGCCGTGCTCGCCGAGGCGGCGCCCGGTGACCACCGCATCCTGGTCGTCGACGACGGCTCACCCGACGGCACGGCCGACCTCGCCGAGCGCCTGGGCGCCGAGCTGGGCGTCGTCGAGGTGCTGCGCCGCAAGGAGAAGAACGGCCTCGGGCAGGCCTACCTGGCCGGCTTCGGGCACGCGCTCGCGGCCGGAGCCGAGCGCGTCTGCGAGATGGACGCCGACCTGTCGCACGACCCGCAGCACCTGCCCGCGCTGCTGGCGGCCGCCGAGCACGCCGACGTCGTGCTCGGCTCGCGCTACGTGCCTGGCGGCGGCGTCACCGAGTGGGGGCTCCCACGGCGGCTGCTGAGCCGCGGCGGCTGCATCTACGCGCGCCTGATCCTCGGCCTTCCCCAGCACGACCTGACAGGCGGCTACAAGGTCCTGCACCGCCGCGTGCTCGAGGCGATCCAGCTCGACAGCGTGCGCTCGCAGGGCTACGTGTTCCAGATCGAGATCACGTACCGCGCCGTGCTCGCCGGCTTCCGCGTCGTCGAGGTGCCGATCGTCTTCCGCGAGCGCGAGGTCGGCACGAGCAAGATGTCGGCGCGCATCGCGATCGAGGCGATGTGGCGCGTGCCGGGGCTGCGTCGGAGCGCACGCGTGGCCGTCGCGCGGCGCTGAGTCGTAGTCTTCGGTCGATGGACCGAACGTTGGGCCTGCTGAGCGTGGTCGCCCCGGTGTACGAGGAGGAGGCGCTCGTCGAGGCCTTCCACGCCCGCGTGTGCAGCGCGCTGGAGGGGATCCCGTTCGAGCTCGTGCTCGTCGACGACGGCTCGTCGGACCGCACGCCGGAGCTGCTCGAGCAGATCGCCGCGCGCGACGAACGCGTGCGCGTCGTGATCCTGTCACGCAACTTCGGGCACCAGACGGCGCTCACCGCCGGGCTCGACCACGCGCGCGGCGACGCCGTCGCGATGATCGACGCCGACCTGCAGGACCCGCCCGAGCTGATCCCCGAGATGCTCGACCACTGGCGCCGCGGGACCGATGTCGTCTATGCCGTGCGCAAGCGCCGCGACGGCGAGACGCGCTTCAAGCTGACGACCGCGCGCTGGTTCTACAAGCTCTTCAGCGCGCTCGGCGACGTCGCGCTCGAGCCCGACTCGGGCGACTTCCGCCTGCTCGACCGCGCGCCGCTCGACGCGCTCCTGTCGATGCGCGAGCGCAACCGCTTCCTGCGCGGGATGACCGTCTGGATCGGCTACACGCAGACCGCGGTCCCCTACGAGCGCGACGCGCGCTATGCCGGCGAGACGAAGTACACGCTGAAGAAGATGGTGACGTTCTCGCTCGACGCGATCTCGTCGTTCGGGCACCGGCCGCTGCAGCTCGCGACGCTCGTCGGCTTCCTCTGCGCGGCGCTCGCGTTCGTGCTGATCCCGGTCGTGGTCGCGCTGCGCCTGCTCGGCTCCTACCTGCCCGGCTTCGGCTCGATCACGATCGCGATCCTGCTGCTCGGCGGGATCCAGCTGATGGCGATCGGCCTGATCGGCGAGTACGTCGGGCGGATCTACGACGAGGTCAAGGGCCGGCCGCTGTACCTGGTGCGCTCGCGGTTGAACGACCTCGACGACGAGGACCTCGCCGTCGGCTCGTCGCACGCGCCGGGCTCCGCGCGGCGTCCGCTCTAACCGCCAGCCGGGTTCGGCCCGCGCGCGGCGCGCAGCGGCGCCGGCTCGTCCTCGTCGCCGGGGATCGTCGCCGGGTCGACGCCGTGCTCGGCGAGCGCCCGCTCGAGCGCGCCGATGCGGCTCGCGAGGCCCTTGATCGCGTCGGAGATCGGGTCGGGCAGGTGCGCCCAGTCGGCGTCCGGGCCCTCCGGGCGGCGGCCGTCGATGCGCACCGGGTGGCCGGGGTTGCCGACGACCGTCGAGTTCGGCGGCACGTCGTGGATCACGACCGTGTTGGCGCCGATCTTCGAGCCGTGCCCGACCGTGATCGGGCCCAGCAGCTTCGCGCCCGAGCCGATCGTGACGTTGTCCTGCACGGTCGGGTGGCGCTTGCCGCACGAGAAGCCGGTGCCGCCGAGCGTGACGCCCTGGTAGAGCGTCACGTCGTCGCCGATCTCGGCCGTCTCGCCGATCACGACGCCCATCCCGTGGTCGATGAAGAGCCCGCTCCCGATCTGCGCGGCCGGATGGATCTCGATGCCGGTCAGCAGGCGTGTGAAGCCGGCGATCAGGCGCGGCAGCAGCGGCACGTGCGCCTCGAACAGCGCGTGCGCGACGCGGTGCGCGAGGACCGCGTGGACGCCGGGCCAGATCGCGAGGATCTCGCTCGAGCCGACGCCGCGTGCCGCGGGGTCGCGCTCCTGCGCGGCATGGACGTCGCGGCGGATCTCCTTCCAGACGCGTCCGAAGGTCGCGAGGCCGGGCATGCGCCAAGGGTAGTCGAGCCGGCGACGTCCGGCGGGGGCGGCCCGCTACGGGGCGAAGAACGGCGTCGAGACGTAGCGCTCGCCGGAGTCCGGCAGCACCGCGACGATCCGCTTGCCGGCCGACTCCGGCCGCTT
Source organism: uncultured Conexibacter sp. (assembly GCA_964525715.1). Classification (GTDB taxonomy): domain Bacteria; phylum Actinomycetota; class Thermoleophilia; order Solirubrobacterales; family Solirubrobacteraceae; genus Conexibacter. The sequence continues at coordinate 48,005 of CAZGJV010000017.1, read as the reverse complement.
GGCGACCTCGATCGCCGCCCACACGGCCGCGCCGCAGGAGATGCCGGCGAGCACGCCCTCGCGGCGCGCCAGCAGGCGCGCGGTCTCGATCGCGTCCTCGTCGTCGACCGCGATCGTCTCGTCGAGTACGTCGCGGTTCAGCACGGCCGGCACGAAGCCGGCGCCGATCCCCTGGATCTTGTGCGGACCCGGGCGCCCGCCCGACAGGACCGGCGAAGAGGCCGGCTCGACCGCGATCACCCGACAGCCCGGGTTGCGCTCCTTCAGCAGCTCGCCCGTGCCGGTGATCGTGCCGCCGGTGCCGACGCCCGCGACGAGCACGTCGACGCGGCCGTCCATCGCCTCCCAGATCTCCGGGCCGGTCGTGCGGCGGTGGACCTCGGGGTTGGCGGGGTTGGAGAACTGGTCGGGCAGGAAGACGTCGGCGCGCTTCGCCATCGCTCTCGCGGCGGCGACCGCCTCGTGCATCCCGCCCATCGACTCGGTCACCTCGACGTGCGCGCCGTAGAGCCGCAGCAGCGCCTCGCGCTCGCGGCTCATCCCCTGCGGCAGCGTCAGCACGAGCTCGTAGCCCTTCGCCGCGCACACGAACGCGAGCGCGATGCCGGTGTTGCCGCTCGTCGCCTCGACGATCGTCGTGCGGCCCGGCTCGATGCGGCCCTCGCGCTCGGCCGCCTCGATCATCGCGACGCCGATGCGGTCCTTGACCGAGCCGCCCGGGTTGAGCGCCTCGAGCTTGCCGAACAGCTGCGCGTCGCAGCCTTCGGGCAGCAGCCGCGTGAGCTGCACCATCGGCGTGCGCCCGACGTGCTCGGCAATGTTGATCGGGATTCGCGACATTCGCCGCCGGAACGATAGCGGCGCTTGCTACAAGGCGGCGGGCGCATCGGGTTGGGCGGGTCCCCAATACGCGTCGGCGACGCTGCGCAGCGCGTCCTTCGCGTCCTCGTCGCACAGCGCTCCGGCGATCCCCGCCTCGAACAGCGCGCGGGGATCGGCGCCGAGCGACCGTGCGGCCGCGTGCTCGGCCTCCAGGTCGCAGGAGAAGAACGTCGGGTCGTCGGTGTTGACCGTGCACGGCACGCCCGCGGCCAGGAGCTGCGGGAGCTGGTGCGCCTCGACCGACGGCACGACCGACAGGCAGACGTTCGAGAGGACGCACACGTCGAGCACGATCTGCCGGTCGGCCAGCTCGCGCAGCAGCGCGGGATCCTCGACCGCGCGCACGCCGTGGCGGATGCGGTCGGCGTGCAGCACGTCGAGCGCGCCGCGGATCGACGGCGGGCCGGCGACCTCGCCGGCGTGCGGGACGGACGCGAGCCCGCCCGCGCGCGCGATCGCGAAGGCGTCCGCGTACTGCTCGGGCGGGTACTGCGCCTCCAGCCCGCCGAGGCCGAGCGCGACGACGCCGCGGTCCTGGTAGCGGACGGCCAGCTCCGCCGTCTCGTTCGCCAGCTCCTGGCTGACGCCGCGCGTGATGTCGGGCGTCAGGCGGAGCTCGATCCCGAGCGTCTCGCGGGCCTCCTGCACGCCGTCGCAGAAGCCCTCGAAGACGACCTGCTGGTCGACCCCGACGCTGGCCTTGTCCGACGGCGAGAAGATCGCCTCCAGGTAGACGGCGCCCTGCTGCTGCGCGCGGGCGGCGTAGTCGAGCACCAGCTCGCGGTAGTCCCGTTCGGTCCGCAGCGCCCGCGTCGTCGCCATCCATGCGGCGATGAAGTGCTCGAAGTCGGTGAAGCGCATGTACTCCGCGAGCGCCTCGACCGAGTCGGCCGGCAGCGCGAAGTCGTTGCGCTTCGCGCACGCGATCAGCGCCGCGGGCGAGATCGCGCCCTCGAGGTGGACGTGCAGCTCGATCTTCGGATAGGGCGCATGCGCGGCGGCGGTCACAGGCCGCGACGCTACCAGGCGCTTCAGCCGGCCAGCGCGCGTTCGCCCGCCTGCGTCTCGGCGACGTCGAGCAGGTCGCGGATCGTCAGGTGGCGCAGCAAGCGGCCCTCGGCGTCGAGCAGCAGGATCGCGTCGTGGCGGCTCTCCGACGGCCGCGCCATCGCGCGCGAGGCGAGCTCGGACCAGGGCGTCGTGGCGGGCAGCGCGAGGCAGTGGCGATCGGCGACGCGCAGCACCGAGCGCTGCCCGTAGAGCGCGAAGCCGAAGCGGTGCCCGAGGCGCGACAGCAGACGGTGGCGCGTCAGCAGCGCGATCACGCGCCGCTCGCCGTCGAGCACGACGAGCGTCTCCAGCCGTGCGTCGGCGGCGAAGCGCGCGTGCGCCTGCTCGGCGGTCGTGTCCGGGTCGATCGCCGCGACGTCGTCCGACGGCGACGGCGACGCCCGGCCGTCCCGCTGCGCCGGAACCGGCGTGCGGGCGAGCGGCGGCCACGGCGGCCCGGGGCGGGCGAGCAGAAAGCCCTGCGCGAGCGGCACGCCGAGGCGCACGAGCGTCTCCAGCTCGCCCTCCGTCTCGACGCCCTCGGCGACGATGTGGCTGCCCGCGTGCTGGGCGTAGCGCAGCAGCGCGTCGACGAGCGCGGCGCGCTTCGGGTCGCGGTCGATCCCGCGCACGAGCGCGCGGTCGAGCTTGAGGTACGCCGGGTGCAGGTCGATCGCGTGGCGCAGGCCGGAGTAGCCGGCTCCCATGTCGTCGACGGCCACGCGCGCGCCGCGCTCGACGAGCGGCGCCAGCGCCAGCTGGAGCGCCGCGTAGTCGCGCACGAGCGCCTCTTCGGTGATCTCCAGCACGAGCCCTTGGAGATCCGGCTGGGCGGCGAGCAGCTCGAGCGCGCGCGGGTCGGCGAGCAGCTGACTGGAGACGTTCACCGTCAGGCGCGTGCCGGGCGGGCGTTGCGGCAACAGCGCCAGCCCGCAGCCGAGGCACGCGAGGTCCAGCTCCTCGCGCATCCCGACGCGCTCGGCGAGCGCGAACAGCTCGCCGGTCGTCAGGTCGCCCGGGATGCCGAAGCGCGCGAGCGCCTCGTAGGCGTGGATCGCGCCGCTGCGGAGGTCGACGATCGGCTGCGTCGCCATCGATATCCGTCGCTGCGCGATCGTCTCGGCCAGCGCGCGCCGCGCCCGCTCGTCGTCACGGTCGGCGAGCGACTCGCCCGTGTACGCGACGACGCGGCCTTTGCCGGTGCGCTTGGCGCGGCGCATCGCGACGTCGGCGGCGCGCAGCAGCGCGGCGACGGTCGTCCCGTCGGCCGGCGCACTCGCGATCCCGATCGAGACGTCGACGCCGTGCCGCGGCCCGCCGGGACCGCGCAGCGCCAGCAGGATCCGCTCCCCGACGGCTTGCGCGTCGTCGCCTCGCACGAGCAGCGCGAACTCGTCGCCGCCGAGCCGGCCGATCGCGTCCTGCTCGCGCACGACGCCCGCCGCCGTGCGCACGAGCTGGACGAGCAGCTCGTCGCCGGCGGCGTGGCCGAGCAGCTTGTTGACCTCGCCGAAGCCGTCGACGTCGATCGCGAGCAGCGCCAGCGGGCGCTGCGCCGTCGCGCAGGCGAGGCGCCGCTCCAGCTCGCGCGCGAAGGCCGCGCGCGCGAGCGCGCCCGTGAGGCCGTCGTGCCTCGCCTCGTGCCGCGCCGCCGCGAGGGCGCGCTCGTAGCGCAGCATCGCCGGCCGCACGAGCAGCCGCCACGTCAGCGCCACCACGGCCACCGCCACGACGGCGACGACCGGCACGACCACGTTCATCACATTCCCGAAGATCGGGTTCCGGCGCACCGGAGTTGAGCCGGTTTCACAGCTCGGTCACAACCTCCCGCACATACGAACGTGTGTTCGTATTCTTCCGTCCGCTGCTCTGCCTACGGTTCGTACACGATGACCGACGGAGTCGCAGAGCTTCACCGGGCCCGACTCGCGTACGAGGCATCGCTGCGCGCGCTCGACCAGCAGCAGCGTGTCTTGGAGGACATCCGCTCGCGGACGGGCGTCCTATTGGCGGCCGCGTCCCTGAGCGCGTCGTTCCTCGGTGCGCGCGCGTTCGACGGCCACGCAAGCGTCGTCCTTAGCCTGCTCGCGCTTGCATCGTTCGTCGTGACCCTCCTGCTCGGGATCCTCATCCTCACGCCGCGCGCACAGTTCGTCTTCTCGACGGCGGGGAGCGTCCTCTACCGCGACCTCCACGATCTCGACGACCCGTCTGAGCAGCACCGGCACACGGCCTACTGGCTGGATGCGTTCTGGGAAGCCAACAAGTCGCCGATCCAACGGCTTACACGGCGGTTCGAGGTCGCGGCCGGCGCCCTCGTCGTCCAGATCCTGTGCTGGGTCCTCGCCGTGACCGTTACCCTGAGTTGAGCCATGCCGAGAAAGCCGCTTCCGCCCCCTCCACCGCCCCCCTCTCCGGACCTCGGTCGTCCGGAGATCGGCAGACGCTGACGCCGCGCTCAGATGTAGTACATCGCCGAGCCGGCGTCGCGCGCTTCGCGATCGATCACGTCGGCGACGGTCGTCTGCTCGAGCACGGTGCGGGCGGCGGCGGCCGCATCCGCGAAGACGCCCTCGGAGCCGGCGCCGAAGGTGCCGTCGAGCAGCTCGACCAGCTCGAGCACGGTGATCTCGGACGGGTCGCGCGCGAAGCTGTAGCCGCCCTTCACCCCCCGCTGCGATCTCAAGATGCCCGCGCGGCGGAGGACCGCGAACAGCTGCTCGAGGAACTGCACCGGGATCTCCCGCCGCTTCGCCAGCTCCCCGATCGGCACCGGCCCGGAGCCACCGAGGCGCCCCAGCTCGGACAGCGCCTGAAGCGCGTAAGGGGATTTCGTCGTGATCGAGAGCATCTCCGGCTCCCGATGTTAAGCCACCGACCCGCCAGCACCACGATTTCACGAGCGCATCGTCGTTCCTGAGGCCGCACGATGCCGAAGCCCGTACTGGTTGTACGGGCAAGGCGTCGGGTGGCCTCAAGCGCGGCGAGGCGCCGCGAAATCAGATCCAGCCGCGCTCTGTGGCTATGAGGACAGCTTGGGCGCGGTCCACCGCACCCAACTTGCCGTAGATGTTGTGCAGGTGCGTGCGCACGGTGCTGGTCGAGAGCGCCAGCTCGTGGGCGATCTGCTTGTAGACCTTGCCCTGGCCGAGGCGTCTCAGCACCTCGATCTCGCGCGTCGAGAGCGGACACGGGTCGAGCTGGCGCTGGCGCTGGCTGTTCGCCGGGTACGGCAGGTCGTACATGACGGCGCGCAGCTCCGCCGGGCCGAGCCCGACCGTGCGCGCGCACGCGAGCATCTCGCTCGGCGAGACGGCGTCGCCCTGCCCGTAGTGGGCGAGCATGTCGGCCAGCCGCACGAGCGCGGCCTCGCCGTCGGCGTCGGCGCCGTGGTGGCGCTCGATCGTCGAGGCGATCGTTCTCGGCAGACCCCAGCGGCGCGCGAGCACGCCACCGACCAGGGCGTGGTCGACGCCCAGCTCACGCCGCTCGCGATGAATCCGCTCCTCCGGCGTCTTCGCATCGCCGTGCACCTGGCGCGGGTAGCCCGGATAGGCGTGTGCGAGCACGAGCTTGCCGACGTCGTGCAGCAGCGAGGTGACCATCAGGCGGTCGCGCTCCTCGTAGCCGAGCTCGGCGGCGAGCCGGTCGGCGGCGCGCTGCGTGGCGACGCCGTGGAGGCGGAAGCGCTCCGGCGTTCCCTCCCATATCCCCGACCGCTCGAAGAAGTCGAACGTGCGCGCACGGCTCGCGAGCGCTTGCACGGCGGCCGGCGACAGCACGCTGACGGCGCGCACGACGCTGTCGACGCGGCCGCGCGTACGGCCGTCGACGCGGTTGGCGAGCCGCAGCGTCGCGATCGCGAGCGCGACGTCGGACTCGACGGCGGTCACGACCTCGGCGGTCGACGGGCGCTCCTGCGCGAACAGACGCAGCACGCGGTTGCGCGACTCGGCGAGCACCGGGAACGCCTCGAGCGCCTCGAACGCGGCCGTCAGGCGACGCCCGTGGCCCTCGTTGTGATGCCGCACCATCGGCGGGTCGGCGGTGGAGCTGCTCGGAGGCAAGCTGGTGACAGTCGGAGTCGGTGCGGGGGCGGTCGAGGTTGCGGGCGTCATGCGATCGTAGAGTTCCTCAGCTCGGCGTGCGAGAGGAGCGCCGCGTCATCGCCGCGATCCGCTCCCTCTATCGGCAGCCGTGGCCGACCGGTTTAGGGTCTTGCGCCCAAAGCGGGCGCGCGCACCGTCTACGCGGCCGCGGAGGCGGCGCGTGCAAGCGCCGCGTCGATGCGCCGCAGCGTCTCTTCGCGGCCCAGCAGCGCGACGCTCTCGAAGATCCCCGGCGAGACGGTCGTGCCGGCGATCGCGACCCGCACGGGCTGGAAGACCTGCTTTGGCTTCCAGCCGCGCGCCTCGACGAGCGCGCGCAGCGCGACGTCGATCGCGTCCTGGGTGAAGGGGTCGAGCGCGGCAAGCGTCTCGCGCGCCGCCGCGAGCGCCTCCGCCCCACCCTCGGCGCCGATCGTCTTGCCCCACGCCGCCTCGTCCTCGACCGGGCCGTCGTAGAGGAAGCCGGCGAGCGGCCAGAAGTCGACGAGCGTCTGGATCTTCTCGCGGCTGATCTCGACGCCGTCGCGCAGCCCGGTGCGACCAGTGAACGCCTCGATCCGCGCGGTCAGCTCCTCGACCGACAGCTCGCGCAGGTAACGGCCGTTGATGTGGCGCAGCTTCTTCTCGCCGAAGACGGCCGGCGACTTGGAGATGCGCTCCAGCCGCAGCCGCTTGGCCAGCTCCTCGCGCGGGAAGATCTCCTCCTCGGCGTCGAAGCCGGCGCCGAGCAGCGCGATGTAGTTGACGAGCGCCTCGGGCAGGTAGCCGGCGTCGCGCAGCTCCTGCACGGATGCGGCGCCGTGGCGCTTGGACAGCTTCTTGCCGTCGGGACCGTGCAGCAGCGGCAGGTGCGCGTAGCGCGGCGCGGCCTCGCCGAGCGCCTCGAACACGAGCAGCTGCTTGGGCGTGTTGGAGAGGTGGTCCTCGCCGCGCACGACGTGCGTGATGCCGGCGTCGAGGTCGTCGATCGCGACGGCGAAGTTGTAGAGGACCGAGCCGTCCGCGCGGGCGATCACGGGGTCGTCCATGTGCACGTGCTGGAAGCGCGCCTCGCCGCGGATGACGTCGTCGACGACCGTCTCGCCGTCGTCGGGCACGCGCAGGCGCACCGCGCCGGTCTCCTCCGCCTCGCCGCGGAAGCCGCGGTCGTGGCCGTGCCGCTCCTTGAACGCTCTCACGTCGTCGGCCGTGGCGGTCGTGCGGTAGGCGTGGCCGGAGTCGAGCAGGCGCTGCAGCGCCTCGGCGTGGCGGGCCGCGTTCTGCGTCTGGAAGATCGGCCCCTCGTCCCAGTCCAGCTCCAGCCAGCGCAATGCGTCGAGGATCTGCTCGACGTTCTCAGGGGTCGAGCGCTCTCTGTCCGTATCCTCGATCCGCAGCACGAGGGCTCCCCCCGAGCCGCGTGCCAGCAACCAGTTGTAGAGAGCCGTTCGAGCACCGCCGATGTGCAGCGCGCCGGTGGGAGAAGGAGCAAAGCGAAGTCGCATGAAGTCAGCATGCTAATCGGCGCCCACGTGTCCCCGGCGGGCGGCCTTGCGAAGGCGGTCGAGCGCGGCGTCGAGAGAGGCTGCCGGGCAATCCAGATCTTCAACCAGTCGCCGCGCATGTGGCGGCCGACGAGATACGGCGAGGACGACTTCGCCGCTTTCCGAGCGGCGATGGAGGACAGCCCGATCGACGCGGTGCTGATCCACGCCGTCTACCTGCTCAACTGCGGCAGCGAGGACCCGGACATCCGCGCGAAGTCGCTCACCTCGCTGACCCACTCGCTGCGGATCGGCGACGCGATCGGGGCGGCCGGCGTCGTGCTGCATCCCGGCTCGGCGCTGAGAGGCCCGGTCGAGCCGGCGATCGCGCGCGCCGGCGAGATCTTCCGCGAGGCGCTCGCGGAGAGCGAGTCGTGCCCGCTGCACCTGGAGAACACGGCCGGCACCGGCGGGACGCTGGGGCGCTCGTTCGAGGAGCTCGGCAGCCTGATCGAAGCCGGCGGCGGCGACCCGCGCCTCGGCATGTGCCTCGACTCCTGCCACCTGCTCGCGTCCGGCTACGACATCCGCACGGCAGCCGGCTTGGAGGCGACGCTCGAGCGCTGCGACGCGGTCGTCGGGCTCGACCGGCTCGGCTCGCTGCACCTCAACGACTCGCAGACGCCACTGGGCTCCAACCGCGACCGCCACGCCAACCTCGGCGAGGGCGAGCTGGGCGAGGAGGGCTGCATGGCGTTCCTGTCCGAGCCGCGCTTCGATGGCCTGCCGGTCGTGATGGAGACGCCGGGGCCGGATCGCAGCGGGACGAGCGCGGAGGAAGTGCGCTATGCGTTCGAGCTGCGCGAGCGCGGGCTGGCGGCGCGGGGGATTTGAGAGGGCGGGCGCGTGGCCGCTCGTCTCCGCCGCGGGCTCCGCTAACGTCCGCGCTCCCTTGGCGTCGGCGCACGATCCACGGGACGCGGCGACCGTCACGCTTGCGGCACCCGACCCGCATGTGATCGTCCTCTTCGGAGCGACCGGCGACCTCGCGCGCCGCAAGCTCCTCCCCGGCCTGCTGCACCTGTCCGAGGCCGGGCTGATGCCGGCGAACTTCCGCGTCGTCGGCACGTCGCTCGAGGAGCTCGACGACGACGCCTTCCGCGCGATCGCGCGCGGAGCCGCCGACGACTTCGCCCGGCACCGCTTCAGCGAGGAGCAGTGGGCCGACTTCGCACGGCGGCTGACGTACGTCGGCCACGACGCCGGCGCGGCCGGGCTCGCCCAAGCGGTCGGCGACGCGGTTGCCGACATCGGCGGCCGCGCGCGCCTGCTCCACTACCTGAGCGTGCCGCCGGCTGCCGCCGGCGCCACGGTCAGACTGCTCGGCGAGGCGGGCCTGGCCGACAACGCCCGCATCATCATGGAGAAGCCGTTCGGCACCGACCTCGAGAGCGCCCGCGCGCTCAACGCCGAGGTGCACGAGGTCTTCGCGGAGCACCAGGTCTTCCGCATCGACCACTTCCTCGGCAAGGAGGCGGCGCAGAACATCCTCGCGCTGCGCTTCGCCAACGGCCTGTTCGAGCCGATCTGGAACCGCCTGCACATCGACCACGTGCAGATCGACGTGCCGGAGACGCTGTCGATCGGCTCACGCGCTGCCTTCTACGAGAAGACGGGCGCCTACCGCGACATGGTCGTCACGCACCTGATGCAGATCCTCGCGTTCGTCGCGATGGAGCCGCCGACCGCGCTGGAGCCGCGCGCCATCACCGAGGAGAAGAACAAGGTCTTCCGCTCGCTCAAGCCGCTGGATCCGGCGTGGGTCGTGCGCGGGCAGTACGAGGGCTACCGCGCCGAGCCGGGCGTCGCGGCCGACTCTGACACCGAGACGTTCGTCGCGCTGCGCTGCGAGTTGGACAACTGGCGCTGGTCGGGTGTGCCGTTCTACCTGCGCACCGGCAAGCGGATGGCGGAGAGCTCGCGCATCATCTCGATCTCCTACCACGAGCCGCCGGCCGGGATGTTCCCCGCCGGCTCGGGCGTCGGCGAGTTCGGGCCTGACCACCTCACGTTCGACCTCGACGAGTCCTCGCGGCTGTCGCTGTCCTTCTACGGCAAGCGCCCGGGCCCGGGCATGCGGCTGGACAAGATGAGCATGCAGTTCTCGCTCGAAGAGACCGGCAACGACGACGACGCGCTGGAGGCATACGAGCGCCTGATCCACGACGCGATGGTCGGCGACCACACGCTCTTCACGACCGCCGACGGGATCGAGCGCCTGTGGGAGATCTCCGCGCCGCTGATCGACCGCCCTTCCCCGCTGCACGCCTATGCGCCGTCCACGTGGGGACCCGACGCGATGCAGGCGCTGATTGCGCCGCACAGCTGGCGGCTGCCGTTCGCGCGCCGCTGGCGCGGCAAGAGATAGCGCCGGCCGGCGCTCAGGCCGCGACGGCGTCGAGCATCGCGGCGCCGAGCAGGTGGTCGAGCTCGGCGCGCAGGGCGGCGTTCGTCGCCGCGACGCGGTATTCGGGGCCGAGCTTCAGCTTGCGCTGCCCGCGCGAGGTCTGCAGGTCGAGCACGACGTCGGACTCGCCCGGGTGCAGCGAGATGAGCTGTTTCAGGTCATCGATCACGCTCGCCGGCAGCACCGTCGCGTCGAGCCGCAGGCGCACCGGCGGTGGGCCGACCGGGATCGCGCGCGCCTGCTCGCGCGCTCTCTCGACCTCGGCCTCGCTCGGCTCGAATCTGGTCGCCTCCTGGAGGATCACGCAGGTGGTGGTGGCGTCCTTGTGGTCGACCTTGCCGCGCACGAGCACGACCGAGTCGAGCGCGAGCGCCTCCTCGTAGGCGGCGAGCGCTCTGCCGAAGATCAGCAGCTCGACGCTGCCTTCGAGGTCGTCGAGCGTGGCGAACATCATGTGGTCGCCTCTCTTCGTGCGGATCTTCTTGCCCTGCGTGATGATCCCGCCGACGGTGACCCACTCGCCGTCGCGGCGGCCGGACAGCTGCGCAAGCGGGCAGTCGACTCTCAGCCGCATCGCCTCGCGTACGGCCTTGAGCGGATGCGCGGAGACGAACAGGCCGATCGACTCCTTCTCGACCGCCAGCAGCTCCGCCTGCTCGAACTCCTCGCTCGGGATCGGCGGGTGGCTCGGCGCGGCGAACGCGGCGGCGGCGCCCGTGGCGGCGCCGGCATCGTCCCCGCCGAAGCCGAGGTCGAAGATCGAGCCCTGCCCGATCTGCGCGTCCTGCTGGGACTTCTGCCCCGCCGCCTGCGCCTGCTCCAGCACCGCGAGCATGCCCTTGCGCGTCGCGCCGGTCGAGCCGAAGGCGCCGCACTTGATCAGCGCCTCGATCGACTTCTTGTTGACGGTGCGGCCGTCGACGCGCTCGCAGAACTCCCATATCGAGGCGAACGGCCCGCCCTCCTCGCGGGCGCGCTTGATCGCCTCCACCGCCGCGAAGCCGACGCCCTTGACGGCATCGAGGCCGAAGCGGATCTTGCCGTCGATGACCATGAACTCGTGGTCGGACTCGTTGACGTCCGGCGGCAAGATGTCGATCCCCATCTGCTCCGTCTGCGCGACGAAGAACGGGACCTTGTCCTTCGTGTCCATCACAGAGGAGATCAGCGCCGCCATGTACTCGGCCGGGTAGTTGGCCTTCAGCCAGGCGGTGCGGTAGGCGATCAGGCCGTAGCAGGCGGCGTGGGACTTGTTGAACGAGTAGTCGGCCGACTTCTCGTTCGTCTGCCACAGCGATTCGATCGTCGATCCGGCGACGCCGGACGCCTGGCAGCCGGCGACGAACTCCGGCTTGAGCTGCGCCATCGCCTCGCGGTTCTTCTTGCCGATCGCCTTGCGCAGGTCGTCCGCCTTCGCGCCGCTGAAGCCGGCGAGCGACTTGGCGATCTGCATCGCCTGCTCCTGGTACAGGATCACGCCCTTGGTCGACTCGAGGATCGACCTCAGCCGCTCGTCCGCGTAGGTGACGGAGTCGGGGTCGCGCTTGCCGCGCGCGTACGTGGGGATCTGGTCCATCGCGCCCGGCCGGTACAGGGCGTTGAGCGCGATCAGGTCCTCCAGCTCGGTCGGGCGGACCTTCTTGAGCGCCTCGCGCATGCCCTCGGACTCGAACTGGAAGACGCCGATCGAGTCGCCGGCGGCCAGCATCGCGTACGTCTTGGCGTCGTCGAGCGGCAGCGTCGTCATGTCGGGCCGCTCGCCGGTCGAGCGCTCGACGATGTCGAGCGCGTCCTCGATCACGTCGAGGTTGCGCAGGCCGAGGAAGTCCATCTTCAGCAGGCCCAACTCCTCGACCGGCTTCATCGAGAACTGCGTGACGGTGCGGTAGACCTTCTCGTTGTTCTCGTCGGTCCCGGCGTCGGCGAGCTGGAGCGGCACGATGTCGGTCAGCGGGCGGTCTGCGATCACGACCGCGGCGGCGTGGATCGAGGAGTTGCGCACGATCCCCTCCAGGCCCTTGGCGACGTCAACGATCTGTCTCGCGACCGGGTCGGAGTCGACCGCCTTGCGCAGCTCCTCGCCCGGCTGCAGGCAGTCCTCGAACGACGGCGGACGGCCCATGATCGGGTCGGGGATCAGCTTCGCGAGGCGGTCGCCGGCGCCGTAGTCGTGGCCCAGCACGCGCGCCGCGTCGCGCGTCGCCGCGCGCGGGAACATCTTGCCGAACGTGACGATCTGCGCGACCGACTCTCTGCCGTACTTGTCGGTGACGTAGCGGATCACGCGCTCGCGGCCGCGCACGGAGAAGTCGATGTCGATGTCCGGCATCGAGACGCGCTCGGGGTTGAGGAAGCGCTCGAACAGCAGGTCGTAGGCGAGCGGGTCGACGTCGGTGATGCGCAGCGCGTAGGAGACGATCGAGCCGGCCGCCGAGCCGCGGCCCGGGCCGACGGCGATGCCGTTGCTCTTCGCGTAGTGGACGAAGTCCCAGACGATCAGGAAGTACGCGTTGAAGCCCATCTTGTCGATGACAGCGAGCTCCATCTCCATCCGCTCGACCGCATCGGACGGGAGCGGGTCGCCGTAGCGCTCGCGCAGGCCGTCCATCACGAGCGCGCGCAGGTAGGTTCTCTCGTCCTCGCCGCTCGGCGTCGGGTATCTGGGGATCAGCTGCTTGCCCAGCTCGATCTCGACGTCGCAGCGCTCGGCGATCTCGAGCGTCGTCGGCAGCGCGTCGGGCCACTCGGCGAACGCACTCGCCATCTCGTCGTTCGACTTCAAATAGAACTCGTTGGTGTCGAACGTCATCTTCGGCTCGGCGAGCGTCGACTTCGTCTGCACGCACAACAGCGCCGTGTGGTGGTGGTAGTCCTCCTTGCGGAGGTAGTGCACGTCGCCGGTGCCGACGAGCGGGCGGCCGACCTCGCGCGCGATCCGCACGATCCCCTCGTTCGCCTTGTCCTGGTCGGGGATGCCGTTCTTCTGCACCTCGAAGTAGACCTGGTCGCGGCCGAAGGCGTTCATGAGGTCGTCGACGTGCGCGCGAGCCTCGTCGGGGCGGTCGTTGACGAGCCGCTGGCAGAAGCGCGAGGCGAGGCAGCCGGTGAGGACGATGATGCCCTCACTGTGCTGCGACATGATGTCGAGGTCGACGCCCGGCTTGCCGCGGTGCAGGCCCTCGAGGAAGCCGGCCGACGACAGCTTCACGAGGTTGCGATAGCCGACTGCGTTCTCAGCCAGCAGCGTGAGGTGGTTGCGCTCGACGCGGCCCTCGCGGAAGTGGCGGTCGTCGACGACGTAGACCTCGCAGCCGAGCAGCGGCTTGATGCCGTGCTTCTTGGCCGCCTTGAACAGCTCGACCGAGCCGTTCATCACGCCGTGGTCGGTCAACCCCAGCGCCGGCTGGTCGAACGCCGCTGCGCGCGCCGCCAGCGCGTCGATCTTGCACGCCCCGTCGAGCAGCGAGTACTCGGAGTGGACGTGGAGGTGGGCGCAGGACGGGGTCGTCACGGGCGGTCCATGGTAGGCCCCACCCCGGACGATTCGCCCCCCTCGCCCGCGGCTCGTTCCCGCGTTTTCCGGGGTTTCTCGCTCAGGCGGCGGGGTGCTCGGTCTGCGCGATCCAGGTGCGCAGGAGCGCGAGAGCGGCGTCGTCGCCGTCGAGCGTGCCGGACTCGCCGGGCGGAGGCTCGACGCCGGCGATCAGCGCGAGCAGCGCGCCGCGGGTGCAGCGGAGCGTGAGGCGGACGGGCTCGGACGGCGGTCGTGTGACGACGGCCGGCGGCTCGCCGTCGGCGATCCGCAGCCAGGCGTCGACGGGACCGCCGGCGAGCGGCGCGTGTGCGACCGCGAAGCGCTCGCCCTGCGTCGCGGCCGGGTCGATCGCGAGCGCGACAAGCCGCAGCGCGAGCGCCGGTTCGAGCGCGATACCCACCGTGCCGAGATCGCGCAGACCGAGCGGGGCGCGGGCGATGCGGCGCAGCTCGCGCAGTGCGCGGCGACCGCCGCGCACGCGCGCCGGGCGCCGCAGACCGCGGCGCGCGTGCAGCAGGCGCGCGAAGCCGGCGGCGTCGGCGGCGATGCTCAGGTCGCGCTCGCGCCGCGGGCGCGGCGCGGGCTGCAGGGCGACGCTCGCCGAGCCGGGCTCGACGTCGACTGCGTAGCAGCCGCGTCCGGCCAACAGCAGGTCGTAGCGCAGCGGGCGCTGTGCCGCGAGCTGCTGTGCGGGCAGGAGGCCGACGGCGATCCGCCCTGCCACCTCGGGCTCGCTCGCCAGCAGCCCCTGAAGCGCAGCCGTGAGCCACGGCACCGGCGTGCCGGCGGGCAGTGCCGCGAGTGGAGCAGCGGCAGGCGCCGACGCCCGCAGGCGCTCGCGCGCGGCGCTGAGGCGCAGCGGATCGAGGCCGGCGGGCGCCGGGGCCGCGCTCGCGAGCGGAGCTGCAACCGACGAGGACGCCGGCGGCGGGGCCGGCACGTCGCCCGGCCGGGCGGCGGACAGCGGCATCGGCACGACACCGGGCGCGGCGGTGCCGGCAGCCGCGCGCGGCGTGTTCCCGGCTGGGACATCGAACCCAGCAACCTCGACGGCGGGCGCCGCAAGTCCTCCGGCGGCGAGCACGTTCGCGGCTGTCAGTTCCTCGCGCACGCGGCGCAGTGCGGTTTCGATGCGGCGCTCGGCCTCGACGCGCTGGTGCACCGCACGCTGCAGTGCGGCGATGTGGGTGCGCAGCTCGCGCTGGACGGCGAGGCTGCTGTCGAGCTGCGCCTGCAGGCGGCTGGAGCGCTCGCGTTCCAGCGCCAGCGCGGTGATCGGCGCGGCGCGGTCGCCGCGGCGCTGATCAGCCGCACCGGGCAGCGGCTTCGCTCCCGCCGAGGGACCGGCCGCCGTGCGCAGCGCGACAAGCCGGCGCTCGCGTGCGAGGCCCGGCACCGGCGCGCTACGCACGACCGGGGCCGCAGCGGGCTGCGCGATCGCCGCCGCCGCCCGCGCAACTGTCAGCTCCCGTCCCAGCGCGGCCGCCCAGGCCACCGGCGCAGCGCCTTGGCCGTTGCGGGCGCCATTTGCGTTCCCATCGACCGGGTCGCCTGCTCCGACAGTCGGCTCGGGCGCTGCCGGCTCGGCCGACGCCTCGGGCGCCGGGCTCACCGCATCGCCCTGCGCCGTGAGCGCGTCGCGCTCGGCGCGCGCCTCGTCCAACGCGATCCGCAGCGTGTCGCGCTCGCCCTGCAGGTGGCGCGCCTCCGCGATCGCCGCGTCGGCGCCCTCGCGCGCAGCGGCCGCCTCGGCGCGCGCGGCGTCGCGTTCGGCCTCCAGCCGCGCACGCTCGCGCGCGAGCTGCGCGGCGAGCACCTGCGCGTCGGCGGCACGGCGCGCGGCCGACTGCTCGGCCTGCTCGGCGCGCTGAGCTCGCCGCTCCGCGAGCACCTCGGGGTCGACGACGGTCCCACCCTCCGGCGAGGAGGGCGAGGGGCTCCGCTCGTCGTCGGGCGGAGTCGTTTCAGGCGGCATGGAGACGTGCATCCGAGATGGGTGGCCGGGACGCCGGCGGCTGCCGGCGCTCACGGTCGTGAGACTACGCCTCCATGCGGACGCCGCGCGACCGCAGCGGCAGCCCGCAAGCGCCCGTGCAGGCAGGCTCGCTCAGCCGCGCTGGCGCAGCCGGTACGCGAGCCGCGACTGCAGCGACCACAGCTCGATGAAGCCGGGCGAGGCGGTCTGCGAGAACAGCCCGCCGGACTCGGCGAACGACGCCAGCGACGCGTCGTAGACGGCGTTCGGCGACTCGCGCGTGACGACCCGTACCGAGCCCTTGTAGAGCTTCAGCCCGATCGTCCCCGTCACCTGCGCGTTGACCGCGTCCATGTACGCGTCGAGGTCGCTGCGCAGCGGCTCCCACCACAGTCCGGCGTAGACGAGGTAGCCCCACTTCTGGTCGAGGCCCGTCTTGAACTGGTTCTGGTGGATCGTGCCGACGAGGTGCTCCAGCTCCTGGTGGGCCGTGAGGACGATTGCGGCGGCCGGCACCTCGTAGATGTCGCGCACCTTGAGGCCGACGATGCGGTCCTCGATGTGGTCGACGATCCCGACGCCGTGCTTGCAGCCCGCGTCGGCGGCACGCTCGAGCAGCTCGACCAGCGGCAGGCGCTCGCCGTTGAACGCGACCGGCACGCCGGCCTCGAAGGTCACCGTCACGACCTCGGCCTCGTCGGGCGCCTCCTCGGGGCGCGTCACGAGCTGGAAGACGTCGTCCTCGGGCGCGTGCGAAAGATCCTCGATCCAGCGGCCCTCGGACGAGCGGCCCCACAGGTTGTCGTCGATCGAGTACGGCGCGACCTCGGTCCCGCCCTTGACGGGGATCCCGTGCTCGCGCGCGTAGGCGATCTCCTCCTCGCGGCCCATCTGCCACGAGCGGACCGGCGCGATCACCTTCAGCTCGGGCGCGAGCGTCGCGATCGTCGTCTCGATGCGGACCTGGTCGTTGCCCTTGCCGGTGCAGCCGTGGGCGATCGTGTCGCAGCCGGACTGGCGCGCGTAGTCGACCGCGAGCTGCGCGATCAGCGGGCGCCCGAGCGCGGTGAACAGCGGGTAGCCGCCGCCATACAACGCGTTGGCCTTGATCGCCGGCACGAGGAAGTCCTGCGCGAACTGCTCGCGCGCGTCGACGACGTGGCAGTCGATCGCGCCGAGCTGCAGCGCCTTGCCCTTGACGACGTCGTAGTCCTCGCCCGGCTGGCCGAGGTTGACCGTGAGGCAGACGACCTCCGCCCCGTACTCGTCCTGGATCCACTTGAGCATCACGCTCGTGTCGAGCCCGCCCGAGTAGAGCAGCAGGACGCGCTTGACCTCGTCGGGATCGGCCTCATAGGACGCCGTCCGCGCGGGCGCGGTGGCGATCTGGTGGACCTCGGTGTGGTCGGTCTCGGTCATCGGCGGCGGGAAGGTTACGCGACGACCGCGCTCAGCAGCCGGCCGATGCGCGCGAGCGCGTCGTCGACCTCGTCGGCGGTGACGATCAGCGGCGGCAGCAGGCGCACGGTGGCGGGACCGGTCGCGTTGAGGATCAGCCGCTCCTCGAGCAGCGCGCGGCGGACGAGGCTGGGCGCGTCCGCGGTCTCGAAGCCGACCATCAGCCCACGGCCGCGCACGTTCGCCGCGCCGGGGAGCGCTGCGAGGCCGGCGCGCAGCCGCTCGCCCAGCTCGCGCACGGACGCCAGCAGCGCCGCGTCGTCCAGCACGTCGAAGGCGGCGAGCGCCGCACTCGCGACGAGCGGGCCGCCGGCGAACGTCGAGCCGTGGTCGCCGGGTGCGAAGACGTCCGCGAGCCGCTCGCCGGTCACGAGCGCGCCGATCGGCAGCCCGCCACCCAAAGCCTTGGCGGTCGTCAACGCGTCCGGCACGACGCCCGTCTGCTCGTAGGCCCACAGCGTGCCGGTCCGCCCCATGCCCGTCTGGATCTCGTCGAACACGAGCGCGGCGCCGACGCGGTCGCAGGCTGCGCGCGCCGCCGCCAGCAGCTCCTCCGACAGCGGATGCACACCCGTCTCCCCCTGCACCGGCTCGAGCAGCACGGCCGCCGTGCCCGCGTGAACGGCCGCCTCGATCGCCGCCGGCTCGGGCGCCACGACGACGAAGCCGGGCACCAGCGGCGCGAACGGCGCCTGCTTGGACTCCTGCGGCGTGGCGCTCAACGCCCCGTACGTGCGCCCGTGGAAGGCGCCGTGCACGACGACGATCTCGCCCCCAGGCCGCGCCTTGCGCACGAGCTTCAGCGCCGCCTCGTTCGCCTCCGCGCCGGAGTTGCAGAAGAAGACCTTGCCGCCGAGCGAGCTGCGCGCCAACCGCTCGGCGAGCCGCATCGCCGGCTCCGTGTAGAAGAGGTTCGTCACGTGCGTGAGCACGCCCACCTGCTCACGCACCGCCGCCACGACCGCCGGGTGGCAGTGCCCGACGTTCAGCACCGAGATGCCGGACAGGAAGTCGAGGTACTCGTTGCCGTCGACGTCCCACAGCCGCGTGCCCGCGCCGCGCACCATCTCCACGGGCATGCGCGCGTAGGACGGGATCACGTGGGCGGCCTCGATCGCCTGGAGCTGCTCCAAGCTCACGCCGCCGGCCTGACCTTGGTGCCGATACCCGCGTCGGTGAACAGCTCCAGCAGCAGCGAGTGCGGGATGCGGCCGTCGACGATGTGCGCGTGCGACACGCCGCCGTGGATCGCCTCGACGCAGGCGGCGAGCTTCGGCCGCATGCCGCCCTCGATCCCCGACAGCGCAGCCTCGACGTCGTCCGCCCCCACTTCGGAGATCACGCTCTCCGGGTCGGCAGGATCTCTGAGCCAGCCGCGCACGTCGGTCAGGAACATCACCTTGTAGGCGCCCAGCTCGCGCGCGAGCTTGCCGGCCGCCTCGTCGGCGTTGATGTTGTACGAGTGGCCGTCTCGGTCGGCGCCGACCGATGCCACGACGGGGATGTAGTCAGTCGCCACGTGGTCGATCACGCCACGGTCGACCTTCTCGATCGTCCCGACGAAGCCGATGTCCTCGCCCCCGGGCGCAGCTTTGCGCGCGGCGCGGAACAGCAGCCCGTCATCGCCGCACAGCCCGATCGCCGGCTGCCCGTGGCGGTTGATGCGCAGGACGATGTCCTTGTTGACCTTGCCGACGAGCACCATCTTCGCGATCTCGACCGTCTGCTCGTCGGAGACGCGCAGACCGCTGACGAACTCGACCGGCATGTCGAGCCGCTCCATGTAGGCGGTGATGTCGGGCCCGCCGCCGTGCACGACGATCGGGTTGATGCCGACGTACTTGAGCAGCACGACGTCGCGCGCGAACTCCTCGCGCAGCTCCGGGTCGGTCATCGCCGCGCCGCCGTACTTGATCACGACGGTCTTGCCGTGGAACTCGCGGATGTAGGGCAGCGCCTCGAGCAGGGTGCCGACGTCGCGCATGTCGCTCCTAGGTGGTGTAGTCGGCATTGATCGTCACGTACTCGTGGGACAGGTCGGAGAAGAAGACCTCCGTCTCCGCCTGCGGCTCGCCGTCGTTGAGGGCGATCGCGTACTCGACCTCGTCGCCCGCGACCGCCTGTGCGAGCGCCTGCTCGTCGTAGGGCCGGACGGCGCCCGCCTCGCACACCGGCACGCCTTCGATCGCGATGTCGAGGTCGACCGGCAGGTCGAGCAGGACGCCGCCGACCGCCTGCGCGATCCGCCCCCAGTTGGGGTCGCCGCCGTGCAGCGCGCTCTTCACCAGCGGCGAGTTCGCGACCGCGCGCGCAGCGCGCTCGACCGTCTCGCCGTCGCCGCCGCGCACGATCGCGCGGCCGACGCGCTTGGAGCCCTCGCCGTCCTTGACGATCAGCAGCGCGAGCTGGCGCAGCAGCGCGTCGAGCGCCTCGCCGAGCGCCAGCTCGTCGGCCGACTCGGGCGCGACCTCCACACCGCTGGCGCCGCTCGCCATCAGGATCGCCGTGTCGTTCGTGGACAGCTGGCCGTCGACCGAGATGCGGTCGAACGAGCGCTTGACCGTCACGCCCAGCAGCAGGTCGACGGTCGCGGGATCGAGCGACGCGTCGGTCTGCACGAAGCACAGCATCGTCGCGAAGTTCGGCTGGATCATCCCCGCGCCCTTGCACTGGGCGCTCAGGCGGACGGTTCCTGACGGCAGCTCGACGCTCAGCGCGGCGCGCTTCTCGAACGCGTCGGTCGTCTGGATCGCGGCGGAGAAGTCGGCGTCGCCGTCCGCGCGCAGCAGCTTCTGCGCCGCCTCCAAACCGGTGAGGACGCGGTCGACCGGCAGCTGCACGCCGATCACGCCGGTCGAGCCGACCGCGACGCCGGCGGGGTCGAGCCCGGTCAGCCGCGAGGCGGCGATCTGGGTGGCGCCTGCGCTCTCGAAGCCGGGGATGCCGGTCGCGGCGTTCGCGTTGCCGGCGTTGACGGCGACCGCGCGCAGATGCGCGAGGTCGCAGCGCTCGCGGCACAGCTGCACCGGCGCGGCGACGACGCCAGAGCGCGTGAAGCGGGCGGCGCTCGTGGTGTCCTCGTTGTCCGAGACGAGCAGACCGACGTCGAGCGCGCCGTCGCGCTTCAAGCCCGCCGCGACGCCCGCGGCACGGAAGCCGGCTGGCAGCCCGCCATCGAGCTCGGTGACGTGGTCCGGCTTCGGCACCCAGCGCGAGTTGAAGAAGCCCGCGGTCACGAGATCCCCTCGCCCTCGGGAAGGCCGAACATCAGGTTGAGGTTCTGCACCGCCTGGGAGGACGTCCCCTTCCAGAGGTTGTCGATCGCGGCGAAGACGACGACGCGGCCGTCGTGGCGGTCGCCGTGGACGGAGACGCGGCAGATGTTGGTGGCGGTAACGTCGCGCATTCCAGGCGGTCTGTCGGCCAGCTCGACGAACGGCTCGTCGGCGTAGGCGTCCTCGTAGAGCGCGTTGAGCTCGTCCTGCCCGGCCTCCCGGGTCGTCTTCACGTAGGCGGTGATCAGCTCGCCCTGGTCGACGGGCACCAGGTGCGGGACGAACGTGACCGGCCCGAGCGTCGCACCGAGCGCGGCCAGCTCCTGGTCGATCTCCGGCGCGTGCCGGTGGCCGCCCTCCTTGTAGCCGACGACGTTCTCGCTGACCGATACGTAGTGCGTCTCGTCGGTGGCGGCGCGCCCGGCGCCCGAGACGCCCGTCTTCGCGTCGATCACCACGTCCTGGAGGAGCCCGGCGCGCGCGAGCGGCTGCAGGCCGAGCAGGGCGGCGGTCGGGAAGCAGCCGGGGTTGGCGACGATCTGCGCGTTCGCGATTCTGTCGCGGTACCCGAGCTCCGGAATGCCGTAGACGGCGGCATCGAAGAGGTCGGGAGCGGGGTGCGCTCCGTACCAGCGCTCGTACGTGCTCAGCGTGCGCAGACGGAAGTCGGCGGACAGGTCGACCACGCGCACCCCCCGCTCGCGCAGCCCGGCGACGACGGGCGCCGCTGCGTGGTGCGGGTAGGCGACGACGGCCGCGTCGAGCCCGTCGGCGTGACGGTCGAGATCCAGCTCCTCCATCGTGAGCGGCACCCGGTGGCGGGGGTAGAGCGCGTCGAGCCGCTTCCCCGCGTCCGACCGCGAGGTGATCGTCGTCAGCTCGAAGCGCGGGTGGCGATGCAGCAGCGCCGCCGCCAGCGCACCGGCGTACCCGCTCGCGCCGAGAACCGCGACGTCAGGCATGCCGCCACCGCCCCGCCGACCGATGCGCGACGACTTTTGTGCCTCCAGGGCACGGAAAACGGCGAGCATCGTGGCTAGGCACGAATCCGACCCCCCACGTGCTCCGCGAGGGCGGCCTCGATCGCGGCGCGGCGCTCGGCGACCTCGTCGTCGGTGAGCGTCCGCTCGGGCGAGCGGAACGCGAGCCGCAGCGCGAGCGAGACCTCGTCGTCGCCGATCTGGGCGCCGCGGTAGACGTCGAACACCTCGACCGCCGCGAGCAGCGGGCCGCCGGCCGCCCGCACCGCCGCGACGACCTCGGCGGCTGCGACTGCCTGCGGCACGACGACGGCCAGGTCCTGCCGGACCGCCGGGAACGAGGTGTAGTCGGCGTAGCGAACCGGGCCGGGGACGGCCTCGATGACAGCGTCGAGGTCGATCTCGAAGGCCGCGACCGCACCGCTCAGCTCCCACTCCGCCGCGATCGCCGGGTGCAGCTCGCCGATCCAGCCGACCGGGGAGCCGTCCACGACGACCGCAGCAGCCCGACCCGGATGCAGGAACGGCTCGCTGGGCGGGTGGGACGGGGTCACCGTCCAGTCGACCCGCAATGCATCGAGCAAAGCCCCGAGCACGCCCTTCGCGGCGAAGAAGTCGGCCGCCGCAGGCAACGGCTCACGCCACGACGGCGCCCGCACGGCGCCCGTCAGCAGCACCCCGATCGTGTGCGGCTCGACGGGCAGCGCGCCCGGCGCGGTCGAGTCCGGCCGGTACACGGCGCCCGACTCGAAGATCGCCACGTCCGGCGTCCCATGGACCACGTTGCGCCGCGCCACGTCGAGCAGCGAGCCGATCAGCGTCGTGCGCATCAGCGCATGCTCGGCCGACATCGGGTTCTCGACCGCGAGCGCATGGCGGCGCGGATCGTCGGCCGGCAGCCGCAGTCTGTCCGCCAGCTCGGGCGCGCTCCACGACCAACCGATCGCCTCGTGCAGGCCGGCTCCCGCGAGCGTGTCGGCGGCCAGCCGCCGCAGGCGCTGCGCGGGCGTGAGCCGGCCGACGGCGTGGCCGGAGGCGGGCAGCGTCGCGGGCAGCTTGTCGACGCCGTCGATGCGCGCAACCTCCTCGATCAGGTCCGCCTCGCGCGTGACGTCGTTGCGCCGGAACGGCGGCACGGTGACGTCGAGCCCGTCGTCGGCGTCGGCGACGCCGAAACCCAGAGCGTGCAGGATCTCGGCGCTGCGCTCGCGCTCGATCGGCGCGCCCAGCAGCCCGCTCACGCGCGAATCGCGCAACCGGATCACGGCGTGCGAGGCGTCGCGGCCGACCGGCCCGTCGACGTCGAGCGTCCCGAAGGCGAGGCGCGCGTCGCACAGCTCGACGATCAGCTCCGTCGCGACCACGAGCGCGTCGATCGCCTGCTCGGGCGCGAGCCCCTTCTCGAAGCGCCCGGACGCCTCGCTGCGCAGGCCGAGCCGCGTCGAGGTGCGCTGGATGTTGGGGCCGTCCCACGTCGCCGACTCCAGGAGGACCCGCGTCGTGCCCTCGTGCACCTCCGAGCGCGCGCCGCCCATCACGCCGGCGAGCGACGTCGGCCCGTCGTCGTCGCAGATCACGACCATGTCGGGGTCGAGCTTGCGCGTCTCTCCGTCGAGCGTCTGCAGCTCGTCGCCCTCGCGGCCGTCGCGCACGACGAGGCGCGCGCCGGCGACGCGGTCGAGGTCGAACGCGTGCAGCGGCTGGCCCGTCAGCAGCATCGCGTAGTTGGTGATGTCGACGACGTTGGAGATCGGCCGCTGGCCGGCCGCCATCAGCCGCGCCTTGAGCCAGGCGGGCGACGGACCGACCGTCACGTCCTCGAACACGCGCGCGGTGAAGCGCTTGCAGCGCTCCGTCTCGACGACGACCTCGACCCCGTCGAGCCGCTCCGACGTGCCGAGGTCGGCGTGCCACGGCGCGAGCGCAAGCGGCGCGCCGGTCGCCGCGTGGACCTCGCGCGCGACGCCGTAGACGCCGAGGCAGTCGGGCCGGTTCGGCGTGATCTCCAGCTCCAGCACGTCGGTCGAGATCGAGAGGGCGTCGGCGAGCGGCGTGCCCGGCGCGAGCTCGTCGGAGAGCACCATGATCCCGGCTCTCTCGACGCCGATCTGCAGCTCCGGCTCGCTGAGGATCATCCCGTGCGACTCGACGCCGCGCAGCTTCGCCTTGCGCAGCCTCGTGCCGTCCGGCATCACCGCGCCCGGCTGTGCCACCGCGACCGTCTGGCCCGCCGCGACGTTCGGCGCGCCGCAGACGATCTGCGCCGGCTCCTCCCCGCCGAGGTCGACCATGCAGACGCGCAGCCGGTCGGCGTCGGGGTGCTGCTCGGCGCTCAGCACGCGCCCGATCGTGAAGTGCTCGGCGCTCGGCACGCCGTGGTGCGTGACCCGCTCCACCTCGGTGCCCGTGAGCGCAAGCCGCTCGGCGAGCGCGGCCACGTCGAGGTCGGGCTGAACGTACTCGTGGAGCCACGAAAGTGGGACGCGCATCAGAACTGCTCCAGAAAGCGCACGTCGTTGTCGTAGAACAGCCGCAGGTCGGAGACGCCGTGCTTGAGGAAGGCGATCCGCTCGACGCCCATCCCGAACGCGAAGCCCTGGATCTTCTCCGGGTCGTAGCCGTGCTCTCTTACATAGGCAAACACGTTCGGGTCGACCATCCCCGCGCCGAGGATCTCGATCCAGCCCGTGCCCTTGCACAGCGGGCAGCGTGCGCCGTCGCGCGTCACACCGTCTGTGCAGTTGAAGCACGAGACGTCGACCTCGACGCTCGGCTCGGTGAAGGGGAAGAAGTGGGGCCGCAGCCGCACCCGCCGCTCCTCGCCGAAGATCGCCTGAGCGAACGCGAGCAGCGTTCCCTTGAGGTCGGCGAGCGTGATGTCCTCGTCGACTGCGAGCCCCTCGATCTGGTGGAACTGCGGCGTGTGCGTCGCGTCGCTGTCGCGCCGGTAGACGCGGCCCGGGACGATCAGGAAGATCGGCGGCGGCTGCTGCTCCATCGCGCGGATCTGCATCGGCGAGGTGTGCGTGCGCAGCACGACGTCGTCGGCGACGTAGAAGGTGTCGGTGCGCAGCCGCGCCGGGTGCGCCGGGTCGTGGTTGAGCGCGTCGAAGTTGTAGTAGACGCGCTCGACCTCGGGCCCCTCGGCGACGGTGTAGCCGAGCCCGACGAAGACGTCCTCGATCTCGCGCCGGGTCTGGGTCAGCAGGTGCAGCCCGCCGGCCGGTGGGACGGGCGCGCCGGGCAGCGTCACGTCGATGCGGTCGGCCGCGAGGCGCAGCTCCAGCTCGGCGCCGGCCAGCTCCGCATTGCGCGCCTCGATCAGCGCCTCGAGCGCCTGCCGCGCGACGTTGGCCGCCTTCCCGACCGCGCCGCGCTGCTCGGGCGGCAGCTGCGCGACGCCGCGCAGCAGATTCGGCAGCTCGGCCTTGCGGCCGAGGAACTGCACGCGCGCCTGCTCGAGCGCGTCGCTCGTCGTCGCCGCGGCGACCGCCGCCTCCCCCTCCGCGCGCAGCTGTTCGATCCGCTCGATCATGCGGGGCGCATCCTATGCTCGGCGGCGACGGCGCTGCGCGTCACCTCGTAGAGCGCGACCGTCGCGGCCATCGCGGCGTTGAGCGACTCGCTGGCGATCGGGATCCGCGCGGTGCGGTCGCAGGCGGCGAGCACGTCGGCCGGCAGCCCTGCCCGCTCGGCGCCGACGACGAGCGTCAGCGGGCCATCGACTGCCGCAAGGGCGTCGGCAAGCGGCTCGCCGCCGTGCGCGTCGAGCGCGACCGTGGTGCCCGGCAGCTCGCCCGCATCCGCACAGCGCGCGAGCGGCACCGCGAACAGCGCGCCCATCGACGCCCGCACCGCCTTCGACCCGAACGGATCCGCGCACTCGGGGCCGAGCGCGACCGACGAGGCGCCGAAGGCGAGCGCCGAGCGCAGGATCGTGCCGACGTTGCCCGGATCCGAGATGCCGTGCAGCGCGACGCACAGCGGTCCGGCGGGCGCATCCGCCCAGCGCTGCTCGTACACCGCGAGGGCGCGCGTGCCCGACCCCAGCTGCGAGACCGAGTCCAGCAGCTCCGGCTCCACTTCGACACCGTCCAGCCCGCTGCCCGCCGCGCAGTAGCGCTCGAGCGCCGGCCACCCGGCCGCGTCGGCGGCGGCCAGCAGGTCCTCGCCTTCGGCCACGAAGCGGCCCGTCAGGTCGCGCGAGCGCCGGCGCGCGAGCTTGCGGATCTCCTTGAGGCGGTCGTTGTGCGGGGAGCTGATGGTCAACGTCGGTCCTTAAACGAAAAGGGCGCCGTCCTTGCGGAAGCGGCGCCCGGTGGGAGTTGCGTCGGCGGTTCGGCTAGGCAGCCGCAGCCAACGCCTCGCGGGCGTTGTCGGCAAATCGGCGGAACGCCTCTGCGTCGCGAACGGCGATGTCCGCGAGGATCTTGCGGTCGACCTCGACCCCGGCAAGCTTCAGGCCGTGCATGAACTGCGAGTAGGACAGGTCGTTCTGACGCGCGGCCGCGTTGATGCGCGTGACCCACAGGCGACGGAAGTCGCGCTTGCGGTTGCGGCGATCGCGGTAGCGGTACTGGTCGGCCTTGAGCAAGGCCTCCTTCGCGCGTCTGTAGTTGTGGTTCGCCTGGCCGCGGAAGCCTCTCGTCTGCTCGAGGACCTCGCGCCGCTTCTTCTTGGCGTGGACGGACCGCTTGACGCGCGTCACTTGCCCGCTCCCAGCAGCTTCTTGACGCGCGGGGCGTCGTGGTCCGAGATCACGGCCGGCTTGCCGTGGTGCCGCTTCACCTTCGGCGACTTCTTCTCGAGGATGTGGCTCGTGAACGCGTGACGGCCGCGGACCTTGCCCTTGGCGGTCAGCTTGAAGCGCTTCTTGGCGCCTGAATGGCTCTTCATCTTCGGCATCGGAGTCGAGAAGTAAAGCAGACGGGACCGGTGCGGCGTCGCGTGGAAGCGCTCCGGCGTGCGGCACCGACGAGCGGTGTACCGACCGTCTGGTAGTTAATCCCTATGTCGAGCCGCTCCCATCGGGGGAAGCGAGCGATCGACTGGACGTGGGGGACGTCGCATCGTGGTCACGCCAGGCCTGCGCATGGTCCGTGCCCTGCGCGAACACGAGCACCGAACGGCAGCGGGCTTGATCGCGCTGCTCGTGCTCGCCTACCTGTGGCCTGTGCTGCTCGGCGGCAAGGCCCTCGCGCCGACGGCGATGCTCTACGAATGGGGGCCGTGGGTCAGCGCGGCGCCCGAAGGGATCAGCAGCTCGATCAACCCGCAGCTCGGCGACGCGGCATTCCTCTACTACCCCTGGGACGTGCTCGCACGGCAGCTGCTGCACGCCGGCACGTTCCCCGCATGGAACCCGTATGCGTTCGCTGGGACGCCGTTGTTCGGCAACTTCCAGGTCGCGTGGGCGAGCCCGTTCAGCCTGCCGCTGTGGCTCCTGCCGCTCAGCTACGGGCTGGGTCTCGCCGCCGCCATCAAGCTGTGGCTGGCGGGCTTCGGGACCTACCTGCTGGTGCGCGAGCTCAGACTGGGCTTCTGGCCTGCGCTGCTCGCCGCGGTCGGCTTCGCGCTCTGCGCCTTCAACGTCGTCTGGCTCGAGCACGGCGTCTTCGTCTCCGTCGCGGCGATGCTGCCATGGGGCTTGTGGCTCGCCGAGCGCCTCGTCCAACGCGGCAGGCCGAGCGACGGGCTCGCGCTCGTCGTCGTCGCCGCGGTCATCCAGACCGGGGGCCATCCGGGCACGCAGCTCCACGTCGTGACGGCGATCGTCATGTACACGCTCGTGCGCACGATCGCAATCGCCGGGGCGAGCCGCGGTGACCGCCTGCGGCGGCTCGGCGTCGTGCTCGCGGCAATCGCCGTCGGCTCGCTGCTGAGCGCGGTCGTGCTGCTTCCGACTCAGGATGCCTCGCAGGAAACGGTCGGCGTCTGGATACGCGAGCATCATCCGAACATCTTCCCCGGCTCGCGGATGCCCCCCGGCGTCCTGCGCAGCGCCCTCTTCCCGGACTGGTGGGGACGCCCGGAGGGCATCGAACTGCCGACGGCGCCCGCGAACTTCAGAGAGCGCACGCTCTACGCCGGAGCGATCCCGCTCGTGCTCGCGCTGCTCGCGCTGGTCACGCCCGGCGCGTGGCGGCGCAAGGCGCCGTTCGTGCTGCTCGCGGCGCTCGGCGCCAGCGTCGCGGTCCGCACTCCGCTCCAGGCCGCCGTCATGCGACTGCCGGTCTTCTCCAGCGTCCAGAACCAGCGGATCTTGCTGTGGTTCGTCTTCGCGATCCCGGTCCTCGGCGCGTTCGGGCTCCAGTCGGTGCTGACACGACCGCGGCAGCGGCGGGTCTGGGCGGTCGTCGGCATCGCCCTGCTCGCGGCGCTTGTGGCCCTGCTGAGCGTCGACCTGCGGTCCACCAGCCTCGCCAACGTCCTGAGCGACTTCCTGCACCGCAGCGGCGCGTCGGATGCCGGCACGCTCGCGCTCGGAAGCATCGCCTGGTGGACGATCTTCGTGCTCGCACTCGCCGCGACGCTCGCACTCGCTCGCAGGCGGCCGCATGCGGCGACGCTGCTGGTGCTCGTCGTGGCGCTCGACCTGCTGCACTTCGCACACGGCTACCAGAAGATGATCCCCACCTCGTCCGTCGTGCCCCCTCCCACGCCGGCGATCACGTACCTGCAGAGGCACGTCGGCGAAAGCCGGATAGTGGGGCTGGGGAACGCGCTCCCGGACGACTTCGGGATCGTCTACGGGCTGCGCGACGTGCGCGGCCGCGACGTCCCGCAGCCATCGCTGCGCTTCGAGCACCTGTGGGTGGCGATGAGCCCGGAGGACAACCTCTCGGCGATTGACCGGCTGGCGCCGGCGGCGTTCAAGGTGCTCGGGATCCTCGGTGTCCGCTACCTGCTGACGCCGCCGCAAGCCGCGCTCACGG
The DNA here is from genome assembly GCA_964525715.1 of uncultured Conexibacter sp. Lineage (GTDB taxonomy): Bacteria > Actinomycetota > Thermoleophilia > Solirubrobacterales > Solirubrobacteraceae > Conexibacter. Next base: position 19,876 of record CAZGJV010000017.1, on the reverse strand, counting down.
CGGACGGCGTCACCGTCGCCTACAGCGGCGCGGACGCGGCGGTCTACAAGAACGCCCTCGTGCTGCCGCGGGCGATGGTTGCGCGCACCGTGCGCGCGGCGGGCGACGTGCGACAGGAGACCGAAGCCGTCGTCGCCAGCTCGTTCGATGCACGGCGCGATGCGGTGGTCCACGCCGACCAGGCGAGTCGCGAGCTGCCGCCGCCCGGCGCGAGCGGGACCGCCCGCGTCGCGAGCGAGCGCAACGCGCAGGTGACGATCGACGCGAGGCTGCACCGCCGCGGGCTCGTCCTGCTCGACGACGCCTACGCCCCGGGCTGGAACGTAACGGTCGACGGACGCCCCGCACACCCGCTCGAGACCGACGTCGTCCTGCGCGGCGTCGTCGTCCCGGCCGGACACCACACGGTTGTCTGGACCTACACGGTCCCCGGCCTGCGCGCCGGCGCGGCGCTCAGCGCACTCGGACTGCTGATCACCATCGCATGGGCAACCTGGCTCGTGCTGCGACGCCGGCGGACGGGCAGACGAGCGCGCGACTGAGCGACGCGAGCTCGCGCGGCGTGCGGAGGGTGCTCAGCGAGGCGCGGCCGCGCGCTTCGGCGGCGCTCTTCTGGCGGCCGGTCTGCTCGCTGCCGGCGTGGCGCCGTCCGCATCCGTGGAGCCGTTCGCCTCGGCGGCGGGTGACTCGGCCTCGGCGGCGGGTGACTCGGCCTCGGCGGCGGGTGGCTCGACCTCGACTGCGGGTCTCGCGTCCTCGGCGGCGGGTGGCTCGGCCTCGACTGCGGGTCTCGCGTCCTCGGCGGTCGGGCTTCCGCCGGAGGCTGCCGCCGGAGCCGCGTCGGACGCGGTGGCCTCAGGTCTTGCGTCGTCCTCGGCGAGGACGGCCTTCGACGGGCCGAGCATCATCGTCATGTTGCGGCCGTCCTGGATCGGACGCTGCTCGACGACGGCCAGCTCGGCCAGCTCCTCCGCAAGTCTCTCCAGCAGCATCACGCCGCGCTCGGGGTGCGTGACCTCGCGCCCGCGGAACATGATCGTGACCTTGACCTTGTCCTTGTGCTTGAGGAAGCGGGTGACGTGCCCCTTCTTCGTGTCGTAGTCGTGCTGCGCGATCTTCGGGCGGAACTTGATCTCGCGGATCGTGATCTGCTGCTGGTGCTTGCGCGCCGCCTTCTGCTTCTGCGCCAGCTCGTACTTGTACTTCGAGTAGTCGAGCACGCGGCAGACGGGCGGGCGCGCCTCCGGAGCCACCTCGACGAGGTCGAGATCGCGCTCCTGGGCGTACTTCAGCGCATCGGGCGTCTTGAGGATGCCGACCTGCGCACCCTCGTCGTCGATGAGCCGCACCTCGGGAACGCGGATGCGTTCGTTGATGCGCGTCGTGTCCCGCTCAGGCGGGCGCCGGTCGAATCGTCGCGGGACCGGCACTTAGCGGGCGGCGTGGTGGCGCGTCAAGCGGGGTTGCGCGAAGTGGTGGACGGACGGTTCATCAACGTCTGGCGAGTATAGCGGCGGATCGCGCAACAGCGCTGGGGTGGCGAGATCTTCACGTCAGCCCGTGCGCTCGGCGGCCTGCTCGGCGACCCGCGCGGCCAGCTCGGCCACCGGCACGCCTCTCGCCTCCTCCGCCCCGTGCTCGCGCACGGACACGGTCTCGCCGGCGGCCTCGTCGTCGCCGACGACGAGCATCAGCGGGATCTTGCGCAGCTCGGCGTCGCGCACCTTGCGCCCGATCGACTCGCTGCGCTCGTCGAGATCCACCCGCACCCCCGCGTCATGCAAAGCGCTCACGACCTCGCCCGCGTACGGCACGTGGCGATCCGCGATCGACAGCACGATCGCCTGCACCGGCGCCAGCCACAGCGGGAAGCGGCCGGCGAGGTGCTCGATCAGGATCCCGACGAAGCGCTCGTAGGAGCCGAACGCGGCGCGGTGGATCATCACCGGCCGGTGCTCGGCGTCGTCGGCGCCGGTGTAGACCAGCTCGAAGCGCTCCGGCATCGAGTAGTCGAGCTGCACCGTGCCGAGCTGCCACGAGCGGCCGAGCGAGTCCTTGACGTGGTAGTCGATCTTCGGGCCGTAGAAGGCGCCGTCGCCCTCGTTCAGCTCGTACGCGAGCCCCTTGGACTCGAGCGCCTGGCGCAGCTTGTCCTCCGCGCGGTCCCACATCTCGTCGCTGCCGATGCGGTTCTCCGGGCGGGTCGACAGCTCCAGCTGCACGTCGAAGCCGAACAGCCCGAGCGTCGAGAAGGCGAAGTCGAGGCAGCCGATCACCTCGTCCTGCACCTGCTCCTCGGTGCAGAAGATGTGGGCGTCGTCCTGCGCGAAGTGCCGCACGCGCAGCAGCCCGTGCAGCGTGCCGGACGGCTCGTTGCGGTGCAGCAGGCCGGGCTCCGAGTAGCGGATCGGCAGCTCTCTGTAGGAGTGGCGCTCGGTCGCGTAGAGGTGCGCGTGGCCGGGGCAGTTCATCGGCTTGATCGCCATCTGCCGGTCCTCGGCCTGCGTGACGAACATGTTCTCTCTGTACTTGCCCCAGTGGCCCGACGTCTCCCACAGCACGCTGTCGAAGATCTGCGGCGTCTTGACCTCCGTGTAGCCGTGCTTCTCCCCCATCTCGCGGCTAAGCGCGACGAGCTGGTTGAAGACGCGCGTGCCGTTCGGCAGCCAGAAGGCGGCGCCTGGAGCGACTGGCGAGAAGCGGAAGAGGCCCAGCTCGCTGCCCAGCTTGCGGTGGTCGCGCGCCTTCGCCTGCTCGATCCGCTCGAGGTGCTCGGCCAGCTCGTCCTTGGAGAAGAAGGCGGTGCCGTAGATGCGCGTGAGCATCGTGCGGGTCGCGTCACCGCGCCAGTAGGCGCCGGCGACCGACTGCAGCTTGAACGCCTTGATGCGCTTCGTCCCCGGGCCGTGCGGGCCGCGGCAGAGGTCGGTGAAGGGGCCGTTGGTGTAGAGCGAGACGGTCTCGACGCCCTGTCTTCTGACGAGGTCCTCGATCAGCTCGACCTTGTATGGCTGCTCCTCGCGCACGAAGCGCTCGAGCGCCTCCCCCACCGTCACGTCCTCGCGCGCGAAGTGCTCGTCGGCCTTCACGTGCTCGCGCATCTTCTGCTCGATGCGCTCGAAGTCGGCCTCCGAGATGCTCACCCCGTCGGGGAACTCGAAGTCGTAGTAGAAGCCGCTCTCGATCGGCGGCCCGATCGAGATCTTCACGCCCGGGTAGAGGTCCATCACGGCGGCGGCGAGCACGTGCGCGGTGTCGTGGCGCAGCAGCTCGAGCGCGTCGTCGCTGGAGGGCGTGACGATCTCCAGCCGCGCGCCGTCGTGCAGCGGCGCGGCGAGGTCGCGCAGCGCGCCGTCGACCTTCACCGCGAGCGCCGCGCGCGCGAGGCCGGCGCCGATCGCGGCGGCCGCGTCGGCGCCGCTGGCGCCGTCGTCGAGCTGCAGCTCGGTGTCGTCTGGGAGGAGGATCCGCATCGGAGGGGGATCCTAGCCTCGGCGCGCGGCGCGGGGACCCGCGCCGATGCTCACAGCTCGCCGAGCAGCTCCGTGATGCGCGCGCGGCGCGCCGCGATCTCCTCGCGCAGCACCTCCAGCTCCTGCGTGCGGCGGTCGACCGCGGCGAGCTGGCGCATGGCGAGCGCGTCGAGGCGGCGCAGGATCCGCTCGCGCTCGGCGGGCGCCTCGGTGCGATGCAGCGCGCCGCGCAGCGCGGCGCGCTCGTCGTCGACGGCGACCAGCTCGCGCAGCTCCTCGAGCGGCACGCCGAGCAGGTTGCGCATCCGCAGCAGCTCGCGCAGCCGCTCGACGTCCTGCTCGTCGTAGAGGCGGTGCTTGCCGGCGGCGCGGTCCTCGCCCGCCGGCAGCAGCCCCTTCTCCTCGTAGTAGCGGATCGTGCGGGGGGTCGTGCCGACGAGCCGCGCGACGTCGCCGATCCGCAGCAGCGTCGCCTGCGCGCTCATGCGCTCGCCCCCTGGCGCGGGCGCATCAGCGACACCCCGGCGCCGACCAGCGAGACGGCGGCCAGCACCCACAGCGCCGTGTGCATGTTCGCGATGAACGGATCGAGCTGGGCGGACGTGAGCCCGGACGCGAGCCCGGAGAAGATCTTGAACAGCACGTCTCTCGGCACGGCCGCGGTGATGACGGCGAGCACGAACGCGATCGACAGGATCGCGCCGGTGTTCTGCAGCATCATGCGCGCGCCGGCGGCGACGCCGCGGCGGTTGGGCGGGACCGTGCCCATCATCGCGGCCGTGTTCGGCGAGTTGAACATGCCCGAGCCGATCCCGACGACGAACATCCACAGGCCGGCGATCCAGTAGGCGGAGCCCTGCTCGAGCATCGTCATGCCGGCGAGCCCGGCCGCGGTGACGAGCATCCCGAGCGCGGCGAGCGTGCGCGAGCCGCGGCGGTCCGCCCACGCGCCCGCCAGCGGCGAGCTGATCAGCATCCCGACCGCGAGCGGCGCGAGCTTGACGCCAGCGGTGATCGGGTCGTCGCCCTGCGCGCCCTGGAAGTAGAAGACGAACACGAACATCAGCGCGAAGCGCGAGAGACCGTTGATGAAGGCGGCGCCGGTCGCGGCGGCGAACAGCCGGTTCTGGAAGATCGACAGGTCGAGCATCGGCGCGCGGGCGCGGCGCTCGATCAGCACGAACAGCGGCAGCAGGACCGCCGCGACGGCGAGGCTGGCGATCACGACCGGGTCGCTCCAGCCCGACAGCCCGCCCTTCGAGATGCCGAGCACGAGCCCGGTCAGGCCAATAACGAATGCAATCGTGCCGAACGGGTCGAAGCCGCGCACCGTGTCGGGCTTGGCCAGCTCGTGCAGGATCAGCCAGCCCCACAGCGAGCCGGCGAGCGCGAACGGCACGTTGAACCAGAAGACCCAATGCCAGGAGATCGCGACGAGCGCGCCGCCGAGCACCGGGCCGATCACGAGCCCGACGGCGGCGACCATCACGTTCGTGCCCATCGCGACGCCGAGCTGCTCGCGCGGGAAGGCGTCGGTCACGAGCGCGGAGGCGTTGGCGAACAGGAACGCCGCGCCGACGCCCTGGAAGATCCGCCACAGGATCAGCTGCGTCCCGTCGGCGGCGAAGCCGGCGCCGAGCGAAGCGGCCGCGAAAACGACGAAACCGGCGACGTAGGCGCGCTTGCGGCCGAACAGGTCCGACAGCCGCCCGCACGTGAGCACGAGCACGGTCGAGGCAATCATGTAGGCGAGGATCACCCACACGAGCGCCAGCAGGCTCGTGCCGAGCGCGCGCTCGAGGTCGGGCAGGGCGATGATCAGCGTGCCCGAGTTCGTCGTCGCGAGCAGCATCCCGAGGCTCGTGCACGAGAGCGCCCACCACTTGTAATGCTCGTGGTCGGCGGCGACGCCGACGCGCCCCCGCAGGCCGATGGCCGAGCGTCGTGTCGTCCTCGTGTCCGTCGTGCCCACCGGCAGCCTCGCGATCGTGAATCGAATCCTTACGTCAACGTGAGATTGTAGAGGCGCTCACCCGCCAGGCGATGTCAGCGTCTTGACATGCTCTGCACAATCTGAGTATTCAAGGCTCCCTCCGCTATGGTCGATCTCTGACGCAGCCCGGAAGAGCCACCATCTGATCGCATGAGCGTGCCCACGCCATCCCCGCGCAGCGAACGCCGGCGCTCGCTCCGGCGCGCCGCCGACCGCCGTGACATCGCCGACCAGCTCGGCGACATGATCTCCGCGCACGCGCCCGACGGCACCTACCGCTACGTGTCGGCCGCAGCGCGCGAGCTGCTCGGCTACGAGCCCGAGGAGCTGGTCGGGACGTGGGCCTACGACCTCTTCCACCCCGACGACGTGCCGCAGGTCAGCGGTGTGCACAGCAGCGTGCTGGGCGGAGCCCCGGCGACGGTCGTCTACCGGCTGCGGCGCAAGAGCGGCGACTACGCGTGGGTCGAGACGACGACGCGCGTCATCGCAGACGAGCAGGGCGAAGTGCGCGAGATCGTCTGCTGCACGCGGCCGGCGCGGCAAGCCGCGGCGCATCCGGCCGGGGACAGCTACGAGGCATGCGCAGCGCGCGTCGGCGAGGTGCTGGGCTCGCAGGCGATCGCCGTTGCGCTGCAGCCGATCGTGGACCTGGAGGACGACAGCGTCGTCGCCTACGAGGCGCTCGCGCGCTTCCCCGGCGACCCCGCCCACACACCGGACCGCTGGTTCGCCGACGCGTGGCACGTCGACCTCGGCCTCTCGCTCGAGCTGCTGGCCGTGCGCGCCGCGCTCGCCACCCTCCCCCACCTGCCGGCGGACGTCGCGCTGTGCGTCAACGCCTCGCCGGAGACCGTCGCCGCGCCGGGCTTCTTCGAAGCGCTCGGCGACGACGCGGGACGAGTCGTAGTGGAGATCACCGAGCACCGCCGGCTCGACGACGCCGCCTTCGCGCGCAAGCTCGCGCCGCTGCGCGCCGCCGGGGTCCGCGTCGCGATCGACGACTTCGGTGCCGGCTACGCGAGCCTCAGCCAGGTGCTCGCCGTCGCACCGGACTGGATCAAGCTCGACCTGTCGCTGACCCGCCAGCTCGGCACCAGCTCGGTCGCGCGGGCGCTCGCGGCGGCGCTCGTGTCCTTCAGCGCCGAGGTCGGCGTCGACGTCGTCGCGGAAGGCGTGGAGGACGCGGGACAGGTCGAGACGCTGCGCGCGCTCGGCATCCGGCGCGCGCAGGGCTACCGCCTCGGTCGCCCGCTGCCGGTCGAGGCGCTGCTGGCGCCGGCCGCCTGAGCGCCCGAACCCCGCTTACTGTCTGTACTTCTCGACCACGTCGGCGGAGCGCTCGGTGGCGTCCTCCGGGTCGAGTCCGGCGTCGCGCAGCGCGGTGCGCTGGCGCAGGTAGTCCCACAGGCGGTCCAGCTCGACGCGGATCTCCTCCAGGCGCGCGATGTCGGCGGACTGCGTGGGGTCGCTCTCCCCCTCGCGCTCGCGCAGCGCCAGGCGCTCTTGCTCGAGCGCGTCGATCTGCTCGCGGATCTGCTCGTCGGTCGGCATGGCTCCAGCCTACCCCGTGGGGCCCGATCGGCCGCGGGTCAAGGAACCGCCGTCTGCGACCGACACTTAGGGCGCCCCGCGCTCGAGTCCTCCGCCGGGCGCCCCGCGATCAAGGAAGCCACGACATGACGCCCATCCGCCGTTGCTCGGGCACGCTCGCCGTGCTCCTCGCGCTCGCCTTCGTCGGCGCGGCGCCCGCGCTGGGCGCGACGCACACGTGGAGAGGCCCCTCCGGCGGCCTCTGGTCGAACGCGGCCAACTGGATTGGCGGGGCGCCGACGAGCGGCGAGCTCGGCGGCACGATCGTCCAGTTCGGCGCGAACACGACGTCGACGATGGACATCGCCGGCCTCGCGGTCGACGAGATCCACTTCACCGGCGCGAACAACACGATCAGCGGCACCACCGCGCTCACGATCGACGGCAGCAATCTCGTCCAGAACATCGTGTCCGATGCCGCAGGCAACACGCTCGACGCGACGCTCCCGCTCACGATCACCAGAGTGACCGTCGAGGCCGCGTCCAACTCGGGCACGCTGACGATCGCGGGAGTCGTCAGCGGGGCGGTCGGCCTCGTCTTCTCCGGCGGCGGCGGCGACTTCTCGCTGACCGGCGCGAACAGATACACCGGAGCCACCACGATCCTCTCGGGCGCGCTCCACATCACCACCCCCGTCGGCGTCGTGATCGACGGCTCGTCGCTCACGATCGGCGACGGCATGGGGGCCGCGGCACAGCTCGTCCTCCAGAACTCGTCCGACATCAGCCCGCTCACGCCCGTCACGGTCAAGAGCGACGGGACGTTCGACTTCAACGGCTTCAGCGACAGCGCCGCGAGCCTGACGGTCGACGGCGGGACCGTCCTGAGAGCGAGCCTGCAGATGGCCGGGCCGCTCGTGATGAACGGCGGAGCGGTCTCGATCGGCAACATCCTCACGGCGGGCTCGCTGAGCATGACCGGCGGCACCATCAGCGGCTCCGGACTGCTCGAGCTCGCCGGCGACGTGCAGGCGACGTCCTCGCCTACCGGCCCCGCGACGCTCGCGTCGAGACTGCTGCTCAACGCCAGCCCGACCGTCACCGTCACCCCCGGCGCCGCTCCGGAGCTGCGCATGACGGGCCCGATCAGCGAGACGGGCGGCGCGCGCAGCATCACGAAGGCCGGCACCGGGACGCTGCTGACGAGCGGTGTGAACACGTACACCGGCACGACGACCGTCTCCGCCGGGGCGCTCGTGGCCGATGGCAGCCAGGCCGGCCCGTTCTCGGTCGGCCCGACCGGCACGCTGGCCGGGTCGGGGACGGTCGGCGCGACGACCGTCGCCGGCGTCCTCGCCCCCGTGGCGCCCGGTCTGCACACGGGTGCGCTCAGCTTCGGACCGACCGGCAAGCTCGACGTCACGCTCACCTCGGTTGAGCCCGGAGCGATCCCGTCGGTGTTCGTCACGGGCTCGGTGGCGATCGATCCGAGCGCCGCCCTGAACCTCGGCGCGGCCCCGGGCACCGTCCTCCCGCACGGCTCCAAGCTGCTCTTGATCGACAACGACGCGTCCGACGCGATCGGCGGCCAGTTCGCCGGCGCGCCGACCGGGTCGGTGCTGAGCACCGCCGCCGGCGTCCCGCTCGCGGTGAGCTACGCGGGCGGCGACGGCAACGACCTCGGCCTCACGGCAAGCAACGTCCAACCGCAGGTCGGCGCCGTCCGCGCGACGCCCGACCCCGTCGCAGTCGGTCAGCCGGTCGCGCTGAGCGTCGCCCCCTCCGACGCGAACCAGGACCCGTTCACGACGACCTGGAGCTTCGGCGACGGCACGACCGGCAGCGGCACGACGACGTCGCACGCCTATGCGAAGGCGGGGCAGTACACCGCGGTGGCGACCGTCTCCGACGGGCTCGCACAGGTGCAGTCGACGGCCATGATCACGGTGACCGCGAGACCCGCAAGCGCGCCGCCGACGACGACGGTCACGTCGTCGGGCTACGGCGCCGTCTTCGGCGCGACCGTCCCGCACGCTTGCGTGCGCAAGGGCGCGTCGTTCACCGCGACGCTGAGCGTCAAGACGGTGATGGCCAAGGCGAAGGTCAAGGGCAAGGTCCTGCTCAAGCTCACGAAGGTCGTCTTCACGATCGGCAAGTCCGCCAAGACCGACCGCTCCGCCCCGTTCCGTGTGCGGCTCGCGGTCCCGCACTCGGCCGCCTCGGGCAGCAAGCTCAAGCTGCGCTCCAAGGCCTATCTCGTGCTGCGCGGCGGCAAGCGCCCGACCAAGACGCTCACGACGACCGTCAAGGTCTGCTGAGGGAACGGCGCAGCCCGCGCATGCGGTCGCCGACCATGCGCGAGCTGTAGCCGGCGAGCGCCCGCAGGGGCGCGTCGCCGAGCAGCATCCGCGCCGCGAGGCGCAGCGTGGAGGCGTCCGCCTTCTCTGGTGCGCCGGCGTCGAACGGCGGCTGCGGGTCGTACTCGATGCCGAGCTGGATGGCCTTCGCCAGCTCCTCGCCGTGGACGCGGGCCGTCAGCGCGAGCGCCATGTCGATCCCGGCCGAGACGCCGGCGCCGGTCACGAACGGCCCGTCGAAGACGACGCGATCCGCGACCACTTCGACGCCCATCGCCCTGAGGTTCTCGCGGAAGCCCCAGTGAGTGGTGGCGCGGCGGCCCTTCAGCACGCCGGCCGCGCCGTAGAGGCCGGAGCCGGTGCAGGCCGACGCGAGCCACCGGGCGCCCGGCGCGACGCTGCGGATCCAGTCGAGCAGCAGCTCGTCCTTCAGTGGCCCGAGCGGCTTGCTCGAGCCGGGGATGACGACGACGTCCGGGTCGGGCAGATCCGCGGGCGTCGCGGTGGGGAGCATCGCCAGGCCGCGGTCGGTGCGGATCGGTCCGGGCGTCGTCGCGACCCAGTGCAGCTCGACGTCCGGCCACGCGCTGATCACCTCGTACGGGCCGATCAGGTCCAGCGCGGTGAAGTCCGGATAGAGGACGTAGGCGATCTTCACGCGCCTGACGATAAGCGCTTGCCGGAGCGCGCTCGCCGGCAGGGCCGCGTCAGCCTCGCAAGCTTTGTGTAACGTGGCCGCTCATGCGGAAGCGGCGCTTCATCACCGGTCTCGTCGTCGGCGGTCTGTTCGCCGGCACCGGAGTCGGCGTCGCACAGGCCGCGTCCGGCGACCTCGACCCGACGTTCGGCAGAGGCGGCGCTGTGCGCGTGGACCTCGGCAAGCGCGAGTTCGCGAACGGCGTGGCGATCCAGGGCGACGGCAAGATCGATGTCGCCGGCCTGCAGAACAGACTGGGGACGAGCGACAGCGCGCTGCTGGCCGCGCGCTTCACCGCCGCCGGCGCGCTCGACCCGAGCTTCGGGCAGGGCGCCGGCTTCCAGGCGGTCGGCAGCGCCGACGACGGCGAGGCGCTCGTGCTCCAGCCCGACGGCAAGCTCGTCGTCAGCGGCTCGCGCGCCACCACGCCCACGAACACCGACATGCTCGTCGACCGCTTCACCACCGCCGGCGCGCTCGACCCGTCGTTCGGCTCCGGCGGATCCGCGACGCTCGACTTCCACGCCAACGAGTTCGGATCGGCCGTCGCGCTGGAGCCGAACGGCAAGATCGTCGTCGCGGGATACCAGTCGCTGGGTCAGAACTCCACGGCGCTGGCCGTCCGGCTGAGCGTGCCGGCCGGCACGCTCGACACGACGTTCGGGGACGGCGGCTTCGACACGTCCGCGAGCGACTCGCCCACGCAAGGCGCGGGGCTCGCGCTCGCACCGGACGGCAGCGTCGTCGTCGTCGGGGACACATACGCATCCGTCGGCGCCCCGACGCAGCTCGAGTTCGACCGCTACATCCCGGGCACCAGCTCGGCTCTGCCGCTCATGCTGGGCTCCGCCTCCGCGGCGAACGCGGTGCTCGTGCAGCCCGACGGCAAGATGGTCGTGGCCGGCTTCGAGCACAACTTCTCCGGCGACTTGGACCTCCTCGCCGTGCGCTTCAACGCCGGCAGCAGCATCCGCGACCCGTCCTTCGGCACGAACGGCGTGACGACGGTCGATCTCGGCGGCAGCGAGAGCGCGACCGCGGTCGCACTGCAGCCCGACGGCAAGATCCTGCTGGCGGGAACGACCACGTCGGGCAGCGGGACGCAGGCCGTGGTCACCCGCCTCCAGCCGAGCGGGATCGTCGACACGACGTTCGGCCACAACGGCAGCGTCCTGATCTCCGTTCCCGGGCTCGACGTCAAGCAGATCAAGGCGATGGCGCTGGAGGGCGACGGGCGGATCGTGCTCGCCGGCAGCGCGAACGCGTCCGGTTCGAGCAACCCGGACCTGCTGGTGATGCGCCTGCAGGGCGACAACCCGATCAGCACGGGCGGCGGAGGGAGCGGCGGCACAGGGGGTTCGGGCGGCTCCGGCGGGTCAGGTGGCAGCTCCAGCCCCGGCGGAGCGATCCCGCGCTGTGACGGCCACAAGGCGACGATCGTCGGCACGAACCGGTCGGACAAGCTCAAGGGCACGAAGAAGGCCGACGTGATCGTCGGGCTCGGCGGCAACGACCGCATCGACGGCGGGGGCGGCAACGACATCATCTGCGCAGGGGACGGCAACGACGCCGTGACCGGCGGTGCCGGCAACGATCGCATCGAGGGCGGCAACGGCAAGGACACGCTCTCCGGCGGCGACGGCAACGACGTGCTCGACGGCCAGGCCGGCAACGACAAGCTCTCGGGCGCGAACGGCAACGACAAGCTCAGCGGCGGGAGCGGAAACGACTCGCTGTCCGGAGGGGGAGGCAACGACAAGCTCTCCGGCGACAGCGGCAACGACACCCTCTCCGGCGGCTCCGGCAAGGACACGCTCTCCGGCGGCGACGGCAACGACAAGCTGTCCGGCGGCAGCGGCCGCGATCTGCTGCTCGGCGGCGGCGGCAAGAACTCGCTGCACTCGTAAGACGCGTCGCCGGCGCGCCGGATCTAGCCGTCGAGCGCTGTCAGCAGATCGGTCGCGCTCACCTGCGGTGCGCCGCCGAGCGCGGTCCTGAGCTTCGCGGCCGGCAGGCCGGCGCCGACGAGGCGCCGTTGGAGCGTGCTCAGGGCGGCCGCGCCCGTCGTGGCGCCAAGCCGCACGTCGAGTCCGGCCACCCGCAGGATCTCCGCCACCTTCCGCGCGGCCGTCGTCTCCGCCCGCCGTCGCGCAGCGAAGCTGCGGCCGAGCGTCGCCAGCGTACGGTCCTGGAGCGCGGTCGCCGTGCGGTCGTGCGCCGCGAGCGCAGCGGTCTCGCGTCCGATCGTGGTGTCGATCGCGGCGGCGGCCGCGCCCGTCTCGCGCGTCGCGCGCAGCAGCTTCTGCACGACAGGCTGGAGCTGGCGGCAGACGGCGCCCGGGGAGCCGGCGCCACGCGAGCGGGTGCAGGCAGGCAGCTTGACGGCGGCCGCGCGAACCGGCTGGATCCTGGCCGCGACGCGGTAGCGAGGCACGGGCGGGTCGGCGACGGTGTCCGCCTCGTCCTTGATCGTCTTCAGATAGGCGAGGCACAGCGGCGTGCCGAGCGCGGTCATCGTGCCGCCGACTGCGAGGCCGACCGGTCCGGCGGCGAGCAGCGCCGTACCGACTCCTGCGCCGACGCCGCAGGGATAGAGCGCGCGCTGCAGCGTGTCTCTGAGGGCGTCCAGCGCAGCGAGCTTCGCCTGCTTGCGAGCCGGCGTGACGGCCGGCGGCGACGTGCCGCCGGCCGGCGGCTTGTGCGCGCTGTTGGAGATGGTCAACGTCGCGTGGATGCTGGCGGTGTCCTGCCCGTCGGCGGACTTGCCGTCGGCGTCGAATCTGCGCGTGACGGTCGGCCGGCCGAGCTCGGCGGAGATTCCCGGGTCCTCCGCCGCCGTGTACTCCTTCATCACCGACGGCGGGATGACGCCCACGCCGGCGCCGCCGCTCTGCGGGATCGCGCAGTTGGGAGACGGCGACGTCGGCGAGACCGACATCGCGTACGTGCCGGTGATCGGCATCAGCGCGATCGCGCCGACCGGGCCCCCTGACCACGACGGCAGGATCGGCGACGGGGCTCTCGGGCGCGGCGCGATGCCGAAGCTGCAGTCCTGCGCGGTGTTCGGCGGCGCGTACGTCGAGGTCTCCTTGCCGCCGATGCTGATCTGCAGGCCCTCCGATCTCATCCGATCCGGCGTCGTCAGGTGGAACACCTCGCGCTCGTCCCACGTGAAGTGCAGCGTCGACTGCCAGACCGACGGGTTGCTCGGCTGGTAGACGAACGACTGGTCGAACGTGCCCGTGTAGCGCACCGTGACCCAGCCGTCGGCGCGGGCCGCCGCCGGCGTGAGGCCCAGCACGAGCGCGACGAGCAGTGCTGAGATCGTGCGCGGGACGGTCATGGCGCGCCACTGTAGACACAATCTGCCGCGCGGTGTCCCGCTGCTTGTGATACTCCGGATGATGGGACGACGGCTGCAGGGGCTCGTCGTGGCAGTCGGCATGGCGTTGGCAGTGGGCCTGCTGTGCTCTGCGACGGCAGCGGCATCACCGGCGTGGCGGATCGACGCGCTGTCGAACACGACGGCGGCGCCGGGCGGGACGCTCGACTACCTCGTCCAGGTCACGAACGTCGGCGATGCGGACAGCGACGGCGGTCAGCTCGATCTCGTCGCGACGCTGCCGGCCGGCGTCACGGCGCTCTCGACGGCGAACGCGGGCATCGGCGCGAGCTTCTCATGCACCGGACCGAGCGGCTCCGCCGTCTCCGGGGCGTCGCTGGTGACGTGCGCGGAGACGGACGTCGTGCCCGTGCACGGCTTTCGCATGCTCCGGCTCACGGTCGCGGTCGATCCGAGCGCGTTTGGGTCGGTCACCAGCTCGTTTCAAGTCTCGGGCGGGGGGGCGGCAACGGCGAGCACGGTCGATCCGACGACGATCACGGCCACCCCGCTGACCTTCGGCATCGACGCGTTCGACGGTCAGGTCACGGATGCCGCTGGGGATCTCTTCACCCAGGCCGCCGGGCATCCGTTCGCCATCTCGACGGCGATCGACCTCAACACGGTCACGAACCCGAACCCGCCGTTCGGTCCGCTCTGGCCGGTCGAGCCGGCGAAGGACGTGCACGTCGACCTGCCGGCTGGCTTCGTCGTCAATCCGACCGATGCGGACCAGTGCACGGCGGCCCAGTTGGCGAACGCGCAGGGGGCAGCGTCCAAGCCGCTGTGTCCGCCGTCGTCGCAGGTCGGGACGACGCTCGTGCGCATGAACGATCTCCCGGGGCCGGTCGTACTGGGGCCGGTGCCGGTGTTCAACATGGTGCCGGCGCCCGACGAGCCTGCGCAATTCGGCTTCGACGTCGCGGGGACCGTCGTGACGATGGACGCGCACTTTCGCAGCGGGGACGACGACGGCCTGACCCTGAACGCCGTGGTGCCGCAAGCGCTTGCTCTGGCTGGCATAAGCTTCACGTTGTGGGGAGTGCCGTCGGCCCCGAGCCACGATGCCGAGCGCGCGTGTCCGGGGGACCTCAACCCCTGGTTTGGCGGTCCGACGTGCGCGAGCCCCGCACCGCAAAAGGCGTTCCTGCGCAACCCGACGTCCTGCACGCCGCCCGGCGTCGGCCTGCCAACCAGGCTGGACGTCGATTCGTGGACGCATCCCGGCGAGTTCGAGTCCGCCACCTTCCTCAGTCATGATCCGCCGGCGTATCCGTCGCCGCCGAGCGAGTGGGGCGCGCTGCAGGGGCCGACGGGATGCGCGACGGTGCCGTTCGGTCCGTCGATGACCGCGGAGCCGGGGTCCCCCGCGCAGGCGGGACAGCCGGCGGAGTTCTCGTTCGACGTGAACCTGCCGCAGAGCGACGACCCCGCCTCGCTCGCAGAGGCGGATCTGAAAGGGGCGGTCATGACGCTGCCGGAGGGCGTGCGCGTCTCGCCGGTCGAGGCGAACGGGTTCGACGGCTGCTCGCCCCCCGAGATCGGCCTGCAGACGACGGCCGAGCCGTTGTGCCCCGACGCCTCCAAGGTCGGATCGGTGACGATCACGACGCCGCTGCTCGCGGAGCCGCTGACGGGATCGGCCTATCTCGCGACGCCGGACGACAACCCGTTCGGCTCGGCGCTCGCGATCTACCTGGTCGCCGAGGGGCCGGGGCTGATCGTCAAGCTGCCGTGGGAGGTGCAGGAGGACCCGGGGACCGGCCAGTTGACGGCGACGTTCGACGACTTCCCGCAGCTGCCGCTCTCGAGCCTGCAACTCGATCTCTCCGGCGGCCCGCATGCGTGGATGACGCTGCCGGACGCGTGCGGGATGTTCACGACGCACGCGCTGGAGACGTCGTGGAGCGGGAGCGTGGTCGGGTCGGAGTCGAGCTTCGCGGTGAGTGAAGGAGCCGGCGGCGGCCCGTGCCCGACGCCTCCGACTCCCCCGCCGCCTCCTCCACCGCCGCCACCTCCACCACCACCTCCTCCACCACCGCCTCCGGCCCCGTTCTCGCCCGCGTTCGCGGCGGGGACGGCGAATCCGGCCGCGGGTGCGAGCGCACCGTTCCACGTCGAGATCACGCGCACCGACCAGGATCAACAGCTCGGCAGGCTGTCGGTCGACCTGCCGGCGGGGCTGCTCGCGAGGATCGCCGGCGCGGTGCTGTGTCCCGACGGCGCCGCGAACGCGGGTGCGTGTTCCGCCGGTTCGAAGATCGGAGACGCCACCGTCGGCGCGGGCGCGAGCGTGCTCTCCACGAGCCCCGGTCCGGTGTACATCACCGGTCCGTACAGGGGTGCGCCGTTCGGGCTCTCGATCGTGGTGCCGGCTGCCGCCGGCTCGTTCGGTCTCGGCAGCGTGGTCGTCCGGGCGGCGATCGACGTCGACCGGCAGTCGGCGCAGCTCCATCTCGCCTCCGACCCGCTGCCGACCAGCCTGGGCGGCGTCCCGCTCGACGTGAGGGACGTCCGCGTCGCGTTCGACAAGCCCCGCTTCGTCGTCAATCCGACGAGCTGCGGGGTCAAGCAGGTGCTCGGCGCCGTCGACTCGGTCCTCGGCGCGATCGCGCACGTGTCGGCGAGCTTTCAGGTCGCCGGGTGCGCGAAGCTCGCGTTCGCGCCGCAGCTCGAGCTGGCGGTCGGTGGCGCGCATCACACGAAGGCGGGGGCGTCCACGCCGCTGACGGCGACCCTCACGCAGACGCCGGGACAGACCGATCTCCGGTCGATCACCGTGGCCTTGCCGGGCACGCTGCGCGCCGTGCTGCCGAGCGTGGAGCAGACGTGCAGCCTGGCGCGCTACGACGCCGGACGATGCCCCGCGAAGGCCGGCGTCGGTCGCGCGGTCGCGGTCACGCCGCTGCTGCGCGAGCCGCTCCGGGGCCGCGTGTACTTCGTGAAGGACCCCGCCCGTGCGACCCCGGATCTGATGATCGCGCTCCGGGGACCGGTAGACCTGGATCTGACCGGGAAGATCTCGACCTCGCGTCGCAAGCGCCTGACGCTGTCATTCGACACGCTCCCCGACGCACCGATCACGACGTTCACGCTCCAGCTCGGCTCGGGCCGGAGCAGCCCGCTCAGGACCATCTCGGACCTGTGCGCCGCGAAGCCGAGGGCCTCGAGGGTGTCAATCGACTTCCGCGGGCAGGACGGCCGGGTCCTCCACATCGGCCAGGCACTGCACGTCGCCGGTTGTCGAGGCGCCTGACCGGCGCAGGTCGCCTACAGCGCCGAGCATGTCGAGCGCGAGCGCCGCCGAGCATGCGCCGCGGCAGCCGTATCTTGTGGCGTCGCGATCGACCCTGAGATTCATCGTGCTTGAGGACGTGTTGTGCGCTCTACCGACGTTGTGATCATCGGCGCAGGTGCCGCCGGCCTGATGTGTGCGCTGACCGCCGCCGAGCGCGGCCGCCAGGTGCTGCTCATCGACCACGCCAACAAGGCGGGCAAGAAGATCCTCATGTCCGGCGGCGGCCGCTGCAACTTCACCAACATGTACGCGGACCCGGCGAACTTCGCATCGAAGAATCCGCATTTCTGCAAGTCGGCCTTGGCCCGCTACACCCCGTGGGACTTCATCGCCATGGTCACCAAACACGGCGTGCCGTACCACGAGAAGAAGCTCGGCCAGCTGTTCTGCGACAACAGGTCAAAGGACATCCTCGAGATGTTCTTGGACGAGTGCCGGCAGGCTGGCGTCGACCTGCGCCTGGGCACCTCGGTGCAGCAGATCGAGAAGACCGAGTCCGGATACCTGTTGAGCACCGAAATGGGGCAGATCGCCTCGCCGTCGCTGGTGGTCGCCACCGGCGGCCTGTCGATTCCGACGATGGGCGCCACCGGCTTCGGCTACGAGATCGCTCGCCAGTTCGGCCACACCGTGCTGTCGACCCGCGCCGGCCTGGTGCCGTTCACCTTCTCCGGCCGGCTCAGGGACCTGTGCGCCGAGCTGACCGGCACGTCGGTCGGCTGCGCGGTCAGCTGCAACGGCGAGAGCTTCCGCGAGAACATCCTGTTCACCCACCGCGGCCTCAGCGGCCCGGCGACCTTCCAGATCTCCTCGTTCTGGCACCCCGGCGACGTCGTGGAGATCGACCTGCTGCCCGACCGCGACGCGCTGGAGTGGCTGCAGGCCCGGCAGGCCTCACTCCCGAACCGCGAGCTGAAGACCGTTCTGAGCGAGGTCTTCACCAACAAGATGGCGGCCCTTCTGGCCGATCGCTGGTTCGCGTCCAAGCCGATGAAGCAGTACACCCCGGCCGAGCTGCATGACATCGCCGAGAAGCTCGGCGCCTGGCACGTGGTGCCAGCCGGCACCGAGGGCTACCGCACCGCCGAGGTCACCCTGGGCGGCGTCGACACTCGCGAAGTGTCGTCCAAGACCATGGAGTCGCTGAAGAGCCCTGGTCTGTACTGGATCGGCGAGGTGCTGGATGTCAACGGCCACTTGGGCGGTTTCAACTTCCAGTGGGCATGGGCCTCGGGCCACGCAGTTCGTATGAGATCGGCGGGCTGATCACGAGCCGCTCGTGGGATCGGCGTCGGGGCTCGTCGCCGAGCGATTCGAGCAGACGCACGTCGGCGAGATCCTGCGACCGTCTCCAGCGCGTCGAAGTCCGGCGGCTCGGTCACCGGCGCGCCGTCGGGATCGTCGGCATGTGACCAGGGCAGCAGTTCTGCTGCCGCGCTCCGCAAGGCAACCGTCGACGACATGTACCGCGAGACGCGAGCGCGCGTGCCGGCCCGCTTGCTCACCCCTGCTGAGGCGGGTTCGCTCCGCGCGTCTCCGGGATGAAAACCGATGGAGGCACGGGCGGGATGCTCTCTGAGGGGAGCGGCGGAGGAGCCGGCTTCGGGGCGGATGCGGTGTTGGGTCTGAGTCTCATCGCAACCTCACAGTAGCGCCAGTGCCCACGTCCAGCAGACGATCTGGATCACGACGCGAGGCGCAAGTGCAGGCGTTCGGGATCGTCTCTATCCGGCGCCAGGCGGTCATAGAGTCGGCGAGCGTCGGAGGCGAACTTCAGCTCGTGCGGGTAGAGCACGTACAGGCCGCTGAGCACGGTGACCGCCAACGCGATTCCTGCCAGGACGACCGGAAGGGCGACGCCGTCTGGACCCAGTGCTGCCGCGCCAAAGAAGGACGCCGTCAGGGCGGCGGCTCCGAGCAGCGTGCCGGTGCGCTGGCGCAGCTCGTTGACTTGACGCTCCTGTTGCTCGAGCGCCTTCTGCGCCTGCTCATAGGTCAGTTCGGCGAGGGTCAATGCGGACACGCCCCGAAGGCTGACGAGCGCAACGTCTGCCGTCTACACAGCACGCATTTGCATGAGGCACGCTCCACCTGATCATGAGGCTGCCGCGTCCATTGGAGCCTTGAGTCCGGCAAGGAACCACCCTGCTCAAGAGCGCTGTACCGCGACTCGCCTCGAACGACCTCTCAACAAAGAGCGGTTTGCGAAGTGGGCGATCCTGGATTCGAACCCAGGGACCTCCGCCTTGTCGAGGCGGAGGGCATTTCGCCTCCCAGACGCTGCCTGACCGCGTGGAATAGCCCGTGTGACGGGCGTTCTCGCGGACCTGCTCGTTCGCGGTTTTGGCCTACGTCGTCGTCGGAACGTACGGATCACGTACATCCGCCCTCCACGGCCGAGATTCTTCCGACCACCGCATGGAGTAGACGTACGCCCGTGGCCAAGCGCAAGAAGAAGCGACGGACCAATCTCTACAACCTCGGGACCGCCCAAGCGATGCTCGACGCTTGCGCTTGGGACGTGAGACACGAAGACGCGCGGATGCAGACGATCGACGGGAAGCTCGGCCAGCTCGCAGCGTTCTCCGGTATCTCGATCTCGATTAGCGCTGGCGTGGGCGGCTCCGTGATCGCCGAAGGACACCTGTCGCTTGGATTTCTGATCGCACTGGGCGCCTGCGTGGTCCTCGCGTCAGCGCTTCTGCTTGCCGGCGTTCTCTCTGCGTTCTTTGCGTTGGCGCCGAAGCTCTACGACGCCATCGATGAGTCGGCGGTGATCGACCGAACCCGTCCTGATGCCCTCAGGGGCGACACGTCGGAAGCCCTCGCACACATCGCAGCCGGCCGCCGAGACATGTTTCTCAAGGCTTGACAGGTCAACGACAAAAAGGCAAGAGACACCACCCGCACGTTTCGCCTTGTGAGCGGGGGCTTCGCCTTCCTCGTGGTCGCCGTCATCGTGACCGCCGTCGGCAGTGTCGTCTAAGCTCGCGCGATGGCAGAGAACGACAACCAGCCGATCAGCGCAAATCCTGCGCCGACTGGGTCGGGCTCCGGGAATCAGCCGATCAGCGGCGAGCCAGTGAGCACTAGTAGACGCGGTCGTTAGTTCTGGTTGTTAGGCAGCGAGCGCGAGGTGTGGC
>CAZGJV010000016.1:2433-82096 GCA_964525715.1 uncultured Conexibacter sp. | reverse complement strand
CCGCCGCCGAGCTGGTCGTAGATGCCGCCGCGCGCCATCGCGCGCAGCGCGCGCAGGGCGGGGGAGGGATCGTCACGCCCCAGCAGCAGCTCGATCGCGCTCGCCTGCGGGAACTTCGGCGCGCCGCCGAAGCCGCCGTTGAGGTGGTCCTCGCGGTCGGCGATCGCCGCGACGGCGGTGTCGAGCAGGCCCGGCTCCGGCTCCCCTGGGTCGGGCTCGATGCGCGCGCTGACGCCGAGCTGCTCGACGATCTGCTCGCCTTGGCGCTCGATCTCGGCGCGTCGCTCGCTCCATGCCTCAGCGATCGCCTCCAGCAGCTGTCTCCAGCCGGGCAGGCCCTGGCGCCCGGCTGGCGGGAAGTACGTGCCGGCGTAGAACGGCACCTGCTCGGGAGTCGCGAACGCGTTCAGCGGCCAGCCGCCGTGGCCGGTCATCGCCTGCACCGCGTCCATGTAGATCGCGTCGACGTCTGGGCGCTCCTCGCGGTCGACCTTGATGCAGACGAAGTGCTCGTTCATGTACGCGGCGACGTCGGGGTCCTCGAACGACTCGCGCTCCATCACATGGCACCAGTGGCAGGCCGAGTAGCCGATCGAGACGAGCAGCGGCACGTCGCGCTCGCGCGCCTCCGCCAGCGCGCGCTCGCCCCACGGCTGCCACGCGACCGGGTTGTCCTTGTGCTGGAGCAGGTACGGCGAGGTCTCGTCGGCGAGGCGGTTCGGCATCGGCTTCGGAGGCTACCCGCGATAGCGTTCCGTCCCATGTCCCAGCATCGCGAGCCGGTCCACGCCGCCGGAGCCCCGGCCGCCGTCGGCCCCTACGTCCACGCGGTCCGCGCGGGCGGGCTGCTGTTCTGCTCCGGGCAGATCCCGCTGCACCCCGAGACGGGGGAGATCGTCGGGACGACGGCGGCCGAGCAGGCCGGCCGCTGCCTGGAGAACCTGCAGGTCGTCTGCGTGGCGGCGGGCGCAAGCCTCGCCGACGCGGTCAAGATCACCGTCTACCTGCGCGACATGGACGACTTCACGGCCGTCAACGAGGTCTACGCGTCGTTCTTCGAGACCGATCCGCCGGCGCGGGTGGCGCTCGCCGTCGCCGGCCTGCCGCGCGACGCGTGCGTCGAGATGGACGCGGTCGTCGCGCTGCCGGACGCCGCGTAGCGCCCGGCCGCGTCCACCAGCGCGCCGATCACGCGGCTGCGCTCGTCGGCCTCGGGGTGCCACTGGACGCCGAGCACGAACGCGTCGCCGGGCAGCTCGAGCGCCTCGGGCAGCCCGTCGACTGTCGCGGCACCCGTCACGACGAGCCCCTCGCCGACGCGGTCGACGCCCTGGTGGTGGTGCGACTTCGTCGCGTGCAGCTGCTCGCCGGCCGCGCGCGCGGCGAGCGAGCCGGGGGCAAGCCGCACGTCGTGGTCGGCGCCGTCGAACGAGCCGCGCGCCTTGAGGTGGTCGTGGTGGCCGTAGCGATCGGGCAGGTGCTGGTGCAGCGTCCCGCCGAAGGCGACGTTGAGCAGCTGCATCCCGCGGCAGATGCCCAGCAGCGGGATCCCGCGCGCGATCGCGGCGCGCGTCATCGCGATCTCGAACGCGTCGCGCTCGGGCACCGGGTTGACCGTCGCGGGATCGAGCTCGGCGCCGTAGGACGCCGGGTCGATGTCGGCGCCGCCCGCGAGCATCAGCCCGTCGATCAGGTCGAGCGCCTCGTCCGGCGCGGCGGTCAGCGCCGGGTCGGGTGCGAGCAGCAGCGCCATCGCGCCCGCGCGGCGGATCGCGGCGAGGTAGTTCGCGGGCAGCAGCGCGGCCTGCTGGTCCCACACGCCCCACTGCGCGCGCTCGAGCGGCGTGCAGACGCCGATGACGGGACGGGATGCCATGACGCCGCAGAGCCTAGTCCGGCGGCGCGGCACCGCGCGGGGCGGCCCGTCCGTCGAGGTCGACGCGCTCCAGCTCGACCAGCGGCAGGTCGTCGAGGTCGGAGCTTGCGTGGAAGCGCGCCAGCTCGCCGGCGCCGAGCGCGGAGAAGCCCGCCAGCACGAGGTCGCGGTACTCGCGCGTGACGACGGCGGCGCCGCGCGCGCGGCCGTCGGCGAGCCGCGCGCGGCCCTCGGCGGAGCCGACGTAGGCCCACGTCGGGCCGAGCGCCTGCGCAAGCTGCGCGGTCACCTCGACGCGTTCGTAGTTGCGCTCGCGCGCGTCGAGCGCGGCGAGCGCCCCGGCCGCGACCGGCAGGCAGACGCCGTTGACGAGGCCGTCGCCCGGCGCGAGGTCGAGGAACGCGACCGCGACCGGGGGATAGGCGCCGCCGGCGTCGCGGTAGCGCTTGTAGCCGGGCAGCGCGCTGCGGTTGTCGGCCGCGACGCCCCAGCGGCGGCGGTGGCCCGCCAGGTCGGTGACGTACCCGCGCGGGTCGGGCGCGCGCGAAGGCGGCGGGTCGGCGAGCGTGGTGAGCGAGCCGTAGCCGAAGACGAACTCCATCGCGCGCAGCCTAAGCGCTGCTTCGCTGCACAATCGTGACGCACCCGTCACCTTTCCTGGTAGCGTCTGCGCAGATGGAGGAGGACGACCGTCAGTTCGACTTCGACTGGCTCGTGATCGGGTCCGGCTTCGGCGGCAGCGTGAGCGCGCTGCGGCTCGCCGAGAAGGGCTACCGCGTCGCCGTGCTGGAGTGCGGCAGACGCTTCCGCGACCAGGACTTCGCGAGCTCCACCTGGAGCCTGCGCAGATACTTCTGGGCGCCGCGCGCCGGGATGCGCGGGATCATGCGGCTGTCGACGTTCAAGGACGTCGCCGTCGTCTCCGGCTGCGGCGTCGGTGGCGGCAGCCTCGGCTACGCCAACACGCTCTACGTGCCGCCGGCGCCGTTCTTCAAGGACGAGCAGTGGGGCGACCTCGCCGACTGGCAGCGAGAGCTGGCGCCCCACTACGCCGAGGCGCAGCGGATGCTCGGCGTCGTCGAGACGCCGAACGACGACCCCGCCGACCAGCTGCTCAAAGAGCTGGGCGAGCACCTCGGCGTCGGCGACACCTACAGAAAGACGCCGGTCGGGATCTTCTTCGGCGACCAGCCGGGCGCGACCGTTCCGGACCCCTACTTCGACGGCGAGGGTCCCGACCGCACCGGCTGCATGCAGTGCGGGCGCTGCATGGTCGGCTGCCCGCACGGCGCCAAGAACACGCTCGTGAAGAACTACCTGTGGCTCGCCGAGCACCGCGGCGTCGAGGTCAGGCCGGACCGCACGGTGACCGACATCCGCCCGCTCGGCGCCGAGGACGGCTCCGACGGCTACGCCGTCACGAGCGAGCGCTCGGGCATGCGGCGCGGGCGCGACGTGCGCACGCTCACGGCCCGCGGCGTGATCGTCGCGGCCGGCGCGCTCGGCACCAACAGACTGCTGCAGCGCTGCCGCCTCGGCGGCTCGCTGCCGCGCATCTCCCACCGCCTCGGCGAGCTGGTGCGTACGAACAGCGAGTCGATCCTCGCGGTCACCGTGCCGCAGGACTACCCGGACGACCTCACGCGACGCGTCGCGATCACCTCGTCGATCTACCCCGACCCGCACACGCACATCGAGACGGTCACCTACGGCAAGGCCGGCGACTCGATGTCGACGCTCTACACGCTGCTCGTCGCCGACGGCACGCGCGTGACGCGGCCGCTCAAGCTGCTGGGGCAGATCCTGCGCCACCCGGCGAGATTCGCGCAGACGCTGTGGCCGCGCGGCTGGTCGCGGCGCACGATCATCGTGCTCGTGATGCAGACGCTCGACAATGCGATCGCGCTGCGCCCGACGCTCACCCGCTCCGGCGACGTGCGGCTGCAGACCGAGCAGGACCCGAGCAGACCGAACCCGACGTTCATCCCGGTCGCGAACGAGGCGGCCGAGTGGCTCGCCAAGCGCACCGGCGGCGTTGCGCAGAGCTCGGTCATGGAGGCGATGCTGAACGTCCCCTCGACGGCGCACATCCTCGGCGGCGCGGTCATCGGCGCGGACCCCGAGCATGGGGTCGTCGACGCCGACCAGCGCGTCTTCGGCTACGAGAACCTGCTCGTCTGCGACGGGGCCGCGGTGCCGGCAAACGTCGGCGTGAACCCGAGCCTGACGATCACCGCGCTCGCCGAGCGCGCGATGAGCCGCATCCCGCCGGTCGGCGGCGAACCCGCCGCTCCGCAGCAGCCGGCGACTGCCGGCGCCGCGTAGTTCGCACGCGCACGGCCCGGCTGGCTCGCCAGCCAGTGACGGGGTAGGATCGCGGAGCGCAGGGGCGGCGGGGAGACCGTCCCGCGCTCGATCGAAGGGGGAGCTTCGATGAATTCGGCAGGGTTGTCTGCCGCGCGCTGGCGTGTGGCGATCCTCGCGATGGCGGTGGCCGTCGCGACCTGGGCGGCGTGGAGCGCCGCCGCGAAGGCGGAAGGACCGGGCAACGGCACGGCCTCGGTCGCGTCGCTCGGCGACTCGTACATCTCGGGCGAGGCCGGGCGCTGGGCCGGCAACACGAACGAAGAAGAATCGTGGATCGACGCGCTCGGCACGAGGGCGTATTACGACAACGAAGGGCACACGGCCGAAACGATCGCCGGCTGTCACCGCTCGCTATCGGCGGAGATCTACCTCGGCGGCGGCGTCAACAGCGTCAACCTCGCCTGCTCGGGCGCCAAGACCTCGACGTTCACCGGCGAAAGCGGCGAATTCAAGCCGGGGATCGACTTCTACAGCTCGGGGGCCAACAAGGGCCAGGCGCTGCTGCTGCAGGAATACGCCAGAACGCACAACGTGAAGATGGTGGCGCTCTCGATCGGCGGCAACAACTTCAACTTCGCCTCGGTCGTTCAGGACTGCATCGAGGACTGGCTCACGTCGCCGTCGTGGTGGCAGAACCATTGCAACGACGACTCCGAAGTGACCGCCAACTTCACGAGAGCGAACGTCGCCACGCAGACGGCCGCGATCAAGGGCGCCGTTCAGAACATCCACAGAGCGATGGTCGAAGCCGGCTACAGAGACGAAATGTACGGGATCGTCGTGCAGGACTACGAGTCGCCGATCCCCAACGGCTCCGGCTTCCGCTACCCCGAGGAAGGGTGGGAACGCCAGGAAGTCGGCGGCTGCGGCTTCTGGAACGCGGATGCGAACTGGGCCAACGAATCGGCGCTGCCGACGATCGACAGCGCGGTCCACAACGGCGCCACCGAAGCGGGCTATACGAACGTCAAGCTGATGTACCTCGGCAGCGCGTTCAACTCGCGCCGGCTGTGCGAGAACACGGTCGGGCTGCTCGAGGAGAGAGGCCTGACGTCGTGGAGAGCGGCCGGCGCGGTCGACAGGACCGAGTGGGTCAACCAGGTCCGCACCGTCTCGGCGCTGTTCGGCGAATACAGACTGCAGGAAGACCTGCACCCGAATTACTGGGGGCAGCTCGCGCTGCGCAACTGCCTGCGCCAGGCGTACAACTCCGGCGCGCCGAGAAGCGGCACGTGCACCCGCACGGGCACCGGCCTGACGGCGGGCGGGGAACCGGTGATGACGCTCAGATGAGCTGAGCTCGCGCACCGGCCGGGGTGGGCGCCGCGCCCGCCCCGGCCCGCGCGGCGCCGCTCGGTAGCATCGCCGCGATGTCCGAGCTGCGACGGCTGCGCTACTTCCTCGCGGTCGCGAACGAGCGGAGCTTCACGCGCGCAGCCGAGCGGCTGCACATCGCTCAGCCGGCGCTCAGCCGCCAGGTGCGGCAGCTCGAGCGCGAGCTCGGCGTCGAGCTGCTGCGGCGCACGACGCACGAGATGGAGCTGACCGACGCCGGGCGCCACCTCGTCGAGCACGGCCCGCAGGTGCTGGCGGGCGTCGACCGCCTGTGGGAGCAGATGCGCGCGTACGGCGCGGGCGAGCAGGGCGGCGTCGTGGTCGGCTACGGCATGAGCGCGGCCTACGAGACGGCGCCGCACGTGCTGGAGCGCGTGGCGCGCGAGCTGCCGGGGCTCGCAGTCGAGTCGCGCGTCGTGACCGGCGGCGACGCGCTTGCGACGGTCGGCGACGGCGGCATCGACGTTGGGATCGTGCGCTGCCCGCTTGCGGGCGACGGGCTCGAGACGCGGCTGCTGCGGCGCGAGCCGCAGGGCATCCTGATGCGGCACGACCACGCCCTCGCCGCTGCGCCGGCGGTCGCGCTCGCGGCCCTGCGCGAGACGCTGCTGCTGTTGCATCCCCGCGCCGAGAGCCCCGGGCACTACGACGCGGTGATCGCGCTGTGCCGCGCGGCCGGCTTCGAGCCGCGCGTGCTCGAGCGCACGCTGCCGTTCGACCTGGCGCAGACGCCGGTCGCGGCGGGCCGGGCCGTCGCGGTCGTCGGCGCCTCCGCGCGACTCGATCCGCCGACGGGTCTCGTCTGGCGCCCGCTTGCGCCGGCGACGACGCTCGACGTGGAGCTCGTCGTGCGGGCTGCCGGTCGCTCGCCCGCGCTCGACCGCTTCCTCGCGGCCGCGGAGCGGGTCGCCGCCGAGCTCGGCTGGCTCGGGCCGCCGGGCGCGTAGCGCGCGGCCGCATCGGCCATGCCGGCGCGCGATCAAGCAAGGCCGGATCCGTCTTTCCGATTCGCGGTCTCGGCGTCTAGCTTGGCGGCATGGCCACGACCCGGACCACCACCGCGACGATGCGAGCGCTCGTGCCGGCCGACGGCGCCGACTTGCTCGTCCAGCATGCCGACGTGCCGCTGCCGAGCCCGCGGGCGGACGAGGCGCTCGTCGCCGTCGAGGCCTTCTCGATCAACCGCGGCGAGACGTTCCTGCTCGAGCGCCCGCCCGCCGGCTGGCGCCCCGGCAAGGACGTCGCGGGCCGGGTGCTGGCGCCGGCCGCCGACGGCAGCGGCCCGCGCGCCGGCGAGCGCGTCGTCGGGCACCCGCCGCACAGCGGCTGGAGCGAGCGGGTGGCGGTGCCGGTCGAGCGGCTCGCGATCCTGCCCGACGCGGTCGAGACGGTCGCTGCCGCGGCGCTGCCGCTCGCCGGCCTCACGGCCCTGCGCCTGCTGTGCGCGTGCCCGCCGGTCGCCGGGCGCCGGCTGCTGATCACGGGCGCCTCCGGCGGCGTCGGCCACTACGTCGTCGAGCTGGCCACGGCCGTCGGCGCGGAGGTCGTGGCGGTGAGCGCCTCCGCGCGGCGCGGCGGCCGGCTCGCCGAGCTCGGCGCGACGGTCGTCCACGACGTGGACGACGCTGAGGGCCTGTTCGACGTCGTGCTGGAGAGCGTCGGCGGCGACGTCCTGCCGCGGGCGCTGGGCCGGCTGCGGCGCGGCGGAGCGCTCGTCTGGTTCGGGCAGGCCAGCCGCGAGCCGGTCAGCCTCAGCTTCTTCTCCTACTTCGAGCAGACGGGCGCGACGATCCGCCACTTCCACTACGAGGACGCGGACACGCCGTTCGCGCAGGATCTGGCCGCGCTCGTGCGGCTCGTCGCGCGCGGGCGACTGCATCCGGAGGTCGGCGTCGTCGCCGACTGGTCCGAGACGGCCGGCGTCCTGCGCGACCTGCGCGACCGCGCGATCCGCGGCAACGCGGTGCTGCGTGTCGCTTCCACCGACAAGGAGACCACATGAGCACCACCGCCAAGCCCGCCAGGACGGTCATCGAGGACTACGTCGCGGCGCTGGCCGCGGGCGACATCGACGCCGTGCGCGCGAGCTTCGCCGAGGACGCGAGCTGGACGCTGCACGGCTCGCTGCCGCTGTCCGGCACGTGGCGCGGGCGCGACACGATCATCGACGACTTCCTCAGCGGCGCGCTCGCCTACTACGAGCCCGGCTCGATCGAGTTCGACGTCACGAGCCTGATCGCGGACGGCGACGTCGTTGCGATGGAGTGGACGACGAGATCGCGCACGAGAGACGGCAAGCCCTACGTGAACGGCTGCATCGGCGTCTTCGAGGTGCGCGACGGCGCGATCGCCACGGTGCGCGAGTACATGGACACCGACTACGCGCTGCGGACCGCCTTCTCGGCTTAACGCTGCTGCTGCTGCTGCTCGCGCAGGAGCGCGCGGCGGACCTTGCCGGAGGTCGTCTTCGGCAGCTCCGCCGCGAACTCCACGCGGCGCGGGTACTTGTAGGGCGCGGTCGTCGCCTTGACGTGCTCCTGCAGCTCTCGCGCCAGCGCCTCGCCCGGCGCGACGCCGTCGCGCAGCACGACGACCGCTCGCACGATCGCGCCGCGCTCGTCGTCGGGCGCCGCGACGACGGCGGCCTCGGCCACCGCAGGGTGCGCGACGAGCGCGGACTCGACCTCGAACGGGCCGATGCGGTAGCCGGCGGAGATGATCACGTCGTCGGCGCGGCCTTCGAAGTAGAGGAAGCCGTCGTCGTCCTGACGGACGCGGTCGCCGGTGCGCCACGGCGCGGAGCGGTCGACCGGCCGTTCGCCGAGGTACCCGAGGAAGAACGTCGGCACGGTCGCCGGGTCGGCGACCAGCTCGCCGTCGTCGATCCACAGCCTCATCCCCGGCAGCGGCTTGCCCATCGACCCCGGACGGATCTCCTCGCCGAGTGGGGCGCCCGTCAGCTGGCCGGTCTCCGTCTGGCCGTAGCCGTCGCGGATCCACAGGCCGGTCGCCGCGTGGAAGGCGCGCAGCACCTCCGGGTTGAGCGCCTCGCCGGCGGCGACGAGACCGCGCAGGCCGGGGACCGGCCGCGGCTGCGCGCGCTTGGCGATCACGCGGTACTCGGTCGGCGCCATGCACAGCACGTTGACCTGCTCGCGTGCGAGCAGCTCGAGCCGTTCGTGCGGGTCGAAGCGCGCGTCGTGCAGCAGCGCGCTCGCGCCGCGGATCCACGGCGCGATGAAGACGTTGCGCGCCGACTTCGACCATCCGCTCGCCGCCGTGCACCAGACGAGGTCGCCGGGCCGCGCATCGAGCCACTGCTCGGCCTGGACGCGCTGGCCGGTCAGGTAGCGCTGCGCGTGCAGGACGCCCTTCGCCTCGCCGGCCGTCCCGCTCGTGAACGTGATCAGGCAGGGATCCTCCGGCTCCAGCTCCACGGCAGGCGCCGGCTCGGCTGCGTAGAGCGCCTCGTCGGGGATCGTCAGGACCGGGCACGACGGCTGCGCGGCGCTCAACTCGGCGGCGTTGCGCTCGTCGGCCAGCACGAGCGCGGGGCGCGCAGCGTCGAGCCGCAGCCGCAGGTCCTGCGCGCGCAGCTGCTCGGTGCACGGCAGCACGACCGCGCCGATGCGGAAGCACGCGACCATCGCGCAGACCCAGTCCGGCCGGTTGCCGATCAGCGTCATGACGACGTCGCCGCGGCCCACACCGTGGGCGGCGAACGTGCCGGCAAGCCGCGCGGAGCGGTCGGCGAGCTCGCCGAAGCGCCACTCGCGGCGCGTGCCGTCGCGCGCCAGCTCGACGAGTGCGAGCCCGTCTGCGGGTGCGGCGTCGACCACATCGCGCGCGAAGTTCACGGCCGGGAAGTATCCTCGACCGGCGAGATCCGAGACATTCCACCTTTCTACGACCCGGAGCGATCGACCCCATGGCCGCAGTGATCGACAAGACCGACGAGCAGCAGGCGATCTGCGAGATGGTGCGGCAGTTCGCGGACGAGCAGATCATCCCGAACGCCGAGCACTACGACCACGAGGACTCCTTCCCGGACCCGATCGTCGAGCAGATGAAGGAGCTCGGCCTGTTCGGCGTCACGATCCCCGAGGAGTACGGCGGAATGGGGCTCGACCTGACGACCTACGCGATGATCGTCGAGGAGCTCTCGCGCGGCTGGATCTCGATCTCCGGCGTCGTCAACACCCACTTCATCGGCTCCTACCTGCTGATGAAGTTCGGCACGGACGAGCAGAAGCAGAAGTATCTGCCGCGCATGGCGACGGGGGAGATCCGCGCCGCCTTCTCGCTGTCCGAGCCCGAGTTGGGCTCCGACGTCGCCGCGATCAAGACGACCGCGAAGCAGCAGGACGACGGCTCCTGGGAGATCAACGGCCAGAAGATGTGGGTCACCAACGGCCTGCGCTCGGACCTCGTGTTCGTGCTCGTGCGCACGGACCTCAACGCCGACAAGCCCCAGCGCGGGATGACGTGCTTCATCGCCGAGAAGGTCGGCGGCGAGCACGAGAACACGGGCGACTACAAGGGCCTCAACGTCCCGCCGCAGCTCAGAAAGATGGGCTACAAGGGGGTCGAGTCGACCGAGCTGGTGTTCGACGGCTACCGCTGTCCCGCCGAGAACATCCTCGGCGGCGAGGAGGCCGGGCTCAACAAGGGCTTCCCGCAGATGATGGACGCGCTCGAGCTGGGCCGCGTGAACGTCGCCGCGCGCGGCGTCGGGATCGCGCAGCGGGCTTTGGAGCTGGCGCTGCGCTACTCGCAGGAGCGCCGCACGTTCGGCAAGCCGATCGCGCAGCACCAGGCGATCCAGTTCAAGCTCGCCGACATGGCGACCCAAGTCGACGCGGCGCGCCTGCTGACGAACCGCGCGGCGCGCATGAAGGACGCCGGCGAGCGCTCCGACATCGAGGCCGGCATGGCGAAGCTGTTCGCCTCCGAGGCCGGCCGCTTCTGCGTCGAGGAGTCGTTCCGCATCCACGGCGGCTACGGCTACTCGAAGGAGTACGAGATCGAGCGCCTCTACCGCGACGCGCCGCTGCTGCTGATCGGCGAGGGCACGTCCGAGATCCAGCGCATGGTGATCGGCCGCAAGCTGCTCGAGCGGCACAAGATCTAAGCTTGGCGTCCTGACCTCCGCCACGGACACCAGAAGCCTCATCGAGCGGGGCGTGCGGAACTTCCTTGCGGAGGTTCCGGCGCTGCAGCCGCTGAGACTCGTCATCGGGCTCGAGCTGCGCGGGCGGGGGGACGTGCAGCTCTACCGCGTCGAGCTGCCCGGGCCGAGAGTCTCGAAGGACATCGCGAGCGACGCGAAGGTGCGGCTCGAGGTCACGCGCTCGCACTTCAACGAGCTGGCGGCCGACGGCAGAGTCAAGCAGTGGCGTGCCGCCTTCGAGCACGGCGACGCGAAGGCGACCGGCGTCGACCAGATCCTCAGACTGATCGCGCAGGTCGTCGAGAAGCACGAGGAGCGCTCCCGCACCCGCAGGGCGCGAGGTTAGAGATAGTCCTCCCGGGGCTCGCCCAGCTCCCAGGGAAACTTGTGCGGTCTTGCGGGCTCCCAGCCCAGCAGCAGGTCGCGCCACCGTCGCCAGCGGCTGAACTGCTCCCACTCGGCGCGCGTCGGGAGCCGCTTGCCGCGGCGGTCGTAACGTGGCATCGAGCGGCCGTACTCCATGGCCTCGACGAACGTCCATCTTCTTCTTGCCATGTCCGTCACCCTACGATCGCGGCGAGCGCGAGTCCACCCAGCATGACGAGGATTCCCCACACCATCGCTGTGAATGACGTATCCAGATGTTCGAACGCGATCTCTACCGCCTTCCGGCGGTCTCCGAGTCGCGCGATCATCGACTCGTAGAACGCCGCCTCGTCATCGAGCATGCCGCCTCGCTTGAGCTCGGCTGTCAGCTGCTGAGGATCCGGCCCCTCGACCGGTCGTCGGCACACTCCCAGCAGTCGTATCGCGCCGGTCACCATCACGAACAGCCCGCCGACCGCCGCCGCGAGCGCGAGCTTGCCTGCTGCGCCCGCCGGATGCGCCCCGCCGATCACCGGACCGCTGAGCAGCGTCACGCCCAGCGCGGCCGCTGCGAGCACGGGTGCGAGGCGGCCGCGGAGGGCGTCGGCGCGGCGCTCCTGCTCGTCGAGCGTGCGGAGGGCGAGGGCGTAGAGGTGGGCGAGCCGGCGCGGACAAGGGAGGCGACCCTACGATGGCCCGCTGCGACGGCGCTACACCGCTTCGTGCCGATCCTGCGGCGAAGGGCGCGCGAAGCTGCCGCAGTGGCTGGGTAGGCTCGACGCATGGCCAGCGACGAGAGCGGCGGGCGCGCGAGCGGCCTGCGGATGCCGGCGGAGTGGGCGCCGCACGAGCGGACGCTGGTCGCCTGGCCAGCGCGCGAGGCGGCGTGGCGCGGGACGACGATCGAGCAGGCGCGCGACGTGCACGCCCGGGTCGTCGCGGCGATCGCGGCGTTCGAGCCGGTCACGCTCGTGGCCGACCCGGCGCACGCCGACGACGCTCGGCGGCGCGTGACGGCCGACAACGTCGAGCTGCTCGCGCTGCCGATCGACGACTCGTGGCTGCGCGACTCGGGTCCGATCGTCGTGGCCGGCCCCGACGGCCGCCGCGCCGGCATCGACTTCCGCTTCAACGCATGGGGCGAGGCGTTCGCGCCCTACGACAAGGACGCCGCGATCGCGCTGCGCCTGCTCGAGCACCTCGGGATCGAACACTACGCCTCGCCGCTCGTGCTCGAGGGCGGCGCGATCGCCGTCGACGGGACGGGCCGGCTCGTGACGACCGAGCAGTGCCTGCTGAACCCGAACCGCAACGCCCTGCTCGAGCGCGACGAGATCGAGCGCGAGCTGAGCGTGCACCTCGGCGCTGAGCAGGTCGTGTGGCTCGGGCACGGCCTCGTCGAGGATGCCGACACGGACGGCCACGTCGACAACATCTGCGCGTTCCTGGCGTCGCGCCACGCGCTGCTGCAGGTCGTCGCCGACGAGGACGATCCCAACCACGCGCACGCGGAGGAGAACGCGCATCGCCTGCGCGACGCCGGCATCGAGGTCGAGCGCTGGGAGCTGCTGCCGCGCACGACGCGCGCCGACGGCAGCGTCGTCGCGATCCCTTACACGAACTTCTACCTGTGCAACGGCGCCGCGATCGTGCCACTCGGCGAGCAGGACCCCGACATGGACGCCGAGGCGCTGCGGCGCCTGGCGGTGCTGCTGCCGGACCGCGAGATCGTCGGCGTGCCGGGCAGAGTCCTCGCGCTCGGTGGCGGGGGCATCCACTGCATAACGCAGCAAGTTCCCGCCGGCGGACGATGAGGCCGGTCAGTCGGCGCCCGGCCCGGCGCCGTCGAGCGCGCGGGCGAGCAGGTCGCGCAGCGTCGCGCGCTCGTCGGGGTCGAGCGCGGCGAGCACCTCGCTCTCGACGCTCTCCTGTGCGCGCTCGGCGTGGTCGAGCGCGCGACGGCCGGTGGCGGTGATGTGGACGAGGTGGCGGCGGCGGTCGAGCGGGTCGCGGCGGCGTTCGGCGTACTCGGCCGCCTCCAGCTCGTTGAGCAGCAGCACGAGATTGTTGGCGTCGACGCACAGCGCCTCGCCGAGCGCCTGCTGCGAGGCGCCGTCGTGGTCGTTGAGGAACGACAGCGCGACGTACCAGCGCAGGCGCATGCCGAGCTGCTCCTCGCTGCTGCGACGGTAGACGACCTTCGCGAGGCGCGTGAGGAGGACCATCGCTCCCGGTGCATGGACGGTGCCCATTGCAGTCAGAACTCTAGCACTGTGAGAGGATCGTCATGAAACAGTAGATCATCTTTGCTACGATGATCATCGATGACGGCCATCGCGACAGCGAATCCCCCGATCACGCGACGCGCCTGGATCGCCCTCGCGGTCGTCTGCCTCGGCCAGTTCATGGTCGTGCTCGACTCGACGATCGTCAACGTCGCGCTGCCCGACATCCAGGGGTCGCTGCACTTCAGTCAGGCCGACCTCACGTGGGTCGTCAACGCCTATCTCGTGACGTTCGGCAGCTTTATGCTCGTCGCCGGCCGTTTCGGTGACCTCGTCGGCCGCCGCCGCGTGTTCCTGTGGGGCGTCGGGCTGTTCACGCTCGCCTCGATCGCGTGCGGTCTGTCCACCAGCCAGGGGCTGTTGATCGCCGCGCGCTTCGTCCAGGGGATCGGCGGCGCGGTCGCCTTCTCGGTCACGATCGCGCTGATCGTCAGCGAGTTCCCGGGTGCGGCCGACCGCGCGAAGGCGATGAGCGTCTACATGTTCGTCGCGGTCGGCGGCGGGTCGGTGGGGCTGCTGCTCGGCGGGCTGATGACCGAGACCCTCAACTGGCATTGGATCTTCTTCATCAACCTGCCGATCGGGATCGCGACGCTGCTGCTCGGCCGCGCCTACATCGACGAGAACGAGGTGCTCGGGCTGCGCGACGGGGTCGACATCGCCGGCGCGGTGCTCGTGACCGTCGCGCTGATGCTCGGCGTCTTCGCGATCATCGGTTCGGCCGACCACGGCTGGGCCTCGGCGCACACGCTCGGCTGGGGCGGCGCCTCGATCGCGCTGCTCGTCGCGTTCTTCGTGCTCGAGTCGCGGATCGAGAACCCGATCCTGCCGCTCAGGATCCTGCGCGTGCCGGGCCTGGCGAGCGCGACCGTCGTGCGCGGCCTCGTGATGGCGGGCATGTACTCGGTCTTCTTCTTCGGCGCGCTGTACCTCGAGCAGGTCCGCGGCTTCAGCCCGCTGACGACGGGCGTCGCCTTCCTGCCGATGACGCTCACGGTCGCCGCGATGGCGCTCGGGGTCGTCGCGCGGCTCGTCGTGCGCTTCGGGCCAAAACGCGTGCTGGTGGGCGGCCTGCCGGCGCTGATCGCCGGGCTCGCCCTGTTCGCGCTCGTGCACGCGGGGACGCCCTACCCGGTGATCTTCGTCGCGCTCGTGCTGATGGGCCTCGGCGCGGGCTCGTCGTTCGTGCCGCTGCTGACGATGGCGATGGTGAACGTGCCGCCGCGCGACGCCGGCGTCGCGTCGGGCATCCTCAACGTCTCGATGCAGGTGATGGCTGCGTTTGGGCTGGCGATCCTCGGCGCGCTCACGGCGCATCGCACGGCTGCGCTGATCGCGGGCGGCCAGTCGCACGCCGCCGCGGAGCTGGGCGGCTACCACCTCGCGTTCGCGCTGGGCGCGGGCACGGTCGCGGTCGGCCTGCTGCTGACGCTGCTGTTCCTGCGCACGCCGGCTCCGGAGCCGGAGCCCGCGCACGAGTTGGAGCGCGAGGCCGAGCGGCAGCTCGTCTGAGGGCGCGCTCAGACGTCTTACACTCGGTCGCGTGAGCGCGATCGAGGTCATCGCAGCGACCGGGAGAACGCCGCGCTCGCCCGCTCGCGTCGACCCGCCGCAGCGCGGGCCGTTCCGCATCGGGGCGGTGCAGCAGCGCTGGCATCCCGATTCGGTGGCGCACGAGGCGGCGCTGGCGGAGGGCGTCCGGCTGGCCGCCGCGCACGACGCGCAGCTCGTGTGCCTGCCTGAGCTGACGCTTTCGCCCTACTTCGCGGTCGAGTCGGAGCCCACACCGGAGGCGCTGGCGCGCGCGGAGGCGATCCCCGACGGCCCGACGTGCGCGTTCGCGCGGCGGATGGCGGGGGAGACGGGCGCCTACGTGCACGCGTCGCTGTATGAGCGTGCGGACGGCGGCGAGGACGAGGACCCGCGCGGCTTCAACACGGCGATCTGCGTCGCGCCCGACGGGACGCTCGTCGCGCGCACGCGCAAGCTGCACATCCCCGTCACGGCCGGCTATCACGAGGACCGCTGGTTCCGCCCCGGGCCGGCCGGCGACGGCGCGGGCGACCCGTTCCCGGTCGTCGGCGTGGGGGAGGCACAGCTCGCCTTCCCGACCTGCTGGGACCAGTGGTTCCCGGAGCTGGCGCGCGCCTACGCGCTCGCCGGCGCCGACGTCGTCGTCTACCCGACCGCGATCGGCTCCGAGCCCGACCACCCGAAGTTCGACACGCAGCCGCTGTGGCAGCAGGTGATCGTCGGCAACGGGATCGCGAACGGCACCTTCATGGTCGCGATCAACCGCTTCGGGATGGAGCCGCCGCTGACCTTCTACGGCTCGAGCTTCATCTCCGACCCCTACGGCCGGATCCTCGCGCAGGCCCCGCGCGACCGCGCCGCGGTGCTCGTGGCCGAGCTCGACCTCGACCAGCGGCGCGACTGGCTCGACCTCTTCCCGCTGCTCAGAACACGCCGGCCGGACGCGTACCGCTCATTGGTGAGACAACCCGAGGAATAAGCGCCAACGCGCCAAAACCGTTAAGCGTGCACCGTACGGCAGCCGATAGTCGGGGCGGTCGTATGAAGGGCATCGTCTTCAACCTGCTGGAGGAGATCGTCGTGCGTGAGCACGGCGACGACACGTGGGACGCGCTGCTCGACGCGGCGGGCGTCGACGGCGTCTACACCTCGCTCGGCAGCTACCCCGACGCGGATCTGATGGCGCTCGTGGCCGCCGCCTCCCAGGCGCTCGCGCTGCCCGCCGACGATGTGGTGCGCTGGTACGGACGCAACGCGCTGCCACTGCTGGCCGAGCGCTACCCCGCCTTCTTCGCGCCCCACGACGAGGCGCGCGGATTCGTGCTGACGCTCAACGAGATCATCCACCCCGAGGTCCGCAAGCTGTACCCGGGCGCGGTGACCCCCGCCTTCGCGTTCGACGCCTCCGACCCCGATCGGCTCGTGATGGAGTACCACTCCGAACGGCGCCTGTGCGCGTTCGCGGAAGGGCTGCTGCTCGGCGCCGGCGACCACTTCGGCCAGCAGGTCGAGATCGTGCAGCCGGAGTGCATGCACCGGGGCGACGAGCGCTGCCTGATCGAGATCGGCTTCGGGCCGTGAGCGGCGAACCGCTCGAGCGCGCGCAGCGACGGCTGGTGCGCGAGCGCGCGGCGCGGCTGGAGGCGGAGGCGATCTCCGAGCGGGCGACGCGCGACCTCTACGAGCAGCAGCAGCGACTCGTGCTGCTGCGCACGGTCGCGAAGGCGGCGAACGAGGCTGCGAGCGTGGAGGACGCGCTCACGACCGCGCTTGCGGCGATCTGCGAGCACTGCGGCTGGCCGCTGGGGCATGCCTGGTTGCGCGAGGCGGACACGCTGCGCCCGACCGGTCTGTGGGCCGGTGACGCAGCGCGCTTTGCGGCGTTCCGCGCGGCGACCACGGATCTGCGGCTGGACATCGGGGAGGGACTGCCGGGGCGCGTGCTGGCCGCGCAGGGCGCCGTCTGGCTGGCCGACTTCTCGCGGGTGCTGTCGCTGCCGCGGGCGCAGGCGGCGGGGGCCGCCGGGCTGCGCACGGCGCTCGGCTTCCCGATCCTCGTCGGCAGCGAGGTCGTCGGGGTGCTGGAGTTCCTGACCGAGCGGATGCTCGCGCGCGACGAGGACCTGATCGAGCTGATGGCGCAGGTCGGCACCGAGCTGGGGCGCGTCGTGGAGCGTCAGCAGGCGGCCGAGCAGCTGCTGCATCAGGCCACGCACGACGCGCTGACCGGCCTGCCGAACCGCGTGCTGATCAGCGACGAGCTGGGGCGCGCGCTGTCGCGCCTGCGCCGCGTGCCGACCGATCGCACGGCGGTCTTCTTCGTCGATCTCGACGGCTTCAAGGCAATCAACGACACGCTCGGCCACGCGTCGGGCGATCGCATCCTGCGCGAGGTCGCTGTGCGACTCGGTCAGGTCGTGCGCCCGCACGACACGCTCGGCCGGCTCAGCGGCGACGAGTTCATCCTCGTGTGCGAGTCGCTCGCGGACGAGCAGGCGATCGCGCAGATCGGCGAGCGGATCCTCGACGCGCTGCGCGAGCCGTTCGTGCTCGAGGGCGAGCCGTTCCAGCTCGGCGCCTCGATCGGCGTGACGCTTGCCGCGCCCGAGAAGGAGCCGGCCGAGCTGATCGCGGAGGCCGACACCGCGATGTACCGCGCCAAGCAGCTCGGCCGCGGGCGGTGCGAGCCGTACTCCGAGGAGCTCGGCGCGCGTCTGCGCCGGCGCAGCGAGCTGGAGCGCGCGCTGCGCTCGGCGCCGCACACCGGCGATCTGCGGCTGCACTACCAGCCCGAGGTCGAGCTGCGCAGTGGTCGCATCGTCGGCGTCGAGGCGCTGCTGCGCTGGGAGCGCGACGGCACCACCGTGATGCCGGGCGAGTTCATCCCGCTCGCGGAGGAGACGGGCTTGATCGTGCCGCTCGGCGCGTGGGTGCTCGACGAGGCGCTGCGCCAGGCGCGCGTGTGGGAGCGGGACGCCACGATCCGGCAGACGCCGTGGACGTCGGTGAACCTGTCCGTCCGCCAGCTCGCCGACCCGGAGATCATGACGCGCGTCGCCGACGCGCTCGCGCGGCACGAGTCCGACCCCTCGAAGCTGCTGCTGGAGGTGACGGAGAGCGTGATCCTCGAGGACGTCGAGGCGGGGCTGACCGTGCTCACCGGTCTCAAGCAGCTCGGCGCCGAGATCGCGATCGACGACTTCGGCACCGGCTACGCGTCGCTGTCCTACCTGCGGCGCTTCCCGGCCTCGGCGATCAAGATCGACCGCTCGTTCATCGCGACGCTCGACGACCCGCGCACCCTCGCGATCGTGACCGCGATGGTCGAGCTGGGGCACGCGCTTGGGCTGACGGCGATCGCCGAGGGGATCGAGACGGCCGAGCAGCTCGCCGTCCTGCGCGAGCTCGGCTGCGATCTCGGGCAGGGCTTCTACCTCGCGAGGCCGGCCCCCGCTGCCGAGATCGAGCCGTTGCTGCGGGTCGGTCAGCTGCTGAGCACCGCGCCCTCGTCGTAGAGCTTGACGACCTTGACGGTGCCCTGCGGCGCCGCGTCGATGCAGAGGCGACACAGGACGCACTCGTCGAGGTTCTCCTCGTTGATCGCGAGCGTGCCGCCGTCGCCGGCCGTCGAGAAGATGTCGACGGGGCAGACCTCCGTCAGCTTCGCCGCCAGCGCGGGGTCGGAGGCGACGGACGCGTCGACCTCGACGTCGATGAACGTGCCGGGCATCAGACCGCGCTCCTCTCGGCGATTCTGGACTTGACGATGTCGGGGATCTGCGAGATCTCCTCCGCGACGACGATCCCGGCCTCGGCGAGGCGCGCGATCTTCTCGCTCGCGGTGTCCTCCTTGCCCTCGACGATCGTGCCGGCGTGGCCGAAGCTCATGCCCGGCATCTCGTCCATGAAGCGGCCCGCCATGAACGCGACGATGGGAAGACGTGAGTTGTTCGCCTTCACCCAGCGCGCCAGCTCGGCCTCCATGCGGCCGCCCGGCTCGGTGTAGATGACGATCGCCTCGGTCTGCTCGTCGGCCTCGAACAGCGGCATCAGCTCCGCGTAGGACGAGCCGATGATCGCGTCGCCGCCGATCGACACCGCGGTCGACTGGCCGAGGCCCGCCGCCGTGAGCGTCGAGGACATCTCGGTCGTCATGCCGCCGGAGCGCGAGATGACGCCGACGGAGCCGGGCGTGTACGCCTTCGCGGCGTCCTTCGCCGGGCCGCCGATGCCGCCCATCTTGATCACGTCGGGGACGATGATCCCGAGGCAGTTCGGGCCGATGATGCGCGCGCCGTGCAGGCCCGCGAACTCGACCATCTCGGCCACGTCCCGGCGCGGGATGCGCTCGGTCACGATCACGATCAGCTTGATGCCGTTCGCGATCGCCTCCAGCACCGCGTCCTTCGTGAACGCGGGGGGGACGGTGACGACGGAGCCGTCGATCGGCCCGCCGTGGTGCTCGACCGCCTGGGCGACCGTGTCGAAGACCGGCACGCCGTGGACCTCGCGGCCCTTGCGGCCCGGCGTCACGCCGCCGACGACCTTTGCGCCAGCGCCGTAGTCGAGGCACTCGCGCGTCAGGTTGACGGCCTCGCGGCCGGTGATGCCCTGGACGATGAACGTCGTCGTCTCGTCGATCAGGATGCTCATGCGGCCACCCCCTCGATCTTCTCGACGGCTCGTCGCGCCGCCTCGTGCATGGACACGGACCGGTCGCAGTACTCGACCCCGTACTTCTCGAGGATCTTGAAGCCCTCGTCCTCCCACGCGCCGGGGATGCGGAAGATCGCGATCTTCTCGCCCGGGTCGTAGCCCAGCTCCAGGCACGCCTTGATGACGCCGCGCGCGACGATGTCGACGCGCGTGTTGGAGACGATCGACATCATCACGGCGATCTTGTCTACGCCCGGCTTCTGCAGCACGAGCTTGGCGAGACCGCAGGCCTTCTCGACCGACGGGTTGCCGCCGATCTCGCAGTAGTTCGCGGGCTTGCCGCCGTGGGCGCGGACCGCGTCGAACAGCGTCAGCGAGCCGCCGCCGGCGCCGATCACGAGCCCGAGGTTGCCGTCGAACTCGGTCACGTTGCCCGCGACGCCGCGGTGCGAGGCGGCGTCGACGGCCTCGCCGGCGAGCTCGAACGGCGTCGCCTCGCGCGCCTGGCGGGTCTCCTCGTCGCCGACGCCGAGGCCCTTCAGAATGGCCTTCTGGCGGGGCCGAGCCTCGTTCTCCATGTCCATGTGCGCGTCGACGGCGACGAATCTGCCGTCCTCGAGCTGCGCGAGCGGGTTGATCTCCGCCAGCGTCATGTCGTGTCTGACGAACAGCCGCGCGAGGCGGGCGAGGATCGGAGTGGCTCGGGTCAGTGCGGAGCCGGTGACCCCAATAGACGCGATCACCTGCTTCGCCTGGTAGTCCGAGACGTCCATCAGATTCGAGAAGGGCGCGCGCCCGACTCTGTCCGGATGCCTCTCGGCAACCTCCTCAATATCGATCCCACCCATGTCGGAGAACAGCATCACCGGCTGCTTGCGGATCCCGTCCCACACGACGCCGGCGTAGTACTCCTGCTTGACGTCGACTCTGGAGTCGACCAGCAC
Source organism: uncultured Conexibacter sp. (assembly GCA_964525715.1). GTDB lineage: Bacteria > Actinomycetota > Thermoleophilia > Solirubrobacterales > Solirubrobacteraceae > Conexibacter. The sequence continues at coordinate 61,564 of CAZGJV010000016.1, read as the reverse complement.
GCCGCGCGGCATGTGGCCGTTGATCTCCAGTCTGAGGATGAAGTCGGCGTGCTCGGCGGCCTCGTCCGGCGTGTCGGCGAACTTCACGCCGCCGGCCTTCATGCGCCCGCCCGTCAGCACCTGCGACTTGATGACGACGGAGCCGCCGATCTCTTCGGCGATCTTGCGCGCCTCCTCAGGCGTTCTCGCGAAGCCGTGGGGGGAGACGGGGATGCCCGCCGCCGCGACGATCTGCCGCGACTCGTACTCGAAGAAGCGCACGCGCTAGCTCCCGGTCGTGGTGGTTACGAACCCGTAGGCCTCGGCCAGCTCGGGGTCCTTCTGGGCAAGCATCTCCGCGAGGCCGACCATCACCTTGCACTGCTTGAAGGTGGCATCGTCCTGCATCTTGCCGTCGAGCATGTGCACGCCGGCGCCGTCGGGGATCGCCTCGATCACGCGCTGGGCGAACTTGACCTCGTCCGGGTCGGGCGAGAAGACCTTCTTGGCGATCGCGATCTGGCGCGGGTGCAGCGACCAGGCGCCGACGCAGCCCATCAGGAAGGCGGCGCGGAACTGCGCCTCGCAGCCGGCGTCGTCGGAGATGTCGCCGAACGGACCGTAGAAGGGCAGGATCCCGGTCGCCGCGCAGGCGTCGACCATGCGGGCGATCGAGTAGTGCCACAGGTCCTGCTGGTAGCTCGTGCGCGGCGCGGTCGGGTCGTCCGGGTTCGGGTCCTCGATCACGCGGTAGCCGGGGTGGCCGCCGCCGACGCGCGTCGTCTTCATGCGGCGCGAAGCGGCGAGGTCGGCCGGGCCGAAGCTCATCCCCTGCATGCGCGGGGAGGCGGCGGCGATCTCCTCGAGGTTCGCGACGCCGAGCGCCGTCTCGAGGATCGCGTGCACGAGGATCGGTCTCTTGACGCCGAATCTGCCCTCGAGCTGGGCGAGCAGGCGGTCGACGTAGTGGATGTCCCAGGCGCCCTCGACCTTCGGGACCATGATCACGTCGAGCTTGTCGCCGATCTCGCCGACGAGCCGCAGCAGGTCGTCGAGCACCCACGGCGAGTCGAGGCTGTTGACGCGCGTCCACAGCTGCGTGTCGCCGAAGTCGACGGCCTGCCCGACTCTCACGAGCCCCTCGCGGGCGGCCTCCTTGCGGTCCACGGGGACCGCGTCCTCGAGGTTGCCGAGCAGGATGTCGGCCTGCTTGGCCATGTCCGGCACCTTCGCCGCCATCTTCTCGTTGCTGGCGTCGAAGAAGTGGATCATCCGCGACGGGCGGAACGGGATGTCAAGAATCGGGTCGGGCGCCCCGACTGCGAGGGGCTTCGCGAAGTCTCGTGGGTTGCGCACTGGGTCTCTCGGTTTCGGTGACGATTACGTGGAAGGTCGCGCAAATCGTATTGTGCGATCCGCGACGGTGCCGCAAGACCGTCGCGGAGGCGGCACACTTCCAGCGCTTCCCACTGCTATTCCGACACCCAGGACGGTCCCGATCACATGAGCGACACGATCAACGGCGTCGAGACGGACCAGGCGGCCCGCGAGGCCTCCGGCGCCCACGCCTATGGCCGCTACCTCGAGGAGTTCGAGGTCGGCGCGACCTACAAGCACTGGCCGGCGAAGACGGTCACCGAGTCAGACGACCACCTCTTCTGCCTCATCACGATGAACCACCACCCGCTGCACCTCAACGACGTCTACGCGGCCGGCTCGCAGCAGGGCAGAAACGTCGTCGTCGGCCCGCTCGTCTACTCGCTCGCGCTCGGCATGTCGGTCTCCGACATCTCCGGCAAGGCGATCGCGAACCTCGCGACGGAGGAGCTGTCGCACCCGAACCCCGTCTTCCACGGCGACACCCTCTTCTGCGAGACCGAGGTGCTCGAGGTCAAGCCGTCCAGAACGAAGCTGGACCGCGGCGTGGTCAAGGTCCACACGCGCGTGCTGAACCAGAATGGCGTGCTCGTGGCGGAGTTCAAGCGGCTCGTGCTGGTGCCGCGGAAGACTCCTGGCACCGCCGAGTAGAACGGGCTGACGGCGCCTCCGTCCACAGTGCGGAAGCGCCGTTCCGCTCGGGATGGAACAATCCCGCGGATGTCCCGCGACCGCCACGAGGGAGATCACGTGAGCATCACCGATACCGCACCGCCCACGAGCCACGCGAAGCTCCGTGCGTGGGTCGAAGAGATCGCAGCACTGACGCAGCCCGATCGCATCCATTGGTGCGACGGCTCGGCTGAGGAGTACGACAGGCTGTGCCAGGCGCTCGTCGACGCCGGCACCTTCGAGCGCCTGTCCGACGCGAAGCGCCCGAACAGCTACCTCGCCCTGTCGGACCCGACCGACGTCGCGCGCGTCGAGGACCGCACCTACATCTGCTCGCTCGACGAGGCCGACGCCGGTCCGACGAACAACTGGTGCGAGCCGGCCGAGATGCGCGAGACGCTCTCAGGCCTGTTCGAGGGCTGCATGCGCGGGCGAACGATGTACGTCGTGCCCTTCAGCATGGGGCCGCTCGGCTCCGACATCGCGCACATCGGCGTCGAGCTGACCGACTCCGCCTACGTCGCCGTCTCGATGCGGATCATGACCCGCATGGGCGCGGGCGCGCTCGAGGTGCTCGGCGAGGACGGCCATTTCGTGCCGTGCGTCCACTCCGTCGGAGCGCCGCTCGAGGAGGGGCAGGAGGACGTCTCCTGGCCGTGCAGCGACACGAAGTACATCGTGCACTACCCCGAGACGCGCGAGATCTGGTCGTTCGGCTCCGGCTACGGCGGCAACGCGCTGCTCGGCAAGAAGTGCTTCGCGCTGCGCATCGCCTCGGTGATGGCGCGCGACGAGGGCTGGATGGCCGAGCACATGCTGATCCTCAAGCTCACCGACCCGCACGGCGAGGTGAAGTACGTGACAGGCGCCTTCCCGTCCGCCTGCGGCAAGACGAACCTCGCGATGCTGATCCCGTCGCTGCCCGACTGGAAGGTCGAGACGGTCGGCGACGACATCGCCTGGATGAAGTTCGGCGAGGACGGCCGCCTCTACGCGGTCAACCCCGAGGCCGGCTTCTTCGGCGTCGCGCCGAACACGAGCGAAAAGACGAACCCGAACGCGCTCGCGACCGCCTCGAAGAACGCGATCTTCACGAACGTCGCGAAGACCGACGACGGCGACATCTGGTGGGAGGGCATGACGGACGAAGCGCCCGCCCACGCGATCGACTGGCACGGCAACGACTGGACCCCGGAGTCCGGCACCCCCGCCGCGCACCCGAACGCGCGCTTCACCGTCCCGGCTGCGCAGGACCCCGCGATCGCGCCCGAGTGGGAGGACCCGGCCGGCGTGCCGATCGACGCCTTCCTGTTCGGCGGGCGCCGCTCGACGGTCGTGCCGCTCGTGCACGAGGCGTTCTCGTGGGAGCACGGCGTGTTCCTCGGCGCGACGATGGCGTCGGAGACGACCGCCGCCGCCGCCGGCGCCGTCGGCAGACTGCGCCGCGACCCGTTCGCGCAGCTCCCGTTCGCCGGCTACCACATGGGCGACTACATGGCCCATTGGCTCAAGCTCGGCAGACGTGAGGGCGCGGTCCTGCCGAAGGTCTTCTACGTCAACTGGTTCCGCAAGGATGCCAACGGCAAGTGGCTGTGGCCCGGCTTCGGCGAGAACAGCCGCGTGCTGTCGTGGATCTTCGGCCGCTGCAACGGCACCGCCGACGCGATCGAGACGCCGATCGGCCTGCTGCCGGCCGAGGGCGCGCTGCCGCTGGAGGGCCTCGACATCCCCGCCGAGGACTTCGCCGAGCTGCTGCGCGTCACGCCCGAGGAGTGGAAGGCCGAGCTGCCGTCGCTGCGCGAGCACCTGGCGATCTTCGGCGACAAGCTGCCGGCTGAGATGACGGCGCAGCTGGATGCGCTTGAGTCGCGGCTGAACGCCGCTTCGTAGGCGCTTCGGTTCTTCGCCCCGGCGTTCGCTGTACGCCGGGGCGCCGGCTCGCTCCCGCTCGGCATCCTCGTTCGCCCAGCGTTGGCGGCGCCGCGTTTTGTGGGCGGCACGCTCACAGGGGATGCCGAGCGGGCCGACCCGCGCCCGGCTGATCGGGCGCCGGCTCAGCGCGGGCTATCGCCTCGGCGGCGCGAGCGGCTCCGGCGGTGCGGCTTGGTCTGTGTCGTCGGTGCTCAGCTGCAGTTGCCACCAGCCGACGTCGTGCCAGGCGCCGGCCTTCCAGCCGATCTCTCGGTAGACGCCGACCGGCTCGAAGCCGAACGACTCGTGCAGCCGCACGCTCGCGTCGTTGGGCAGGGTGATGCCGGCGCAGGCGACGTGAAAGCGCTGCTCGCGCAGCAGCGGCAGCAGGGCGGCGTATAGCGCGTGCCCGACGCCGCGGCCGCGCTGGTCGTGGTCGACGTAGACCGCAACGTCGCACGCCCAGCGGTACGACGCGCGCTCGCGGTGCTGAGAGCCGTACGCGTAGCCGACGACGCGTCCCTGCGGGTCCTCGGCGACGAGCCAGGGGTGCGTCGCCGACGTGCGCTCGATCCGCTCCCGCATCTCCTCTTGGCCGAGCGGAACCTCGTCGAACGAAGCGACCGTCTCGGCCACGTAGAAGCCGTAGGTCGCCGCGCACGCGGCGGCGTCGCCTGCGGGGTCGGCGTGCCGGATCATGCGCCGATCCTCGCAGGCGGAGGGCGATCGGGCGACTCGCTACTGCAGGTGCCAGCGCCCGCGGCGATCGCGCTTCGAGCAGGTGAAGCCGTAGCGCTCGTAGTCGCGCTCGTAACGCCGCGCGCAGTACTGCCCGCGGGCGATGCACTTGCGCTGGCCGCCAATCTTCGCGCGTGTGCAGGCCGCGTGCGCGACCGGACTCGTGGTGTGCTGCGCGCCAGCGGTCCCCAGGCCCGGGATCCCCACGATGAGCGCGGCCGCAGCGAGCGTACCGGCGAGACGACGACGCATGAATCTTCTCCTCGATCATGAGAGCCACCGTCTGCGCAGCGTCTCTTTCGACCGGAATCTAGTGATAGCGAGGCGGGGCGGCAAGCGGCGGCCGCTCACGCTCACTGGGAACCTCGAGTGGGGCGATCCGCGCCGACTGGTTGGGCGTTCGCCGCGCTGGCCGGCTATCGCCGGCTCTGCTCCTGGAGGAGTCTCAGCGTCTCGACATCCGCCTGGTCCTGCGCGCTGCCGCGCGCCTGCTTCATTGCGACCAGCCGCTCCGGGGAGGCGGTCAGCAGCGTGATCTCGTCGACCTCGTATCGCTCGGAATCCGCTACCAGGACGGCGTAGTCGGGGACGCCGGGAAGCGTGCGCACGATGTCGAGATCGCCATAGCGCGTCGTGATGCTCACGTTTCTGCCGCGCTTCAGCAGCCATGCTTCTCTCGATCCGAAGCGGCGTCTTGGGTTCAGCAGCAGGCTCGCCTCCACGTGCTCCAGCATCTGGCAGAGCCGGTCGAGGTTCGCCGGATCCGGATTCGGAACGATGTCGAGATCCTCGGTCGTCCGGAGGCCGCCGTGCAGGACGACCGCGATCCCGCCGATCACCACGTACTCCACGCGGTGATCGGCAAATGCCGAGAGCAGCGCCCGCAGGTCCGGCAACGTCATGGCAGGCGGCGAGCGCTGCGCAGCAGGTCCGCCTGTCGGCACAGCGCCGCGAACTTGTCAAGCCGCTGCGCTGGGGTGAGCGCGAGGTCGCGACGAAGGCGGGCCAAGCGCACGGCGTCCGCCTCTCGTGCGGCTGCGTCGGCGTGTGGAGTCGACTCATGCGGTTGTTGGGCCGGACGTTCCATTTGGCAGATGTTGTCAGCCATAGTCGACACGATCCAGAGTCTGCTCGGCAACAGCATGCGACAGCGGACGTTTCGAGCCGTGAGTACGCCGAATCAGCCGGGCGCGGGGTCGGCCCGATCGGCATCCCCTGTGAGCGTGCTGCCTATGGGGAGCGGCGCCGCCAACGCTGGGCGAACGAGGATGCCGAGCGGGAGCGAACCGGCGCCCGTGCGTACCGCAAACGCCCGACGACAGGCTCAGTGCACGTCGTCTGCGCTCGACGCCGGCGGGCGGGACTCCTCTGCAAGCGACGTGATCGCGAGCATGCCGCGGGCGGCGGTCTCGAGCACGTCGGTCGCCTCCTCGGAGGAGCGGGCGTAGAGCTCGACGAGCAGGTGGACGACGATCTGGTCGTCGTCGTGCTTGTGGAAGCGCACGTGCGTGAAGAACTCGCGCGTGCCGTGGTCGCCGAAGGCGGCGTAGGAGAGCGCGTCGCCGGCGTCGGGGCCGGAGCAGGTCTCGACGTCCTCGGCCTCGACTGTGACGGTGCAGGAGGCGACCCACGGCGTGCCGGCGATCATCCGCTCCCAGCGGTCCTCGACCGGCTCGACGCGGCCGTTGTGGAAGCCGAGGTGCGGCTGGTCGTGCATGCAGTCGAGGCACTGCACGACCGCCTCCTGCAGCTCGTCGACGACCTCGGCGCGCTCGCCCGTCGCGGGGTCGATCCGGTGGATGCCCTCGTAGTGGACCTGCACCTCGAGGTTCTGCGACCAGCAGCGGTAGCAGCGCAGCCAGCTGCGGGCGGTCTCCTGGTCGGTCGAGCCCTCCATCGCACTGATTCTATGCTCCGGCGAGCGATGGGCGAGAAACGGGACCCGATCGGCGTCGTGCTGGCCGGTGGCGCCGGGCGCCGCATCGGCGGCGGCAAGGCGATCGTCGAGCTGCGCGGCACGCCGCTCCTGCGCTATCCGCTGGCCGCGCTGCAGGCCGTGCTGGCCGAGGTCGTCGTCGTCGCCAAGCAGGCGAGCGAGCTGCCATCGCTGCCGGGCGTGCCGATCTGGGTCGAGCCGGCGATGCCGCGCCATCCGCTGGCAGGGATCGTCCACGCGCTCGAAGCGGCGGGGGCGACAGCCGGCATCGAGGGGATGGCGCGCGAGATCCTCGTCAGCGCCGGCGACCTGCCGTTCCTGACGCCTTCGCTCGTCGAGCGGATCGCACAGGCGGACGCGCGCGGCGCCCCGGCCGTGGTGCCGCGCGCGGCCGGCAGGTTGCAGCCGCTGCTGGCGCGCTACGCGCCCTCGGCCCACGCGCCGCTCGCCGCCATGCTCGCGCACGATCCGCTGCCGTCGCTGACGGACGCCGTCGCGGCGCTGCGGCCGCAGGTCCTCGAATTCGACGACCCGCTGCCGTTCTTCAACGTCAACGCGCCGGAGGACCTGTTGACGGCGGCCGGGCTGCTCGACCGCGGCGTGCCGCCGTGGGCGGGGTGAGCTCGCGCGCTGCCGCGGGCGAGCGCGTAGCCTGCCGGGAAGAACTGGGCGCCCGACGGCGTCCTCTGCCTGCGATGCCCCGCCTGCCGACCCCCACCGCGTTCCTCGCGCTCGCCTGCGCAGCAGCGATCCCAGCAGCCGGGTGCGGGGGCGCGGGGGGGAGCGGCGGCGGAGCATCGTCGGCCGATGCGACGGCGCCGGCCCCGCCGCCCGCGGTCGCCGCGGCGCAGCACCCGACGGCCGCCGAGTTCCCGGCCGCGCACGGGCGGACGCTGCGCCAGCTCGCCGACGGGCTCGACGGCGGCGGCCCGCAGGTCGCGCTCGCGACGACGCTCTACACGCCCGGCCGCAACCGCCTCGGCTTCGGCGTGATCGGCCAGGACGGCTCGTTCCTCTACGGCGACACGGCCGTCTACGTCGCGCGCAGCCCGGACGCGCCCGCGAACGGCCCGTTCCTCGCGCCGGCCGACTCGCTGATCGTGCGCCCGCCGTTCCGCAGCCAGACGAGCGCGAGCGACCCGGCCGACGTGAAGGCCGTCTACTACGCCGACGTCGAGCTGCCGCGCACCGGCAGATGGCTCGTGCTCGCCGCCACGCGCGTCGGCGGCAGACTGCTCGGCGGCGTCGGCGCGCTGAGCGTGACGCGCAGCAGCCCGATCCCCGGTGTCGGCGCGCTGGCGCCGCGCGTGCACACGCCGACGCTCGCGTCGGTCGGCGGCGACGCGTCCAAGATCGACACGCGCGTGCCGCCCGACCAGATGCACGCCGTCGACCTTGCCGACGTGCTCGGCAGAAGACCCGTCGCGCTGCTGTTCGCGACGCCGGCGCTGTGCAGATCGCGCGTGTGCGGGCCGGTCGTCGACGTCGCCGCGCAGCTGCAGAGCGCCTACGGCGACCGCATCGCGTTCATCCACAACGAGGTCTACGTCGACAACGACCCGTCGAAGGGCCTGCGCCCGCAGCTCACGGCGTACGGGCTGGAGACCGAGCCGTGGCTGTTCACGATCGACCGCCACGGCCGCATCGCGGCGCGGCTGGAGGGCGCGTTCGGGATCGACGAGTTCCGCGCGGCGATAGAGGCGGCGCTGAAGTAGCGTCGCGCGGGCGTCTACGCATCGCCGCGCGGGTCGCTCGCGCGGTCGACCAGCAGCGCGCAGAAGCGGTGCAGGTCGTCGAGCAGCCCGGGCAGCTCGCTCGCGCGGCCCGCTGCGATCCGCTTGTAGACGACGTCGTAGATCGCGCCGACGATGCCCTCGGACGTCAGCGGCGGCAGCGGCGACCCGGCCGCGCGCGCGGCGATCTCGTCGAGCAGCCGCGCGAAGGCGCGCATCTGCGCGTCGCGCCGCTCGATCGCGAGCGGACCGGCCGTCAGGACGGCGACGATGCAGAGGTGCGCCAGCTGCGGCTGCTCGGCGAGGGCGTCGAGCAGCGCCGCGAGGCCCTCCCGCAGCTGGTCGGAGGCCGTCGCCCCGTGCGCGGTCGCCGCCTCGACGCGTGCCAGGAGCTGCGCGGCCGCCGCGTCGGTCGCCTGCGCGAACGCGTCCTCCTTGCTCTCGAACTGCTCGTAGAAGGTCCGCCGCGAGACGCCGGCGCGCGCTGACACGCGCTCCACGGACGCGGCCTGGAAGCCGTAGGCGAAGACGACGTGGACGAGCGCGTCGACGATCCGCTGCCGCTGGTTGGCGACGACGTAGCGGCGCGGCAGGCCGTGGCGTCCGGACGGCAGCTGCAGCTCGCGCGGCGCCGTCGGGCGCCGCCTGCGCCCGGGCGAGCCGACGGTGGGGGACTCGTCCTGCACGCAGCCGACCATACCGTCTCCGCCAGGGCCGCCGGAGGCGGTGACGGCACGGGGTGCGGAGGGAAGCGCGGGGGCGATCCCTCGTGGTCCTGTACCGTCGGATCGGAGCATTTCGATCATTTCTACCAACTTAGGGGACAAAGATGATCTTCCGCCAGCTGGTCGACCCGGATCTCGGCTGTGCCAGCTACCTGCTCGGCGACGGCCGGCGCGGCCTCGTCGTCGATCCCGGCCTCGACGCCGAGCGGCTGCTGGTCGCCGCCGCCGAGGAGGGCCTGCGCATCGAGCTCGTGCTCGAGACCCATGTCCACGCCGACCATGTCTCGGGGCGTGCGCTCCTGGCGGCGCGCACCGGCGCCGCCGTGCGCGTGCCCGACGGCGGCGGGTACGCGCCGGACGCCGGCGGCGTCCTGCGCGCCGGGGACGAGATCGACGTCGGCGCCGTGCGCGTGACCGCCATCGCGGCCCCCGGGCACAGCCCCGAGCACCTCGTGCTGCTCGTCGCCGACCGCTCGCGATCGTCTGCGCCGTGGCTGCTGCTGAGCGGCGACTCGCTGCTCGTCGGCGACCTCGCCCGCCCCGACCTCGCCGTCGAAGCGCGCGAGGGCGGTCATGAGCTTCATGCGACGCTTGCGCGTCTGCACGAGCTGCCGGACGGGGTCGAGCTGTGGCCCGGCCACGTCGGCGGCTCGCTGTGCGGCGGCCCGGGGCTGTCGCGCAAGGGCGGCTCCACGCTCGGCTACGAGCGCGTCGCCAACCCCGGCCTGCGCCTCGGCGCGGAGGAGCTGACGGCCGAGCTGATCGCGTCGCTGCCGCCGCGGCCGCCGACCGTGGAGCACGTCGTCGCGCGCAATCGCAGCGCCGCGCCGGCGCCGGCGGATCCGCCCGCGCGGCTCGCGCCCGCCGCGCTCGCGGCGGCGCTGGCGCGCGGCGCGACCGTGCTCGACGCGCGCTCGGCGCGCGCCTTCGACGCCGGCCACCTGCCCGGCTCGCTGAGCCTCGCGCTGCAGGGCTCCGGCCTCGGCACGCGCGCGGCGTGGGTGCTCGACCCGGCCGACGAGCTCGTCGTGCTGGCGGACGTGGAGCCGGTCGCGCGCGAGCTGGCGCGGCGCCTGCGCGCCGTCGGGCTGGCGGCCGGCGCGGTCGTCGTCGGCGACGACGTCGCCGCGCTGGCGGCGCAGGCGGGCGTGCCGCTCGACACGCAGGACGCGATCTCGGTCGCCGCGCTGCCCGACCTCGTCGGTGCGGTCACGTTCGTCGACGTGCGCGACCTGCGGGAGTGGCGCAGCGGCTATCTGCGCGATGCGCTCCACGTGCCGCTCTCGCGTCTGCGGGCGGAGGCTGCGTCGCTGCCCGGCGGACCGCTCGCCGTGCTGTGCGCGCGCGGTCCGCGCGCGGCGTTCGCGGCCAGCTGGCTGTGCGCGCACGGCCACGACGCGCGTCGCGTCGCCGAGGGCGGCATTCCCGACCTGCCGGGCGTCGGGCTGCAGCTCGAGATGGTCTGAGCGCCACGGCGTCCCCGCGGCCGGTCCCGATCGGCCGCGGGGACGGTCCTACGAGCGGCCGGCCGGGACGGCGCCGATCGCCCGCGCGATCGTGTCCGCCTGGGCGCGGATCTCGCGCACGGCCGTGGTCTCCCACAGCTCGCCGCGGCGCAGCGGCCCGAGCAGGTGGAGCGCCGCGTGCGGGCGGCCGTCCGGTGCGAGCAGGCGGCCTTCGGGCGTCGCGCGCAGTCCGAGCGCGAGCGGGTCGGCGCACGCCACCCCGCGATCGAGCAGCGATCGCAGCAGCGGCGAGCTCGCGCGGCGCACGTCCTGGCCGGGACCGGCACAGACGACGACGCGGTCCGTGCGCAGCGTGCGCAGCTCGCCGTCGCCGGCGACCACGAGCGTCTCGACGGTCTCGGGCCGCGCGCGCACGCCGACGACGCGCCCAGGGCGCACGAGCAGTCGCCCGGCCGCCAGCAGCCCGCGCACCTCGGCGGCGACCTCGGGCGCCATGCGGTGCCGTCGCAGATCCCAGGCGCGCGCCCGCGTGCGCATGAAGCCTCGTCGCTCGTCGTGCGGGAGCGAGCGCCACAGCCGCGGCACGAGCGGGCGCAGCCCGTCCACGGCGTCGCGCCAGTCGTAGCCGGCCGCCTCCATGTCGCGCACGTGGCAGCGCAGCCAGCGCTCGAGCGACGCGACCGTCGCCGCGGCGCCCGGCGGCGCCGGCGGCGGCGCGGGCGCGCGCAGGCCGGGCAGGTGGTCGAACGGCAGGCAGCCGCCGCGCGAGATCGCCACGACGCGGCTGCGCGCGTCCGTCGCGCATGCGCTGAGCGCGACGTCGACTGCCGTCAGCCCCGAGCCGACGAGCAGCGTCGTGGCGCCGGGGGGCGCGGGCGCGGGCGCGCCGGCCGCCCATGGGTCCGCGACGACGCGCGGGTCGTCCGGCAGCGCCACCGGCGGAGCCGGCGGCAGCCCGCCGAGCGCGAGCACGACGTGGTCGGCGGCGATGCGGCGCCCGTCGCGCAGCGCCACGACCGCGCCGCCGCTCGCCGGCCGCACGTCGATCGCCTCACCGGCGATGCGCTCCAGCCGGCCGGGCGCGGCGCGCGCGGCGTCGTCGAGCAGCTCGCGCAGGTAGGCGCCGTAGTGCATCCGCGGCAGGTAGGCGGCCGCCTGCCGGCAGCCGAGCCGGCGCTCCGCCCAGACGCGGAAGTGGTCGGGCACGTCCTCGAACGCGCTCATCCGCTCGGCGACGACGTTGAGCCGGTGGCGCGGGTCGCACGTGTCGTACGCGACGCCGGGGCCGAAGCGCCCGTCGCGCTCGACGAGCACGACGCGCAGCGTCCGGCCGCCGCTGCGCAGCAGCTTCAGGGCGGTGAGCGTGCCGGCGCAGCCGGCGCCGACGATCGCCACCGACGTCGTCGCGCCGCCGGCCGTCTCGCCGCCGGCCGTCTCGCCGTCGCGCGGACACGCAGGCTCGATCGCGTCGTGCGCGCTCGTCGATGTCCCAGTCGTGTGTAGGGGCATGTCCACTTTCCAGATCGTGTTGGTCGCGCCTCGGGCGCCGACCCGAGGGGCACATGTCGCCATCCGTGCGCAGGCGGCTGCGCTGCTGTCCCGCCGGGGAAGGCGCCGGTCAGCGACCGTCGGTCGCGTCGACCTGGCGCGGTGCGGGAGCGCGACGGCGTTCTCGCGCGAAGCCGAGCAGGAAGTTGGCGTGCGTGCTCACGATCCGAGAAACTCCACTAAGTCGGTAGAGAAGGTCGAATTGTAGCCGCTTCGGCGCCGCTTGTGTGCGGTTACCGGTCGCGCGGGATCTCGACGCTGCGCTTCAGCCGCGCGAGGCGGTCGTCCCAGGCGGCCGCGGTCTCGTCCAGCCACGCGCTCGCAGGGCGCAGCGCGCCGGGGCGCAGCTGGTAGTGCACCTCGCGCCCGCTGCCCGTCCCGCCCGCCACGCGCTCGATCAGGCCCGCGTCGCCGAGCGCGGCGAGGTGCTTGGCGATCGCCTGGCGGGTGATCGGCAGCGCGGCGCTGAGCGCCGGCACGCTCGTCGAGCCGTCGCGCACGAGCGTCTCGACGACGTGGCGGCGCGTCGGGTCCGCGAGCGCCGCGAACACGGGTCCGATCAGGTCGCTCATCGCCTAGGCATACGCGAGCGTGAAGCGAGCCGCCAGCGCGGGCAGCGGGAACGACGGCGCGGACTCGACCACGACCACGCGCGCGCCGGCGGGCGCCGCGACGACGAGCACCTCGACGCGCGTCGCGGGCGCGTCCTCGGTCCACCACCACCAGACGAGGCGGTGCGGCTCCTCGGCCGTCTCCACGAGGATCTCGCGCTCGGGCGCGTCCTCGAGCCACGCCTCGCGGCCCTCCTCGGTCGCGAGCGCCTCCCAGACCTCCTCGGGGGTCGCCTCGATCTCGATCTCGCGTCGGGTGTCCATGGCGGGCTCCTTGACAACCATATGGTTGCTATGGTGATCTGACAACCAGGCAGTTGTCGAAAGGATACCGCCATGCCACTCGTTCCGATGGTCGTCGAGCAGAGCCCACGCGGCGAGCGCTCGTTCGACATCTACTCGCGCCTGCTCAACGAGCGGATCGTCTTCCTCGGCACGGCCGTCGACGACCAGATCGCGAACCTGATCGTGGCGCAGCTGTTGCACCTCGAGTCCGAGGACCCGGAGAAGGACATCTCGCTCTACATCAACTCCCCGGGCGGCGTCGTCTACTCCGGCCTCGCGATCTACGACACGATGCGCTTCGTCAAGCCCGACGTGCGCACGATCTGCTTCGGCGTCGCGATGTCGATGGGCTCGCTGCTGCTCGCGGGCGGCGCGAAGGGCAAGCGGATGGCGCTGCCGAACGCGCGCATCCTGATCCACCAGCCGCTCGGCGGCTTCCAGGGACAGGCGAGCGACATCGAGATCCACGCGAGAGAGACGCTCGAGCTGCGCCGCCACCTCGACGAGATCTACGCCCACCACACCGGCAAGAGCGTCGAGAGAGTCCACGACGACATGGACCGCGACCGCTACTTCACGGCCGAGCAGGCGCGCGAGTACGGCCTGATCGACCGCGTGATCGCGTCGCACGAGCTGTCGCCGCGGGCGGCGGCGGGGTTCGCCGACGCTACGAGATAGCGCTCTCGAGCGTCGCGTCGAAGTCGGTCTTCGAGATCGGCCCGACGCAGGGCGACGTGGCGCCGGCGGCGCGGTAGCGGTCGATCCCGGCCTTGACCGCCTCACGGTCGCCGACGGCGGCGAGCGTGTCGAGGAAGCGCTCGGAGATCGCCTGCTGCATGGCGTCGCCGTCGCCCGTGGCAGCGGCCGCGTCGAAGCCGGCGATCTCGTCGGCGAAGCCCGAGCGCTCGAGCATCGCGCGGTAGAAGGGCAGGCCGAAGTAGGGCAGCAGCTCGCGCCGCAGGGAGGCGTGCGCGACGGCCGGATCGTCCACGGCTGCGGTGGGCACTGCGGGCACGATGTCGAAGCCCTCCAGCGTCTTGCCGGCGCGCTTGCGGCCCTCGCGCACCATCGGGATCACGACGCCGCGGATGTACGGCGGCGTGCAGAGCCACAGGATCACGCCGTCGGCGATCTCGCCGGCGAGGCGCAGCATGCCGGGGGAGAGGGCGGCGACGTAGATCGGCAGCTCGGGGAACGGGCCGTAGCCGCTCAGCTGGAAGCCGGTGCGCCACTTCTCGCCCGCGGGCGGCTGCTCGCCGCGCAGGATCGCGCGGACGATCGACGCGTACTCGCGCATCTCGGAGACCGGTCTGTCGATCGTCTGCCCGTGCCAGCCCTCGACGACCGGGCGGTGCGAGACGCCGAGGCCGAGGTTCAGGCGCCCGCCGGAGAGGTCGTCGATCGTGGCGGCCGTCTGCGCCATCGTCGCCGGCGTGCGCGTGTAGATCGGCACGACGCCCGTGCCGACGCGGATCTTCTGCGTCCGCATCGCGTACGCCGTCACGACCGTCAGCGACTCTCGCCCGGAGATGTGCGTCACGTACGCCGACTCGTACCCGAGCTCCTCCGCGCGCTGCACGCGTGCAAGCGACTGCTCGATCGAGCGGCCGGTGGAGACGAAGCAGCCGAGCGCCATGGGCGGACCCTAGCGCGTGAATCCGCCCGTTCGCGCAACTCCGGCGAGAGCGCGGCGTCTTACCGACATGCCCGCCGCCTTCCTCGCTCGCGTGACGACGCTCGTGGTCTGCTCGGCTATCGCGCTTTCGATCGCCGCTGCCGGCGCCGATGCTGCGGTGCTGGCGCGGGGTGCTGCGACACCGGCGCTGACAGACGGCCACGGGCTCGCCGCCTGGCTTGACGGTCCGGGCGTCGTCCACGGCCTCGACGTCGCCTCCGGCGACGCGTTCGACGCCGACGTCGGCGCGAGCTGCCTGGACCCGGTCAGATCGCTGCTCTCCGTCGGCGGTGGAGAGGTGCTGTTCGCTTGCAGCGTCCTGCCGCCGGGCGCAGGTTTTCCGCGCGAGGAGCCGCGGCTGCTCGACGTCGCGAGTCGCACCGTCGTCGTCCCGGCGGGCGCCGCCGGACTGATCGACGAATCGCTCGGCGACAGCGCAGAGAGCACGACGTTCTCCGACGTCGGCAGTTATGGGCTGCGCTTCTCCAAGACGGGGACTCACAACGAGTACGGGCCCGGCGTGCTCGACTGGCACACCGGGCAGCGCTTCGGCGCGGACGGTGATGCGACGCACGTCTCGGACCTCAGCGTGCCGTCGATGTTCGACACGCTGTGCGCACCGCTCCACAAGCGGACCTACGACAAGATCGGTGACGACATCGGCCGTGGAATCGCACCGTTCGACCCGTATTCGTACGAGGCGCCGTACGGGGTCTATGACGGTCCGTATACGTCGCTGATGCTCGAGCGCTGCGGCAGCGACGCCCAGACCGTCCTGGAGCAGTGGGTGCGTCGGAAGCACCAGGCCGTGCTCGCCGAGCTCGCGAGCGGCTTCGTGACGTGGTTCGTCGTGAACCCGCTCGACCTGCCGTTGTCCTACACCGCGCTCCGCGGCTACCTGCCGCAGTGCAACGCCCGGCTCGCATGGCACGTCGCTTCAAGCGCGACCGCCCACCACGTCGCCGGGGCGGTTGTGCTGAGCGAGCACACCGGGCACGGCTGGACGATCCAGACGCTCGGCGTGTCCGGATTGTGCGGTCGCCTGCACGCGCCGATGCAGGTACGTGTCTCCGATGGCTCGGCGCGAACGCTCGTCTTCACGACGAGCGTCCTGAGGCGTGCGGATCACGGCTTGTCGGTCACGCGTGCTGCGCTGCACCCGCGATCGGTCAGACGGCTCCAGCTCCGTCGCGGCACGAACGTCCGCGTTGTCGTGGGTGCATCCGTGCGGTCCTTGCGGTGGCAGGTCGGAGGCGGTCGGGCGCGAGCGGCGGCCGTGCGCGGCGGCGTTGCGAGCTTCAGTGCGCCGGCGCTCGCGCGTCGTCAAACGCTGCGCTTCGACATCACCTACCGCGACGGTGGGCAGGCCGAGGCCGTGGTGCCGATCGCGCCGCTGGGGCGCGGCTAGCGCGCGAACAGCTCGCGCGCCCGCTGCACGACCAGCTCCGGCCGCTCCTCGGGCAGGAAGTGGCCGGTGTCGTCGACCCACTCGATGCGCATGTTGGGCGCGTAGGGCTCGTGGTCGCCGTGCTCTCTGGCGCCCTGGAGGATCTGGTCGCGTCTGCCCCACAGGAGGTGGATCGGCGTGGCGATTCTCTGCTGCTTGAACGCGCCGGAGACGAACGGGCGCAGCTCGTGCAGCAGGAACGTGCGGTAGTACTGCGAGGTCGCGTGGGCGTGGTCGGGCTCGCGCAGCACGTCGACGAAAGCCGCCAACTCGTCGTCCGAGTAGCGGCCATGGGAGCGCGCGACCTTCAGCACCTGCGCGGTGAACCTGCCGTTGCGCATCAGGCCGGCGCCGAGCCCCGGTGTGCCCAGCGCCACCTGGTACCAGAGGTTGAACAGCCGTCTGAGGCTCGGGCGCTCCTGCGGCGGCCACGGCTGCGGGATCGAGCAGCCGAGGTAGTGGCCGACCCGCTCCGGTGCGGTCGCGCAGATCAGAAAGCCGGCGAACGCGCCCCAGTCGTGCCCGATCAGGTCGAAGCGCTCGACGCCCAGCTCGCTCAGCACGGCCAGCACGTCGTCGGCCAGCTGTTGCTTGAGATACCCCGACTTCGGCGCGTCGCTCCAGCCCAGCCCGCGCAGGTCGGGCGCGATCACGCGGCGATCGGTCGCCAGGCCGGGGATCACGTCGCGCCACATGAACCAGTGCTGCGGCCAGCCGTGCAGCAGCACGACCGCCGGCGCCTCGGACGGACCTGCCTCGGCGACGTGGAAGCGCAGCCCGCGCGCGTGCACGTCGCGGTGCGTGACTCCTTCGACCTGCGGCAGCGGCACGACGGTCATGCCGGCAACCCTAGCCGTGCGGCCAGGACGCGGCGTCAGTCGCGCTTCAGCATCAGCCCGACGAGCACGGCCGCGAAGGCGATCGTGCCGAACGTGAGGGCGGTGCCGAGGTTCGCGGCGCCGAGCAGGCCCGCGATCGCGCTGACGACGGCGAACGTCGCGACGAGGATCAGCACGTCCACGAGCACGGCGGGCATCATGCCACGCCCGCGTGCTCGGCCAGCGCCCGCTCCAGTGCCGGCACGTCGAGGCCGGCGTCCTGGCCCTCGAGCCATCGCTCCGCGGCGCGCCGCCCGCCGAGCGCTCGCAGGCCGCGGTGGCCGTGCTCGACGGTGAAGTCGGCGAGCGCGTGCAGGCGGCGGGCGCGCAGGCGGCGGGTGGCGAGGTCGCTCGTCTGTCGGTGCGCGTCGATCGCATCGAGCAGTCTGTCGATTCCCTGCGGCGGCGCGAGCGAGCTGACGGCGACCACCTGCGTCTCGCGCGCGCCGAGCGAGCGCAGCGCTGCGTGCAGGTCGCGCCGCGCGCTGATCGCCACCTGGCCGAGGTCGGCCTTCGTCACGACGAGCACGTCGGGGATCTCCATGATCCCGCTCTTGAGGAACTGCAGCACGTCGCCCGATCCGGGCTGCACGACGACGGCGACCGTGTCCGCCACCTCGGCGACCTCCGTCTCGGATTGCCCGACGCCGACCGTCTCGATCACCACCACGTCGAACGCCGCCGCCAGCGCGTGGGCGGCGGCGCGGGTGGCGGGGGCGAGGCCGCCGAGGCGGTCTCCGGCGGCCATCGAGCGGATGAAGATCGATCGGTCGGCCGGGTCGTAGTCGATCCGCGCGCGGTCGCCGAGCAGCGCGCCGCCGGAGCGCTTGGAGGAGGGGTCGACGGCGAGCACCGCCACGCTGTGTCCGCGCGCGCGCCAGCCGGCCACGAGCTGCGACAGAAGCGTCGACTTCCCCGCCCCGGGCGGGCCCGTGACACCGACGATGTGCCCCGGCGCCTCGCCGCCCAGGGCCGCCGGTGCCACGGCCGCAAGCAGCTCCGCGATCTCGGCCTGCGCCGCCGGCGCGCGGTTCTCCACAAGGTTCAGCACGGCGGGCGCAGCGGAGAGATCCCGCTCCCGCAGGCGTCGGCCGAGCTCGGAGCCGTCGGTCATCGAGGGAACGCTAGCCGGGCGTGCGGCGCGGAGCTGTGTGCTCCAGGGTCCCGTAGAGGGACCCGGATGCACACAGGTCGCTCAGGCGGTGGCCGCGATGCCGTTGCGCTCGGCGACGAGCGCGACGACGTCGCGCATGATGCGCGTGATGTCGAAGTCCTTCGGCGTGTAGACGGCGGCGACTCCGGCGTCCTTCAGCGGCGCCTCGTCGGCGACGGGGATGATCCCGCCGACGATCACGGGAATGTCGCCGACGCCGGCGTCGCGCAGCGCCTCGATCACGCTCGGGATCAGCTCCCGGTGGGACCCCGAGAGGATCGACAGCCCCACCACGTGGACGCCCTCGTCGCGCGCGGAGGCCGCGATCTGCGCCGGCGTCAGGCGGATCCCCTCGTAGACGACCTCCATGCCCGCGTCGCGCGCGGCGACGGCGATCTGCTCGGCGCCGTTGGAGTGGCCATCCAGCCCCGGCTTGCCGACGAGGATCTTCAGACGGCGGCCGAGCTGCTCGCTCACGCGCTCGACCTCGTCGCGGATCTCCTCCAGCGAGTCGCTGCCGATCGCGGCCGACTCGCCGACGCCGGTCGGTCCGCGGTAGGAGCCGAACACGTCGCGCAGCGCCTGCGCCCACTCGCCCGTCGTGACGCCGGCGCGGGCGGCGGCGATCGTGGCGTCCATGATGTTCTCGTCGGAGGCCGCGACGCGCGCAAGCTCGGCCAAAGCGGCATCGACGGCAGCCTGGTCGCGTCCGGCGCGCCAGGTGGTCAGCGCCTCCTTCTGGTGGCGCTCGACGTCGGGGTCCACTACGAGGATCCCGCCGTCGCCGCCGGCCGTCAGCGGCGAGGGCTCCGTCTCGGTGTAGACGTTCTGCCCGACGACCTTCTGCTCGCCCGCCTCGATGCGGCGGATCCGCTCGCGGTGCGACTCGACCAGCGCGGCCTTCATGTAGGGGACCGCCTCGACCGCGCCGCCGTGCTCGGCGACGATCGCCATCTCGGCACGTGCTCCGCCGAGCAGCTCCTCCACGAGGCCGTCCATCACGACCGAGCCCTCGAAGATGTCGGGGTACTCGAGCAGGTCGGTCTCGTAGGCGAGCACCTGCTGGAGCCGCAGCGCCCACTGCTGGTCCCACGGGCGGGGCAGGCCGAGCGCCTCGTTCCAGGCGGGAAGCTGGATCGCGCGGGCGCGCGCGTCGCGGCCGAGCGTGACCGCCAGCGCCTCCAGCACGATCCGCTGGACGTTGTTCTCCGGCTGCGCCTCGGTGAGACCCAGCGAGTTGACCTGCACGCCGTAGCGGAAGCGGCGCTGCTTGGGGTTCTCGACGCCGTAGCGAGAGCGCCCCAGCTCGTCCCACAGGATCCCCATCGCGCGCAGCTTCGCGTGCTCCTCGACGAAGCGCACGCCGGCGTTGACGAAGAACGAGATGCGGCTGAAGACCTTGCCCATCTGCTCAGCCGGGACGCGCTCTCTGACCGCGTCGAGCACCGCGATCGCCGTGGACATCGCGTACGCGATCTCCTGCACGGGCGTCGCGCCGGCCTCCTGCAGGTGGTAGGAGCAGACGTTGATCGGGTTCCACTTCGGCACGCGCTCGACCGTGTAGGCGACCATGTCGGCGATCAGCCGCATCGAGGGGCCGGGCGGGAAGGCGTAGGTGCCGCGGCTGAGGTACTCCTTGATGATGTCGTTCTGGGTCGTGCCCTGAAGCTGGTCGGGTGCGACGCCCTCGTCCTCGGCGGTGACGATGTAGAGCGCGAGCAGCCAGGCGGCCGTCGCGTTGATCGTCATCGACGTGTTCATCTTGTCGAGCGGGATGTCGTGCAGCAGCGCCTTCATGTCGCCCTTGTGCGCGACCGGTACGCCGACCTTGCCGACCTCGCCGCGCGCCAGCTCGTGGTCGGCGTCGTAGCCCGTCTGCGTCGGCAGGTCGAAGGCGATCGAGAGGCCCGTCTGGCCCTTCGCGAGGTTGCCGCGGTACAGCTCGTTCGACTTCTCGGCGGTCGAATGGCCGGCGTACGTCCGCATCATCCACGGACGGTCGGGCTCGGGCAGGCGGTGGGGGGGCCGGGCGTCGTCGCTCATGGTCTCGATTGTAAGGTGCAGATACGTGGAAGGTCACGCACCTCAGCCCATCGACGTCCGCTTTCGCGGGCTCGAGCGCGTCATCTGCTGCTGGCGCGTCGGCGACGTGCTGGTCGATCCAGGCCCGGAGTCGAGCGTCCAGAGCGTGCTCGACGAGCTGGGCGACGTCCGCCCGCGCGCGCTGCTGCTGACGCACATCCACCTCGACCACGCGGGCGCGACGGGCGCGCTCGTCGAGCGCTGGCCCGACCTCGACGTCTACGTGCACGAGCGCGGCGCGCCGCACGTGATCGACCCCTCGAAGCTGCTCGCGAGCGCCGGGCGCCTCTACGGCGAGGACAACATGAGGGCGCTGTGGGGCGAGGTGCTGCCGGTGCCGGCTGAGCGTGTCACCGTCCTGCGAGGCGGGGAGACGCTCCCGCTCGCGGGCGGCTTCCGCGTCGCCTACACGCCCGGGCACGCCTCCCACCACGTCTGCTACCTGCACGAGGACAGCGGCCGCGCGTTCGTCGGCGACATGGCCGGCGTGCGGATCCCGCCCGCGCACGTGACGATCGCGCCGACGCCGCCGCCCGACATCGACGTCGAGGCGTGGGACGCGTCGCTCGACCTGATCGCCGCGTGGCGGCCGGCGAGCCTCGCGCTCACGCACTTCGGCGGGGTCGACGAGGTGGAGGAGCAGCTCGAGGCGACGCGCGCCTCGCTGCACGAGTTCGCGCAGCTGACGCGCAACGCCGGCCCCGCGACGGTCGGCGCCGCCGTCAGAGACCGCGTGGATCGCACCGGCGACCGCTTCCTGCGCGCCGCCTACGGCGCGGCGGTCCCGGCCGAGCACATCTACCTCGGCCTCGAGCGTTACTGGCGCAAGCGCGCGGAGCGCCAGACGGGCGTCCAGTCGGCGTAGCCGCGCGCCCGACCGGCGGTATCTTCCGAACAGCGATGACGCAGACGATCGAACGGCCGCGCGTGCAGGGTCCGGGCTCCGGCCTCGGCGGCCACTGGCGCGTGATCGTCCGCAACGACGACCACAACACGTTCGACCACGTCGCGCACACGCTCGCGCGCTACATCCCCGGTGTCAGCGTCGACAGAGGCTACGGCTACGCCGACCAGATCCACCACTCCGGTCAGGCGATCGTCTGGAGCGGCCAGCAGGAGCCCGCAGAGCTGTACTGGGAACAGCTCTCCGACGCGGGGCTCACGATGGCCCCGCTCGAGCGCTGCTGAGCGGTGTCGATCCAGCCGGGTGCCGTTCGTATAGAGGGTGAAGACGCCGGCATGGAGCCGGCGACGACCTCGAAGGAGGCACAGCCCATGAAGCAGTACCTGCTCAGCGTCAACGAGGTCGGCACCCCGCCGACCCCCGACGAGCTCGCCGCGATCATGCGCGACGTCAACGCCCTCGGCGACGAGATGAAGGCAGCCGGAGCGTGGGTCTTCGGCGGCGGGCTGCACCCCGTCAGCGCCGCTACCGTCGTGCGCGTCGAGGACGGCGAGACGCTCATGACCGACGGCCCCTTCGCCGAGGGCCGCGAGCACTTCGGCGGCTTCACGATCGTCAAGGCGCCCGACCTCGACGCCGCGCTCGCCTGGGGCGCGAAGCTCGCGCGCGCGACGACGCTGCCGATCGAGGTGCGGCCGTTCCGGAACGAGTCGGAGGACTGAGGGCACGCGTGTCGGCCGTCTCCGCCGCGGAGGTCGAGCGTGTCTTCCGCGCAGAGCATGGCCGTGCGGTGGCGATCCTCATCCGCGTCTTCGGCGACCTCGACGTCGCCGAGGACGCGGTCCAGGACGCCTTCGTCGTGGCGGCGGAGCGCTGGCCGCAGCACGGCCTGCCGCCGAGCCCGGCGGGCTGGATCGTCACGACCGCCCGCAACCGCGCGATCGACCGCCTGCGCCGTGAGGCATCGCGCGCCGACCGCCACGCCCAGGCGGCGCTGCTGCATGCCGCGACCGCCGGCGACGGCGACGAGCTGCTGGAGGACGGACCCGTGCGCGACGACCGCCTGCGGCTGATCTTCACCTGCTGCCACCCGGCGCTCGCGCTCGGGGCGCGCGTCGCGCTGACGCTGCGCCTGCTCGGCGGGCTCACGACCGCGGAGATCGCCCGCGCCTTCCTCGTCCCCGAGCCGACGATGGCTCAGCGCATCGTGCGCGCGAAGGGCAAGATCCGCGACGCGCGGATCCCGTACCGCATCCCGTCGGAGGCCGACCTGCCCGAGCGCCTGCGCGCGGTGCTCGCCGTCGTCTACCTCGTCTTCAACGAGGGCCACCGCGCGAGCGCCGGCGAGGGGCTCGTGCGCGTGGAGCTGTGCGCGGAGGCGATCCGCCTCAGCCGGCTGCTCGCGGAGCTGATGCCGGACGAGCCCGAGGCGCTCGGCCTGCTCGCGCTCCTCCTCCTGCTCGACGCGCGCCGTCCCGCGCGCACGGGTGCGGACGGCGCGCTGGTGCTGCTGGCCGACCAGGACCGCAGGTGCTGGGACAGCGCACTGATCGCCGAGGGGCAGGCGCTCGTGCGGCGCTGCCAGCGCTACGGCGATCCGGGGCCCTACCAGCTGCAGGCGGCGATCAACGCCGTTCACAGCGATGCACTCACTGCCGTCGAGACCGACTGGCGCCAGATCCTGCGGCTCTACGACCATCTGATGACGCTCGCCCCGAGCCCGGTCGTCGCGCTCAACCGCGCGGTCGCGGTCGCCGAGGTGGCGGGCCCGGACGCCGCGCTGGCGCTCGTGGAGGAGCTGGCGCCTGAGCTCGAGCGCTATCAGCCGCTTCACGCGATCCGCGCCGATCTGCTGCGGCGCCTCGGGCGCAACGCGGACGCGGCGAGCGCGTACGAGTCCGCGCTCGCCCTCACGGTCAACGCGACCGAGCGCTCGTTCCTCGAAGGCCGGCGCCTGGCGCTCAGCCGCGGACGGTGACGTGCAGCGCGCGCGTGACGTGCCCCCACGCCGGGAGGGCCGTGACGGTGAGCGGCAGGCCGGACGGGCGGCGTGCGAGCGCGCGCGAGCTCGTGAGCGTGAGGCGGACCACGATCGCGCGGCCGCGGGGGATCGTCACGCGCTGCGTGCCCATCGCGAAGCCGTCGAAGCGCGTGAAGCGCACGCGCCCGCGGCACGGCGACGACGGCACGAGCGCGAGCAGGCCCAACCCGGCGGGACAGGTGACGCGCAGCACGATCGTGCTGCCGTGCAGCGGCAGCAGCGGGCTGACGCCGATCGAGCTGACGCCGCGGTCGCTGGGCGCCGGGAACGGGAACGGGAGCGTGGGGATCGTCATCGCAGCGCCCCCGTGTTGCGGCGCGACGCTTGAGCTTTCGCAGTCGGTGTCGATCGTGTCGCGCGGGTCCGCGACGACCGTGTCGCGCCCCGTCCCACAGTCGACCTCGGTCGCGGACCCGTCGCGCAGGTCGAAGCGGTCGTTGCCGGCGCCGCCCTGCACCTGCTCGACGTCGCGCTCGATCGTGTCGCCCTCGCCGGGGGAGCCGCTGGCGCCCGGCTGCCCGATCGCGACCCGCACGCCGTCGCCTCGCGGCAGCAGCGTGCCGTCGGGCGCGATGTCGTCGTCGTAGGTGACGAGGTCGGTGCCCGGCCCGCCGCTGAGCACGTCCGCGCCGCCGCCGCCGGCGATGATGTCCTGCCCGGCGCCACCGTCGATCACGTCGTCGGCGGGGCCGCCGACGAGCACGTCGTCACCGGGGCCGCCCTGGATGTGCGCCGGCAGGTCGGCGCGGATGCGCACGTCGCTGCCGAGCAGGCCGACGGTCACGTCGATCTGCGCGACGCCGAGGTCGGGGCAGGTCACCTCGTAGCCGTCGGCGCTCGCGGCGCAGCCGGCGCCGACGGTCATGCGGCTCGCGTTCTCGTCGAGCACGAGCAGGCCGTTGACGTCGTCGATCGTGACGTTGCTCGGCTCGGCGTCGTCACCGGTGAAGCGCAGCACCGAGCCGTCGAGCTGCACCAAGCCGCCGGCCGCCGCCGGCGCGGCGGCGAGCAGCAGCGCGACGAGCATGAGCAGCAGGATCCAGGGTGGGCGCAGCGGCACGAGAGCTGGAACGCGCCGGAGGCCGATTCGGAGCGGCGCTTGCGCGCCAATATCGGCTTTCGCCCTCCGGTCGGCGTCACACGCCGACGAGCACCTTGCTCTCCTGGCGCTCCGGGCTCACGCGCACGACGTTCCAGACGAGGCCCGCCTTCTCCATTCCGGCGATCAGCAGCCCGCTGGGGTCGGCGAGCCGCTCCAGCCGGCGCAGGCCGTGGAAGGCCGACGTGGGGAAGGCGTGGTGGTTGTGGTGCCACGCCTCGCCGAGCGACGGCAGCGCGAGCCAGAAGACGTTGCGCGACTCGTCGTCGGTCTCGAAGCGGCGCGCGCCGAAGAAGTGGCAGACGGAGTTGATCGACCACGTCATGTGGTGCAGCAGGAAGATCCGCACGAAGCCGCCCCACACGAGCCCCAGCAGGCCGCCGACGAGCGAGAAGCCGCTCAAGACGAAGCCCAGCAGGAACGGGATCAGCAGCGTCAGGTAGACCCAGAACAGGAACGTGCGGCTGACCCAGCGGATCGGCTTGTCGTCGATCAGGTCCGGCGCGTAGCGGCGTGCCGACGCGCGCCCGTGCGTCTTGTCGCCCAGCATCCAGCCGACGTGCGCGTGCCAGAGGCCCTTGACCGCGCCGCGGAAGCCGTCCTCGAAGTCGACGTGCGGGCTGTGCGGGTCGCCTTCCTCGTCGGCGAACGCGTGGTGCTTGCGGTGGTCGGCGACCCACGTGATGACGTCGCCCTCGACGGCCATCGAGCCGCAGATCGCGAGCAGCGTGCGCACGGCTCTCGAGGTCTCGAACGCGCGGTGCGTGAAGAGGCGGTGGTAGCCGATCGTGATGCCGAAGCCGGTGATCGCGTACATGAAGACGAAGATCGCGAGGTCGCTCCAGCCGACGGCCTTGTTCCACAGCAGCACGATCGAGCCGAGGAACACGGCGAACGGGAGGGCGACGGCGACGAGGTTGGAGATGCGATGGGCGCGGGTCATGGGTTTGCACCCTACGACGCAAATGGACGCTTGTCCTCGTCTGCCGGCAACGTCTCGACGGCCGGAAGTTATAGATTTCACACAAGAATGGGCGACACGGCACCAGAGGTATTCGAGCCGCGCCCGTGGCGCCGGCTGCCGCCCGACGCCGTCGCGGCGATGCGCCCGCAGCTCCCCGACCTCGCGCGCGAGATCATCGCCGCGATCCGCGTCGAGGTGCCGGCCTATGCGCGACCGCTGAAGGGCCCGTTCGGCCGCGGCCTCGTCGTCGGCGTGGAGGAGGCCCTGCGCCAGTTCCTCGACGGGATCGAGGCGGGCGGCTCGATGCCGCGCTCGCGCGTATACGTCGACCTCGGCCGCGGCGAGGTGCGCGCCGGGCGCGGCCTCGACGTGCTGCTCGCCGCCTACCGCGTCGGCGCGCGCGTCGCGTGGCGGCGCTTCTCGGCCGGCGGCGTCGCGGCCGGACTGGAGCCCACGACGCTGTACCTGCTGGCCGAGTCGATCTTCGCCTACATCGACGAGCTGTCGGCGAAGTCCGCCGAGGGCTACGCGCTCGAGCAGTCGGCCGCCGCCGGCGAGCGGCGCGCCCAGCGCCAGCGGCTCGCGCGCCTGCTGCTGCGCGACCCGCCGGCCGACCCGCTCGACGTCGAGGAGGTCGCGCGCGCGGCGCAGTGGCGGTTGCCTGCGACGCTCTCCGCGTTCGCGTTCCCCGAGCCGGAGAGCGAGCGGATCGTCACGCGCCTGCCGGCCGACGCGATCGTCGACCCGGTCGGCGCCGTCGTCTGCGCACTGCTGCCGGACCCCGAGCGCGCCGGGCTGCGCGCGCAGCTCCAGCATGCCGTCGGGCCGCGCCACGTCGCGGCGCTCGGGCCGGCGGTCGCGTGGGGCGACGCGGCGCTCAGCCTCGCCCGTGCGCGCGCCGTGCTGCAGCTCGCGGCCGAGGGCGGGGCGCCAGGCCACGGCGTGCTCGACGCGGCCGACCACACGACCGCGCTGCTGCTGCGCAGCGACCGGCGCCTGACGCAGGAGCTGGTGCGCGCGCGGCTCGCGCCGCTCGCGGACCTCGCCGCCGGCCCGCGCACGCGGCTGACGGCGACGCTCGCCGCCTGGCTCGCCGCCCAGGGGCGGCTGCAGGCGGTCGCCGAGCGCCTCCACGTCCACCCGCAGACGGTCCGCTACCGCCTCGCGCAGCTGCGCGAGCTGTTCGGCGATGCCTTGGACGATCCGCAGCGCCGCTTCGAGCTGGAGCTGGCGCTGCGCGCCGAGGGGGCGTTCGAGCCGGCCGCCGGCGACGCCGGCTAACGTCGCCGCTTGGCGGCCAGCACGAACGGCCGGCCGTGCAGCCGCCCGCGGCGGGCGACGATCGAGACGGCGACGACCTTCGCGCGTCCGACGCCGGCGACGGTCACCGCGTGGCGTCCGTGCAGCGCGCGCAGCAGCAGCTCGCGCCCGTCGGACAGGTGGACGGTCACGTCGTAGGCGGTCGCGAACGCGGCGGGGCGGAAGGAGATCAGCGCGCGCCCGCGGCGCAGTGCCACGCGCACGTGCGATACGCGGCCCGGCTTCGACGGCGACGCGCTGTAGCGGCCGACGACGATGCTCGGGCTCGGCGCGCCGTTGCGTTCGAGCTGGGCGACGAGCGTGCGGCTGCGCGGCCCGTCGGCCGAGACGAACGCGATCGAACCGGAGGCGCGCTTGGCGACGCCGATCTCGGCGGCGCCACGGCCGGTGCGCTCGAGGAAGGTGACTCTGAGGCCAGGCTGCTGCGTGACGCGGTAGTGCAGCACGCGCCGGCCGCCGCGGCCGCTCACGCTCACGTGGATTCTCGGCCGCGGCAGCAGGTGCGCGGTCTGCACGCCGGTGATCGGCGTCGAGCCCGGCAGCGCGGCGAGCGTCCACGTCCCCGCCTGGGCGTTCGGGATCTGGATCTCGGTGTGGTGCGTGACCGACTGGCGGATCGCGAGCGCGCCGTCGACGAGACTCGTGCCGTCGAGCTGCGCCGTGATCGTTCTGCCGCTCGGCGACGTCAGCTGGACGCTCGGCGCGTCGCCCGCGCCGGTGATCCCGACGACCGCCATTCTCGTCCCCAGCGCGACGCGGAAGCTCGAGCCGCCGCCGGCCGCGCTCGCCCGCGCGCCGCTGCTCGGCGGGCCGAGCGACTGCCACTTCGACAGGTCGCAGCCGTCGAAGAAGACGTCGAAGTGGGAGGCGAGCTGCGCGACCGTCGGCACGTGGAAGGAGGCGAAGTCGCCGAGCGGGCCGAAGCCGGCGCCGATCGAGAAGTCGTGGCCGAGCACGTTGACCGACGTGCAGGCGCCGATGCCCTGATCGGACAGCGTCGCGGCGACCGTGCGCGAGAGCGTGATGTCGGTGCACGCGACCGAGATGCACTCGTGGATGTCGAGCTTGGAGACCGCGTTGCCGTCGAGCTGCACGTGGTAGATGTTGCGCTTGAGGTCGACGTACGCCTGGCCCGCGGTCAGCCCGGTGAAGCTGCCGATGCCGGGGACCGTGTAGTTGAGCCCGACGCCGAGGCCGACGTGGCCATCGCTGTCGACGTGGAAGTAGCCGTTCTGGCCGAAGTCGACGCAGGCGAGCTGGTCCGAGCCGTTCGCGTCGATCGCGAACGGGTTCGAGAAGCGGAACGTGATCTGCCCGACGGCGTCGAGCAGCGCGCAGCCGCCCGCGAACGTCGCGGGGCCGATCGCGAGCGTGCCCGAGCCGCTCACCGTCGTCGGGTTCACGCCGACATCCGCGGCGAGCCGCGTGAGGTATACGGGCGGGATGATTCTCAGGCCGCCGCCGATGTTGCCGGTGTAGTCGACGTGCGCGCTCGTGAAGCTGCCTCTGTCGATCGCGAACGCGCCGGTGATCTTGCCCTGGATCTCGTCGCTCAGGTCGACCGTCAGGTTGCCGGCGATGTGGCGCTTGGGCGGGCCGTCGTAGAAGAAGTCGACGTCCTGCACGGGCAGGTCGCCGAGCGAGGCGAGGCTCGGCACGTGGATGTGCAGGTGCCCGACGGTCAGGCCGCTGTCGTTGCTCGTCACGAGCGTCGTCTGGCCGCTGATCCCGTGGCCCTCGCCGTCGCTGAAGATCCCCGGCAGCTCGAGTGAGACGCTGACGTTGCTCTGCCCGTCCTTGGCGAGGTCGACCGACAGCGTGCCCGTCAGCGGCAGGTCGGGCAGCTCGGGGATCGGCAGCGTCTTGGGGATCGTGAAGTCGGCGATGTGGACGGGAGCGTCCTGCGGGCGCACCGACAGGTCGAGCGGCGCCGACAGGCCGGGCGCGAGCTTGGCAAGGTCGCCCGCGCTCGGCACGTGGTCGGGCAGCAGGCTCGACGGGTCGCTGCCGGCCTGCTCGGCGAGCGCGCCGTAGTTCGGCGCGTGGATGCTGAGCGGCAGATCTCCGAGCTTGACGACCGCGTCGCCGCTGATCACGTAGGCGGCGTCGGAGGAGAGGAAGCCGGTCTGGATCAGCCCGGCGCGCGCGATCACGATCACCGCGCCCGGCTGGGGCGTGAAGTCGAGCCCGTTGACGCGCACGGTCTGTCTGGAGTAGTAGACGTCGTCGAAGCCGTACTCGCCGACGATGCTCTTCTGGGGCGCCGTGGTGTTGAGCGCCGCGCTCGCGCCGGCGCCCGAGAGCGAGACGAGCTCCGGCTCGCGCAGCCGCTGGAAGACGTCGCAGACCTTCTGGTGCGCGCACAGGCGCAGCGCCTCGGCCTGCGGCAGCTGATGTCTGTCGTCGACCGGTTGCAGACAGCCGACGGCGTGCACGACACCGGCCTCGAGCGTGTCGGCGCAGCCGGCGGGCGGGCCGCCGTTGGCGGTGATGTCGGGGATCGCGGATCTCGGCGTGCCGGCGGCGGGGGAGCAGAGCAGGGCAGCGAACGGCGCGCCGCCGAACGCCTGCGAGACGGTCTGGCGAGCGGCGCCGAGCCGGGCGCGCAGCGACGCGGGCAGCGGGCCGCCTCTCGGCAGCGTCTTCGGGACGGTCGCCTGCAGCGTCGTGGCGATCGTCGCGCTCGCGCCGGTCGTGCTCGTGACGGTGACGCGCGCGCTCAGCGTCGCGGGTGCGATGGCGCGGCCGGTCAGGACGGGGTCGGAGGCACCGCAGGTCGCGTCGGCTCTGCCGTCCCCGTTGAGGTCGTAGACGACGCTCGCGAGCCGGCCGCCTGCGATCGTGCTGTGCGTCGGGTCGATCGTCATCGGCGTGCCGGCGGCCGTCGTCGCGTGCGCGACGACCACGTGGGGGGTGACGGTGCCCGTTGAGCCGCCGCCCGCTCCGGAACCGCTGCCGCCACCGCCCGAGCCGCCACCGCCCGAGCCGCCGCCGCCACCGCCGCCACCGCCGGCCGACGTCGCGAGCCGGCGGATGTCGCCGCCGCTGGGGTCGAACTGCTCGCCGATGTAGACGGAGCCGTCGGGACCCACGGCCGTGAATCCGCCCAGGCCGAGCTGCGCGCTCGTGCCGGGCCCGCCGTCGCCGCAGCTCGCGGGCGTGGTGCACTCGGCGCCGTCGCCGGCGATCGTGTGGACGACGCCGTCCGTCGTGATCTCACGCTCGATGAACGACTGCTGGAACCCGACGTAGACGTCGCCCGACGCGTCCGTCGCGACCTGGATCGGTTGGCCGCCGAGCGGCGCGCTCGCGGCGGCCGTCCCGTCGCCGCAATGGCCGGGCTGGTAGACGTTGCCCGGTCCGTCGGGGCAGCCGTGGGCGCCGGTGCCGGCGAGCGTCGAGATCGTCCGCGTCGGCGTGCCGAACGGCGTGACTGCGCGGATCCGCTGGTCTGCCTCGTCGGCGATCAGCAGCGTCCCGTTCGGCGCGACAGCGACGCCGGCGGGCGCGTTGAGCTGCGCGGCCGTCGCGTCGCCGCCGTCGCCGCACGCGGCGGTCGACGGCGCGCAGGCGGCCGCGCCGCCTGCGACCGTCGTGATCGTCGCGCCGTTCACCATCCGGATGCGGTCGTCGCTCGAGTCGGCGATGTACAGCCGGCCCTGGGGATCGAGCGCGAGCCCCTCAGGCGAGAGCATGTGCGCGCTGCCCGCCGGGCCGGTGTCGCCGCAGGTGCCGCCGTCGCACACCGTGCCGTTGCCGGCGTACGGCTCGATCTTGCCCGTCGCGGCGACGACCTCGCGGACGCGGTTGTCCTCCGTGTCGGAGATGAAGATGTTCCCGGCCGCGTCGACGGCGAGGCCCTGCGGCAGGAGCAGCTGCGCGCTCGTCGCCGGCCCGCCGTCGCCGCACGCGCCGGTGGTGGGATCGCCGCAGGGGGTCCCGTTGCCCGCCACCGTCGTGACGATCCCCGTCCCGGCCGCGATCTTGCGCACCGTGTCGGTGTCCGTCACGTAGACGTTGCCGGCGTGATCGACCGCCATCGGGCCGGGGAAGCCGAACTTGGCGCTCAGCGCCGGACCGCCGTCGCCACAGGGCTCGGCCCCGCACGATCCGTCGCCTGCGAACAGCGAGATCGTCGTGCCGGCGACGCTGCCGGTCGCTTCGCCGACGATGCCGAGTGCGATCGCCGCGGCGAGTAGCAGCCCGGCGACGGTCAGCAGGCGGACACGCACGTGCGCACCCTCTCACACCCGCCGGGCGCGTGTGCGTCAGGTCGGGCTACCCGACGATCCCGAAGCCGATCGTGCGCGCTGCGCTCGCTCTGCCGCGGCCGAGGCGGGCGGCGAGGCTGAAGCGGTAGCTGCCGATGGCGAGCTTGTGCCGCCCGAGGCGGCCGCTGAAGCGCAGGAGGTTGGGGCCGGCGACGTCGGCGTGCGTGAAGCTGCCGAGCGTGGTCCAGCGGGTGCAGCGCCTGTGTCTGCGGTTGGCTCTCGTCGGGCGCACGCAATGGCCGCCGACGCTGCGTCCGGCGCTCGGGCGCTGGACGGCGAAGGTCGTGACCGCGGCCTTCGAATCGGTCCAAGAGATCGTCGTGCCGACGGGCGGGCGTCTGCGTGCGGTCGTGACGATGGGGCCCGAGGCGGCGGCGCGGAAGCGCGTCGCGGACAGCTTCACGTGCGAGACCGCCGGTATGCCGCTCGCGCCCGAACCGCCGCCGGAGCCGCCGGAGCCGCCCCCGGACCCATCGCTGCCTCCGCCCCCGAACGGCCAGCCGTCGGGCGTGTAGATCTCAGCGCTGCTCTCCGTCTGGAAGACGCCGCCGGCGTTGTCGTTCTCGCCGCCGGAGACGAGCACGCGTCCGTCGGACAGCAGCGTCGCCTGGTGCGCCGCGCGCACCGTTCTCATCGAGGCGGCGGGCGACCACGTGTTCGTCGCCGGGTCGAACAGCTCGGCCGAGCCCACGTATCTGGCTCCGTCGTAGCCGCCGGCGACGAGCACCTTGCCGGTCGGCAGCAGCGTCGCGGTGGCGTCCTGGCGTGCGGCAGCCATCGGCGCGACGTCGGTCCAGCCGTTCGTCGCAGGGTCGTAGAGCGCGGCGCTCTTGAGCACTCTGCCGCCGCCCGCGCCGCCGGCGATCAGCACCTTGCCGTTGCCCAGTCGCGCCGCCACCTGCTGGCGTCGCGCGTCGGTGAAGCTGCCGGCATCTCTCCATCTGTTCGTCGCGGGGAAGTAGCGCAGCGCGACGTTGCGCATCGTGTTGGACGAGGAGCCGCCGGCGACGAGGACGCTGCCGTCCGCCAGCAGCGTCGCCGTGCCCCGGGCCATGAAGTCCGGCATCGCGGCTCCGGTGCTCCACGTGCCGCCGGCCGGGTCGTACAGCTCGATCTGGTCGTAGGCTCTGTCTTGATTCAGGTCGTCGGGCGTGTTGTAGCCGCCGATCACGAGCACGCGCCCGTCCGCGAGCGTCACCTGCAACGGGAAGACGTGGGCGTGCGGCATGGCGACCGCGATGCCCCACACGTTCGTCGCGGGATCGAACGTGTACGCGGAGGAGAAGACCGATCCAGGGTCCATGAAGCCGTAGGTGTGTCCTCCGGCCAGCAGCACCCGTCCGTCTGCCAGCGCGCTTGCGCCTTGCGACGCCACCGGAGTGGGGAGGGCGGGCGACGGCAGCCATCTGCCCGCGGATGGATCCCAGCGCTCGCTCGTTGCGATCGGGAACACGTAGAGCGCGCCGGAGACGCCGCCCGCCGCCAGCACCTGCCCGTTCGGGAGCAGCGTCGCGGTGAACTGCGCGCGGTCCCCGGACATCGCGCCGGTCGGCGCCCAGGAGTCGGCCCGCGCGAGCGCGGGGAGGCAAGCAGACAGGAGCGCCAGCGCCAGCGCGAGCCGACGCGATCGGGACGAGTTCACGGCGGCAGCCTTCCTGTCGCGCGGGCGCTTGTCAATGCCCGCGCGCGGGGATGTCAGATCGCGGGCGAGGCCTGGGCGGCCGGCGCCGGCTCGATCACGTCGACCGCGATCTCGTCGTGCCAGACGTACAGCACGGGGACCTGGAACTTGCCGCTGTTGCCCGCGCGGAACGCGAGCATCTCGGGCCCTTCCCAGTAGCGCTCCCAGTCGAGTCTCGACTCGAACCACACGAGCTGCGTGATTCTGTACGCGTCGTCGCGCGAGCGGTGGACGCGGTACTGCGTCGCGCCGTAGCGGATCGACACGGCTGCGACCTCGCTGACCGCCGCGGCGAGCTTGTCGCCGCGGAACAGCGTCGCATACCAGGGGATGTGAACGACTCCGGCCATGGGCGGGATCCTATCGATCGGGTTCGCGGATCGCGTTGCGGACGGCCGGCGCTACGCGCCGACCTCCGCCCGGATCGCGCCCGGTCCGTCGGCCGTCTTGCCCTGGCCCTCGGCCGTCGCGCCGACGAGGATCGCGATCTTCCCGAGGTGCTTGTTGTCGCGCAGCAGCTGGTGCGCGTCGGCGACGCCCTCGAAGCCCATCGTCTTCCACAGCACCGGGCGCACGAGCGACTGCTCGATCAGCTCGTTGGCCTTCGTCGCCTCCCACGCGTTGGCGAAGTGCGAGCCGATGATCTGCTTCTGGCGCATCCACAGGTAGCGCACGTCGAAGTCGAGCTGGTAGCCCGAGGTCGCGCCGCAGATGACGACCTTGCCGAACGGTCTGACGCACAGCACCGAGGTGGGGAACGTCGCTCTGCCGACGTGCTCGAAGACGATGTCGGGCGCGCCGCCGAGCTTCTCCTCGACGACTCCGCAGAAGCGCTTGGACTCCTTGAAGCGCGCCTTCTCCTCCGCGCCCTCCTCGCCGCCGCGGCGCATCATGCCCTTGAAGTCGTTGCGGTCGATGTAGTCGACGGCGCCGAGCTGCTTGATCAGCTCGCCCTTTTCCGCGCTCGACACGACGCCCACGCTCTGAGCGCCGGCGATCTTGCAGAGCTGCGTCGCGAACACGCCGAGGCCGCCGGCGGCGCCCCAGATCAGCACGCGGTGGCCGGGCTGCAGCTTCGCCTGGTCCATCAGCATGCGGTAGGCGGTGAAGTAGGTGAGGCCGTAGGAGGCGGCCTCCTCCCAGCTCAGGTGTCTCGGCTTGGGGAGGAGCTGCTGCGCCTGCACCTTGCAGAACTGCGCGAACGAGCCCCACGTCGTCTCGTAGCCCCAGATCTCCTGCGAGGGCGCCGCGAGCGGGTCGAGGCCATGGACCTCGACGTCCTCGTAGGACGCCTGGTTGCAGTGGATCACGACCTCGTCGCCGGGCGCCCAGCGGGTGACGCCGTCGCCGACCTTCCAGACGATGCCCGAGGCGTCGGAGCCGCCGATGTGGTGCCCGTACTGCGGGTGGTCGCCGTAGCGCATCACGGAGATCGGCTCGCCGAGGGCGGCCCACACGTTGTTGAAGTTGACGCCGGCGGCCATCACGCGCACGATCACCTCGAAGGCGCCGGGCTGCGGCGTCTCGATCTCCTCCAGCTGGAAGGCGTCGACCGGCTCGCCCAGGCGCTCCTCGCGGATCACCCACGCGGTCATCGTCTCGGGGAGCGTCCCCGGCTCGGTCGCGACCGTCGCGACCTGGCTCACGTCAACAGCCACACGGCACCTCTTCAGAGTTCGACGGGAAGGTGGAAGAGCCGAATCCTAGCGATGCGAGGAGGGTCACATATCCAGCCGCGGCGGGCCGCTCACTCGAGGAAGCGGGCGCGCCGGAACCAGCCGTAGAGCAGCACGCACGACAGCACGATCCCGCCGATGCCGAACAGGAAGAACGTCCACGGCGAGCGGATGTGCAGCACGAGCCAGCCGAAGTTCTGGCCGAAGAAGCCCGTCAGCGCCGTGATCGGCAGGAAGATCGTCGCGACCAGCGTGAGCCGCTTCATCACGAGGTTGAGCCGGTTCGAGACGGTCGACAGGTAGACGTCCATCACGCCCGTCAGCAGGTCGCGGTAGGAGTCGACCATGTCCGAGACGCGGATCAGGTGGTCGTAGACGTCGCGGAAGTAGTCGCGCGTCCCGGGGTCGAGCCCGGGCAGGTCGGCGATCTCGTCGATCGTGCGCGCGGCGAGGTCGCGCTGGGGCGTGACGATCCGCCGCAGCGTCACGAGGCGGCGCTTGAGGTGGAAGACGCGCTGGAGCTGCGCGTCGTCGGGGCTCAGCACGATCGCGTCCTCGAGCGCGTCGATCTCGTCGTCGATCGCCGACAGCGCCGGGAAGAAGCTGTCGGTCAGGACGTCGAGGATGCGGTAGACGACGAACTGCTCGCTGCGGTCGGCCTGCTCGGGCAGCCGGGTGCGCAGCTCGTCGAGCTCGCTGCAGCTTCCGCGGCGCACGGTGACGACCCAGGCGCCGCTGACGACGAGGTGGACCTCGATCAGCGTGGGATCCTCGCCGCCCTCGTCGCGCACGCCGTAGTAGACGACGAGCATCTGGTCGTCGTAGCGGTCGAGCTTCGGCCGCTGCCCGAGCTTCTGGATGTCCTCGAGCGCGAGCGGATGCCACCCGAAGCGCTGCGCGAGCGCCGCGAGCTGCTCGTCGGGCGGGTCGACGAGGTCGAGCCAGAAGAACTCGTCGCGCGCGGTCAGCTCCTCGATCGCGCGCTCGTCGACGCTGTCGAGCACCTCCATCGTCGGCGGACGCTAGCCCGCGTGGCGGACGCCGCCGGACCCTCCTACGGCTGCATGAGGTCCTGCTGCGCGCTCTGGCGCTCGGGACCGACGACGAGCCGTGCGGGCTGGGGCCCGCCGCCGGCGACGCCGACCTCGCAGGCGCCTGCGACCAGCGGCAGCTGGATCCGCGCGTTGCCCTGCGGGTTGATCGGGCCGCTCGAGGCGTCGTCGGAGACGCACGAGCCGCTCCCGCCGCCCGGGGCGGTGAGCGTGACGTCGCGCGAGCGCGTGCTCTCGTTGGCGATCAGCAGCGTCACCGGGCCGGCGCCGACGCGCGACGGCGAGACGTTGACGTGTCCGTCGGAGACGTAGATCGAGATCGAGACCGGTGCGGGCGGGCGCGAGGCGTTCGCATAGCTGCCGCCGCTCCCACCGCACCCCGCGACGCCGACGACGAGCAGCGTGGCGCTGAGCGCTCCGAGCATCCGCGTCCGCATCGTGCTTTGGGTCTCCCTCGTGGCCTTTCGGCGCCGGTCCGGCCGGCCGCCGATTCGTCGTGCAGCGGCACCCCCGTGGCCGCTGCGCGGGAACCTTAGCCGACCAGCCAGTCAATCGCGAGCCGGCCGGCTCCGCGGCGCGCTCGATGCGCCGCGGAACGGGGTGAGGCTCAGGCGTCGCCGTCGGCGGACGCGGCGGGGATCGCGCCGGCGAGCCGCTCGCGCTCGTCGGCGAGCTCGCTCAGAGAGCGCTGCAGGCGTTCCCAGGAGACCAGCTCGTTCTCCTCGTAGTCCGTCCCCGCGAGCGCCGAGGTGCTCGCGCGGTAGTCCTCCCACGCCGTGCGCGTCCGCTCGTCGAGCTGCTCGAGCTGGCGGCTGGTGTCGTGGTCGGCTGCGAATGTGGTCATCGGGCGCCTCCTTCGCTTCGACGGTGACCCCGTGCACTCATCATCTTACCCCGGCGCGCGGTCGCCAGCGCCCGAACGGCAGCTCGACAACGGTCGCGCTCGCCGGACCGGCGGCAAGCGTCGCCCCGGGCTCGGCCTCGCGGCGCACGAGCGCGAGCCCGATCGGGCCGTGCGCGGGGGAGTCGGCCACGCTGCCGAGCAGGCCGACGGGCTTGCCGTCGAGCGTCAGCTCGGTGCCGGGCGCGACGGGCGTCGACAGCCGCAGCCCGCGCAGGTGGCGGTTCGGCTTGCCCTTGTAGTAGAGGCGCGCGACCGTCTCCTGGCCGACGTAGCAGCCCTTCGAGAAGGACACCGCGCGCTCGTTGAGCCCGGCCTCCTGCGGGATCGTCGTGTCGTCGAGGTCGACGCCGAAGCGCGGGCGCCCGCGCTCGATGCGCAGCGTCTCGGCCGCGGCTTCGGGCACCGGGACGGCGCCGCGCTCGCGCAGCGCCGCCGCGAGCGCCTCGGTCTCCTCGGCGTCGCACAGCAGGTCGACGCCGACGTCGGTGACGATCGCACGCGCGGCGATCCCGTCGATCTCGGCGGGCGCGTGGGCGTGCTCCTCGTCGGGCAGGGCCTGCGCCTCGGCTCCCGAGACGCGACGCGCGTCGGGGCCGAGGAGCGACAGCAGCCCGCGCTGGAGCGTGCGCTTGTGCAGCTCGGCGTCGAAGCCGAGGCGCGCGCGGTGCAGCACGTTGAAGATCGCCTGCAGCGCGCCGCGCTCGGTGTCGAGCAGCAGCTCCTCGCCGGCGTCGAGGATGCGCAGGTCGCCGAGCATCTTGCCCTTCGGGCTCAGCACGGCGGCGTAGCAGCCGCTGCCCGGCGCGAGCCCCTCGACGTCGTTGGTGACCTGCCCCTGCAGGAACGCCTTGGCGCCGTCGCCGCTGAACGCCAGTTTGCCGCGCTCGGAGCGGTCGAGCAGCCCGCAGCGCTCGCGCACGGCGCGGTCTGCGTCGAGCTGGGGCCGGTCCTGCTGGGCGGCGGTCTCCATGCGGTCGAGGATAGCGAGCGGACGGCGGATCGCCGGTGACATCTGCGGCACTCCAAATCCGTGGTTTAGATGTGTCACAATCAGATCGGTGAGCCCGCCGCCGCCTCCACCGCCCCTCACCGACGCGTCGCTCGCGGTCGCCCCGCCGATGCCGAGCGCGCTGGAGCGGATCCGCGCGCGACGCGGACTGCGGGGGATCCTGCCGCTGCTCGGCCCCGCGTTCGTGGCGGCGATCGCGTACGTCGACCCCGGCAACTTCGCGACGAACATCGCCGGCGGCGCGAAGTACGGCTACCTGCTGCTGTGGGTGGTGCTCGCGGCGAACCTGATCGCGATGGTGGTGCAGACGCTGTCGGCCAAGCTCGGCCTCGCGACCGGCAGCAACCTTCCGGAGCTGTGCCGCGAGCGGCTGGGGGCGCGCGCCTCGGTGGGGCTGTGGATCCAGGCGGAGCTGATCGCCATGGCGACCGACCTCGCCGAGTTCGTGGGCGCGGCGATCGGGCTCAACCTGCTGTTCGGCGTGCCGCTGTTCGTCGCCGGGCTGATGACGGGCGCCGTGGCGTTCGCGATCCTCGGCCTGCAGGCGCGCGGCTACCGCCGCTTCGAGCTGGCGGTCGGCGGGCTGCTGGCGATCGTCCTGCTCGGCTTTCTCTACGAGACGCTGAAGATCGGCGCCGACTGGGGCGCGGTCGCGGGCGGCTTCGTCCCGCACTTCGACGGGAGCGGCTCGGTGCTGCTGGCCGCCGGCATCCTCGGCGCGACGGTGATGCCGCACGTGATCTACCTGCACTCGGCGCTCACGCAGGATCGGATCGCGGCGCGCGACGAGGGCGAGCGGCACGAGCTGTTCCGCTTCATGCGCATCGACGTGCTGCTCGCGATGGCGCTCGCGGGCGTCGTCAACATCCTCATGCTGACGGTCGCCGCGTCGCTGTTCCACGGCTCTGGCCTGACCGACGTCGACTCGATCGAGGGCGCCTACCACGGCTTCGAGACGCTCGTCGGCGGCGGTGCGGCGCTCGCGTTCGCCGCCGCGCTGCTCGCCTCCGGCTTCGCCAGCTCGAGCGTCGGCACCTACGCCGGCCAGGTCGTGATGCAGGGGTTCGTGCGGCGCACGATCCCGCTCGCGCTGCGGCGGCTCGTGACGATGGTCCCGGCACTGCTGGTGCTCGCGCTCGGGCTCGACCCGACGCGCGCGCTCGTGCTCAGCCAGGTCGTGCTGTCGTTCGGCATCCCGTTCGCGCTCGTGCCGCTGATCATGCTGACCAGCCGGCGCGATGTGATGGGCGCGTTCGTCAACCGCCGCGCGACGACCGTCGTCGCCTGGGGGATCGCCGGCCTGATCGTCGCGCTGAACGCCTTCCTGCTGGTCCAGACGTTCAGCGGGTAATCTGCGCGGCGATGCTCGCCGACACCTTCCAGCAGATCGTCGACTCGCTGCCCGACGACTGGACCGACCTCGAGCTCGACGTGCGCCTGCACGACGAGTCGCAGTACGTCGACGCCGCGGTCTACCTCGTCACGTGCAACGCGCAGCCGTACTCGAGACATGACTGGCACTGGCGCATCCTCGTCGCGCACCGCTTCGGGCACGCGGCAGCCGTGCCGGCCGTGCGCAGCGCGCTGCGGCTGCTCGACGACGCCGGAATCGGCGGCGAGCTGGCGCTGCGCGAGGTGCGCAGCGGCCGCGTCGAGGTGACGCACACGTGGGGCCGGCCGGAGTCGGCCGTGCAGGCGTTCCGCGCGCTGCGGGCGCAGTAGCTGCGCATCGCCCTCCCGCGGTCGGCAGACTTGCCGGCATGATCGCTGTCGTAACCGGTGCATCGAGCGGGATCGGCGAGGCGACGGCTCGCCGGATCGCCGCCGAGCCGGGCGCGCGCCTCGTGCTCGTCGCGCGGCGCGAGGATCGCCTGCGCGCGCTCGCCGAGGAGATCGGCGGGGCCACGATCGTCGCCGTCGACCTGACCGACGACGACGCGCCCGCGCGCGTGCGAGAGGCGCTGGAGTCCGAGCACGGCGGCCGCCTCGACCTGCTCGTCAACAACGCGGGCGCGTCGTGGAACGCCCCCTTCGCCGAAGGCGGCTGGGAGAACGTGCGGCGCACGATGGCGCTCAACTTCGACGCGCAGGTGCGGCTGACCGAGGCGCTGCTGCCGCTGCTGCGCGCCTCGGCTCCGTCCTCGGTCGTGAACGTCGCCTCGACCGCGGGGCGGGTCGGCCGCGCGGCCGGCGGCGCCTACTCGGCCAGCAAGTTCGCGTTTGTCGGCTGGACCGACTCCCTGCACCTGGAGGAGCAGCCGCACGGCGTGCACGTCGGCGTGGTGCTGCCCGGCTTCGTCGCGACGGAGGGCTTCCCGCAGACGATGCTCGTCGAGCGCCGCGCGACCGGTTGGGCGGTGGCGAAGCCGGCGACCGTCGCCGAGGCGATCATCGACGCCGGCCCCGGCGGGCGGGCGGAGCGCTACGTCCCGCGGCCGTACTGGATCGCGGCGATGCTGCGGATCGCCGCACCCGGGCTCGTGCGGCGGGTCACGCAGCGCGGCGCCAATCGCCTGCTGATGCGCGGGCAGGACCGGCTCTAGCGTCGCACCGGACGGATGAGTGTCAATTTGGGTACCGCTGCGGTACCCAGATTGCGGCTCAGCCCGCGTCGTCGCTCTTGGCGCCGGAGTCCGGCACGACGCGCGTGTCGAACAGGCGGGCGACGTCAGGCCGGGACGGGACGATCCCGAAGCGCGCCTCCCAGCTCGCCCACTGCGCGAGCACGCGCGGGTCGAGGCCGCCGATGCGGCCGCCCGGCGGCGACAGCGCGGGCTCGAGCGCGTCGAGCTGCGCCCGCAGCTGCTGGGCGTCGAGGCCGGGCACGGCCGACTCGAGGTCGGCGAGGCTGCTGGCCGGGTCGTGGACGGTAACGCCGTAGCCGCGCACGAGCGCGCGCACGGTCGCGTCGACCAGCGGGCGGTCGTCGCGCAGCATGCTGCGCGACGTCACCAGCACCAGCTCGGGGTAGGGCGGGGCGCCGTAGGCGTCGACGCGGAAGTCGCGCGTGCCGGGGCGCTTGCTCTTGAGCGCGACGCCCTCGACGTTCCAGAAGGCCGTCGCGCCGGCGACTCTGCCGCCGAGCAGGGCGGGGACGGCGTCGAAGCCGATCGTGACCTTGTCGACCTTCGCGTAGTCGCCCCCGGCGCCCGTGACGATCGAGCGCAGCACGGCGTCGTCGCTCGGCAGGCCGGTGACGCCGACCTTGCGGCCCTCGAGGTCGCGCGGGGTCTTGACGTCGGGCTGCGCGAGCACGGCCGCCAGCGGCCGCTGGACGATCGACATGACCGCGACGAGGTCGCGCCCCTGCGCGCCGGCGAGCGCGAGGTCGTGGATGTCCATCACCGAGAACTGCGTGCGGCCGGACAGCAGCAGCTTCACCGCGTCGGTCGAGCTGCCCGGCACGCGCACGTGCAGGTGCACGCCCTCGGCCGTGTCGAAGCCGTGCGCGACGGCTGAGTAGATGCCCGCATGCGCCGCGTTGGGCGTGAAGTCGAGCATCAGCGTCGCGTTCTCGTTCGGCTGCGCGCCGCTGCCGCCGGAGCTGCCGCAAGCGCTCAGGAGTGCAGCGCTCGCAAGCAGCGCGATCAGGGGGAGGATGCGGCGCATCGGCCGGGCAGGATACGGAGGTGCGCGCTCGCGGGGCGCTACGCCGACGCCGGGACGAGGTGCTCGACGACCACGTCGTCGCGCTCAAGGGCGAAGCGGACGCCCTCCTCGGCGAGCTGGCGGACCTCGGCAAAGGTGTCGGCGATCGCCGTCCAGCGATCGATGTCCGGCGACACGGCGACCCAGGTGTCCTCGTCCTGCTGATACTGAACTCGTACGTTGAGCATCGGCATCACAGTAGCTCCCGGGCGCGCTCAGGTTCAAGCCCTACCTGCCGGCAGAGGATGTCTCTGACCGTGTACGACCGAACCGTTTGACGATCATGGAACGCGAAGAGAATCCGTGGGTGGCGTGGAGCGCGCAAGATCCGATGCGAGCCGGTCTGCCGCACGACGCGGTAGTTCAACGGCTCGCGCATCAGGATCGCGAGCAGTCGGCGGGCCTTCATGGAGGGAAAGTCGTCCACGCGCGGCGATGCTGGTGCGGGGCGCGTTACATGTCTGTCGCGCTTCGCAAAATGAGCGTGGAGCCGTGGCTGGGAACGTGGCGCCTTGCTGCCGCGTGCGTCTGACGAAGGCTCGCCGGGGAGGTCGAGCGGGCGCGACTACACTCCGCCGAGATGCGCCGCCGGGTCACGTTCAGTCGCAATGTCACGCTGTCGCTGTCGCGGACGTGCGTGTCGCATTGCAAGTACTGCGCGTTCCAGACGCACCGGCTGCACCTGCACACGCCGGGCGAGGTCGAGGCGCTGATCGACGGTGCCGCGCGCCGCGGCGTGAAGGAGCTGCTCGTGCTGACGGGCGACGATCCGGCGCACCATCCGGGCGTGCGGGAGCGGCTCGCGCAGCTCGGCTTCGAGGACTTCGTCGCCTACGTCGCGTGGTGCTGCGAGCGGGCACTGGAGCGAGGGCTGCTGCCGCACACGAACCTCGGCGCGCTGTCGCGCGAGGAGCTTGGGCGCCTGCGCGAGGTGACGGCGTCGCAGGGGCTGATGCTGGAGTCGACGCGGGACGATCTCGTCGCGCATCAGGGCTCGCCGACGAAGGATCCGGCGCTGCGGTTGGAGACGATCCGCTGGGCGGGCGAGCTGAAGATCCCGTTCACGAGCGGGATCCTCGTCGGGATCGGCGAGACGGAGGACGACCGCGTCGCGGCACTGGAGGCGCTCGCGGCGGTGCATGCCGAGCACGGACACCTGCAGGAGGTGATCCTGCAGAACTTCGTCCCGCACGACCGCTACTACGGGCAGGAGCCGGGCGAGATCGCGACCGCGGCGGCGGAGGCGTATTGGCGCACGGGGCTGCGTGAGGGGCCGGAGGTGCCGGTGCCCGCGTGGGCGCAGGGCGGTGCGGGGCCAGTCGACATCGAGGGGATGAAGCGGCTGATCGCGGTCTCGCGCGAGTTGATGCCGGACGTGGGTGTGCAGGTGCCGCCGAACCTGGCGGACTGGTGGCCGGAGCTGGTCGCGGCGGGTGCGACGGACCTTGGTGGCTTGTCCGCGAATGGGGATCACATCTCGCCGGAGCATCCGTTCCCCAGTCCGCATCAGGTGCGCAAGCAGTTGGCGGGGGATGGGGTGGCGTTGACGGAGCGGTTGTGCGTCTATTCGCAGTACATCGACAGCGACTGGGTTGCGCAGGGTGTGTTGGACACGGTCCGGCAGAAGTACTGGTCCTTCATCCCGCGCAAGGGGTCGGGCCGGCAGGAGGCGCCGTTCGCGATCAACGGCGACTTGGTCGGGCCGGCGATCTCGCAGGCGCGTGACGGGCGGTGGCTGAGCCCGGAGGAGCTGACCGCCATGTTCGCCGAGACGCGCCCGGAGGCGATCGAGGAGATCCGCGTGGCGGCAGACGAGCTGCGTGAGGAGCTGGCCGGCGACCTGGTCACGTTCGTCGTCAACCGCAACATCAACGTCTCCAACGTCTGCACGGTCGGCTGCGCGTTCTGCGGCTTCGGACAAGGCAAACGCAGCCCGGATGCGTATGAGCACGACGAGGCGGAGTTCGTGCGGCGCATCCACGAGGCGCTCGACTACGGCGCCACGGAGTTGTGCATCCAGTCCGGGATCCATCCCGACTGGACGCTGGAGGACTATCTCGGCTGGCTGCGCCTGGCCAAGCGCACCGCCCCGCAGTTGCACCTGCATGCCTACAGCCCGATGGAGATCGCGCACATGCAGGACATCAGCCGGCTGCCGCTGTCAGAGATCTTCGCCCAGTTGCGCGACGCCGGCCTCGGCTCCACGCCCGGCACCGCCGC
This sequence comes from uncultured Conexibacter sp., assembly GCA_964525715.1. Lineage (GTDB taxonomy): Bacteria > Actinomycetota > Thermoleophilia > Solirubrobacterales > Solirubrobacteraceae > Conexibacter. The sequence continues at coordinate 18,559 of CAZGJV010000016.1, read as the reverse complement.
CGAGGTCCTGCACGACGGCGTCCGTGAGCGCATCAGCCCGAACAAGCTGCCCGTCGACCGCTGGGTGCAGGTGATCGAGGCCAGCCACGACGCCGGCCTGCGCTCCACCAGCACCGTGATGTTCGGGCACATCGAGGAGCCGTGGGAGCTGGCCGAGCACATGCGCGTCATCCGCACCCTCCAAGAACGCACCGGCGGGATCACCGAGTTCGTCCCCTTGTCCTTCATCCCGTTCCACACGCTCCTCGGCCGCACGCACGGCGTCGAAGAGATCAGCCGCGAGGAGAACCTCAAGCACACCGCGATCTTCCGCCTCGCACTCGGCCGCAGCATCGCCAACGTGCAGGCATCCTGGGTCAAGATGGGACTTGAGACCGCGACCGAGAGCCTGCGCTGGGGCGTCAACGACCTCGGCGGCACGTTGATGGAGGAGTCGATCAGCCGCCTCGCGGGCTCCTACCACGGCACCCGCCTCGACCCGCCCCAGCTGATCGCCGCCGCGCACGACGCCGGCCGCCCCGCCGCCGAGCGCACGACGCTGTACGGCATTCGCGCGCGCCACCCGCTCACCGCAGCGGCGGCGTAACGGGATCCCCCGAACGGGGGGTAGTGGCGAGGCGACAGCCCGCGGGAATTGGGCTTCGGGGCGTACGATCGGAGGCTGTGAGCACTGCGAATCCGTCGTCTCCGGCGCGAGAGACGAGCCTGTTCGCGGGGGTCGAGCCGCTCGAGGTGTTCGTCGACCTGCTCTCCGAGATCGAGAGCGACACGACGTCGAGCGAGTTCTACCACCGCATCTGCGAGGCGATCTGCCGCCTGACGACGATGCGCCGCGCGGCGATCTTCCTCTACGACGTCGGCCGCCAGCGCGTGCGTGCGGTCGGCTCGCACGGGATCTCCTACACGCGCCTCGCACAGCTGCGCCCGACGCTCGACCAGGCGCCGATCGCGCAGCGTGCGCTGATCGAGGACCGCGTGATCGTCGTGCACTCCGACGCGATCGAGCGCGAGGTCCCGCGCGACTACGCCGCCCTGCTCGGGATCACCTCGCTCGTCTGCACGCCGCTCGCGGCGGCCGGGCACCAGTACGGGATCATCGCCGCCGATCGCGGCGGCGGCGACTTCGAGCTGGCCGACGGCGAGCGGCACCTGATGTGGACGCTCGGCAAGACGGCCGCGCTGGCCGCGACTGCGCGGATCGCGACGCGCCAGCAGGAGCGCACGCGCCGCCTCGGCGAGCGGATCGACCTCGCGCGCGAGATCCACGAGCGCGTGATGCAGCGGCTGTTCGGCGTCTCGCTCGTGCTGAGCGCGACGCAGCCGCTGACCGACGAGCAGCGCGAGCGCTGCCGCACGGAGATGACCGAGGCGCTCGCCGACCTGCGCTCGGCGCTCGAGCGCCCGCTCGCCCCGGTCGCGCACGAGACCGGCACGACGCTGCGCGCCGAGATCCCGCGCCTCGCGCAGCAGACCGGCCTGCCGGTCGAGCTCGCGTGGCCGAGCGGGGTGGAGGTGCCGCCGCGGCTGGAGGCCGTCGCGCAGTCGGTGCTGGCGGAGGCGCTGCGCAACGCCGCCAAGCACGCCGAGCCGGCGCGCGTGGACGTGCTCGTGCAGAACGACGGCGACACCTTCTCGCTGGAGGTGCGCAACGACGGCGTGATCGGCGGAGAGCGCGCCGCCGGTGGCTCTGGGATGGGCTTGCGGCTCGCCGCCTTCGAGGCGCTCCAGCATGGCGGCTTCGTCGAGTTCGGGGCCGACAAGTCCGGCACGCCGGCGGGCTGGCGCGTGCGGCTCGTCGCTCCCGTCGCGCCTGCGGGGCCGCTGCCGGCGGCGGGTGGGGAGGAGGGCGCGTGAGCGAGGAGCGGCGCCTGCGCGTGCTCGTCGTCGACGACCACGACGTCGTCCACTGGGGCTTCCGTCAGCTGCTGGGCGAGCAGACGTGGGTCGAGCGCTGCCTCGCGGCGCGCAACGCGGCGGAGGCGATGGAGCTGACGAACCGCTACCGCCCGCACGTCGCGCTCGTCGACCTGTTCCTCGGCAGCGAGTCTGGCGCGGACATCTGCGAGTCGATCCGCGCCAGCTCGCCGGACACGCGCGTGCTGCTGATCTCCGGCGCCGGCCGGATCTCGCCCCAGGCCGCGAAGGCCGCCGGCGCGTCGGGCTTCGTCTCCAAGGACTGGGGCGCGCACGACGTCGCGATGGCGGTGCGGATGGTCGGCCTTGGGATGACGATGTTCCCGCCGCAGGCCGATCAGCCCGCGACGCTGCTCTCCCAGCGCGAGCAGGAGGTGCTCGTGCTGATCGCAGGCGGCTCGACGAATCGCGAGATTGCCGCCCAGCTCTACCTCTCGCCGCACACGGTCAAGGAGCACACGAGCGCGCTCTACCGCAAGCTCAAGGTGCGCAACCGCGCCGAGGCGGTGCAGCGCGCGCAGCGCATCGGTCTGCTTGGCTGACGGGCATGGCGGCGAGGCTGCGAGACGCGTGGCCCTGGAGCGGAAGCGGACATGGGCCGCTGCCGGCGCTGCTCGTGACGCTGACGGTCGTCACCGGGCTCGTGGACGCCGTCAGCTACCTCGCGCTCGGGCACGTGTTCGTCGCGAACATGACCGGCAACGTCGTCTTCCTCGGCTTCGCGCTCGCGGGCGCGCCCGGGCTGTCGGCGCCGGCGTCACTCGCCGCACTCGGTGCGTTTCTCGCGGGCGCGGCGGCCGGGGGGCGGATCGGCGCGCGGCTGGCGGCGCATCGCGGGCACCACCTGCGCACGGCGACGGCGCTCGCGCTGCCGGCGGTGCTGGCTGCGACGCTCGTCGCGGGGCTCGCCGGGACGCCGTTCTCCGGTGGGCCGCGCTATGCGCTGATCGTGCTGCTCGCGCTCGCGATGGGCGCGCAGAACGCGACCGCGCGACGGCTCGCGGTGCCGGACCTGACGACGACCGTGCTGACGCAGACGCTGACCGGCGTCGCGGCCGACTCGCGCCTCGCCGGCGGAGGCGGCGGCCGGCCGGGGCGGCGCGTGATCGCGGTGCTCGCGATGGGGTTGGGCGCGCTGGCCGGCGCGCTGCTGGTGCTGCACGCCGAGGCGTTCGTCTCGCTCGCGCTGGCGGCGGCGCTGATGGCGACGGTCGCGCTCGTCGCGCACCGGCTGTCGGCGGGCGAGCCGGCGTGGGTCGCGGCCGATCGCCCGATTCCTGCCCGCTCGCCATAACGCCCCCCGCCGGTTCCCAGCTCTCCCCCCGCCCGGGGGGTGTGGCGGTGGAGGGCGGTGGGCGCCGATAGGCGCGTGCGGAAGCCTGCGCTGAAGTGAGCGAGCACGCGCCGTCCACCGCACTGCTGTTCCCCGGCCAGGGAAGTCAGACCGCCGAGATGCGCGACGAGGTCGCGGCGGCGCGTCCCGACCTGCTCGCGCTGGCGACCGAGGTCGTCGGCGACGACCCGTTCGCGCGGGTGGACGACGGCACGCGCTACGCGCAGCCCGCGATCTACTGCGCGAGCGTCGTCGGCTTCGAGCGCCTGCGCGACGCCGGGCTGACCGGGATCGCGTACGCCGGGCACTCGCTCGGCGAGGTCGCCGCGCTCGTGGCGGCGGAGGCGCTGAGCGCCGAGGACGGGCTGCGGCTCGTGGCGACGCGCGGGCGGCTGATGCAGGAGTCGGGCGAGCGCGCCGGCGACGGCTCGATGCTCGCGCTGCTCGGCAAGGGCGCGGCCGATCACGCCGCCGCGATCGCCGACAGGGCCGGCCTCACCGTCGCCAACGACAACGCGCCGAACCAGGTCGTGCTGTCGGGCGCGAAGGGCGCCTTCGAGTCCGCCGGGGAGGCGGCGCGCGGACACGGCCTGCGTGCGCTCCCGCTGCCCGTCACGGGCGCGTTCCACTCGCCTGCGATGGCCGGCGCGCGCCCCGAGCTGGAGGCCGCGCTCGCCGCGATCGACTTCGCCGCGCCGGTCGTCCCCGTGATCAGCTCGATCACGACCGCGCCGTTCGACGACGTGCGCGCGCGCCTCGCCGACGCGCTCACGATGCCGGTCCGCTGGCGCGAGACGCTGCTGGCGCTGCGCGCGCAGGGGATCGAGCGCTTCGTCGAGACCGGGCCGGGCAAGGTCCTCACCGGGCTCGTGAAACGCACGGTGCCGGATGCCGAGGCGCTCGCCGCCGAGCAGCTGGAGGGCGTCGGTGCCTGAGGACGCGCTGCTGGCGCCCGCGGCCGAGGCGGGGGCTGGGGCCGGACTCCGGGGCGCCGCGATCCTGGCGGTCGGCGCGAGCCTGCCGGCGCGCAGCGTCTCCAACGACGAGGTCGCCGCGCGCATCGGCAAGACGGACGAGTGGATCTACACGCGCACCGGCATCCGCGCGCGCCGCCACGCAGCGGATGGCGAGCGGCTGACCGACGTCGCCGCCGCGGCCAGCCGCGAGGCGCTCGAGCGCGCGGGTGTCGCGGCCGCCGAGCTGGACCTCGTCGTCGTTGGGACGCTCACGCCGGACGAGCGGATGCCGAACGCCGCCGCCGCGCTCGCGCACGAGCTGGGCGCGCACGGCGCCGGCGCGATCGAGGTCAACGCCGCCTGCACCGGCTTCCTGACGGCGCTGTCGATCGGCGCCGCGCACGTCGAGGCCGGCCGCGCGCGGCGGGTGCTCGTCGTCGGCGCCGACTTCATCAGCCGCATCACCGACCACGACTCGAAGCAGACGGCGATGCTGTTCGCCGACGGCGCTGGCGCGGTCGTGCTGGCGCCGGCGTCCGCCGGCAGCGGCCGCGTCGGGCCGATCCTGCTGCGCCACGACGCCTCCTCGCCGGAGTTCCTCTACCTGGCGCGCGAGGGCGGCGCGACGATCGAGATGGACGGCCACGCGACCTTCAAGCACGCCGTCAACCGGATCGTGGAGGTCTCGCAGGAGGTCGTCGAGGCCGCGGGCGCGACGCTCGCCGACATCGACGTGTTCGTCTACCACCAGGCGAACGGCCGCATCCTCAGATCGGTCGCGGAGCGGCTCGAGCTCGACCCGGCGCGCGTCGTCGACTGCATCGAGCTGACCGGCAACATGTCGGCTGCCTCCGTCCCGTACGCGCTCGCCGTCGCGCACGGCGAGGGGCGCGTCGCCGACGGTGCGCGCATGCTGCTCGCCGCCTTCGGCGGCGGCTTCACGTGGGGCGGCGCGGTCGTCGAATGGGGGCACGGGCATGGCTGAGCAGCGCGAAGGCTGCGCGTTCGTGACGGGCGCCTCGCGCGGCATCGGCGCGGCGATCGCGCGCGGGCTGGCGGCCGACGGCTGGGCCGTCGGCGTCGGCTACAACAGCTCCGCGGACGCGGCGAAAGCTGTCGTGGGGGAGATCGAGGCGGCCGGCGGGCGGGCGCTCGCGCTCGGCGGCGACGTCGTCGACCGTGGGTGGATCGACGCGAGCTTCTCGCTGCTGGAGGAGCGCTTCGGGCCGGTGCTCGTGCTCGTCAACAACGCCGGCGTGCGCGCCGACGGGCTCGCTCCGCAGATCCAGGACTGTGACTGGGATCTCGTGCTCGACACGAACCTGACCGCCGCCTTCCGCACGACCCGCCGCGCCGTGCGCCCGATGCTGAAGGCGCGCTACGGGCGCATCGTCAACATCGCCTCCGTCGTCGGGCTGCGCGCGAACCCGGGGCAGGCGAACTACGCCGCCTCGAAGGCCGGCCTGATCGCGATGACGAAGACCGTCGCGGCCGAGGTCGCGCGGCGCGGCGTGACGGTCAACGCCGTCGCGCCCGGCCTGATCGAGACCGACATGACCGCCGACCTGAACGGCGAGCTGCTGTCGGTGATCCCGGCGCGCCGCGCCGGCACGCCCGACGAGGTCGCCGCCTGCGTGCGCTTCCTCGTCTCGGACGCCGCGTCCTACGTGACCGGCGCCGTCCTGTCCGTCGACGGCGGCATGGCCGCCTGAACTGAATCCCACCACTACCGACAAGGAGATCACCAACATGGCCACCGCCACCCCAGAGGCCGTCGAGGCGCGCATCGTCGAGGCGCTCGCGAGCTTCGGCCCCGACATCGAGCAGGTCACCCGCGAGGCGACGTTCGAGGAGCTCGACATCGACTCGCTCGACCTCGTCGAGCTGGCGCAGATCGTCGAGGACGACTACGGCGTCGAGCTCAAGGGCGACGACATGAAGAACCTCAAGACGGTCGGCGACGCGATCGAGCTCGTCGTGGCGCGAGCCGCGTAATGACCCGCCGTCGCGTCGTCATCACGGGCGTCGGTGCCGTCACCCCGCTGGGGGTCGGCGCCGACGTGCTGCTGCGACGCTGGGTCGCGGGCGAGAGCGGCATCGCCGACGGCGAGGGCGCGTGCCGCGACTTCGCCGTCGCCGAGCACCTCTCGAAGAAGGAGATCCGCCGCTCGGACCGCTTCGCGCACTTCGCGATGGTCGCGAGCGACGAGGCGCTCGCGAGCGCCGGCTGGGACGGGGAGCTGCCGTACCCGTCGGAGCGGATCGGCTGCGTGCTCGCGACCGGCATCGGCGGCCTCGGGTCGCTGGAGGGCCAGCACGACGTGCTGCGCGACAGCGGCGCCAAGGCCGTCTCGCCGCTGTCGGTCCCGCTCTTCATGGTCAACGCCGGCGCTGCGGCGCTGTCGATGCGCCATGGCCTGCGCGGCCCCGCCTTCTCGGTCGGATCGGCCTGCGCGGCCGGCTCGCACGGGATCGGGACAGCGGCGCGCATGATCCAGGCGGGCGACGCCGACGCCGTCGTGACCGGCGGCGCCGAGGCGACGCTGACGCCGCTCGCACGGGCGAGCTTCGTCGCCGCGGGCGCGCTCTCGCCGAGCGGCATCTCGCGCCCGTTCGACGCGCGCCGCGACGGCTTCGTGATGGGCGAGGGCGCCGGGATTCTCGTGCTCGAGGACGCCGACCGCGCCGAGGCGCGCGGCGCGACCGTGCTCGGCGAGGTGCGCGGCTACGCGTCCACGTCGGACGCCTTCCACCTGACCGCGACCGAGCCGGACGGCACGTACGCCGCCGCGGCGCTCGAAGCGGCGCTGCGCGACGCGGCGCTCGCCCCGTCGGAGGTCGACTACATCAACGCGCACGGCACGTCGACCGAGCTGAACGACTCCTCCGAGACGAAGGCGATCAAGCGCGTCTTCGGCGAGGAGCTGGCGCGGACGGTGCCGATCTCCTCGACGAAGTCGTCGATCGGGCACCTGCTCGGCGCCGCCGGCGCGGTCGAGGCGATCGCGACGCTGCTCGCGATGAAGGAGCGCGTGCTGCCGCCGACGGTCGGGCTCGAGCAGCCCGATCCGGAGCTGGACCTGGACTACGTCCCGCTGAGCGCCCGACCGCTGCAGCCGAGAGGCGAGCGGCCGGTCGCGCTGTCGAACTCGTTCGGGTTTGGCGGCCACAACGTCGTTCTCTGCCTGGAGGGGGTCGCATGAGCGTCACCGCAGCACGCACCGAGACCACGACTGCGCAAGCGCAGGAGCGCCTCTCGCCGCACGAGCGGCTGGAGATGCTGTGCGACGCCGGCTCGTTCGAGCCGATCCGTTCGGGCGTCGTCTCGCCGAAGCTCGGCGCGCGCGCCCGCGCGGGCGACGGCGTCGTCGGCGGCCTGGGCCGCGTCGACGGGCGCCCGGTCGCCTGCTACGCGCAGGACGTCTCGTTCATCGGCGGGTCGCTCGGCGCCGCGCACGCGGACACGATCAACCGCGTGCTGTCGCTCGCCGGCCGCTCGCGCGTGCCGGTCGTCGGCTTCATCGAGTCCGGTGGCGCGCGCATGCAGGAGGGCACGGCGGCACTCGGCGGGTACGGGCGGATCTTCCGCCACAACGTCGCGCTGAGCGGTGTCGTCCCGCAGATCTCGATCATCGGCGGCCTGTCGGCCGGCGGCGGCTGCTACTCGCCGGCGCTGACCGACTTCGTCGTGATGACGCAGGACGCGGCGATGTTCCTCACCGGCCCCGGCGTCGTGAAGGACGTGATGGGCGAGGACGTGAGCGCCGCGGAGCTGGGCGGCCACAAGATCCACGACCGCAACGGCGTCTGCGACCTGGTGGTCGAGGACGACCGCGCCGCGGCCGCTCTCTCTCGCGCGCTGCTCTCCTACCTGCCGCAGCACAGCGGCGCCGGCCTGCCGCGCACGCTCGCGCGCGCGCCCGAGCTGGCCGACCCGGGCGCGGCCGTGCCGGCCGACCCGCGCAAGGTCTACGACGTGCGCGACGCGATCGCCGGGATCGTCGACGCCGGCTCGCTGCTGGAGATCCAGCCGCGCTGGGCCCGCTCGATCGTTACTGGCTTCGCGCGCATCGACGGCCGCTCGGTTGGCGTGATCGCCAACCAGCCGCGCTACCTCGGCGGCGTGCTCGACGCGGAGTCCTCCCAGAAGGGCGCGAGATTCGTCGAGACGTGCGACGCCTACGGCGTCCCGCTGGTGGTGCTCGTCGACACGCCCGGCTTCATGCCGGGGACGCGGCAGGAGCAGGCGGGCGTGATCCGCTTCGGCGCGACGCTCGTGCGCGCGTTCGCGGCGGCGACCGTGCCGCGCGTGACGGTCGTGCTGCGCAAGGCCTACGGCGGCGCGTACATCACGATGAACTCGAAGGACCTCGGCGCCGACATGGTCTTCGCGTGGCCGAACGCCGAGCTGGGCGTGATGGGCGCGCAGCCGGCGGTCGGGATCATCCACCGCCGCGAGCTGGCGGCGGCCGCGGACCCGGTCGCCGAGCGGGCCGTGCTCGCCGACGCCTACGCGGAGGAGCACCTCGGCGCCGACGTCGCCGCCGCCGCGGGCTTCGTCGACGAGGTGATCGAGCCGAGCGCGACGCGCCGCCGCCTTGCGTGGGCCTTCTCGACGATGGACGACCGGCGCGCCGGCGCGTTCCTCGCGTGATGGACCTCGCCGGCAAGCGCGTCCTCGTCACGGGCGTCATCACGAAGGACTCGATCGCGTTCGCGACGGCTGAGCAGCTCCAGCGCTGCGGCGCCGAGATCGTGCTGACCGGCTTCGGCCGCGCGAGACGGCTGACCGAGCGGGCGGCGGCGAAGCTGCCGAGAACGCCCGAGGTGCTGGAGCTGGACGTCAACGAGCCGTCGCACTACGCGCCGCTCGTGTCGCAGCTGCGCGAGTGGTGGGGCGGGGTCGACGGCGTGCTGCACGCGGTCGCCTACGCACCCGAGGACGCGCTCGGCGGCAACTTCCTCAACACGCCGCCGGAGAGCGCGATCACCGCGTTCCAGACAAGCGCGGTGTCGTTGAAGCAGCTCGGCGCGGCGCTGCTGCCGCTGATGGACTCGGGCGGCTCGATCGTCGGGCTCGACTTCGACGCGACCGTCGCCTGGCCGATCTACGACTGGATGGGCGTCGCGAAGGCGGCACTGGAGTCGACCTCGCGCTATCTGGCCCGCGACCTCGGGCCGCACGGCATCCGCGTGAACCTCGTGTCAGCCGGGCCGCTGAAGACCGTCGCTGCGGGCGGCATCCCCGGCTTCCAGCGACTCGCCGACGCGTGGGGCCGCCAGGCGCCGCTCGGCTGGGACGTCACCGACCCGCTCCCCGTCGCCAAGACGATCTGCTTCCTCCTGTCCGACTGGTCCCGCGCGATCAGCGGCGAGATCGTCCATGTCGACGGCGGCTTCCATGCGATGGGGACGGCGCTGAGCGAGTAGGCGGCGGCTCGCCTTTACGCTACGGTAAAGGCATGCCGCGCATCTCCAGCAAGCACCAGGTCACGCTCCCCGTCGAGAGCCTCGAGCGCGCGGGCCTGAAGCCGGGCGACGAGGTGCGGATCGAAGCCGAGGGCCCCGATCGCATCGTCGTCGAGCGGATTCCGCGCAACCCGGCGGAGGCCTTCGGAGTCTTCTCGGGGCTGTACGAGCCGGGCTACCTCGACCGTCTGCGCGCGGGCGAGCGCGCGTGAGCGGCTGCGTCCTCGACACCGACGTCGTGATCGCGGCGCTCGATCGCCACGACGCCCACCACAGAGCCGCAGCCAGAGCGCTGCTGCGCCTGATCGAGGCGGAGACGCCGCTGCTGCTCTCGACCGTGAACTACGCGGAAGCGCTGGTGCGGCCGGCCGAGGACGAGCGCACCCTGCGAGCGGCGACCGACGCGCTCGCGGTCCTCGGCGTGCGGCTCGTCGCGCCGACGCCGCCGATTGCGCGTGACGCGGCGCGCCACCGCGCACTCGCGATCAGCCTCGCTGACGGCTTCGCGATCGCCACGGCGCAGGCGCAGGGCGCGTCGCTGGCGACGTTCGACCGACGCGTGCGACGCGCGCTGGCGAAGCTGGACGTCGCGCTCGCGCCGGCGCTCGGCGGATAGCTCAACCCGCGCAGCGGCCGGTGTCAGCCGCGCTCGTCGGCCGCGCTGCGCTGGGCGAGCGACCGTCTCCAGACGATCAGGACGGCGATCTCGCCGGCGAATGCCCCGAGCGTGACCATGAGCCAGTGATCTGTGTGCGTGAGCACGGCGAAGCCGAGGCCGGCGGCGGTTCCGACCAGGTAGCCCTTGACGCGCATCGCGCGCGGCGGATCGTTCTCGCGGCGCCTGAACAGGCGGGCGAGGACGCGCCGCACGGGAGACGGACGCCGCTCCGCTCCGAACGGATTCTCGCCCGCCTCGGCGGGCCAGTGCGGCGCCGGGTCGCTCACGGATCCGTGAACGGCTGGATCGGGATGCCGTGGTCGTGCTCGCGCATGCCGAGCTCGTAGGTGGCGCCGCCCTTGACGGTGAGCGTGAGCGGGGGATGGTCGCGGCGCAGGACGGTGAGCGTCATGTCGGCGATTGCGCAGTGGGCGGTGTGGTGCTGCGGCCCGGCGGGGTCGCTGTAGACCCAGCCGACGACGTCGGCGCGCGGCGCGGAGACCTCGCCGCGCACGGCGATCCCGTCGCCGGGCAGCGTGAAGGTCGCGCCCTCGGGGCGCTCGTCGACCTTCACCGCGCGCGTCTTGCCGAGCCCGCCGAGGCGGTGGCGGACGCCGTCGAGCGAGAGGCAGCCGTTGGCGACCCAGGGCGTCGTCCACGGACCGATCTTGATGCGGCCGATCGTCGCGTCGAGCCAGGCGGGCTGCTCGGCGAAGGCCGTGCCGTGCGTCCAGATCCAGCGCTCGGCGTGCTCCGCGCCCCAGTTGTGGCCGACCATTCCCGGCCACGCGTCGAGCGTCGCTGTGCGGCCTCTCACCGTCACCGTGCCGCTCACGCGCACGGCCGGGCGCAGGCTCAGCGCCTTCGTGCGCGGCAGCTTCGCGGTGTACATCCAGCCGCTCGGGAGGTAGGGGAAGGGCGGCTCGTCGCCCTCGAAGCGCAGCTCCCAGTCAGCCAGCTCGGGGATCGAACCGGAGCAGCCGTCGGCGCCGATCCGCCCATCGCCGATCCGCAGCCAGTCGGCGCCGCCGGAGACGAGTTGGTCGGGCGCCGGCGTCAGCTTCGCTGCGTGTGGCCCCTCGTCGTCGAACAGCGTCGCCCACAGCGACCCGACCGGCGCCTCGCCCGGCCGCTTGTGGACCGTGTAGCGCAGCCACAGCGCCCGCCGGCTCGCCGCGTCGCCGCACTTCAGGTAGAAGCTCTCGTAATGCCCGGCCGCCGGGCCGACCGCCGGGTAGCGCGCGTCCTCTGGCTGCATCGCGGCGCGACCGTAGCAGCGGGCGGTGCGCCCGGGCGCCGGTCAGTGCGTCACGCCTCAGAGCTAGCATCCTTTCGTGTCGCCAAAGCCCAAGCATTGAGCTCGCGCGTGAGCATCTACGATCGCGCGCTGGCCGCGATCGACGCCGGCGACGTGGTGGTCGCGATCACATTCCTGCACCTCGCAGCCGAAGCAGCGGTCGTCACGCTGGCGGAGCGCGAGGGCATTCCCACCCAGAAGAGTCATGTGAAGAAGGCGGCCGCCGCACATGAGCTGCACGAACGGCACCTCGTCGCGGACGACCTGCGGCCGGTCTTGATGATGCTCAACCAGGCGCGCAAGGACGCCGGTTACGAGGGTGAGGACCCTGAGCTCGACGCGCAGCAGCTCGGCGAGGTCGCTGGCCGCATCGCGGCGGTCGTCAGCCGCGCGGAGGAGCTCGCGCGATGAGGGCGCTCGGTGCCGATGGGCTGGATCTGCTCGCGCTCGACTGCCGGGACGCCGTCGCATGGCAGGCACGGCTTGTGCGCGATCGCAGACGAGCGCGTGAGATCGAGCCGGCAGAGGTCGAGCGAGCGACCAGGCTCCTGCTGGAGCGGGCGGTGGCCGGCGGTGCCGAAGCAGTTGCGTTGACGGGTTCGACGGCGTGCGGGCGCCGGACGTCGGCAAGCGATCTGGACATCCACGTCGTAGGTGCGCGCCCGTCGCTCGACGGCATCGAGATCGACGTCGACGTGTATGCGACGACTTCGGCAGTCCTGTTCGAGCGGTTGCGTGCGGGCGACGACTACGTCCAATGGACGCTGCGCTTCGGCTGCGTGCTGTTCGATGCCGGTCCGTTTCGTGCTGCCGCCGTCGAGCTGGTCGCGTCTGAGATCTGGCCCTCGCCGGAGCGCAAGCTCGCGCAGGCGGGACGCCTACTCGACCTGGCGCGGATCGTTGTGGAGAGCGGAGACCGAGATGCGGCGGTCGAGCAGGCCCGCGGCGCGATGACGACGCTTGCGCGATGGCTGCTGCTCGCCGATGGCGCGTTCCCGAGGTCGCGTGCGGAGCTGCCCGCACAGCTCCGCGCGATTGGCGCCGACGACGTGGCGGCGATCCTCGAGGACTGCATCGACGGGAATCCGTCGCTCGACGAACTGGCCGCGGGGCTTGCGCTGGGCCGGCGGCTCGCTGCCGGCGTTCGGGGCGCGCTCGTGCGTCACGGCTGACGCGTTCGCGTCAGCGGAACAGGTCCTCGCCCGCGGGGCGCAGCAGCGCGGCGGCGCCGGGGCCGTCGTCGCCGGGCGGGAGGACGTGGCGGGCGAGGCCGGAGAGGAGCACGACGGGCTGGCGGGAGTCCTTGCCGCGGGCGAGGTCGGCGGCGCCGGCAATCTGGTCGGCGAGCGCGATCCAGGTCGCCTGCAGCTCGCGGCCGACGCTGTCGGCGCGGCCGCGCCAGTCCTCCAGCGCTGCGATCCCGGCGGCGCCGATCGCGACGTCCGTCTGCCCGTGGCGCCACGCGCGGCCGAATGAGTCGGTGATCACGACGCCCGGCGCGACGCCGGTCAGCTCGCGCAGGCGGGCGCGCAGGGTGCGCGCGGAGGCGTCTGGGTCGCTGGGGAGAAGGATCAGGGACTCGGACCCACCCACCCCGTCCGCCGCCGCGTTGGACGCGTCGACGCCCGCGTTCGCACAGACGAAGCCGTGGTGCGTGACGCAGATCAACACGCCGCGCTCGGCGCGCAGCAGCTCGCGCGTCTCGTCGAGCACGACCTGCACGTGGCGAGGGTCCTTGCCGTGCTCGGCCGCGAGCGCGGCGGCCCGTGGGCTCGGCGTCACCTCGGCGAGCCGCCGCACGCGCCCCTCCGCCTTCGAGACGGCCTTGTGGGCGACGACGACGACGTCGCCGTCGCCCAGCGGCGGGTCGGTTGCGCGGTCGGCGATCAAGGCAGCGAGATCGGCGCCGGCGGCGATCTCCGGCAGCCCCTCGAGCGCGCGCGCGGTCAGCGTCGGCACGTCAGCGGCCCGGCGCGCTGGTGCGCTGGAGCTGGTGGAGCATGCCCCGCGTGTGGGCCGCGCCGCCGCGCACGGCCGCGAGCCGCTCCTGCAGTGCGGCGAGGTCGTCGGGCGTGTCGACGTCGAGCGCCAGCGAGCCGAGCTCCGCCACCTCCGCCGGCACGCCCGCCGCCTGCGCCAGCTCAAGGTGGCGCGCGAAGCTGCCCGGCCCGTAGCGCGGCGCGAACGCATCCGGCGGCGACAGCAGCAGCCCGTTCGTGCCGGTGCCGTGGCGGTCGGCGACGACCACCGCGAAGCGCTCCGCCGTGCGCGGCTTGCCCAGCAGCGTCTCGAGCTCGGCGGGATCGATCAGCGGGCAGTCGCCGGGGAGCGCCAGCACCTGCGTGGCGCCCAGCTCCTGCGCCACGGCGGCGGCGCGCAGCACCGCCTGGTCCTGCCCGCTCTCGGCCGCGTCGTCCAGCGCACGCGCCCCGTAGCCCTCGGCGATCCGCTGTGCGCCCGGGTCCGCGCTCACGACGAGGATCTCGTCGATCGCGTCGACGCGCCGCAGCGCGGTCAGCACGTCGCTGAACATCGCCTCGGCGAGCGCGCGCCGCGCCCCGCTCGCAAGCGCGGCCTCGAGGCGCCGCTTCGCGTTCGCGAAGCGCTTCACCGGCAGGATCGCGACGGTCTGCATCGGCGCCGTACGGTATCCGCTCGCGGCGCGAAGACCGGCGCTCGTCAGCCTGCGAGCGCGGTCGCGAACGCCAGCGTCTCGCGCGCCAGCCGCTGGCGGCCGGCGCCGTCGGCCATCAGCAGGTCGGTCTCCAGCAGCGGCAGCACGGTCCCCTGCGGCAGGCGCTCGTCGGCGACGATGCCGTCGAGCAGGTCGCCGTACAGGTCCGCGACGCCGGCCGCGGTCACCGGCTTGCCGGCCCATGCGAGGCAGGCGGCGGTCGGCCCCTTCACGACCGCGCCGCCGACGATCGGGCTGACGGCGACGACCGGCGCCTTCGCCGCGCGCAGCGCCTCGCGCATGCCCGGCACGGCGAGGATCGGGCCGATCGAGACGATCGGGTTCGACGGGCCGATCACGATCGCGCGCGCCCGCGCGATCGCGTCGAGCACCTCGGGCGTCGGCTGCGCGGCCTCGATCCCCTCGAACGCCACGCCCTCGATCGGTCCCTCGCCTCTGCCGAGGATCATGAACTCCTGGAACGGCCGCTCCGCCCCCTGCGTGCGCACGCGCGTGCGAACCGGCTCGTCGCACATCGGCAGTACGCGACCGGGCGCCTCCAGCGCCGCGCCCAGCTCGGCGATCGCTTCCGTCAGGCGCGCACCCTCGGCGAGGCGCCGGGCGCGCTCGATCCCGATCGCGAGGTCGCGGTCACCGAGGTTGAACCACACCTCGCGGCCCAGTGCGCGCAGGCCCGCCATCACTTCGAACGTGTCGCCCGCGAGGCCCCAGCCGCGCTCGTCGATGCGGTCCGCGAGCCAGAACGTCACGAGGTCGGGGTCGGGCGAGACGTGCGCGCCGTAGACCTCGACGTCGTCGGCCGTGTTGGCGATCACGACGAGCGCGTCGCTGCCGGCCACGTCGGCCATCCCGCGCGCGAGCTTCGCCCCGCCGGTGCCGCCGGCGAGCACGACGACCGGTGCGCCGGCCGGCGACATCAGTCCCAGCTTCCGCTCGCGGGGAGGCCGGTGAGCTTGATGCCGGCGGTCGCCTTGTGGCGGATGTTGACGCCGATCGTCAGCGCGGTGAGCTGCTCGGTGATGCGGGACGTCTCGAGGCGGCCGGCGTCGATCGGGCGCAGGCCGGGGATCCGCTTGATCAATGCGGCGACGCGCGCCTTCGCGTCTCTGTCGTCGCCGGCGATCAGCACGTCCTCGTCGAGCGCATGTCCCAGCTCGGCGAGGTGCTTGGCGGCGACGGTGTGCAGGCCCGAGACGACCGCGACGCCGTCGGGGACCAGCTCCTGCGCCTGCTGTGCGGCGGAGCCCTGCGGCACGATCAGCGTGCGCGTCGGGCGCCCGCCGACGGCTGCCGCGAGCGGCACGGTCACGTCGAGCAGCAGCGTGCCCGGCTTCAGCGCGCCTCTGATCGATCTGAGCGTGCTCGCCTGGCTGGCGAACGGGACGGACAGGACGACGGTGTCGGACGCGGCGGCGGCGTCGGGGTTCGCGAGCCCCTGCGCGTCGGCGCCGGGGACAGCCTCGCGGATGCGCTCGGCCGCCTCGGTGGCGCGGCCTGCGTCGCGCGAGCCGATCACGACGGGGACGCCGGCCTGAGCGAGCCGCAGCGCGAGGCCGAAGCCGAGGTCGCCGGTCGCGCCGATGATCGTTACGGGGGCGGGGGTCATGGTCGGCGAGTATATGGTTGACGACGCAACGGTCACCGTCCGGCGAGCAGCTGCCCAGCCGGGGCTACCGCCCCGCGAACGCCGGCATCCGCCGCTCCGCAAGCGCTTTCGCGCCCTCCGCGAAGTCCTCCGACTGCGCGCACAGCTGCTGGGCGGCGACCTCCTGCTCGAGCGTCGCCGCGAGCGCCGGCTTGGCGG
>CAZGJV010000016.1:0-2333 GCA_964525715.1 uncultured Conexibacter sp. | reverse complement strand
AGCTGCTGGGCGGCGACCTCCTGCTCGAGCGTCGCCGCGAGCGCCGGCTTGGCGGCCGCGTCCAGCACGCGCTTGGCGAGGCCCACCGCGATCGGCGCGCATGCGAGCAGCTCGTCGACGAGCTGCTGCGTCGCCGCTTCCAGCTCCTCCGGCGGCGCGACGCGGTTGACGAGCCCGATCCGCTCGGCCTCCTCGGCGCCGATCAGCTTGCCCGTCATGATCAGCTCCTTCGCGCGGCCCAGGCCGACGATCGCGGGCAGCCGCGAGGAGCCGCCGACGTCGGGGATCAGGCCGACGCGCGTCTCCGGCATGCCGATGATCGCGTCGGCCGCCATCGTGCGGAAGTCGCACGCGAGCGCCAGCTCCATCGCGCCGCCGATGCAGCCGCCGTGGATCTCGCAGATCACCGGCTTCGTCATCTCCTCGGCGACGTTCCACGCCTCCAGCACCTCGCGGCGGAACGCGCGCAGGTGCTGCGGCGTCTCCGACAGGCCGCCGAGCGAGGCGAAGTCCATCCCGGAGGAGAACATCGCGCCCGCGCCGCGCACGACGACGCAGTGGACCTCGGGCAGGTTGGCGGCCTCCTTCAGCGCGGAGCCGATCGCGAGCACCAGCTCGCCGTGCATCGCGTTGCGCTTCTCGGGGCGGTTGAGGATCAGGTGGCGGACCGCGCCGCGGTCCTCGGTCTCGACGAGCGCCATGGGGCCTCCGGGCTGGCTGGGGTCGGTGCGGGCGTGCCCGAGGCTAGCGCTCGTCGCCCGGCTCGCGAGGCAGCTCTCGCGGGCGCGCGCCGCCGCGGCCGAGGCGCGCCTCGTCGTGGCGGTGCCGGTGACGGCTGCGGCCGGCCGGTCCCAGCTCGCCCCAGGCGCCGAACGCTACGCGGATCGCGCTGATGAGGATGATCCAGCGCGGCCAGAACGAGCCGTCGGCGCCGGTCGCGAGCCAGATCGCGACCGCCGCGGCGCTCACGAGCACCGCCTGGCCGATCGCGTGCTGCAGGTGGCGGCGGGCCGCCTCCCGCTGTGCCGAGCGGGCGGGATGCGCCGCGGAGCCGCCGGCCGCGAGGTCGTGTGCCGGCAGGTCGCGCACGAGCGTCTCGAGCTCGCCGACGGTGCGCGCTGCATAGGCGACGTCGAGCCGCTCGTCGAGCTCCTCGGGCGTAAGCCGGCCAGCGGCGGCGTGGTCGCGCAGCTGCGTCGCGGTGCGCTCGCGCTCGGCGTCGGAGGCGCGCAGCGGGAGCGCCTCCGGCTGCGGGTCCGCGGGCTGCTGCGCGTCGGCCATGCGGGCGATGGTACGAGACGCGGACCCCGCCGCGCGAATGCCGGCGTCGCAGGCGGGCGCCGGCGCTAGGCTGGCGCGTCATGGCCGAGGCGAACGACCTGCGCGCCCTCGCCGGCAGAGGCATCGCGGCGCTGACGCCGCATCCCCACCGCGGCGACCTGATCGCCGCCGGCGCCGTGCCGCTCGCGCTCGGCGTGCTGCTGGTGAACATGCGCTTCGACGGCCTGTGGGCCAACGGGATCCTGCTCGTGCTGACGGCGCTCGCCTGCGCGCTCGTGCTCGGCATGGGCCTGCTCGCGCCGCTGGAGGGGGAGCGGCCGCGCGCCTACCAGCAGGTGCTGCTGCTCGCCGGCTTGCTGCTCGGCTTCGTGGCGCTCGTGCGCTTCGCGCGCGTGCTTGGCGCGGGCGACCCGCTGGGGGCGGCCGGTTCGCGCTTCTGGATCGCGGTCGTCGCGACGGTCGGCGCCGCATGGGTGGCGCGTACGCGCCGCAGTGCGATCTGTGCGCTGATCGCTGCGCTCGCCGGGATCGTCGCGGTGCTCGCGTTCGTCGCGTGGGCGTTCTCGCCGCACGGCCCGGCGACGACGCGCTGGCTGCTGCTGGCGCTCGCGATCGTGCTCGTGCTGGCGGCGCTGGCGCGGCGCGACGTGCAGCGGCGCGAGTCCGTCTATCTGATCGACGCCGCGGGCGTGGCGATCCTCGCGCTCGGCATGACGTTCCTGGGAGCGGCCGTCGTCGCCTACACGAGCCTGCCGAACGTGGCGCTCGGCTACCTCGGCATCCCGATCGGGCTGCCCGGCGGCGGCTGGAAGGCGGTCCTGCTGGCCGCCGGTCTGGGGCTCGTCGCGTACGCGGGCGTCGACAGAGAGGCGGGCCCCGGCTATCTCGGCGCGCTGATCCTGCTGCTCTTCGTGGCGCTCGTGGGGATCCCGGCGACCGGCGGCGCGAGCCTGTGGTTCTGGCCGCTCGTGCTGCTGCTGCTCGGCGGCGCGGCGGTCGGCGCCGGCCTGCGCCCGCGCCGCGAGCTGCCGCCCGAGCCGCCCGGACCCGGC